>NZ_JBEGGO010000013.1:0-173915 GCF_052112345.1 Pseudomonas sp. SAS7 | reverse complement strand
GTCCTGAATGACCTGCATTCGCTCATGCTCAGCCATCAACGGCAAGTCGACCACTCGCTGCCCGGGTTCACCCACGACTCCCTGCAACAGGTTCAACCAATGCCGGGCCATGCCCTCGATGGTTGAGGCATCGAACAGATCCGTCGCATAGGTCAATGCCGCACCAATACCCTGCTCGTGCTCGAACGTATCCAAGGTCAGGTCGAACTTGGCGGTGTGGCTTTCCCACGCTAACTCTTCCATCTCCAGCCCATGAAGGCTGCTGCGTGCGCCCTTGGCCTGGGTCTGGTGGTTGTACATCACCTGGAACAAAGGGCTGTGGCCTGGGTTGCGCTCGACTTGCAAGGCCTCGACCAGTTGCTCGAACGGCAGGTCCTGATGGGCCTGGGCATCCAGTGCGCACTGCTTTACCTGCTGCAACAACTGGCTGAAGGTCGTCGTCAGATCGAAATCGGCGCGCAACACCTGGGTGTTGACGAAAAAGCCGATCAGGCGTTCGGTCTCGACCCGGTTGCGGTTGGCGACCGGCACGCCTACACGGATGTCGGGCTGCCCGCTGTAGCGGTGCAGCAGTGCCTGGAAGCTGGCCAGCAGCAACATGAACAGTGTCACGCCCTGCTGTTGGGCGAGTTGCTTCAGCGCCGCAGCCAAGCCGTTATCCAGTGCAACCGTGACACGCGCTCCCTGATAGCTGCTTACAGCAGGGCGCGGGCGGTCAACAGGCAGTTCCAGCACAGGCTGCTCATCACCCAACTGCGCAGTCCAGTAAGCCAGTTGCTTCTCTTGTTCGCCGGCCTCCATCCAGTTGCGCTGCCAGGTGGCGTAATCGGCGTACTGCACCGGCAGTACCGGCAGTTCCACCGCCTGGCCCTGGCTGTGGCCGTGGTAGAGCTGCACCAGCTCGTTGACCATCACCGGCATCGACCAGCCGTCGGAGACAATGTGGTGCAGGGTCAACACCAGCACATGCTCGTCCGCCGCCAGGCGCAGCAGGTGCACACGCAGCAGCGGGCCTTGCTGCAGATCGAAAGGCAAGTGCGCTTCGGCCTCGACACGCTGACGCAGATGGCTGTCGTCAGCCTGCTCCAGCACTTCAATAGCCAGTTCGAAAGGGATGTGAGGGTGGATTACCTGAACCGCCCGATCCCCCTCCAGCTGGAAAGTGGTACGCAGCGTTTCATGGCGTTCGATCAAGGTCTCGAAACTGCGCTGCAGGGCCTGGATGTCCAGATGGCCTTTGAAACGCAAGACGGACGAAAGGTTGTACGCGCTGCTGACCTCGCCCAGCTGCGACAGAATCCACAGGCGTTGCTGGGCATAGGAAAGCAACGCCGGTTCTTCAGGGGTCCTCGGGAGGATTGGCGTGACACCGTACAGGTTCACGCCTTGTTTCTTGAGCAAGGCTGCCAACGCCTTACGTTTTTGGGTGGACAACGATACGACTGTATCGAGCAGCTCTTGCACAGGGAATCTCCTAAGAAATCAGCTCATCAATTTCCTCCGTAGTTAGACGGTTGAGTGGTGGCATGGATTTAGCCGGAAATTCGTGGCCGGTATCGCGCGGCATCTGTACGCATGAGACTGGAGGCTGCTCCAGGCCTGCAGGAGATCCCCCAGCCCTGCGGACGGCGCTGTCGCGCAGAGAACTGTGTCCACTGTGGGAGCGGGCTTGTCCCGCGAAGGGGGCCACGCAGTGCATGGCACCGGCTTCGCCGGTGTTCGCGGGACAAGCCCGCTCCCACAGTGATGGCGCCAGCTTTCAGATCTTGTGTAAGACCATTGCTGCCACAAGGCAGAAGGCTCAGGAAATCAGTTCATCGAGTTCTTCCATGCTCAGGCTATCCAGCAGCGCCAAGGACTTGGCCAGCTGGTCCTGGGTGGTATCGACAATTGGCGCCTTGCCCTCGAGCAGGCGGCTGAAGTCGCCCAGCACCGGGTACTCGAAGAGTTCTTTCAGTTCGGCCGCTACACCCGCTTGCTCCTGGATGCGCACAATCACCGAGGTGGCTAACAAGGAGTGCCCACCCAGCTCAAAGAAGTTGTCGGTCAGACCGACCCTCTCCAGTTTCAGCACATCCGCCCAGATCGCCGCTAACTGCTGCTCCAGCTCGCTTTGCGGCGCAACGTATTCACCCTGCAACTGGCTGGCATCCGGCTGCGGCAGGGCCTTGCGGTCCAGCTTGCCGTTCGGCGTTACTGGCAGCTTGTCGAGCAGCAACAAGTGCGCAGGCACCATGTAGTCCGGCAACCCGGCCTTGAGCGCTCCACGCAGGCTGTCGCGCAGTGCGCTTTCGTCTTGCGCGCTGTCGGCAGGCACCACATAGCCCACCAGTTGTTTGCCGCTCGGCCCGTCCTGCGCCAGCACCACCGCTTCCTGCACGCTCGCCAGCTCCAGCAGGCGCGCTTCGATCTCGCCCAGTTCAATACGCAGGCCGCGGATTTTCACTTGATGGTCGATACGCCCGGCGTAGTCGATCACGCCATCGGCACGGTAGCGCGCCAGGTCGCCGGTGCGGTACAGGCGCCCGCCGTTATCACTGAACGGGTCCGGCACGAAGCGCTCGGCGGTCAGCGATGGGCGCTGGTGGTAGCCGCGAGCCAGGCCGACCCCGCCCAGGTACAGCTCGCCCGCACTGCCGCGCACGGCTGGCTGCAGGCTGCCTTCCAGGATGTGGGTCTTCAGGTTATCGATTGGCTGGCCAATCGGCACGCTGATGCTTTCGTCCGGCTGGCAGGCCCAGTGGGTGACGTCGATGGCCGCTTCGGTCGGGCCGTACAGGTTGTACAAGCCCGCTGCCGGCAGGCGTTGCAGGGTTTGACGCGCCAGCTCGGCCGGCAGTGCTTCACCGCTGCACACCACGCGCTTGAGGCTGGTGCAGCTTTCGACCGCTTCGTGGGTCATGAACGCCTGCAACATCGATGGCACAAAGTGCAGGGTGCTGATGCCGTAGTGGTTGATGGTGTCGACCAGCAGTTGCGGGTCACGGTGCGCCCCTGGCTGAGCCACGACCAAACGCGCGCCGGTCATCAGCGGCCAGAAGAATTCCCACACCGACACGTCGAAGCTGAACGGGGTTTTCTGCAACACGCTGTCGCTGGCGTCCAGGCCGTAAGCCTTCTGCATCCACCACAGGCGGTTGACCAGCGCCTGGTGGCTGTTGCCGGCGCCTTTCGGGCGACCGGTGGAGCCGGAGGTGTAGATCACGTAGGCGAGGTTCAGCGGCGCCACATCGACGGCCGGGTTGGCGTCGCTGAAGCCGCTGAGGTCTTCGACATCCAGGTCCAGGCTGCGCAGGCCGGCCGGAATCGGCAGGTTGTCACGCAGGTGCGACTGGGTCAGCAGCAGGGCGATGCCGCTGTCTTCAAACATGTAGGCCAGGCGGTCCTGCGGGTATTCCGGGTCCAGCGGCACGTAGGCGCCGCCAGCCTTCACAATGCCCAGCAGGCCGATGACCATCTCCAGGCTGCGCTCCATGGCGATGCCCACCAACGCATCCGGGCCAACGCCCAGCTCGCGCAGCTTGTGCGCCAGCTGGTTGGCACGGCGGTTGAGTTCGGCGTAGGTCAGTGTGTGCTTGCCGAATGCCAGTGCCGGGGCGTCCGGGGTGGCGAATACCTGAGCTTCGATCAACGAATGAATGCTGCGCTCGTTCGGATAGGCCGCTTGGGTGTGGTTCCAGCCTTCGATCATCAGTTGCCGTTCGGGCTGGGCCAGCATTGGCAGTTCACCGACCCGTGCATCAGCGTTTTCAGTTAGCGCCTCAAGCAGGTTGGTGAAGTAGCCCGCCAAACGGTCAATGGTGTCGTCGCTCCACAACGTACGGTCGTGGCTGTACTGCATCGACAGGGTCGCCCCCAGTTCCACCACCAGGGTCAGCGGGTAGTTGGTCTGCTCCTGTACGGCCACCTCACCAAAGCGCAGGCCACCGGGGGCGCCTTGTTGCAGCGCCTCGGACACCGGGTAGTTCTCGAACACCAGGATGCTGTCGAACAGCGCGTCACCGCCCTGCCCCGCCCAGCGCTGCACGTCGTACAGCGGCGTGTGCTCGAACTCGCGCACGGCCAGGTTGCCGGCCTGCACCTGGCCGATCCACTCGGCCACGGTCTGCTCGGCACGCGGTGCGCCGATTACTGGCAGGGTATTGATGAACAGGCCGATCTGCTCTTCCACGCCGGGCAGGTCTGCCGGGCGGCCAGCGACCGTGGCGCCGAAGCACACGCTGGCCTGGCCGGTGCAGCGCTGCAACAGCAGCAGCCAGGCCGATTGCACCAAGGTGTTGACCGTGACCCGATTGGCCCGGGCGAAGGCTTCGATACGCGCGGTCTGCTCGCGGTCGAAGGTCAGTCGATGGTCACCGTAGCCCGTGCCAGCAACGCCTGCGCTGCCGGCGATGGCCTGGGCCAGGCGGGTCGGCTCATCGAGGCTAGCCAGTTGGGCCTTCCAGAAGGCTTCGGCCACCGCCGCGTCCTGGTTTTGCAGCCAGGCTATGTAGTCGCGGTAGTGCGTGGCCTGCGCTTGCGGCGCCACGCCAGCATAGCGTTGCAGCACTTCACCCAGCAGGCGCGAGGTGCTCCAGCCGTCCATGAGGATATGGTGGTTGGTGTAGATCAGCTGGTGGCTGTCATCGCCCGTGCGCACCAGCACCAGGCGCAGCAATGGCGCTGCGGCCAGGTCGAAGCCGCGCTGGCGCTCGCCTTCGGCCAACGCCTGCAAGGCCTTCTCCAGCGCCGGTTGGCCGCGCCAGTCGTGCTCGCTGAATGGCAGCTCGACCGCCTTGCGTACCACCTGCACCGCCTGCTCCAGTTCGCCCTGCATGAGGAAGCCGGTACGCAGAATGTCGTGGGCATCGAGCGTGGCCTGCCAGGCCTGCTTGAAGCGCTGCACATCCAGCCCGTGCACGTCCACGCGCAGCTGGTTGATGTAGTTGCCGGCCTGCTGGTCGTACAGGGTGTGGAACAGCATGCCCTGCTGCATGGGCGACAGCGGGTACACATCGGCGATCTGCCCGGCGGCCAGCGGCAGGCTGTCCAGTTGTGCCTGGGTCAGCGCGGCCAGCGGGAAGTCAGATGGCGTCACACCTTGGTGTTGGGCATTGCAGCAATGCTCGACCAGTTCCGTCAGGGCCTGCTCGTAAGCCTGGGCCAAGCGCTCGATGGTGGCCGGGTGGTGAACGTCGGCGCTGTAGGTCCACTCCAGGAACAGTTCGCCGCCGTACACCTGGCCAGTGATGCTCAGCCAGTTACCCAGCTGCGCCCCGGCACATTGGGTGCGGCCTGCCGCCTCACTGCTTGGGGTGAACAGTGCGCTGGCTTCGCTATCAAAGCTGGCGTCGAACTGGCCCAGGTAATTGAAGGTGACACGGGGCTGGGCGGCGCTCGCCAGTTGCTCACGCACCTCGGGGGCGCCAAGGTAGCGCAGCAGGCCATAGCCGATGCCTTTGTCCGGTACTGCGCGCAATTGCTCCTTAACCCGCTTGATCGATTGGCCAAGGTCGTGGCCAGGGGCAAGGCGCACCGGGAACAGGCTGGTGAACCAGCCCACGGTGCGGCTGAGGTCGAGGTCGTCGAACAGGTCTTCGCGACCATGCCCTTCCAGCTGCACCAGTACGTTGTCCTGGGCACTCCACTGGCACAGCGTGCGCGCCAGTGCAGTCAGCAGCAGGTCGTTGATCTGCGTGCGGTAGGCGGCTGGGGCCTGCTTAAGCAGCTTGGCGGTACGCTCGGCATCCAGTCGCGTGGCGGCGGTGCGGGCATGGGTGTTGTCCAGGCTGCCCTGTGGGTTGTCACGCGCAAGTTCTGCGTTGTCGCCGGCCAGCACCTGCTGCCAGTAGCCTTGCTGTGCGTGCAAGGCCGGGCTACTGGCGTGGGCGGCAAGGCGCTCGGCCCAGGTATTCACCGGGCTGGTCTTGGCGGGCAGGCTCACGGCCTGGCCGTTCAGCAATTGCTGGTAGGCCTCCTGCAAGTCTTCCAGGAGGACGCGCCACGACACACCGTCCACCACCAGGTGGTGAACCACCAGCAGCAGGCGCTGCTGGCCATCGGCGAAGTCGAACAGTTCGGCGCGCAGCAACGGCCCGTGCTCCAGGTTCAGGCTGGCCTGCACATCGTTGCCGGCAGCGTCCAGTTCGCCCAGCGAGGCCAACGTGTGCTGGCGCACTAGCGGCGCATTGTCCAGTGGCTGGAAGCGGGCTTGCCACTTGCGGTTGTCTTGGATGAAACGCAGGCGCAGGGCATCGTGGTGTTCCACCACGGCGCGCAGGGCTGCTTCCAGTTGCGGCACCTGTACCGGGTCGGCCGGCTTGAGCAATACGGACTGGTTCCAGTGCGCAGGCTGGGCGATATCCATTTCGAAGAAACGCAACTGGGCGGGCAGCAGCGCGGCCTCGCCGTTGATGGCGGTGTCCACGGCTGCCGCTGCGGCTACCGGCTGTTTGGCCTCGATGCGCTTGGCCACCTGGGCCAGTTGGGCGATAGTCTGTTGCTCGAACAGTTGCTTGGGGGTGATCTTGATACCCTGACGCTTGGCCCGGGCGATGATCTGCAGGCTGAGGATGGAATCGCCGCCCAGCTCGAAGAAGTTGTCGCTGCTACCAACCTGTTCCAGCTTCAGTACATCGGCCCACACGGCGGCCAGTTTCTCTTCGATCTCACCTTCCGGCGCCACGTAGCCACGGCTGACCGCGCCGGGTACCGGCAGCGCGCGTTTGTCTAGCTTGCCGTTGGCGGTCAGCGGCAGGCGCTCCAGCAACAGCATCTGTGCCGGCACCATATGGTCCGGCAGGCGTGCTTGCAGTTGCCCCTGCAACTGCTGCGTCGTCACGCCAGCATCGACCACTGCGTAGGCCACCAGTTGCAGGCGCTCGGCATCACCTTCCAGCGGCAGAGCCAACACCACGGCGTCGTTGACTTCAGGCAGGCCGGCCAATACCCGGCCGACTTCCCCCGGCTCCACGCGGTAGCCACGAATTTTCACCTGGTCGTCAGCACGGCCAATGAACTCGACCAGGCCATCGGCCGTCAGCCGCGCCCGGTCACCCGTGCGATACAGGCGCAAACCGTTCTCGGCCGGCACGAAGCGCTCGGCGGTCAGCGCGGGCTGG
This sequence comes from Pseudomonas sp. SAS7, assembly GCF_052112345.1. NCBI lineage: Bacteria > Pseudomonadati > Pseudomonadota > Gammaproteobacteria > Pseudomonadales > Pseudomonadaceae > Pseudomonas > Pseudomonas sp. SAS7. The sequence continues at coordinate 166,815 of NZ_JBEGGO010000013.1, read as the reverse complement.
CCCAGGTAGCCCTGGGCAACGCCCTGCCCGCCCAGGTACAGCTCACCGGGCACCTGTGCCGCCAGTGGGTTGAGGTAGCCATCCAACACCTGGGCGCAGGCATTGCCCAACGGGCGACCGACCGGCACCGTACGGCAGCCTGGCACAGGCTGGGCGGGTTCGAAGGTAAGCACACCGACCGTGGTTTCGGTCGGGCCGTAGTGGTTGATTACCCGGCAACCCGGGCGAAGCTCCCGGACTTTTTCCAGCAGGCCCCAGCTGCATGCCTCACCGCCCAGGATCAGCGCCTCGACAGGCAGTACATCGGCGGCGCGGGCTGCTTGCAGCAAACCTTGCAAGTGGCTCGGAACCAGCTTCAACACGCCAACCTGATGCTGCGCCATGTAGCTGGCGAAGCCATCCGGGTCGAATGCCAGCTCTTGCGGCAACAGGTGCAGCAAGCGGCCGGACGCCAGAGCGCCGAACAGCACGGTATGGCCCAGGTCGGCTGCGGGAGTGGACACCATTGCCATGCTGGCCGAACCCGGCAGTTGCAGGCGCTCCAGCACGGCCTGGGTGTAGCTGGCCAGCGCGCCGTGGCTCACCACCACGCCTTTCGGCTGGCCGGTCGAACCGGAGGTGTAGATCAGGTACGCCGGCTGCTCAGGCGCGATGGCCACCTCGACCGGGCTGTCGCTGCAGGTTGCCCAGGCGGAATGCTCGCAGGCAATCACCTGCACGCCTTGCAGGTCGGTGAAACGATCATCACCGGGTTCGTGCAACAGCACTGAAGCACCGCTGTCAGCAATCAGTTGTTGCAGGCGCTCCTGCGGTTGCTGGGCGTCCAGCGGCAGGTAAGCCGCACCGCTCTTGAGCACCGCGAGCAAGGCGCTAACCCACTCGATGGAACGCGGCAAGCACAGGGCTACGATGCTGCCAGCACCCACACCGCGCTGGCGCAGGAAGCTGGCCAGGCGATTGGACGCTGCCTCCAGCCCGGCCTGGGTCATGAACCGCTCACCGGCTCTCACGCCGCCGTGGGCCTGGCCTTGGGCTATGGCCTGGCGCCACAACGCAAGAATGTCACCCTGCGGATAAGACTGCACGGCAGCCGGCAGCACAGCCACAAGCTCTGGGCAGTCGACGATTACCTGCTGCAGGTCGCGGGTCAGCGCACCCAGCACATGGCGCAACGAGCCAGCCATACGCTCGATGGTGGCCTGCTCGAACAGGTCAGTTGCGTAGGTGAAGTAGCCCTCGATGCCATCGGCCTTGTCGGAAAAATCGAACGCCAGGTCAAAGCGCGCGTCGCCGCCGTCACGGGCAAAGCCCTCCACTTCCAGCGTACCCAGCCGCTTGCGCTCGGTGTCGCTGGCAGCTACATGCTGGTTGATCTTGAACTGGAACAGCGGGTTGTGGGCCAGGTTGCGCTCCGGCAGCAAGGCATCCACCAGGTGCTCGAACGGCAGTTCCTGGTGCGACTGTGCGCCGCCGATCACGTCCTTGACCTGCTCCAGCAGCCCGGCAAAGGTGGCGCGCTCGTCCACCTGCACGCGCAGCACCTGGGTGTTGATGAAGAAGCCGATCAGGCCTTCCAGCTCCTTGCGGTTGCGCCCGGCGTTCGGCGCGCCGATGCGGATATCGGCCTGGCCGCTGTAACGCGACAGCACCACCGCCATGGCCGCCAGCACCAGCACGAACAAGGTATGGCCACCCTTGCGCGCCTGGTTGCGCAGGGCTTCGGCCTGTTCGCCGGCAATGTCCACGCGCACCACCGCGCCGCGCTGGCTTGGCGTGGCCGGGCGCTCGAAGTCCAGTGGCAGGCTCAGCACCGGCTGCTCATCGCCCAGCTGTGCCTGCCAATATTCCAGCTGTCGCTGTGCTTCGCCGGCTTCCAGCCAGGCACGCTGCCAGATGGCGTAGTCGGCATACTGGATCGGCAAGGCCGGCAACTGCGCCTGACGGCCTTCGGCCAGGGCGGTATACAGCTGGATGAACTCCTGCACCAGCACATCGCTCGACCAACCGTCAGAGATGATGTGGTGCATGCTCAGCACCAACACATGCTCCTCGTCACCCACGCGGAGCAGCGTCACCCGCAGCAGCGGCCCAGTCAGCAGGTCGAACGGCCGCTTGAGTACGGCGTCCACCACCGCGCCCAGCGAGGCCTCATCGTCGGCACCGTCGAACACCGCCAGTTCCAGTGGCAGCGGGCAGTGGTCGAGGATTTCCTGATGAAATTCGCCTTCGTCCGAAGCGAAGCGCGTGCGCAGAGACTCGTGCCGTTGCACCAGCGCATCCAGCGCCTGTTGCAGCACCGCCTGGTCCAGCTCGCCCTTCAGGCGCACCGCCATCGGTACGTTGTAGGCCGGGCTGTCAGGCTCCAGCTGCCAGAGGAACAGCAGGCGCTGCTGGGCATACGACAGCGGGATGCGCGCCAAACCCTGGCGTGCGGGCACGATGGGCAGCAGGCGGAAGCTCTGGCCGCTGGCCTGCATCTTTTCCAGGATCTGCTGGCGCTGCTCCACGGGGAGGCCGACGAAACGTTGGGCGATGCGTTGTGCTGCAGTGAGTTCCATGTCAGGCCTCTGAGAATGCGTTCATCATTTGTTCGATATCGCTCAGGCCGTCGTCGGAAAGCGACAGACCTTGCTCGTCCAGTGCCTGGGCGAACGCGCGCAGTTCGGGGTGGCTGAAGATCAGCCGCAGGGGCACGTCGAGCCCCAGCTCCACGTTGATCCGTGACACCGCCTGAGCGGCCAGCAGGGAGTGGCCGCCCAGCTCGAAGAAGTTGTCGTTCAGGCCCACCCGGGCAACGTTCAACAACTGCGCCCAGAGCGCGGCCAGCTGCTGTTGCCGCTCGGTCTGTGGCGCCTCGTAGTCATGCTGCGGCTGGCTTGGGTCGGGCAGCGGCAGCGCCTTGCGGTCGAGCTTGCCGCTGGGGGTCAGTGGCATGCTTGGCAGGGTCACCAGGTAAGACGGGATCATGTAGTCCGGCAGGCTGGCCTTGAGGTACTGCTTAAGCGCCAGGCGCAAGTCGCCGCTGTGGCCTTCGGCTGGCACGGCATAGGCACACAGTTGCTTGCCACTGGGCAGGTCGATGGCCAGCACGGTGGCCTCGCGCACGTCCGGGTGCGCCCGCAGGGACTGCTCGATTTCGCCCAGTTCAATGCGGAAGCCACGCACTTTCACCTGATGGTCGACCCGGCCGCGATAGGCCAGCTGGCCGTTTTCGTCGTAGTAGCCAAGGTCGCCGGTGCGGTACAGGCGGCCACCGCCAACCGGGTCGAACGGGTCAGGGATGAAGCGCTCGGCCGTAAGCGATGGCCGCTGGTGGTAACCGCGTGCCAGGCAGCCTGCACCGCCGATGAACAGCTCACCGGGGACACCCACCGGGGTTGGCGCCAAGCCATCGTCCAGCGCATGCAGGCTGCGGCCCGGCAAGGCGCGGCCGATGGGTACGCCACCCAGGCTGATCTGCTGCTCGGTCATCTGCGAGCAGTCATAAGTGGTGGCGACCACGGTGGCCTCGGTCGGGCCATAGGTGTTCAGCAGGCGCACGGCTGGCGGCCCATCCGCCAGCCAGGCGCGCAGGGCGTCTTCCGGCACTGCTTCGCCGCCCACGTGAATCTGCTTCAGGCGGCCATAGGCTTCGGGGGCACGGCGCTCCAGCGCCAGCAGGCGCCAGTAGGCGGCCGGCAGGTCGGCCACGGTCACGCCATGGCGGTTGATTTCGTCCAGCAAGGTGGCGGTGTCCCACAGCCGCAGGTCGCGCAGCACCACACAGGCGCCGCAGGCCAGCGGCGGGAAGAACTGCTCGATGAAGCCATCGAAACTGAACGTGGCGAACTGCAACACGCGGTCGTCCGGGCTCAATCGCGAATAATCGCCGGCCACCTGGCAGAATACCGACAAGGCATGGTGGTCGATGGCCACGCCCTTGGGCATGCCAGTGGAGCCGGAGGTGTAGATGACGTAGGCGAGGTTCTGCGGTGCAGCCAGGTTCGCCAGCGGCTCGGCTGGCCAGGCTTGCAGCCACTCGGTGCCGGGCTCCAGCACCACGCAAGGCAGCTGCTTGGCCAGTTGCAGACGATCACGAGAAGGCGCATCGGCCAGCAGCAGGCCGATGTTGCTGTCGTCGACCATGTAGGCCAGGCGCTCTTGCGGGTAGTCCGGGTCCAGAGGCACATAGGCGCCACCGGCCTTGTGGATGGCGATCAGTGCCAGGGCCATGCCCAGGCCGCGCTCCACGGCCACGCCGACCAGACGCTCCGGACCTACGCCCAGCGCCCGCAGGCGATGCGCCAGCTGGTTGCTGCTGCGGTCTAGCTCGGCGTAGGTTATCTGCTGGTCGTCGAAAATCAGTGCCAAGGCGTCTGGCCGCTCACGCGCCTGGTGTTCAAGCAGCTGGTGCGCGCACAACCCGCTGGTGGCTTGAGGCACGGGGTTCCAATCGTGGGTCAACTGCTGGCGCTCGGCGATACCAAGGAAGTCCAGCTCGGCAATGCAACGCTGCGGCTCGGCGCAGATGGCCTCCAGCAATGCCTGCCAGTGCCCGGCCATGCGCTCGATACGCGCCGCGTCGAACAGGTCGGTGGAGTAGTTGAATGAAGCCGTCACGCCATCGGAGCGCTCCAGCGTGTTCAGCGAAATGTCGTACTGCGCGCCCGGCTCCAGCAGGTCCACTTCCTTGACGCTCAGGCCGTGCAGGGCATCGCTGGACACCTGCTCGCCCAAGTCGCGCAGGTGGTTGTACAGCACCTGGAAGAACGGATTCACGCCCTGGTCCCGGTCGGGGTACAGCGCCTCGGCCACTTCCAGGAACGGCACATCCTTGTTGGCCTGGGCTTGCAAGGTGGTTTCCTTGATGGCGGCCAGCAACTGGGGGAACGGCTGACTGCCATCCACGCCGATGCGTGCCACCACCACATTGATGAAGAAGCCGATCAGCCCTTCCAGCTCCAGGCGGTTGCGGTTGGTGACCGGTACGCCGATGTTCAGCGTGCCCTTGCGGCTGTAGCGCGACAGCACGATGGCGTAGGCCGCCAGGAACACATGGAACAGCGTGGCGTTGGATGCCACGGCCAGGGTGCGCAGGCGCTCGGTCAGCGCCGGCGGCAGGCGCACGTCGAAGCGGCTGCCCCGGTAGCTTTTGACCTGCGGGCGAATGCGGTCGGCGGGCAGTTCGAGCACTTCGAAGTCGTCTTCAAGGCGCGTCTTCCAGTAGTCGATCTGCGCCTGCATCTGCCCTTCGGCCAGCCACTTGCGCTGCCAGGCGGCGAAGTCGGCATACTGCACCGCCAGCGGTTCGATGGCGTGCACTTGACCAGTGGCAGCAGCGTTGTAGGCAGCGGCGAACTCGCGCACAAGCAGGCTCATCGACCAGCCGTCGGAAACGATGTGGTGCAGGGTCAGCGACAGCAGGTGCTCCTGCGCATCCACCTTGAACAGGCGGGCACGCAGCAGCGGGCCGTGCTCCAGGTCGAACGGGACGAACGCTTCGGCTTCCAGCTTGCGCATCTGCGCCGCGTGGTCCTGGCCGCTGATATCTTCGAAGCCGATCGGCACCGAAGCCGCCGGCTGGATGCGCTGCCAAGGCAGGCCCTCAGCCTCCACGAACACCGTGCGTAGCGATTCGTGACGGGCGACCAGAGCGTCCAGCGCAGCCTGCACCGCTGCACGGTCAAGATTGCCCTGCATGCGCACAGCCATTGGCGTGTTGTACGCCAGGCTTTCGGGGTTCAGCTTCCAGAACAGCCACTGGCGGTTTTGCGAGCGAGACACTGGCAGCGGCTGCTGCCGGTCAAGGATTTCGATCTCCAGCCCGGCGCCCTGCTCTCCCTCAGCTACCGCTTGAGCGAAGGCTTGCAGGTCGACGGTGTCGAACAGGGTACGCAGCGGGAGGTCCACGCCCAATTGCTTGCGCACCCGTGATACGGCCTGGGTGGCCAGCAGCGAATGGCCGCCAAGGGCGAAGAAGTTGTCGGTCAGGCCCACCTGCGGCACTTGCAGGACTTCGGCCCAGATTTGCGCCAGTTGCACTTGCAACGGATTCTGCGGTGCCTGGTAAACCACCTGTGTCGCGACCGGCTCTGGCAGCGCCTTGACGTCGACCTTGCCGTTGACAGTGACAGGCAGGTGCTCCAGCACCATCAGATAGGCTGGCACCATGTGTTCGGGCAGCAGGCCTTTGAGGGTGGCGCGGATCGCGTCCTGCCAGGCCACGCTGTCGACCGGCACCTGGCTGGGCACCAGCCATGCGGCCAGTTGCAGTTGCGGTGCGTGGCCATGCATGCGCACCACCGCGTTGGCGACACCCTCCAGCGCACGCAGCTGGCTTTCGATTTCGGCCAGCTCCACACGGTAGCCACGGATTTTCACCTGGCCATCCATGCGCCCGGCAAATTGCAGGTCGCTGCCCTGGCGTACCCAGTCGCCGCTGCGGTACAGCCGCTTGCCGTGGCTGCCGCCTGGATCAGGGACGAAGCGCTCGGCCGTGAGCGCCGGGCGATTCAGGTAACCACGGGCCAGGCCGGCGCCACCGATGTACAGCTCGCCCTTGGCCTTGGCCGGCAGCGGTTGCAGGCAACGGTCGAGCACCGCAACGCAGGTATTGACCAATGGCTTGCCGAGGCTGGCGTGCTCGTCAAGTTCGGCGACCAGCACGCCGACAGTGGTCTCGGTCGGGCCGTAGTGGTTGAACACCTTGAGCGCCGGATCCAGTTGGCGGATCTTGCCCAGCAGGCCCGGGCTGATGGCCTCACCGCCCAGCACCAGGCACTGCGCTGGCAGCGCCGAACGGCCAGCCACCAACATCGCCTCCAGGTGCGACGGCACGATCTTCAGTGCGTCTACCTGATGCTCGGCCAGGTAGGCAGCGAAGCCTTCGGCGTCCAATACCTGTTCACGCGACAGCATGTGCAGGGTGTGGCCGCCGCACAGGGCACCGAACAACATGGTGTGGCCCAGGTCGGCAGCCGGCGTCGAGACCTGGGCCATGCTGCGGATGCGTTCGACCGGCAGGCGCGCGGCGATGCCATCCACGTAGTTGGCCAGAGCGCCGTGGCTGATCGCCACGCCCTTGGGCTGCCCGGTGGTGCCAGAGGTGTAGATCACATAGGCCAGGTTGGCCGGCTGGGGCGCTGGGCGAACGGCACTGGCGCTACCCGTTTGCGCCCAGTCGATGCGCTGCACGCCATCAGCCAGTTCAGCCTGCCAGTGACTGGGTGCCAGCACCAGGCGCGTGCCGCTGTCGGCCAGCATGTAGGCCAGGCGCTCGGCCGGCTGTTCAGGCTCCAGCGGCAGGTATGCGCCACCGGCCTTGAGCACACCCAGGATGCTGGCGAGCATGCCAACGCTGCGGTCTGCCAGCACGCCGACCAGCGTGTCCGGCCCTACCCCGGCCTGGTTCAAGCGGCCGGCAATGGTTTGGGCACGGGCATCAAGCTCGGCAAAGCTGGCTTGCTCGCCTGCGGCCATTACCGCCGTATGCTCGGGGTGGCGGCTGGCGGCAGCGGCAAAGCGTTGGTGCACCAGCCGGGTTGCCTCGACCGGCTTCAACTCACTCTGGGCAACGGCCAGGCCCGGCAATGCCAGCTCGCCGACAGCACCACCGGTTTCATCGGCCAGCGCTTGCACCAGGGCCAGCCACTGTTCGCCGAGGGCTTCGACAGTAACAGCGTCGAACACATCGGTGGCGTAGGTGAACGCCGCATGCAATTGCCCGGCGCGCTCGTGAGTGTCCAATGCCAGATCGAAGCGGGCGCTGTGCTTCTTCAGCGTGATCGGCGCCAGGCTCAAGCCGGAGCGGGTTTCGATGGCCTGCACATCCGCCACCTGCGCCTGGTGATTGAACAACACGCGGAACAGCGGGCTTTCAGTGCTGCGCGGCAGGTCGAGCGCTTCGACCAGCTGCTCGAACGGCAAGTCCTGGTGGCTTTGCGCGCCCAAAGCAGTCTCGCGCACGCACTGCAGCAGGCCAGTGATGTCCAGCAGCGGGTCGATCTCAGTGTGTAGCACTTGGGTATTGATGAAGCAGCCAATCAGGCCCTGGCCTTCTGCACGATTGCGGTTGGCGATAGGCACGCCGACACGGATTGCGGCTTGGCCGCTGTAGCGTTGCAGCAGTAGTTTGAAAGCAGCCAGCAGGACCATGAACAGCGTGACGTTGTGCTTGCGGGCCACACTCCGCAGGCGCTCGGCAACGTCTGCGGCGATGGGGAACTCGTGGCGTGCGCCCCGGTAGCTGGGCCGGCCCTGGCGTGTGCGGTCCAATGGCAGTTCCAGCGGTGAATGGTCATCACCCAGACGTGCTTGCCAGTAAGCCAGCTGGCGCGCCTGTTCTCCGGCTTCCAGCCAGCTGCGCTGCCACAGGGCATAGTCGCGATACTGGATTGGCAGCGGCTCAAGGGTGGCGTCGGCACCCGCCACGGCGGCGTCGTACAGGCGCAGGAACTCGTCGATCAGCACGTTCATCGACCAACCGTCGGCGACGATATGGTGCAGGGTGAGTAGCAACACGTGATCTTGCGGGGCCAGTTGCAGCAGGCGCACACGCAGCAGCGGGCCGCTGGCCAGGTCAAACGGGGCCAGCGCCTCGGCTTCGGCGATGGACTCGACAGCGGCCTGGCGGGCACTTTCATCCAGTTCGGCCAGGGCATCCTGGCGCAACTGCAACGGGGCAGCGACCGCATCGACCTGCTGGCGTACGTCATCGCCATCGGCGACGAACCGGGTACGCAGGGTTTCGTGGCGGGCGATCAGGGCTTCGAAGGCGTGCTGCAGGGCCGTCAGGTCCAGCGGGCCATGTAGGCGCACGGCCATAGGCAGGTTGTACGCCGCGCCCTGCGGGTCGAGCTGCCAGAGGAACCACATGCGCCGCTGGGCGTACGATAGCTGGTCGCGCTCAGCTACTTCCACACCGGGCGCAATCGGCAGCACGGAAAAGTCCATGCCCTCGCCCTGCAGCGCCTTGAGGAACAGGCGGCGCTTGTCGGGGCTGAGTTCGATGAAGCGACGGGCGAGCTTGAGCGTTTGATCAGCATTCATGTCGAGCGGTGTCCTGGCAGTCGAGCGGTAACTGTCAGACGAAGGCATGGGGGGCTGATTTAGGGGGCAGCGGAGAACGGGCTTGCCGAGACTCTAAAAGTTGACGCAATCACTGTGGGAGCGGCTTCAGCCGCGAACACCGGCAAAGCCGGTGCCATTCACCGCGCTGGATTCTTCGCGGGTGAACCCGCTCCCACAGGTCCTGCATCGTTCCTGAGGACAGTGATAACCCTGCAGGAGCGCGGTACCTCCGAGCCCTTCAGCGCAGCAGTTCGGAATGCCCCTCAGCCATCGCTACCACCACCTTGCGCTTGCCGGTAAACGGCGACCGCGCATGGGCCGCGAGCATGTTGTCGAGCATCAGCACATCATTCGCCAGCCAAGGGAAGCTGATGGTGCAGTCATCCAGCACCCCGCGCACCTCATCGAGTAGCGAATCCTCGATGGTCGTACCGTCGCCGTAGTACACGTTGCGCGGCAAGTCCTCCTCCTCGACGATGTCCATCAGCGACTCACGCACTTCTGGTTGCAGGTTCGACACATGGAACAGGTGCGCCTGGTTGAACCACACATTGTCCCCGGTCACGGGGTGGCGCCCCACCACCTGGCAACGCTGGCGGGTGCGCAGCTCGCCGTCGTCCTTCCAAATGCACTCGATGGCATGTGCCCGGCAGTAAGCCTCGACCTGGCGCGGGTCTTCGGTGCTGAACACTTGCGACCACTCCACGTCCAGGCCGTTGCCGTAGTTGCGCACGTACATCAGCCCTTTCTCTTCCAGACGTTGGCGAATACGCACCGGCATGCGCCGGTACACCTCGCGGCTGTCGGCAATCGGCGTCTCGCCACCGGTCTCGGCGGGGATCACGCTGTAGAACCAGATCTTCATCGGCCATTCCAGGGTGTAGGCCTGCTCGTTGTGCAGCGGGATGCTCTGGTGCGCGGGGTATTCCGTTGAGGTGTAAACGCCCTTGGTCACGTTGCTGCGTGGCGTGGAGCCAAACTCATAATTGAGCAGCGGGTGCCCGAAAGAGGCGGCAAACTGACGGAAGGCTTCGGCGCCACCTACCTCGAACCCGCGGAACAGGATGCCACCCGCCTGTAGCAGGTGCCGGTCCACCAGCGGCTGCAATTCGGCAAAGGCCTCCAGCAGGTCAATCCCCGGCTCCGGTGCACGCACCAGCAGCGGCAGGTTGCCGCGCGCGGCGTCCAGGGGTTCGATGGCAAAGCTCAGCAGTTCACTCATGTACGGTCACCTCAAGCCAGGGCCGCTTTGGCGGCGTAATCGGGTTTTGCGCCATGGCGGCGCCTGACTAGATGAACGAGCGGGCCAACGGGAAATTCACCAGGGCAGCACACGCAGGTAAAGCGCAGCCGCGCCGGTTCGTCTGAACGATGTGCCCCCTTTTATCGCCCAGGAACCGTACATGACTCGCCAGCTTCTGCTCCTCGCCCTGCTTGCCGCGGCCCCTGCCGCCTGGTCGGCGGAGCAATGCGCCGTGGAAATCCATGGCACCGACCAGATGACCTTCGACAAGGCCGCCATTACCGTACCCAAGGCGTGCACCTCGTTCACCGTCACCCTCACCCACCCCGGTGACATGCCAAAGAACGTCATGGGCCACAACTGGGTGCTGAGCACCCCAGCCGACATGCAAGGCGTGCTGGATGACGGCCAGAAGGCCGGCGAGGCGCAGGACTATGTGAAACCTGACGACACCCGGGTCATCGCCCACACCCGCCTGATCGGCGGCGGCGAAAAGGACAGCGTCACCCTCGACACCCGGTCGCTGAAGACCGGTACCGTCTACAGCTTCTACTGCTCGTTCCCGTTCCACAGCACCTTGATGAAGGGCACCCTGGCCCTCGGCAGCTAACCCGCCCCCACCTCACCAGCGAGATCATGCTTCATGAAAACCTCCTCCCCCGGGGCCATCCGCGAATTGCTGGCCCTGCTCAAACCCTACCGCCCCGCAGTAATCGTTTCAGTGCTGCTGGGCATGGTCGGCGGCCTGGCGGTGACTGCCCTGCTGGCCACCGTCAACCAGGGTTTGCACGCTGACGGCGGCATGAGCCAAGGCGTAATCCTGGCCTTCGCCGGCCTGTGCTTGCTGGCATTGGTCAGCAGCGTGGCGGCCGACAGCGGCACCAACTACGTGGGCCAGAAAGTCATTGCCCGGCTGCGCAAGGACCTGGGCGCCAAAGTGCTGTCGGCGCCGATCGAACAGATCGAGCGCTACCGCACTCACCGCCTGATCCCGGTGCTGACACGTGACGTCGATACCATCAGCGATTTCGCCTTCGCCTTCGCCCCATTGGCCATCTCGCTGACCACGGTGACCGGCTGCATGGCCTACCTGGCCTGGCTGTCGTGGCCGATCTTCGCCATCACCCTGGTGGCCATCGGCATCGGCAGCGGCGTGCAATACATCGCCCGGCAAAAAGGCGTGGCCGGCTTCAACGCCGCCCGCGATGCCGAAGACAACCTGCAAAAGCACTACTCGGCCATTGCCGAAGGCGCCAAGGAACTGCGCATCGACCGCCGCCGCCGCCATGCCATGCTCACCCGTAATATCCAGGGCACCGCCGACTTCATCGCCAACACCCACATCCGTGCCATCAACATCTTCGTGGTGGCCAAGAGCCTGGGTTCGATGCTGTTCTTCGTGGTCATCGGCCTTACCCTGGCCCTGCAATCGCTGTGGCCGAGCAACGACCCGGCGGTGATGAGCGGCTTCGTGCTGGTGCTGCTGTACATGAAAGGCCCGCTGGAAACGCTGATCGGCAACCTGCCAATCCTTGGCCGCGCGCAGGTGGCGTTCCGCCGCATTGCCGACTTGTCCGAGCGCTTTTCCTCGCCCGAGCCGCACTTGCTGCTGGAGCCGCCGGTCAAGCGCGAGGCCTTGGCTACCGCGCACCTGGAACTGCGCAACGTCGAGTACGCCTACCCGCCGGTGGACGGTAAAGAGCCGTTCCGTGTCGGGCCGGTGAACCTGAGTATCGAGCCGGGCGAAATCCTGTTCATCGTCGGCGAGAATGGCTGCGGCAAGACCTCGCTGATCAAGCTGTTGCTCGGTCTATACACTCCGCAGCGCGGCGAAGTGCGCCTGAATGGCAAGGCAATCGGCCCGGAAGGGTTGGATGACTACCGCCAGCTGTTCACCACCGTATTTGCCGACTACTACCTGTTCGAAGACCTGCCCGAGCATGAACACAGCCTGCCTGAAGATGCCACGCGCTACCTGGAACGGCTGGAGATCGCCCACAAGGTCAGCGTGCGTGATGGCGCCTTTACCACCACCGACCTGTCCACCGGGCAGCGCAAGCGCCTGGCGCTGGTAAACGCCTGGCTGGATGGGCGGCCGGTGCTGGTGTTCGATGAATGGGCGGCGGACCAGGACCCGACCTTCCGCCGGGTGTTCTACACCGAGCTGCTGCCAGACCTGAAGCGGTTGGGCAAGACCATTATCGTGATCTCGCATGATGACCGGTATTTCGATACGGCGGACAAGGTGGTGCACCTTAGCCGTGGGAAGATAGTCGAAGCGTTGGAGCCGGCCTGAAAATATAATGGGGGCGTTTTGCGCCCCCATTCGCAGAATCAGAACAGCCAGCGGTACAGCAGATACGCCACCACCACCGCCAGCACCGGCCGCAAAATGCGGTAGGCCTTGGGGTTGGCGCGCTTGAACTGCTTCACGCGGGTGCTGATTTTATTGCTGAACCGCTTGCTCCAGGCATACGCCTGGTTGATCCCGCCCACACGCTCGTCGTCGGTGTTCTGCGGTGCGGTGGCGCGGCCGAGGAAGGCACTGACCTGGCGGTTGATGCGGGTCATCAGCGGGCTGCTCAGCGGGCGCTCGATGTCGCAGAACAGGATAACGCGGGTAACATCAGTCTCGTTCTTGACCCAGTGCACGTAAGTTTCGTCGAACATCACGTCCTCGCCATCACGCCAGGCGTATTGCTCACCATCGACGTAGATGCGGCAAGCATCGGAGTTCGGCGTGGACAGGCCCAGGTGGTAGCGCAGCGAACCTGCGAAGGGGTCGCGGTGCGGGTTCAAATGGCTGCCGCCGGGCAGCAGGGCAAACATCGCGCCCTTGACGTTGGGGATGCTGCTGACCAGCTCGACCGTGCGCGGGCACAGGGCCTCGGCCGAAGGCAGCGGTTTGTCGTACCACTTCAGGTAAAAACGCTTCCAGCCTTTCTTGAAGAACGAACCGAAGCCGGCGTCGTTGTCCTTCTCGGCGGCGCGGATGTAGCCTTCGTCGAACAGGCGCATGGCCTCTTCGCGGATGTCCTGCCAGTTGTCCTTCAGCACGTCCAGCTCAGGGAAACGCTGGCGGTCCAGGTAGGGCTTGGACGGCACACCGGAAAACAGGTACATCAAGGCGTTGTACGGGGCAAACAGCGCCGAATGGTTGACGAACTGGCGCAACACCGGCAGGCGGGCCTTGCCGCGCAGGTGCACGAACAGCACGCTGCCGAAAAACACCAGCAAGACGCCCGCCTTGGCTGCAAAGGAAAAGGTCATGCTTTCACTCCTTGGGGAAGAGCCAGGGCTGCGCCACCTGCTCTCCTGAAAATCATCCTGCCATCATAAACCGATCCCGCCCCGGTAAAAACAACCCGGGCGGGATCGCATTCATGAAGATTTTGCAATAAACCAGGCCGCCGATTGTTGCGCAGGGTCAGCGGCAAGGCCGATCACTGCTGGTTTTCCTGCTCGCTGAACATGTCGCTGAACAACATGCTCGACAGGTAACGCTCGCCCGAATCGGGCAGGATTACGACGATGGTCTTACCCTGCATTTCCGGTTTTTCGGCCAGGCGCACGGCGGCGGCCATTGCTGCACCACAGGAAATCCCGCAAAGAATGCCCTCTTCCTGCATCAGGCGAATGGCCATGGCCTTGGACTCTTCGTCGGTCACCGTTTCGACCTGGTCGACAATCGACAGGTCGAGGTTTTTCGGCACGAAGCCGGCACCGATGCCCTGGATCTTGTGCGGGCTGGGCTTGAGTTCTTCGCCGGCCAGGGTCTGGGTGATCAGCGGCGACGACACGGGCTCGACAGCCACCGACAGGATTGCCTTGCCCTGGGTGTGCTTGATGTAGCGCGAAACACCGGTGATGGTGCCGCCCGTGCCCACGCCCGCCACCAGCACGTCGACGGCGCCGTCAGTGTCGTTCCAGATTTCCGGGCCGGTGGTTTTTTCGTGGATGGCCGGGTTGGCCGGGTTTTCGAACTGGCCCGGCAGGAAGTACTGGGCCGGGTCGGAGGCGACGATTTCGTTGGCCTTCTCGATGGCACCTTTCATGCCTTTGGCCGGGTCGGTCAGCACCAGTTCGGCACCCAGCGCCTTCAGCACCTTGCGGCGCTCCAGGCTCATGGAGGCTGGCATGGTCAGCATCAGCTTGTAGCCCCGTGCGGCGGCGACGAAGGCCAGGCCGATACCGGTGTTGCCCGAGGTGGGCTCGACGATGGTCATGCCCGGCTTGAGCTTGCCGGTGCTCTCTGCGTCCCAGACCATGTTCGCGCCGATGCGGCATTTGACCGAATAACCCGGGTTGCGCCCTTCGATCTTGGCCAGGATGGTTACGCCACGCGGGGCGATGCGGTTGATCTGCACCAGCGGCGTATTACCGATGGAATGGGCGTTGTCTGCAAAGATACGGCTCATGGCAGGAGTCCTTGGCATGAAAAACAGCAGGGAAAGACCTCAAGGGTAAGCCCCGGCCGGTGGCCCGTAAAGCCTGTTCGAACTCGACCGGGCGCGTTGCGGTCAACCGCACATCCCGCCTTGGAGACGCCCTGATGAGAGCCCGTTACCGCTGGCCGCTGATCGGCCTGGGCAGCCTGATCGTGCTGCTGGTAGCCCTGCACCTGGCCCTGCCCTACCTGGTGCGCAACTACCTGAACGAAAAACTGGCCGACATGGGCGATTACCGTGGCCAGGTGGCCGATGTGGACCTGGCCTGGTGGCGCGGCGCGTACCAGATCAACGGCCTGAAGATCGTCAAGACCAGCGGCAAGGTGCCGGTACCGTTTCTGGACGCGCCGCTGATCGACCTTTCGGTGAGCTGGCATTCGCTGTGGTACGACAAGGCCGTGGTGGCCGAGGTGACCTTTGTCCGCCCGGAGCTGAACTTCGTCGACGGTGGCAGCAAGCAGGCGTCGCAGACCGGCCGGGGTACCGACTGGCGCCAGCAACTGGAAAAACTGCTGCCCATCACCCTCAATGAAGTGCGTATCGACAACGGCGTGCTGACGTTCCGCAACTTCAACTCCAAGCCACCGGTCGACCTCAAGGCCACCCGGCTGAACGCCAACATCCGCAACCTGACCAATGTTCGAGACCCCAAAGGCCGTCGCGATGCGAGTTTTGAAGGTACTGCACTGATCGCGGGCGATGCGAAGGTAGAAAGCCGTGCCACGTTCGACCCGTTCAGTGATTTCGATGACTTCGAATTCAGGCTGCGCGCCACCGGCATCGAGCTGCGCAAACTGAACGACTTCGCCAGCGCCTATGGCAAATTCGACTTCAATGCCGGGCATGGGGACGTGGTCATCGAGGCGCAGGCGGAGAACGGCCGGCTTAACGGCTACATAAAGCCGCTGCTGCGTGACGTCGATGTATTCGACTGGCAACAGGACGTCGAGGAAAAGGACAAGGGCTTCTTCCGCTCGGTGTGGGAAGCGGTGGTGGGGGCGACCGAGACGGTGCTGAAGAACCAGCCGAAAAACCAGTTCGCCACCCGGGTGGAGCTTAGTGGCAGTGTGCGCAAGCAGGATATCAGCGCCTTCGAGGCATTCCTGCAGATCCTGCGCAACGGGTTTATCCAGGCATTCAATGCCCGATACGAGCGAGGCGCGCCGGATTCCGACTGAGTGGGCGTGACGGGGCATTCAGGGACTGAATACCCGGTCTGCGTTTCCAGCCGCTCACCCCCGCGTTATAGTCGGTAACAAATCAAATCATGTGTTACCTGTGCCGGCCTATTCGCGGGTAAACCCGCTCCCACAGGCCCCCCACAAACCTCTGGCCATGTGAGGTTCCTGTGGGAGCGGGTTCACCCGCGAAAGGGCCGGTACAGGCTTACAGCAGAGGACAGACCCCATGAAGTTCGAAGGCACCCGCGACTACGTCGCCACAGACGACCTGAAACTGGCGGTAAACGCGGCCATCACCCTCGAACGCCCGCTGCTGGTCAAGGGCGAGCCCGGCACCGGCAAGACCATGCTGGCCGAACAGTTGGCGGCCTCTTTCGGCGCGCGGCTGATCACCTGGCACATCAAGTCCACCACCAAGGCCCACCAGGGCCTGTACGAGTACGACGCGGTCAGCCGCCTGCGTGACTCGCAGCTGGGCGTGGACAAAGTGCACGATGTGCGCAATTACCTGAAAAAGGGCAAGCTGTGGGAGGCCTTCGAGGCCGATGAGCGGGTCATCCTGCTGATCGACGAAATCGACAAGGCTGACATCGAGTTCCCCAACGACCTGCTGCAAGAGCTGGACAAGATGGAGTTCTACGTCTACGAAATCGACGAGACCATCAAGGCCAAGCAGCGGCCGATCATCATCATTACCTCCAACAACGAAAAAGAGCTGCCGGACGCCTTCCTGCGCCGCTGCTTCTTCCACTACATCGCCTTCCCCGACCGCACCACGCTGCAGCAGATTGTCGATGTGCATTACCCGAACATCAGCCAGTCGCTGGTCAGCGAGGCGCTGGATGTGTTCTTTGACGTGCGTAAGGTACCGGGCCTGAAGAAAAAACCGTCCACCTCCGAGCTGGTCGACTGGCTCAAGCTGTTGATGGCCGACAACATCGGCGAAGCCGTGCTGCGCGAACGCGACCCGACCAAGGCCATCCCGCCTCTGGCCGGCGCGCTGGTAAAAAACGAGCAAGACGTGCAGCTGCTGGAGCGCCTGGCCTTCATGAGCCGGCGCGGCAACCGCTGACAGGAGCCGGGCCATGCTGCTCAACCTGTTCAATGAAATGCGCGCGGCCAAGGTGCCGGTGTCGGTCCGCGAGTTGCTGGACCTGCACCAGGCCCTGCAAAAGCATGTGGTGTTCGCCGACATGGACGAATTCTACTACCTCGCGCGCGCCATCCTGGTGAAGGACGAACGCCATTTCGACAAGTTCGACCGGGCCTTCGCTGCCTACTTCAAAGGCCTGGAAAACCTCGACCGACACATCGAGGCGCTGATCCCCGAAGACTGGCTGCGCAAGGAGTTCGAGCGTTCGCTCACGGATGAAGAACGTGCGCAGATCCAGTCCCTGGGCGGCCTGGACAAGCTGATCGAGGAATTCAAAAAACGCCTTGAGGAGCAAAAGGAACGCCACGCCGGCGGCAACAAGTGGATCGGTACCGGCGGTACCAGCCCGTTCGGCTCGGGCGGTTTCAACCCCGAAGGCATCCGCGTGGGCGACGCTGGCAAACGCCAGGGCAAGGCGGTAAAGGTGTGGGACCAGCGCGAGTACAAGAACCTCGACGACCAGGTTGAACTGGGCACGCGCAACATCAAACTGGCCCTGCGCCGGTTGCGCAAGTTCGCCCGTGAGGGAGCCGCCGAAGAGCTGGATATCGACGGCACCATCGACCATACCGCGCGGGACGCCGGCTTGCTGAACATCCAGATGCGCCCCGAGCGGCGCAACACGGTGAAGCTGCTATTGCTGTTCGACATCGGCGGCTCGATGGACGCCCACATCAAGGTTTGCGAAGAGCTGTTCTCGGCCTGCAAGACCGAGTTCAAGCACCTGGAGTACTACTACTTCCACAACTGCGTGTACGAGTCGGTGTGGAAGAACAACCTGCGCCGCACCTCGGAGCGCTATTCCACCTTCGACCTGCTGCACAAGTATGGCGACGACTACAAAGTGGTGTTCGTCGGCGATGCGGCCATGGCGCCCTACGAAATCACCCAGCCGGGCGGCAGCGTGGAGCACTGGAACGAAGAGGCCGGGTATGTGTGGCTGCAGCGCTTCATGGAGAAATTCAAGAAGATCATCTGGATCAACCCGTACCCCAAGCAGGCCTGGGACTACACCGCTTCGACCCACCTGGTGCGGGACCTGATCGAGGACAAGATGTACCCGCTGACCTTGCAGGGGCTGGAAGAAGGGATGCGTTACCTGTCCAAGTGATGTTGCCGGTGCCGGCCCTTTCGCGGGTAAACCCGCTCCCACAGGTACTCCACATTCCTCAAGGGCTGTGTTGTACCTGTGGGAGCGGGTTTACCCGCGAAGAGGCCGGTAGCCTCACCGCCATCGGTCCAGATATATCTGCTGCTCCCGCCAGGCCTCATCCTGCACCACCGCCCTGAAGCGCACCACCGCCCCCGGCATGCACTGCGCCAGTTGCGCCAGCGCCAACGGCGTCAACGCCCCCAGCCGCGGATACCCACCAATGGTCTGCCGGTCATTGAGCAACACAATCGGCTGCCCGTCCGGCGGCACCTGCACCGCCCCCAGCGGTATCCCTTCAGAAATCATCGGCGCCCCCTGGTAAACCAGCTGCGGCCCCAACAAGCGAATGCCCATGCGGTCAGCCCGGCTGTCCAGGGTCCACTCCCGATTGAAGGCTTCGAACAGGCTGGTACCACTGAAATCACCGATCTGTGCACCCATCACCAGGTCGAGCACAGGCTTTTCCGCGTACTGCGGGCGCAGCGCTTGCGGCACCTCGCGCAGGGTCGCATCGCTACCGGTAAACGCTAACGCCTGGCCTTTAGCCAGCGCCGCACCCCGGCCATCCATGCCACCCAGTGCTTCACGTACCACCGTGGAACAACTGCCCAGTACATCCTCGCCCAGGAAACCGCCCGGTGCCGCCAGGTAAGCCCGCACGCCCTGCTTTGGCTGCTTCAAGGTCAGGCGCTGGCCCTTGCCCAGGGCAAGGCTGCGCCAGGGCGCGACAGGCTGGTCATCGACTCGGGCATCCAGGTCGGCACCGGCCAGGGCCAGCACGCAGTCCTGTTCGGCCACTATGCAAAAGCCACCCAACGCCACCTCGACCACCGGCGCCGCCAACGGGTTGCCCAGCAGCCAGTTGGCCCAGTGCATGGCCACCCAGTCCAGCGCGCCGCCTTGGGTCACGCCCAGGTGACGCACGCCAAAGCGGCCAGCATCCTGCAACTGGCACAGCGGCGTGCTGGCCTCGATCGTCAATTGCTTCATCCTTGCGCCTCCTCATCGCCGCCCAACGCCAGGAACTCGCTGCGCGAAACCGGCACGAAACGTACCCGATCACCGGGTTGCAACAGGCTGTAGCCCTCACGCTCGCGGTCGAACAAGCGCACCGGCGTGCGCCCGATCAGGTTCCAGCCACCCGGCGATACCGCCGGATACGCCGCCGTCTGGCGCTCGGCGATGCCCACGCTACCCGCTGCTACCCGCTTGCGCGGAGTGCTCAGCCGCGGGCTGGCCAGGCGTTCGTCGACCAGGCCCATGAAACCGAAACCGGGGGCGAAGCCCAGGGCGAACACGGGATAATCACGTTCGCTGTGCAAGCGCACAACCTCGGCTTCACTCAAGCCGCTGCGGGCCGCCAGCACAGGCAGTTCAGGGCCGACGCTGGCGTCGTACCACACCGGGATCTCGTGGCGCCGGCCGCCGCTGCCGGTGTCTGGCTGCAAACCCTCCAGCGCCTGGTTGATCAGCGCCCTCGCCTCGCCCGGTGGCAGGTCGAACTGCACCATCAGCGTGGTGTAGGACGGCACCAGGTCCAGCAGGTGCTCGCCGAACACGGCGCTCAGGCGCTGGCTGGCGGCGAGCATCCACGGCATGTTGGCCTCGTCGATCCGGTCGAACAGACGCACCATCAGGCTGTCGATGGCCACCACTTCGATACGCGCTTTCATTGCGGCTCCAGGGCGTCGAGAGCCTGGCGTATCTGCCGCACCGCCGCCACCGAACTGTCGTTGTCGCCATGCACGCAAAGGGTGCTGGCCTGCAGGCGCAGGGCGCTGCCATCGTCCGCCACCAGCGTATCGCCTCGGGCCAGGCGCACGGCCTGCTCCACCACCAGCACCGGGTCGTGATGCACCGCGCCAGGCAAACGGCGCGACACCAGATGGCCGCTGGCGGTGTAGGCGCGGTCGGCGAACGCCTCGAACCACAGCGGCACACCGATTTCATCGCCCAGGGCCTGGGCGGCGCGGTTGTCGGCGGTGGCCATCAGCATCAGAGGCAGATTGCTGTCGTAGGCCGCCACAGCTTCCAGCACGGTGCGCAGCTTGAGCGGGTCGGCCATCATGTCGTTGTACAGCGCGCCATGGGGCTTCACATAAGCCACGCGGCCACCCAGCACTTTGCAAATGCCGTCCAGCGCACCGATCTGGTAGTGCAGCAGGTCGCGGATTTCCTCGGGGCTGCAGGCCATGGAGCGGCGACCGAAACCGACCAGGTCCGGGTAGGCCGGGTGCGCGCCGATGGTTACCCCATGCTCCAGCGCCAGGGCCACGGTGCGGCGCATAATGCCGGGGTCGCCGGCGTGGTAGCCACAGGCAATGTTGGCGCAATCGATGTAGGGCATTACCTCGGCATCCAGGCCCATGCGCCAGCTGCCGAAACTCTCGCCCATGTCGCAATTGAGTAGCAGGCGTTCCACCACGCGGTCTCCCTTGTTGTTGTTCATAGGCCTACCTTACCGCGCCTGCAGCTGTTTGCCGCGTGTTTCCGGCAGGCTCAGGGCCGCCACGATCACAATGCCGTAGGACACCGCAGAGAACACCCCGATACCCACACCCAGCGGCACGTTCTGGCCGAGCATGCCGATCAGCAACGGGAACAACGCCGCAATGACCTTGCCAATGTTGTAGCAAAAGCCCTGCCCCGAACCGCGAATGCGCGTAGGGAACAGTTCGGTCAAAAACGCCCCCATGCCGCTGAAGATGCCCGAAGCGAAGAAGCCCAGCGGGAAGCCCAGCCACAGCATCACGCCATCGCTGACCGGCATCTGCGTGTACAACAGCACGATGATGAACGAGCCGACGGCAAACAGGATGAAGTTCTTCTTGCGCCCCAGCAGATCGGACAGGTACGCGCTGACCACATAGCCCACGTACGAGCCGACAATCACCATGGCCAGGTAGCCACCGGTACCCAGCACGCTCAGGCCGCGCTCGTTCTTGAGGAAGGTCGGCAGCCACGAGGTGATGGCGTAGTAGCCACCCAGTGCACCAGTAGTCAGCAGCGACGCCCGAACGGTGGTCCAGAGCATGCCCGGGGCGAAGATTTCGTAGAAGTGCGAAGGTGCCTCGGCGCTTTCCACCGCCTTGGCCTCGCGGTACACCTCCGGGTCCTTGACCAGACGGCGCACGAAGATCACGAACAACGCCGGTACCAGCCCCAGCAGGAACAGCGCGCGCCAGGCCTGTTCTGGCGGCAGCCACGAGAACAGCAGCGCGTACAGAATCGCCGTGAGGCCCCAGCCGATGGCCCAGCCGGACTGCACCATGCCCACCGCCTTGCCACGGTCCTGGGCACGGATCACCTCGCCGATCAGCACCGCGCCAGCGGTCCATTCACCACCGAAGCCAAAGCCCATGAGGGTCCGGGCGATCAGCAACTGTTCGTAGTTCTGGGCAAAGCCGCACAGGAAAGTGAAGAAGGCGAACCACAGCACCGTCAATTGCAGGGTGCGCACCCGGCCGATGCGGTCGGAAAGGATACCGGCGATCCAGCCGCCCACGGCCGAGGCGATCAGCGTGCTGGTATGGATCAACCCGGCTTCGGTGGTGGTGATGCCCCACAGCATGATCAGCGTGGGGATGACAAAACTGAGCATCTGCGTGTCCATGCCGTCCAGGCCATAGCCGATCTTGCAGCTCCAGAAGGTGCGCCGTTGCTGTTTGTCGATGTCGCGGTACCAGGCGAAAGGCCCGGACGAAGGTGGGGAACTGACCTGCTGCTGCACGCCGGTGGGGTTCATGGATGCCTCGGCTTGTTGGTATTGTTTTATGGGCGACATAAAGCGTCGCGGCCTGGTTGCCATTGTTCAGAGGCCGCGACATTTGAGTCCAACGATAAAAACCGCCGGTCTGGAACAAGAAAAACTGATCATGAACCTTCGCTTCCTCGAAACCTTCGTCTGGGTCGCCCGGCTGAAAAGTTTCCGCCTGACGGCAGAAAAGCTGTTCACCACCCAAGCTTCCGTGTCCAGCCGCATTGCCGCGCTGGAGGCAGACCTAGGTGTGAAGCTGTTGCTGCGCGACTCACGTGGGGTAAGCCTGACCCCGGAAGGCGGCAAGGTACTGGAGTACGCCGAACGCATGCTGGAAACGGCCAAGGCCATGAAGCAGTCGCTGGACAGCGACCGGGCCAAGGTCGGGCGCATTCGCATCGGGGTGATGGACACGGTGATCCACACCTGGATGAGCGCGCTGGTGGCGGAGCTGACCGAGCGTTACCCGCAGGTGGAAATCGAACTGGTGGCCGACACCGCGTTGAACCTGCGCGAGCAGTTGCAGAAGGGCTTTCTCGACGTGATTTTGCAGACCGACCTGCTGCGCGAGCAGTCGATCCGCAGCCTGGACCTGGCGCGCTACCCGATGGGCTGGGTAGTCGCTGCCGGCTCGCACCAGCACCGGGACTATGCGTCGCTGGCCGAGCTTGGGCGCGAGCGCATCATCACCTTCTCGAAAAATTCACGGCCGCACCAGGAGGTGCTGAGCCTGCTGCAAGCGGCGGGGGCAGAGGCGCCGCGGTTGAACTGCGTTAACTCGGTAGCGGCAATTACCCGGCTGTTGCGCGACGGCTTTGGCATTGGTGCGTTGCCGCCGGCGCTAGTGGATGCTGAACTGGGCCGGGGCGAACTGGTGTTGCTGGAGGGGCTGCAACCGCCGCCGAGCCTGGAGTTGGTGGTGGCGTGGCAGACCGGGGTGGCGTTGGTGGACGAGGTGGTTGGTGTTTGCCGGCAGGTGCTGGAGCGGTATGCCCGGGATGTGGGTGGGCAGCGGATAGTACTGGTCTGACCGATTTCAACCGCCACACTTCTCACAGGCTGAATCGGTCCCTGTAGGAGCGGCCTTGTGTCGCGAAAGGGCTGCACAGCAGCCCCAGGGATTCAGCAGCGATGCACAAATTGCTGGGGCTGCTGCGCAGCCCTTTCGCGACACAAGGCCGCTCCTACAGCGACTGCGCTGCGTACAAACTGATTTAGTAAGGCGTCAGCGCCAGCTTTCTTTCACCGCCCTGCGCCGCCCGCCCAGGATCACCCAGCCAAGCCCCAACAACAGGCTTTCGACCACAAAGGCCAGTACAAACCCTGCGCCAACACCCCAGCCAATCGCCTCGGGCACCAGCAGAATCTGGTAGCTGTAGCCATTGAGGGTTTCTTCGCGCAGCTGCGGGTCGGCCTGCACCAGCACATGCCAGGTACGCTGGGCCCACGGTCCTTGCAACGCCTGCCATTCGTTTTCCAGGAGTTCGTTGCGGATCATCAGGCTTTCGATGCTGTTGGCATCACTGTTGAACACCGGATCGTCACTGCTGCGGTAATGCTGCAGCAACGCCTGCAAGTCGCCGTTGAAGAAGCGCTCGGCCGTTTGCCGGAACCCATCAAGCGCCTCGCGCGATTCGAACAGGTGCGCCTCCACCCGCTGGCTATAGTCCTTGACCAGCCCCGGGACCTGGATACCGGCCAGCAGGCCGAAGGTGAACAGCAGCAACCGCAGGTAACTTCTGAACATGCAGCGTCCTTAGCTCTGGCCGTGCGCCACGCACTCGCCGTGCCGCCACAGGGCCCATTGACCCGGCTCGTAACGGTGCCAGGTCTCGTTCTCGGTCAGGGCCTCGGTGGCAATCACCGTGACCACGTCGTTGGGTGTGGTTTCGGTATGAAAATCGACGATCAGGTCGACATCCTTCAACCGCGCGGCACCAAACGGCGCACGGCGAGTAATGTGCACCAGCTTGGTCGAGCAGAAGCAGAACAGCCAGTCGCCGTCGCTGAGCATGCAGTTGAACACGCCCAGGCCACGGTAGCCGGCACAGGCTTCGACCAGCACCGGTAGCAGCTGTTCCACCGGCACCGGCTCGGGGAAGGCACTGCGGATGCGGTTGAGCAGGTCGCAGAACGCCGCTTCGCTGTCGGTGTCGCCCACCGGCCGGTAGAAGCTGGCCAGGCCCTTGAAGTCGCCCAGTTGCCCGTTGTGCGCGAAGCACCAGTTGCGGCCCCACATTTCCCGCACGAACGGGTGGGTGTTGGACAGGCAGACCTTGCCGACGTTGGCCTGGCGGATATGGCCGATCACCACTTCGCTCTTGATCGGATAACGCTGCACCAGGTTGGCCACTTCCGACTCGCTGCTCGCGGCCGGGTCCTGGAACAGGCGCAGACCACGGCCTTCGTAGAAACCGATACCCCAGCCATCACGGTGCGGGCCGGTACGGCCACCGCGCTGCATCAGGCCGGTGAAGCTGAAAACGATGTCGGTGGGGACGTTGGCACTCATGCCCAGCAGTTCGCACACAGGCGTGTCTCCTCCGTTTACAGACGGGGCTCGACCCGGCCATTACCGCGCGGGGCGGCAGGCCGTGGATCATCGCGGTAACGGTCGCCGCGCTCGGCGGCCAACGGGGCTTGCCCGGGGAGCTGGTCATCTTCGTCCACCTGGCGTTTGGCGGCTGCCTCGGCTTGCGCACGGCGCTCGCGGGCGCGTTTTTCCAGCGGCCAGCGCACCAGCACGAAGAGGAAATACAGGCCGAAGGCAATCATGCCGTACATGGCGAAGTCGGACACCGCACGCCAGGCGTTGTTGCCCACCTTGAAGGCGAGGTCCAGGGCGGTGATGGCGATGGCCGGGGCGAAGCTGTCCTTGACCGGATCGACCACGGTCGGGGTCAGCAGCAGCACTGCCAGCACCACCCGCAGGGGTTCGCGCAACCAGCGCCACATCCAGCCGGTGAGCTTGAAGGCCACCAGCAGGCAGCCCAAGGCGGCCACGGCGTACAGGCCCCAGGCGAAGGTGTAGTCGTTCTCGGTCATGGTGTTCGTGCAAGCCAGGCAAAGAGATGCCTATGATAAACACTTTTCCGGGCGCAGACAGCGTTTGCCTGTGCGGGCCTCTTCGCGGGTGAACCCGCTCCCACAGGTACTGCGCTATCCCTGTGGGAGCGGGTTCACCCGCGAAGAGGCCCGCACAGGCGACCCCAATCAAGAGATCATCCATGCAAACCAAGCCCCAACCGCCCATCGCCCACGCCGACAACGCCGCCGACCCGTACGCTTGGCTGCAGCAGCGCGACACCCCCGAGGTACTCGCCTACCTGCAAGCCGAAAACGCCTACCAGGAAGCCTGCCTGGCCGACCAGGCGCCGTTGCGCGAGCAATTGTTCGAAGAGATCAAGGGCCGCATCCTGGAAACCGACCTGTCGCTGCCGGCCCCCTGGGGCCCCTACCTGTACTACACCCGCACCACAGCAGGCGACGAATACCCACGCCACTACCGCTGCCCGCGCCCGGCCGACGACTCGAACACCGTGGATGAAAGCCAGGAGCAACTGCTGCTCGACCCCAACGCCCTGGCCAATGGCGGCTTCCTGTCGCTGGGGGCATTCAACATCAGCCCCGACCACCGCCTGCTGGCCTACAGCCTCGATACCAGCGGGGATGAAATCTACACCCTGTACGTCAAGGACCTGGCCACTGGCAGCATCACCGCCCTGCCCTTCGACGACTGCGATGGCAGCCTGACCTGGGCCAACGACAGCCAGACGCTGTTCTTCGCCGAACTGGACGACACCCACCGGCCTTGGCGCCTGCGCCGCCACACGCTGGGCTGCGACGATGCGCAGACCGTGTTCGAAGAAGCCGACGGGCGCTTCTTCCTGCACTGCTACCGCACCAGTTCCGAGCGCCAGCTGGTGCTGCTGCTGAACAGCAAGACCACCAGCGAGGCCTGGGTGCTGGATGCCGAAACGCCGCAGGCGCCGTTCACCTGCCTGGCGCCGCGGGTCGAAGGCCATGAGTATTTCCCCGACCATGGCCAGCTCGATGGCGAGTGGCGCTGGTTCATCCGCACCAACCAGGACGGCATCAACTTTGCCCTGTACCACGCCCCGGTCACACCGGTGCCCAGCCGTGAACAATGGCAGGTGCTGGTGGCACACCGTGATGCAATCATGCTCGAAGGCCTCAGCCTGAATGAAGGCGCCCTGACCCTGAGCCTGCGCGAAGGCGGCCTGCCGATCATCGAAGTACGCCCGCAAGGCCTGCCGGCCTACCGCGTGGAACTCCCCGACGCTGCCTACAGCCTGTACGTGCAGGACAGCCTGGAGTTCGCCAGTACGCGCATACGCCTGCGCTACGAAGCGCTCAACCGCCCAGCCCAAGTGCGCCAGCTGGTGCTGGCCAGCGGCGCCCAGGCCGTGCTCAAGCAAACCCCGGTGCTGGGTGCGTTCGATGCCGACGACTATGTCAGCGAGCGCCTGTGGGCCACCGCAGCGGATGGCACCCAGGTGCCGATCAGCCTGGTGCGTCGCCGCCAGGACCTGGGCAAAGCCGTGCCGCTGTACCTGTACGGTTACGGCGCCTATGGCGAAAGCCTCGACCCGTGGTTCTCCCATGCCCGCCTCAGCCTGCTGGAACGCGGCGTGGCCTTTGCCATCGCCCATGTGCGCGGCGGCGGCGAACTGGGCGAGGCCTGGTACCGCGCCGGCAAGCAGGAGCACAAGCCCAACACCTTCAGCGACTTCATCGCCTGCGCCGAGCACCTGATCGCCGAAGGCGTGACGACGGCCGAGCGGCTGGCCATCAGCGGCGGCAGCGCCGGCGGCCTGTTGATAGGCGCAGTGCTCAACCTGCGCCCCGAGCTGTTCCGCTGTGCGATTGCCGAAGTGCCGTTCGTCGACGTGCTAAACACCATGCTCGACCCCGAGCTGCCGCTGACCGTGACCGAGTACGACGAATGGGGCAACCCTGAGGAGCCGCAGGTTTATGAACGGATCAAGGCTTATGCGCCGTACGAGAATGTAAAAGCGCAGGCCTACCCGGCGATGCTGGTGGTAGCGGGCTACAACGACAGCCGCGTGCAGTACTGGGAAGCAGCCAAGTGGGTGGCGCGCTTGCGCACGCGCAAGACCGACAACAACCTGCTGCTGCTCAAGACCGAGATGGGGGCTGGGCACGGCGGGATGAGCGGGCGGTACCAGGGGTTGAAGGATGTGGCCCTGGAGTATGCGTTCGTGTTTGGCGCGCTGGGTGTGGCATAAAATTCGAGCACCCGCGCGGCCCCTGTGGGAGCGGGTTTACCCGCGAAGAAGGCACCGCGGTGGTTGGCACGGGCTTCGCCCGTGTTCGCGGGTGAACCCGCTCCCACAGGGACCGCGGTGGATCTTGCGCACATGCGTTCCTCCCACAGCGGCCAGAGCAGGCGCACCGTATTCAATCATCCTCAACCGCCGGCCTCGGCGGGTCTTGACGCAACCCCGGCAATGGCTGTTCCTTGGGCGGCCCCGGCACTGGCATCGGCGGCAACAAAGGCGCCCCCGGCTGGCTGTCGTAGGCCTTGGGCGGTGTACTCGGGGTTATCTGCGGGTATGGCGTGGGCGTAGGCGTACCCGGTGCACCAGGCACGGGCGTAGTGAGACGGGGTGGCGTGCTGGCAGCCTCGGCCATGGGCAGGCCAGCCATCAACAACACGGTCAGGATCGCATGAAACATCAGCAACCTCCTGTCGGGAACCTGCTTACAGGCTACGCCTAAATCACCGCTTTCGCCTGTCCGCCTGCCCTGCAAGCGCGCTAGACTCAATGCCATAACCGTCATTTGCCTGATCAGAACAAAGGAAACACCATGAGCTCCACCTCTTCCGCCGCCGCCACCGCGCGCCTCGACCGCATCCTGGCCGATGCCAAGCGTGACAAGGAAATGGGCTACCGCGACAAGGCCCTGAGAATGTACCCGCACGTGTGCGGCCGCTGCGCCCGCGAATTCGCCGGCAAGCGCCTGAGCGAGCTGACCGTGCACCACCGTGACCACAACCACGACAACAACCCGCAGGACGGCTCCAACTGGGAACTGCTATGCCTGTACTGCCACGACAACGAGCACTCGCGCTACACCGACCAGCAGTACTTCAGCGAAGGCTCCACCAGCACGCCAAGCATCGCCAAGGCCACCCACAACCCGTTCGCCGCACTGGCGGGCATGTTGAAGAAAGACTGACCATCGATTCGGCCCCCGCTGTTACCGGGCAGCCCGTATAATCGCGCTTTTTTCGCGAAGGGCCCCGGTACGTGGCAAACAAACGATACAGCTGCATCGGCCTGTTCAACCCCAAGTCGGCAGAAAATGTCGGTTCGGTGATGCGCGCTGCGGGCTGCTATGGCGTCAATTCGGTGTTCTACACCGGCAAACGCTACGAACGCGCGCGTGACTTCGTCACCGACACCAAGCGCGTGCACTACGACATTCCGCTGATCGGCATCGATGACCTGCAGCGCATCATCCCGCTGGGCTGTACGCCGGTGGCGGTGGAGCTGGTGGAAGGTGCGCGACCCCTGCCGGACTATACCCACCCGGACCGGGCCATCTATATCTTTGGGCCGGAAGACGGCAGCCTCAGCCCCGAGGTGCGGGCGTGGTGCGAAGAGACCATCTACATCCCCACCGAGGGTTGCATGAACCTGGCGGCGACGGTGAATGTGGTGCTGTATGACCGCTTGGCCAAAGGGCTGAATACCCGCTCGGGGCCCAAGTTCAAATAAAAAGGCCGCCACTGCGACAGCGGGACCGGCCTCTTCGCAGCGCAAGGCTGCTCCTACAACAGCGGGCAGTGTGAGCCCGGTAGGAGCAGCCTTGTGCTGCGAAAGGGCCAGCCCTGCCAGCACAGGGCGGCCAGGTGCTGAGCGCCGTCAGAACAGCACCGCTCTGGCTCAGATCACGCAGCGTTGATCCAGATGGTCTTCAGCTCCGTGTACTGGTCATGTGCCCAGATGGACTTGTCGCGCCCACCAAAGCCGGACTCTTTGTAACCACCGAACGGCGTGGTCACGTCACCTTCGCCGAAGCAGTTGACCGTAACCACGCCCGCGCGGATTTCACGCGAGAGGCGCAACGCATTGCGCAGGCTGCCGGTGTACGCCGAAGCCGCCAGGCCGTAGATGGTGTCGTTGGCCAGCTCGATGGCTTCATCGATGGTCTCGAAGCTGGTCACGCTCAGCACCGGGCCAAAGATTTCTTCCACGAACAGCTTGTTGTCGCGGCCTACGTTGTCGACGATGGTCGGCTGCACGAACACGCCCTCCTCGGTCTCGCCACCCTGGACGATACTGAGCTTATGCTCGGCGGCGTACTCCAGGTACGA
Source organism: Pseudomonas sp. SAS7 (assembly GCF_052112345.1). Classification (NCBI taxonomy): domain Bacteria; kingdom Pseudomonadati; phylum Pseudomonadota; class Gammaproteobacteria; order Pseudomonadales; family Pseudomonadaceae; genus Pseudomonas; species Pseudomonas sp. SAS7. The sequence goes on along the minus strand of NZ_JBEGGO010000013.1, from coordinate 137,466 downwards.
CTTCACCTTCTCGAAGTGCGACTTGCTGACCATGGCGCCGAGGCGATTGTCCGGGTCCATCGGGTCGCCCAGTTTCCAGTCCTTCAGGTGCTTGGCCATCAAGCCGAGCAGCTCGTCTTTGACATCCTTGTGCACGATCAGGCGTGAAGAAGCAGAGCAGTTCTCGCCCATGTTCCAGAACGCGCCGGCGGTCACGAACTGAGCCACTTCGTCCAGGTCTTCGCAGTCGTTCATGACCACGGCCGGGTTCTTGCCACCCAGTTCCAGGACGATGCGCTTGAGGTTGGACTCGGCAGCGTATTTCAGGAACAGGCGGCCAGTGTCGGTGGAGCCGGTGAAGCTGACCATCGGGATGTCCATGTGGCGGCCAATGGCCTCACCCACTTCACGGCCACCGCCTGGCACCAGGTTGAACACGCCAGCAGGAATGCCCGCCTCATGGGCCAGCTCGGCCACGCGCAGGGCGCTGAGCGTGGTTTCCTTGGCGGGTTTGACCACGATCGAGCAACCGGCGGCCAGCGAAGGGGCGATCTTCCAGGCCAGCATCAGCAGCGGGAAGTTCCACGGCAGCACCAGGCCGACCACACCGATGGCTTCACGCACCACCATGGTCACGGCAGCATTGCCGGTCGGTGCAGTGGCGTCGTAGATCTTGTCGATCAGCTCGGCGTGCCAGCGAATGGTGTGGATGGTTTCCGGCACGTCGACGGTCTGGCACTCGCTGACCGGCTTGCCGCTGTCCAGCGCTTCCAGCACCGCCAGTTCGTGGGCGTTGTCTTCCAGCAGCTGGGCGAACTTCTGCAGCACATGCTTGCGGTCGTTCGGCTGCATCTTCGACCAGGTGCCCTCTTCGAACACACGCTTGGCAGCCGCCACGGCCACGTTCACGTCGTTGACGTCGCAGGCGGCGACTTCGGCCAGTTGCTTGCCGGTGGCCGGGTTGGTGGTGACGAAGATGCGGCCGGAGATGGCATCGCGGAATTCACCGTCGATGAACGCCTGGGTACGCAGTTGCAGTTCGGCGGCGATGGCCGCGTATTGTTCCTTGTTCAGCAATTCAGCCATTGTGCCAGCCTCCTTATTTGATCAGGGCGATGGTGGCTTTCAGTTCGGTGACCACGCGCTTGAGTTCCTGCTTCTCGGCATCGTCCAGGTCGTACAGCGGCTTGCGCACGCCGCCGGTCTTCAGGCCGTTCAGCGCCACGCCGTTCTTGATGGCCTGGACGAACTTGCCACCTTCCAGGAAGTCCATCAGCGGCATCATGGCGGCCATGATCTTGCGGCCTTTGGCAAAGTCCTTTTCGATCACGCAGGCCTCGTACAGGGCCACGTGCTCACGCGGAATGAAGTTGGAGCCGGCGCAGACCCAGCTCTGGGCGCCCCAGGCGAAGAACTCCAGGGCCTGGTCGTCCCAGCCGCACGACAGCTGGATGTTCGGGCGATGGATGGCCAGGCGGTGCAGTTGGGCCATGTCGCCGGAGCTTTCCTTGATGGCGACAATGTTCTTCACATCAGCCACGGCATCGAAGAACGCTTCGCCCATGCTTACGCTCATGCGGCCCGGGTAGTTGTAAAGCATGATCGGCAGGTCGGCAGCGGCGTCGACTGCTTTGACGTGCAAGGCGATTTCCTGTTGGGTCGGCAGCGCGTACGGCGGGGTGCCGACCAGCAGCGCGTCAGCCTTGATTTCCTTGGCGTGCTGGGCGAAAGCCACGGCGTCTTCGGTGCGAATGCCACCGGTGCCGACGATCAACGGCAGGCGGCCGTTGAGCACGTCCTTGGCCTGGGCGGCCAGCTCGATGCGCTCCTGGGTGGTGTGGGCGTAGTACTCGCCGGTGGAGCCCCCAATGATGACGCCGTGGATTTTCGACTCGACCAGGTATTCGAGGACCTCGGCGAACGCCGCCTTGTCGATCGAGCCGTCCGCGGCCAGCGGAGTGATTGCCGGGGTGTAGATGCCTTCGAATTTCACGGTAGGTTCTCCAGTGCGTTGCTCAGTGTTGTAAATACCGCCGCGCAACCACGCAGCGGCGGGTTGTAAGGTTTCAGCTCAACGAAGCCGCTTGTTGCAGGTTCAGCGAACGGGTTTCCGGGGCCAGGGCGACCGAGAAGGCCAGGCCGACAAAGGTCACGGCAGCAGCGGCATACATGGTGGCGCCGATGCCATAGCTGTCGAGGGCGATGGGCACCAGCCAGGTGCCAACTGCCGCACCGACCCGCGACATGGAGGTGCCAACGCCCACGGCGCCGGCACGGATTTCGGTAGGGAACAGTTCGTTGGGGTACACCAGTTGCAGCACCTGGGCGCCACCGATGAACAAGGCATAGGCACCGAACAGCACCAGGATGAGCATCTCGTTGCCATTGCTGAAGGCACCCAGGCCCAGCAGTGCCAGCCCCGACCAGAAGAAGCTGTGCAGCAGCGTGGTGCGCCGACCGAGGGTGTTGAGCAGGCGGGTGCCCACGATGCAGCCCACCACGAACAGGAAAGTGATGGCGATGGAACCGATCGATGCCCAGTCACCTTTCAGGTTCAACGCACCCAGCACTTTCGGGGCAAATGCGTACACGGCGAACACCGGGATCACCGAGCAGGTCCAGAACATGGTGACGAACAGCATGCGTTTGCCGTAGCCAGAGTGCAGCAGGCTGAGGAACGACAGCTTGCGGGTCTTGGGCTCTTCCGGCAGGTTCTTCAGCGAAAAACCGTTGCCGTAGACGCGCTTGATCACCTGCTCGGCCTCGGCCAAGCGGCCTTTGCTGATCAGCCAGCGTGGCGATTCCGGGGTACCCAGGCGGATGGCGAACAGCAGCGCACCAATAACGGCAGCACTGGCCAGCACCAGGCGCCAGGCGTCGTCGCCACCCTGGCGCAAGATTGCCTCACCGGCCAGGTAGGCGGTGGCGGCGCCGGCAAACCACAATACCGTCAGGGTTGCCAGGCGCGGGCCTCGGTTCTTCCTGGGCAGGAACTCCACCAGCAGCGACGTTGCAACCGGGTATTCGATACCTACGGCGATGCCGATGGCGAACCTCAGCAGGAACAAGGCTAGCGCCGATTCCACCCAGAACTGCGCCACCGAGGCCAGGATGAACAGGGTCGGGCCAACGAAGAACACCCGTTTGCGGCCAAAGCGGTCGGTCAGCCAACCGCCGAAAAAGCCACCGAAGAAAATACCGATCAGCGCCGAAGCGGCGATCATGCCCTGCCAGAAACTGTTCAGGCTCAGGCCTGCAGACATCTGCACCATGGCCACGCCGATAATGCTCAGTACATAGCCATCGACGAACGAACCGCCGCCGGAACGCAGGGTCAGCAATTGGTGGAAGTTGTTGATCGGTACATCTTCAATCGAAACATTCGGATTTGTCATTGTTATTCCTACCCCGTCTGCTATATGCACATTTTCAAGGCGAGCGTGTCCGCGAAACTGAAAACCGTCTTCAGCCCCGGGTGTTCGGACGACGCATCTCGATCATCAATTTCGGGCAAGCCGCGCCCGTGCCGGCCAACTGACGCCGACGTAAAATGCTTTATGGTCTAACTCATATAACGATCAGCTTTCTCTGCCGGCGCGGAACTGCCCCCACATCAGGTTTGCGTTCAAGCCCAGGGAAACCAAAGGCTTGGGCGGGTTTACACAAGGCCCTGGGGCATTGAGTAAAAACTCGATCAGTTCGTTCTTGTCACCGGCCAGCCAGTCGGCCAGCAACTTGCCGGTGGCCGTGCCACGGGTAACGCCCAGGCCGTTACAACACAGTGCGCCGACGACATTCGGCGCCAACTTGCCGAAGAAGCCCATGTGGTTACGCGACAGTGCCAGCGCACCGCCCCAGGTATATTCAAAGTTCACCCCAGGCAACATCGGAAAACGCCGGGCGAACGATTCGCGGTGGCGCTGAACAAAGCGTTCCAGATATTTACGGTTGCTACGGCCGTCGGGGTTGTAGCTGAAGCTGTTGCGGATCAGCAGGCGGTTGTCGACGGTGCGGCGCAGGGTGGTGCCGAACGGGTCGGCCGGGATCACGCCCCAGTAGGGTTTGCCGCCCAGGCGCGCCTGTTCTTCCTCGGTCAGCTGGCGGGTGATGCTGGCGTAGGTAAACACCGGCAGCATGCGCCCCTTGAGGAAACCGAAGCTCATGCCGAAGGCGTTGGTGGTGAGCACCAGCTTGTCGGCGGTGATCGAACCCTTGGCGTGGCGCAGCACCACCTTGTCGCCGTACTCGACGTTGGTAATCGGTGTGTGTTCGTACAGCGAGACGTTGGGGGGCAGGCTATCGGCCAAACCTTTGACCAATGCCGAGGGTTGCAGCAAGGCGGTGCCGGGCGTGAACAGGCCCTTGCGGTAGAAGTCAGTGCCGATATGATCGGGCAGGTCGCGGCCCTCGATCACTTCGTAGGGTTGACCCAGTTTGTCCAGGCCGCGGCGGTAGGCATCCAGCACGGCAATGCCGCGGTCTTCGATGGCCGCCTGGTATTTGCCGCAAGGGCGGAACTGGCAATCGATGTCGTAGCGCTCGACCAGGTCCTTGAGGCATTGCTGCCCACCTAGGTTGAGCTTGAGGATCGTCTTGGCGATGTCGATGTCACCAATGTAGTCCTCGGCGCCGATATCGTGCGGCAGGTCGATGGCAAAGCCGGCATTGCGCCCGGAAGTGCCAAAGCCAACCTCCTGGGCTTCGACCAGCACGATCTCGTCATGCGGAAAGTTCGTTGCCAGCTGCCGAGCGGCCGCCAGCCCGGTGAAGCCTGCGCCGACCACCACCCAGCGCGCCTGGCTTTGCCCACTGTGGGTCGGCCGTGGCGTACGTGGTTTGCTCAGGTGGTACCAGCCACAGGTGGCATCATCGGCAGGTAACGAACTTATTCTTGTCATCTTACTAACCTGGATCTTGTTGTCGACGGGTGGTCAACGCCGGTGGCCTGACCTTGGTAGTTCATATCTGAATCGGTACATCCAGCCCTTGCGGCGCGGCGTACTCGGCCATGCGGCGGCGCGACAGTTCGAAGTGATCGCGCACCAGCTGGCCAGCCGCTTGCGGGTCGCGGCGCTCGATGGCCTGAATCATCTGCTCGTGCTGCTCGCAGGCGATTTCGAGGTCGCGCTGCATGTCATCGGTAGTGGGATGGCGATAGAAGATCTTGCCCAATCGGGTGTGATCGATCAGCAGGCGACGCAGGCTCGGCATCAGGTAGTCGTTGTGCGCCATCTTGCCGATTTCCAGGTGGAAGGCGTCGTTGTAGAGCACGCGGTTTTCAACGTCGCGTTCTTCGATGGCCTGACGGAACTGGGCCTGGATAGCCTTGAGCACTTCGATTTCTTCAGCGCTGGCGTAAGTGGCGGCCAGCTGGGTAGTGGCCACGTAGATAAGCGGCGCCGCAACGTAGAAGCTGTGCAGCGACTCGTGGCTCATGGCGGCGACGCGTGGCGCGCGGTTGGCTTCCAGCTCGATGTAGCCTTCAGCGGCAATCTGGCGCAGTAGCTCGCGCACTGGAGGGCGCGAAAGGCCGAACTCCTCGCACAGGGCCAGTTCGTCCACCACGGCGCCCGGGGCCAGTTCCATGCTCATGATCCGGCGGCGCAGTGCTTCGGCGAGGACGGCTTTGCGGTCCTGCGGCACTTCTGCAGCGAGTGGTTGGACGGTGGCTTTCATGGCGGCCTTCTTTATTGTCATAGCGCTGTGTCTACTATTTGTATAACGACTATAGGGCACTGTTAGACAATGTGTCTACAGTATTCTCGATGAACGGTGGAAACTGCCTAGCCCTTTGTTTACAAGGGTTACAGCGGTTCCCAGGGTGTGATTAAACACCCTTGGGGGTGCATTGCCAAACCAGACAGGTAGTTGGCCAAATGCGACACAGCGAGCACTTTTGGCGCCGCTGGGCGACCCGAATGAACGCTGGCGACACCCTGCAGGTCAGCTGCTTACATTTCACACGGAGGTCTTGCCATGCTCGATATCCACTCTGCTGCGTCTTCGCAGCACAATGTCCATGGTCTGGAACGGGTCAGTTCGCTGGCCGGCGGGGCGCTGATGCTCAGCAAGGGGCTGCGCCATGGCGGCCTGGTCGGCTTGCTGCAGATGGTAGTGGGCGGTATTGCATTGGCACGCGGGGTCAGCGGGCATTGCTCGACCAAGGCCTGGTGGCAGAAGCATCGGCAGGAGTACCACCGCACGCGTTCGGATATTGAACGCAGCGCGGCGGAGCTGGAGGCGTTGAAGGCCAGTGCCAAGGCGGCAACGCAGGGAGTGACGGTGACCGGTAAGGATCCATTGGCTGACAGTTGATCAAGGCACCTGCCCGCTCTCAAAGGCATGCACAGCCCTTGTAGGAGCGGCCTTGTGTCGCGAAAGGGGTGCGAAGCGCCCCCAAAAATCTCAGATTAGTTGCAAATATCGCCGGGGCTGCTTCGCAGCCCTTTCGCGACACAAGGCCGCTCCTACAGGCATTGCGCACCGCTTCGTACACGCGAACTTAGCGCAACGCCTTGCTCTGTAGTACCTCGGACTTGCGGCCCAGCACGTTCTCGCTGATTTGCACGAACTCTTCGGTGCTTACGCTGGGCAGCCGCATCAGCCCGCGCACCACGTCGTCCAGCGAACGCTTGGCCTGGGTATGAATGCGGATTTCCTTGTCCAGTGCCTGTAGCAGGATTACCCCGCGGGCCACCTGAGCGGGGCTGGCGCGTTCGCCTTTGAGCCGGGTGACCTTGGCGCCCTGCTTGCTCAGGCGTGCCTGCCAGGCTTGGTAGCGGTCATCGCTTACCCCGCCCGAACGGCGCAGCAATTCGCTGGCGTAGTAGTCGGTCAGGCTCTCCACCAGCCAGTCATTGCCGTCGCGCCCACGGATCTGCGCAAACAGCTGCACCACTTCGCGCAGCAACGGGCTGCTGCCGTTCTCGCTGATCATCGGGCGGGCGCTGTGCAGGTACAGCGAACCCTGCGCTGCCATTGCCCCACGCCACATGCCGTCACGCGCACCGACCAGCAGCAGCTTGGGCGGGTTGCGCGGGAATACCGCCTGCAACTGCGGCCAGACGTAGGTCAGCAAGGTCAGGCTGTCCATGCGCCGCATGCCCTGCCCCACCGGCGCGGCCACGGTGACCTCGGTATCGCCCAGGCGGGCACGGCGGCTGCCCAGGTCGCCGGCCAGCATCCAGCCAGTCGGGCGGTCGAACAGGCGCGAAACGTTGTCGATGCGGAACTTGTCCTTGCCAATGCGTGGCCAGGAGGTCTCGATACTCTTCCAGCCATCGGGCAGGTCGAACGCCAGGCGCGCCACCAGCTCGGTGCCATCTTGCTGGTCAAGCCGCGCAGGCGGTACCAGCTGGTCGCCGAGGAACAGCGCCCAGTGCGGGGTAACACGCGAGGAATAGGCACCGCTGGCGAGCTTCTGGTCCAGCTGCACGCGGTAACTGAGGCTGGTCTTGCCGGCTGCCGGCTGCCACACGCCGCGCTGCCCCTGCATTCGCCATTGGCCGTCGGCCTGGAAGCCGCTGAAGGCCCCCGCCTTGCCCAGGTCGAAGTCGAGGCTGCGCACGGCGCTGCCATCAGCCAAGGTGAGGCGGACTTCAGCCTGGCCACTGGCGGGCAACAGGCGCACCTGGTAGTCAAGGTCGACCTTTTTCGCCCAGACTGGCGAACTGGCCATCAGGCCCAACAGCAAAAACAGCTGGCAACGCATACAGAAACTCCTTGTTTCCCCGTGGCAGCGGGCCGCGCCGGTCAGCTGGCGCGGAAGATCAGGTGGTCTTCCCAGTCGTCTTCGTGCACATCCTGCTCCCTGAGCATACGCCCCGCCTGGGAAATGCGCTGTTCATGAACCTGCTGGCGATCGCCACAGACAAGGTGGTGCCAGGCCGGCAGGTCGTTGCCCTCGCTGACCAGGCGATAACCGCAGGTGCTTGGCAGCCACGTGAACTGGTCGGCCTTGCCCGGGGTGAGCTGGATGCAGTCCGGTACATGCGCGAAGCGGTTGGGGTAGTCGCTGCACTGGCAGGTATCCATGTCCAGCAACTTGCAGGCGATACGCGTGTAATAGACGCTGTTGTCGTCTTCGTCCTCGAGCTTTTGCAGGCAGCACAGGCCGCAGCCGTCGCACAGCGACTCCCACTCTTGCGGGCTGAGTTGTTCGAGGGTCTTGCGCCGCCAGAACGGCGCGTTTTCAGCGATCATCACACGGTTTCCTGCATTCATCTTGGGGCCACGGCGCGCGGCGGCGCCAGTCTAGAGCCTGGCCTTCGGCAAAGCCAGACCGCTTGTCAGTCGCGACGGGACGCAGTAGCGTGCCGCTTTCCCGTCCGTTTGCAGGAGCTGTCATGAGCGCCACCCCCCGCATTGCCGATTACGCCATCAACGAACAGTTCATCAACCGCTGGTCGCCACGCGCCTTCACCGCCGAGCCGATCAGCGAAGAAACCCTGCTGAGCTTCCTGGAAGCCGCACGCTGGGCTCCGTCGGCGTACAACTCGCAGCCTTGGCGCTTCCTGTATGCCCGCCGCGACACGCCAAGCTGGGAGCGCTACCTGAACCTGCTGGTGCCGTTCAACCGCAGCTGGGCACAACAGGCCTCGGCGCTGGTACTGATCATTTCCAAGACCACCTTCGCCGCCCCGGGCGCCACGGAAGAAAAACCGGCGCTGTGGCACACCTTCGACACCGGCTCCGCCTGGGGCCACCTGGCCCTGCAGGCCAGCATCAGCGGCTGGCATACTCATGGCATGGCCGGTTTCGACCAGGACCTGGCGCGTCAGGAACTGAAGGTTCCCGAAGGCTACGTGCTGCATGCCATGGTGGCGATTGGCAAGCTGGGTGACAAGGCCAGCCTGGATGAAGCGCTGCAGTCGCGTGAAGTGCCGAGCCCGCGCAAGCCGTTGAGCGAGCTTGCTGCCGAGGGTGATTTCAGCCTGTAAGCCTTGTAGAGGCCTTACTGGCCTCTTCGCAGCACAAGGCTGCTCCTACAGGATCTCCATCGCCCTGTAGGAGCAGCCTTGTGCTGCGAAGAGGCCGGCACAGGCAACATCAATCAGTAGCCCCGGGCGAAGTCCACTTCCCCACGCAACCCCTGCCCCGCTTCATAAGCCCGCACGTTCTCGACAAACAACCTCACCATCGCCGTCGGCGAGGTGGGTGCCGAGCTGTGCCCGGTCAGCAACAGCCCCCACGCGGTCCAGAACGGGTGCTGCCTGGGCAACGGTTCCTGCCGGCAGACATCGATCACCGCACCGGCCAGATGGCCTTCCTTCAGCGCCTCGACCAGGTCGGCATCGACCACCGCCACGCCACGCCCGGCATTGATGAACAACGCCGTGGGCAGGAAGCACTTGAACAGCGCCGCGTCATACAGGTCATGGGTAGCCGGGGTGTCCGGCAGCAGGTTGATCACGTAGTCGACCTGGCCAACCATGCGCGGCAAGTCGGCCAGGGCCGCCACCTCGACGAACGGTGCCTGTTCCCGGGCGGTGCTGGCCACACCGTACAGCACCACACCAAACGGTTGCAGGAACTCGGCCACACGCTGGCCAATGTCGCCGGTGCCGACAATCAGCACCTTGCGCCCTTCCAGCGTGCACCCCGGGCGGTCATCCCAGCGCCGCTCGACCTGGCTGACCAGGCGCGACAGCACCTCGCGCTCATGGCCAAGCATGTAGGTCAGCATGTACTCGGCCATCACCTGGCCGAAAATGCCCACCGCACGGGTCAGGCGATAGTCACGCGGCAGGCCGTCGGCCAGCAACGGCGTGATACCGGCCCACGTCGATTGCATCCACTGCGGCTTGAGGCCCTGGCGCAGCAAGCTTGCCAGCAGGTCCGGCTGGCCCAGCCACACCGTGCACTGCGCTGCCTGCTGCGCCAGTTCGGCGGAGTCACCACTGGTGAGGATTTCCACTTCAGGCGCTGCTTCACGCAAAAGCCCGGCGTATCGAGCATGGTCATGCTCAGCAATCAGTACACGCATGGTCAGACCGGGTCGTTACGGCGCAGCAGCTCTTCGGGCAGGTGCTCGATGTACTCATCTTCCAGCGGCGGCATCTGCAGGTGGTAGCCCTGGTTTTCGAGGTTTTCCAGCACCTTGGTGATGTCCTCGCGCGCCAGCTTGCGCTCGGGGCTGAGCACCAGGTCAAACGCGTGGATGGGGGTGCCGAAGGCCGGCAGCAGGCCTTCAGGCACGCGCTCCAGGCCGTCCGCCTTGAGCACGTACAGGTACATTTCGTTCTTGCGGGGGCTCTTGTATATAGAGCAAATGCGTTTCATCGGGTCTCTCCGGCACCTGCCAGGTTGTCCAGCAGGGCCTGGCCCATGCGCTCACGGCGCCAGCCGCGCAGCGAATCGGGCAGTTGATAAGGGCCATTGGGGTAGCCGCTCTTGAGCAGCGCTTCCAGGGCTTTCTTGCGCAGCATCAGCTCGGGGGCAATGCCCAGGCGCTCGCCTTCGGCCTGGCCGATGGCACGCAGCTGCTTGAGCACGCCGGCGGCCTCGATCGGCAGCGGTTCGGGCACCGGCGCTGGCCATTGCTCGGCAGGCAGGCTGCCAGCGCGCTTGATCAGCTGGATGAGGAACTCACCGTCCTGACGAATGGTGCGCGGGTGCATCTCGTCGATCTTGGCCAGCGCCGACAGGTTGTTCGGCTGGCTCTTGGCCATGGGCCACAGCGAGTGCTCCTTGAGGATGCGGTTACGCGGCACATCGCGGTTGCGCGCTTCGCGCTCGCGCCAGGCGCACAGTTCGCGCAGCACCGCCAGTTGCTGGGGGGCCAGCTTCCAGGCCAGCTTGACGTCGCGGTACAGGCTTTCGGGCTCGACTTCACGGCGCAAGGCGGCCACCAGCTCGGCACCGTCTTCCAGAACCCAGGCGTACTTGTCGTCGGACAAGCGCGGGCGCAGCGCGGTGAACAGCTCGGCCAGGTGCACGGCATCCTCGGCAGCGTAGCTGACCTGGGTTTCCGAGAGCGGGCGCTGCAGCCAGTCGGAGCGGGTCTCGCCCTTGGGCAGTTCGATACCCAGCACCTCTTGCACCAGGCGCGAATAGCCCATGGAGAAGCCCAGGTTCAGGTACCCGGCAGCCAGCTGGGTGTCGAACAGCGGCTGCGGCAGCTTGTCGGTCAGGCGCAGCAGCACTTCCAGGTCTTCGCTGCAGGCGTGCAGCACCTTGACCACACCGCTGTCTTCCAGCAGGTCGGCCAAGGGTTGCCAGTTGCCGATCAGCAGCGGGTCGATCAGGAAGGCCCGCTGGCCGTCACCGATCTGAATCAGCCCGGCTTTCGGGTAAAAGGTGTCGACCCGCATGAATTCGGTGTCGACGGCGACGAAGGGCAGTTGGTGCCAGTCGCGGCAGTGTTCGGCCAGGCTCTGGTCGTCACGGATCCAGTGAATTTCGATGGCCACGAGGCTCTCCCACTAACATTGGCGCGCAGTATATACGGCGCGGGCACTGCTGGTGAAACCTGCGCCATCCCTGGAGTAGATAAACGGCGCTGCAAACCGGCCCTTTTTTTGTAGGAGCAGCCTTGTGCTGCGAAAGGGCCGGTGCAGGCATTCTGCTAATGGGCTGGCTGTACCGGCCTCTTCGCAGCACAAGGCTGCTCCTACAGGGGGAGGTACAGCCATGCATTCAGCGCTTGGCCGCCAGCCAAGGCCGGCAGCTGGCGAACATGTCCAGCGACTGCTGGTAGAGCTCGGTGTGCACCTGCAACAGGCCGAGCATGGAATGGAACAGGTTGTCCTGCGACAGCGGGGCATCGCTGAGCTTGGCCAGGCAGTCGGTGTCGAGGCCAAAGTCTTCCTTGTAGCTGTCGGAGAACCAGGTCAGCAGCGGCACATGCTTTTGCTGCTCAGGGGCGATGGCGTAAGGCGTGCCATGCAGGAACAGGTTGTACTCGCCCAGCGACTCGCCATGGTCGGACAGGTAGATCATGGCCGTGTCGACCTTGTCCTGCTTGCTGCGCAAGGTGTCGATCAGCGACGCCAGCACCTTGTCGGTATAGACCAGGGTGTTGTCGTAGCCGTTGATGATCTCCTGCTCGCTGCACTGGTTAAGCGCGTTGCTCTGGCACACCGGGGTGAAGCGCTCGCCGCCACTGGGGTAACGCTTGAAGTATTCCGGGCCGTGGCTGCCCATCTGGTGCAGCACCAGCACGGTATCCTTGTCGAGGTTGTCGATCAGCTCATCCAGGCCTTGCAGCAGGATCTGGTCATGGCATTCGCCATTGGCGCACAGCTGGGGGTCTTTGAGGTTGCTGACATCGATGAACTGCACGCGGTCGCAGGTACCCTTGCAGCCTGACTGGTTGTCACGCCATTGCACGGCCAGGCCGGCACGCTGAAGGATGTCCAGCAGCCCTTCGCGGTTCTTCGCCACGCGGGCGTCGTAATCCTTGCGCTTCATGCCCGAGAACATGCACGGCACCGAGACTGCTGTTTCCGTACCGCACGAGTGCACGTCGGAAAACGCCAGCAGGCCCTGTTCCTTGGCCAGGTTCGGCGTGGTATCGCGGTCATAGCCCAGCACACCAAAATGGTCTGCCCGGGCACTTTCACCAACCACCAGCACTGTCAGCGACTTGCGCTCATGCTTTTGCCAGGCGGCATCACGCCTGGCATCTTCGCCATAATGCTGGAACGGGCGCGAGGCAGTACCGACACGCTCGCTGACATACCCAATGGAGGCCCCGACGATATTGCTCGGTGTCAGCATCAGGCGCAGTTCGTGGTGGTTGCGAAACAGCGACGACAAACCTTGGTAATTGACCAGCGCAACCGAGCCCAGGGCCACGACACAGGCCCCACTGACCACCAATTTGCCCAGCAGCTCGCGGTGCCAGGGGCGATAGGCGATCTGCGCCTTCCACAACAGTACCGAGGGCAATACACCCAGCAGCAGAATATAGGCGGCAAACTTCAATGACATCAGGTCGCGCACTTCTGCAACATTGGTCTCAGCCATGTTGCGGAACATACCGGCATCAATAAGTACACCGTATTGGTTCATGAAGTAAGCCACACCCGCGCCACTCATGAACAACACGATAAGTACTGGCTTCAATACATAACGGAAGGCAAGCAAGGTGAGGATGAGGTTGAAGGCGAACAACATGAGCACCGCAAACGCCAGGCTCAGCCACAGCCCCGACAGGCCGGCGGGCACCACCTCTTGCAAGTGCTCCCACAGGAACATGTTCAAGCCAATCAGCAGGTAAAGGCTGGCCAGCAGCGTGACCCATTCAGTCCGCAGGGATTTGAAGTTGAGCATCAGCGTTCGCAATCAAGAGTGATTATCAACCCCCAGGCCGGATGGCACCGTGGGAAAGTTGGGCGAACTCTAGAAAGCGCGTCATCAATTTTTTGTGAAAAAGACGGTAACAATTTCGTGAAGCTTCGTCGTTTATCAATTACGTGAAAGCCATTCAGCTGCCATTCAGCCAGGCCGCTATCACAAGCCTGCGCAAACGCGGCTATCCTCAGAGGTCAGGACCTTACCGACAACCCTGACAGAGGTGAAGAAATGCCAGTTCCGCATGATCTGCTCGCTGACCTGCACGTTACCGCTGATGCATTCCAGGCGCTCATAGACAAAGACCAGACGCTGCACGCGCTGCACAAGGAGTACAACGCCAAGGACAAGGAGGTGGTCGCCGCCGAAGGCAACGGTACCAACGACGACGCCGTCACCCGGCTGCGCAAGGAACGGTTGCTGATCAAGGACAAGATCGAACGGATCATCCATCCGCCGAAATCCTGACAAAAATTCATCAAACCTGCTGGCCTCTTCGCGGGCTCGCCCGCTCCCACAGGGTCGTCACAGCCCTCAAGACCTGTGGAGTACCTGTGGGAGCGGGCGAGCCCGCGAAGAGGCCAGCAGCCCTTACGCTGCAGCCAGCGCTTTCAGTGCACCATCCAGGTCCTCAATCAGGTCGCGGTAATCCTCGATCCCCATCGACAGCCGCAGCAGGTTCTCGCTGATCCCCATCACGCCTTTCTGCTCCGGGCTCAGCGAGCAGTGCGACATGGTCCACGAGTGGTTGATCATGCTCTCCACCCCGCCCAGCGAGTCAGCCAGCACAAAAATCTGCAACGCCTCCACCAGGCGGTTGAGCGCGGCCCGATCACCCTTGACCTTCATCGCCACCACCGCCCCGCCACTGCGCATCTGGCGTTTGCACAGGTCATGCTGGGGGTGGCTTTCCAGGCCTGGGTAATACACCTGCTCGATCTGCGCATGCCCTTCGAGGAAGCGTGCCACCTGCAGGGCGTTGCTGCATTGGCGTTCCATGCGCACATCCAGGGTTTTCAGGCCGCGCAGGGCGAGGTAGCAGTCGAACGGCCCCTGCACCGCGCCAATCGCCATGCTGATGCGGCGCAGGCGCGCCAGCAGCGCATCATTGGCCGCCACCACCACGCCACCGGTCAGGTCGGAATGGCCGCCAATGTACTTGCTGGCCGAGTGCATCACCAGGTCTACGCCCAGGGTGATCGGGCGCTGGTTCCACGGTGAGCAGAAGGTGTTGTCGATGCAGGTGAGAATACCCCGCGCCTTGGCCAGGTCGCACACGGCCTTGATGTCGACCAGGTGCAGCAACGGGTTGGTCGGCGACTCGATCCAGATCAGCTGGGTTTCCGGCTTGATGGCGGCGGCCACAGCCTCAAGGTCGTTGAGGTCGACATAGGTGGTGGTCAGGCCCGAAGTGCGGCTGCGGTAGTCCTCCATAATGCGGAAGGTGCCGCCGTACACGCCGTTCATCACCACCACGTGGGCATCCTTGGGTAGCAGCTCCAGCACCGTCGCAGTGGCATTCACCCCCGAGGCACAGGCCACCGCGCCCACGCCTTCTTCCAGGGCGGCGACACAGGTTTCGTAGGCATGCCGGGTGGGGTTGCCGACCCGGCTGTAGGAGTACTCCGGCTTGTCGTCCAGGCTGCGCTTGGTGAACGAGCTGGCGGTGACGATGGCCGGGAAAATGGCGTTTTCGGCGACGCTGAACTGCTCGCCGGCGTGAATGGTACGGGTGGCGAAATTGCGCGGCTTGTCGGACATGGTCAGGCCCATTGGCAGAGTGAAGGCTGCAACTATCGCACAACCCAAATCGTCTGGCCTTGGGGTAATCTGTGAAAAATTTTTCTACACGGCCCGCGCGCGATATGGACAGTTTCGACCAGCACATTCTTACCCTGCTTCAGCGCGATGCCTCGCTCTCGCTCAAAGACCTGGCCGAGGCCGTCAACCTGTCCACCACGCCGTGCTGGAAGCGGGTCAAGCGCCTGGAAGAAGAAGGCTACATACTCGGCCGTGTCGCCCTGCTGGACCCCGAACGGCTGGGGCTGGGGCTGACAGTATTCGTCCAGCTCAAGACCCAGCGCCATGACAGCGCCTGGCTGGAGCAGTTTGCCGCGACTGTGACCGGGTTCGAGGAAGTGATGGAGTTTTACCGCATGTCGGGGGACTGGGATTACATGCTGCGGGTGGTGGTGGGGGATATTGCGGCGTATGACCGGTTCTACAAAAAGCTGATTACCCGTACCGATGGGCTGTCGAACATTACCTCCAGTTTTGCCATGGAGCAGATGAAATACACCACGGCCTACCCGGTGCATCGGTGATCAAGGGCTGCTTTGCAGCCCATTCGCGGCACAAGGCCGCTCCTACAGGGGAATGCGATCACCTGTAGGAGCGGCCTTGTGCCGCGAATGGGCCAGCTCAGGCAACCGATCAATCCGAAGCCAACACCGCCGCAATGCGGTTCCCCGCCTTGGCTTTCTCGACCTTGATCGCTACAAACTTCGAGGTCGGGGTGTAGGTCCCCTCGCCATAACTTTCCAGCGGCACCAGTGGGTTGGTCTCCGGGTAATACGCCGCCGCCTGCCCCTCAGGCACGTCATACGCCACCAGGCGGAACCCCGACACCCGCCGCTCTACGCCATCCTCCCACAGCGACACCAAGTCCACCTGCTCACCCGGCTCGAAGCCCAGGCGGCGGATGTCGGCCTCGTTGACGAACACCACTTCACGCAGGCCGAACACCCCGCGGTAGCGGTCATCCAGGCCATACAGGGTGGTGTTGTACTGGTCATGCGAGCGCAGCGTCTGCAGGATCAGGTCGGGCTTGTCACCCCGTGCCAGTACCTTGGCGTTGATCAACTCTTCCGGCAGTGCGTGGGGCATGAAGCGGGCCTTGCCTGTGGCCGTGCGGAAGCTGCGATCGGCGGCATTGTTGCCCAGGTGGAAACCGCCTGGGCTATGCAGGCGTTGGTTGAAGCCGGTGAAACCCGGGATCACGTCGGCGATCATGTCACGAATGCGGTTGTAGTCGGCCACCGCATACTCCCAGTCGATCGGCTGATTGCCCAGCGTGGCCTTGGCCATGCCGGCGACGATCCACGGCTCCGAGCGCATGTGCGGCGAACGCGGGCGCAACTGGCCGTTGGAGATGTGCACCATGCTGAAGGTGTCCTCCACGGTCACGCCTTGCGGCCCTTCGGCCTGCAGGTCGATTTCGGTACGGCCCAGGCACGGCAAGATCAGCGCATCGCGGCCGGTCACCAGGTGCGAGCGGTTGAGCTTGGTGGAAATCTGCACGGTCAACGCGCAGTTCAGCAGCGCCGCGTGGGTGCGCGGGGTGTCCGGGGTGGCTTGGGCGAAGTTGCCGCCCAGGGCGATGAACACCTTGGCCCGGCCCTCTTCCATGGCCTTGATCGCCAGCACCGCGTTGTGCCCATGGGCCCGCGGCACGCGGAACTGGAAGCGTTTTTCGATGGCATCGAGCAGCGCCGCCTTGGGCTTCTCGTCGATGCCCATGGTGCGGTCGCCCTGCACGTTGCTGTGGCCGCGCACCGGCGACAGGCCGGCACCGGGCTTGCCGACGTTGCCGCGCAGCAGCTGCAGGTTGACGATTTCCTGCACGGTCGGCACCGAATGGCGGTGCTGGGTGACACCCATGGCCCAGCACATGATCACCCGCTCGGCCTTGCGGTACATGCGTGCTGCCAGCTCGATCTCGGCCAGGGTCAGGCCCGACTGTTTGACGATGTGCGCCCAGGAGGTGGCGTCCACCGCCGCCAGGTAGCCATCGACGCCGCTGGTGTGCTCGGCGATGAAAGCATGGTCGAACACCGCCGGCTCGCCCTTGGCCTGGGCTTCGCGCTCCCACTGCAAGAGGAACTTGGCGATGCCACGCATGGCCGCCATGTCACCGCCCAAGGCCGGGCGGAAGTAGGCACTGGACGTCGGCTCGGAGCCGTTGCTGAGCATTTCGAACGGGTGCTGCGGGTGCTGGAAGCGCTCCAGGCCACGCTCTTTCAGTGGGTTGAAGCACACCACCTGGGCCCCGCGCTTGACCGCCTCACGCAGCGGTTCGAGCATGCGCGGGTGGTTGGTGCCGGGGTTCTGGCCGATGACGAAGATGGCGTCGGCCAGCTCCAGGTCGTGGAACACGACAGTGCCCTTGCCCACCCCGAGGGTTTCCGACAGGCCTGCGCCGCTGGCTTCGTGGCACATGTTCGAGCAATCGGGGAAGTTGTTGGTGCCGTAAGCGCGCACGAACAGCTGGTAGAGGAACGCCGCCTCGTTGCTGGCCCGGCCCGAGGTGTAGAACTCGGCCTCATCGGGCGACTGCAGCGCACGCAGGTGCGTGGCGACCAGCTCGAAGGCCTCCTGCCAGGTGGTTTCGACATAGTGATCGGTGGCAGCGTCGTAACGCATCGGGTGCGTGAGGCGGCCCTGGTATTCGAGCCAGTAGTCGGTCTGGTCCTTCAGCGCGCTGACACTGTATTTGGCGAAGAAGGCCGGGTCGACCGAGCGGCCGGTGGCTTCCCAGTTAACCGCCTTGGCGCCGTTTTCGCAGAACTTGACCATATCGCTTTCCGGCGACTCGCCCCAGGCACAGCCGGGGCAGTCGAAGCCGCCGTTCTGGTTGGTCTTGAGCATGGCCCGCAGGTTCTTGAAGGCATTTTCGCTGCCCAGCCAGCTTTTGGTGACGCTCTTGAGCGCCCCCCAACCGGCGGCGGCGCCTTTGTAGTCCCTGATGTGTTCGTCCTGGCTCATGCGATGAATCCTCACGCTTCGATGCTTTTTTCCAGCCTATTGAGCGTGAGGCAGGGGCGTCCAATCGAAAGATCTTACGGTGTGATAAGCGGTGTCGATCATGGGTTTCCAGGTGCTTGCCGTGCCATCTTCAGCGCCAGTGAGATCGAGCGCCGCCCGCGCGGCGCATCGCGAGCTGCGCTCGCTCCTACGTTTGTTTCGGGCCAGTAACGCCTGTGACAGGCGCGCGCGACCGCCTTGTTCGTACGACGCGATACCGAGCCATGCGCCAAAGCGTTCGCGCGCAACTCCCCCAGGAATAACTGGCCCAAACAAACGTAGGAGCGAGCGCAGCTCGCGATGCGCCGCGCGGGCGGCGCTCGATCTCACAGACGCTGAAGATGCCAAGTCAAGTGATAGATGCCGTCGATCAAGCAGTCGGACAAAGCAATTTGACGCCCCTGCGGCCAGGTTATAGCTTGGAGATGTGTCCCAACCCATTCGAGCGCGAACGTGGAACAGAACAGCCGGGCCCTGATTGACGGCTTCAACCGGAAAATCGACTACCTGCGGATGTCGGTCACCGACCGCTGTGACTTCCGTTGCGTGTACTGCATGGCAGAAGACATGCAGTTTTTGCCGCGCCAGCAAATCCTCAGCCTCGAAGAACTGTTCCAGGTGGCCGAGCGCTTCGTCGCCCTGGGCACCCGCAAGATCCGCCTGACCGGCGGCGAGCCACTGGTACGCCAGGGCATCGTCGAGTTGTGCGGGCGCATTGCCGCCCTGCCCGGCTTGCGCGAACTGTGCATGACCAGCAACGGCTCACAACTCGGGCGCCTGGCCCAGCCGCTGTTCGATGCCGGCGTGACGCGCCTGAACATCAGCCTCGACAGCCTGGACGCCGACCGTTTCAAGCAGCTGACCCGCACCGGCGACCTGCATCAGGTCATCGCCGGTATCGACGCCGCACGCAAGGCCGGCTTCAAGCGCACCAAGCTCAACTGCGTGGTGCTCAAGGGCCGCAACGATCATGAACTGGTCGACCTGGTGCGCTTTGCCATCGATCGCGAACTGGACATCACCTTCATCGAAGAAATGCCGCTAGGGGTGATCAGCGAGCACGAACGCGGCGAGTCGTTCTGCTCCAGTGATGAAGTACGTGAGCGCCTTGCCGCGCAGTTCACCCTGATCGAATCCACCGAATCCTCACAGGGCCCGGCCCGCTACTGGCGCCTGGCCGAAACCGCGAACACCCGGGTCGGCTTCATATCGCCGCACAGCCACAATTTCTGCGCCACCTGCAACCGCGTGCGCCTGACGGTCGAAGGCCGCCTGCTGCTGTGCCTGGGCAATGAACATTCGGTGGACCTGAAGCATGTGCTGCGCGCGCACCCTGGCAATGCCGAACGCCTGGAAAAGGCCATCCGCGATTCGCTGCACCTCAAGCCCTACCGCCATCACTTCGAAGTCGGTGGCGACGTGCAGATCCTGCGCTTCATGAACATGACCGGCGGCTAAGCGGCCGTCTCTGGAAATCCATGATCGTCCACCCAACCCCCGATGTGCTGCGCGTGCTGTTCACCCTCAAGGGTTCGATCGTCAAGCGCATTGCCCTGCGCTGCCTGATGGTGACCTTGCTGGCAGCATTGATCGTGCTGGTCGAGCGCCATTACCCGGCGTTTTTCTACCCGGTGAGTGCCACGCCGTTCACCTTGCTTGGCCTGTCGCTGTCGATCTTCATGAGCTTTCGCAACAACGCCTGCTATGACCGCTGGTGGGAGGGCCGCAAGGCCTGGGGCAAGCTGATCATCGAAACCCGCTCGTTCGTTCGTGAAAGCGTGGTCATTACAGATGAAAAACTGCGTGGCGACCTGCTGCGCAGCCTGTGTGGCTTCGCTCATGCGCTTAATGCACGGTTGCGTAACGAGGACGAACGGGTAGCTGCCAGACCGTGGTTGGCCCGGCCCGATGCGATCAGCCCACACAATGTGTGTGACGGCATCCTGCGTGAAATGGGCGAGCACTGTTCGCGCTTGGCCGCGCAGCAGCAGATCAGCGATTGGCGCTACAGCCTGCTGGAGCAGCGGCTGGTGGGGCTGACCGAAGTGCAGGCCACCTGTGAGCGGATCAAGGGTACACCCTTGCCGTTCCCCTATACGCTGCTGCTGCACCGCACCATCTACATCTTCTGCATTCTGCTGCCGTTTGCCCTGGCCGAGCCGCTGGGCTGGCTGGCGCCGCTGTTCACCACCATCGTGGGGTACACGTTCTTCGGGCTGGATGCGATTGGCAACGAGCTGGAAGACCCGTTCGGGCGTGATGAAAACGATTTGCCGACCGATGCCATGGTGCGGACTGTGGAGCGCGATGTGCTGGCGGGGTTGGGGGAACAGCAGTTGCCGCCAGCGTTGTTGCCGGTGGGGTATGTGCTGAGCTGAGCAAATGCGCCGTCCTGTGCTGGCCCTTTCGCGGGTAAACCCGCTCCCACAGGGACTGCACAAAGTCCAAAGGCAGTGGCGATCCTGTGGGAGCGGGTTTACCCGCGAAAGGGCCGGTACAGGACCCAGTTCAGCCCCGGCTTGCGCAGGCCTCGATCGGCAACAGGTGTTTGACGAAGTTGCACGGCCGGTGCCGGGCATCCAGCTGCTCGGCTAGAATCCCTTCCCATGCCGTACGACAGGCCCCGGTAGAGCCAGGCAGGCAGCACACCAACGTGCGGTTGGACAACCCGGCCAAGGCCCGGCTCTGCACGGTCGAGGTGCCGATATCCAGAATCGACAACGCCCGGAACAGCTCACCAAAACCGTCGATGCGCTTGTCCAGCAGGCACTCGACTGCCTCCGGCGTGCTGTCTCGCCCGGTAAAGCCGGTACCGCCAGTAATCAACACCACCTGCACCTGCTCATCGGCAATCCAGGTCGCCACCTGGGCGCGGATCTTGTACAGGTCGTCCTTGAGCAGCGCCCGCGCCACCAGCCGGTGGCCGATTTCTACCGAACGGCTGGCCAGCAGCTCGCCGGAGGTATCGTTGTCGTAGGTACGGGTGTCGCTGACGGTCAGCACGGCGATGTTCAGCGGTACGAAGACTGCATCGGGTTGGACGCGCACGGTAAAGCTCCTTGAATGGCATTGTCGCCACGCTAGAGGCACGGCCCGAGGGCGTCCAATCAATATGGCGTACCGGGCGATCAATGACATCTATCGCAGACGTGGGTTAAGGTCTGCATAACCAGACGCCAGGCACTTTCATGGACATCAAGCAGCTCAAGTTCCTCATCGCCCTCGACCAGACCCGCCACTTCGGCCAGGCGGCGGCGCTGTGCCATATCACCCAGCCGACGCTGTCCATGCGCCTGCGCAACCTGGAGGACGAACTGGAGCTGGTGCTGGTCAAGCGCGGCCAGCGCTTCGAAGGTTTCACCGAGGCCGGCGAGCGCATCCTGGCCTGGGCCCGCACCCTGCTCGCCGCCCACGACGGCCTGCAGGCCGAGGCCGCCAGCTGCCGCGGCCAGGTGGTCGGCAGCCTGCGCCTGGGTACGGTGCCGCTGGCCAGCTTCAACCCCATGCACCTGCTGCTGCCGCTGCGCGAAGAATACCCCGAACTGCACTTTCAGCTCAGCTCGCTGAGCTCGGAACAAGTCATCGACGGGCTCAGCCGCAACCAGCTCGACCTGGGTATCTGCTACCTGGACCAGGTCAACACCAGCTTTTTCGAAGTGATCGAACTGGGCACCACCACCATGGGCCTGCTGCACGACACCCGGCACTTCCAGTTTGCCGGCGACCCGCTGCGCTGGGATGCACTCAGCGACATACCACTGGGCCTGCTGAGCAAAGGCATGCACTACCGCCAATCGCTGGACCTGAGCTTCCGCAGCCGTGGCCTGGAGCCGAATGCGGTGCTGGAAAGCGACTCGACCTTCCAGCTGATCCAGGCTATCAACACCGGCATGTGCTGCGCGATCATGCCGCTGGACTGCGGCCTGGAAGACCTCAGCGAGCACCTGCGCATCGTGCCGGTGGCCGACGCCGCCATCCACAGCCAGGTCGGCCTGCTGTTGCGCCGCAGCGAGCCGCGCTCGGCGATTGCCGAACAGTGCTTCGCCGAGGCGCGAGCACTGTTTCAAGCCACCTGAGCGCTGGTTGCCTGGCGATACTGACGCGGGGTAAAGCCGGTCAGTTGCTTGAACTGGCGGCTGAAGGCGCTGTGGTCGGTGTAGCCGCAGCACATCGCCACTTCCGTGATCGGCAGGTCCGAATGCAACAGGCGATGGGCGTGCTCCAGGCGTGCCTTGTGGATCATCTGCCGGGGCGTGAGGTGGAACACCCGCTTGCAGTAGCGCTCCAGCTGGGCCACGGAAATACCGGCAATGCGGGTGAGCTCGCCCATGCTGATCGGCTGGTGAAAGTGCTGGCGAATGTGCTCGTCCACCGCGGCCAGGCGTTGATAGGCGGGGTGGCTGTCGGCGGCTGACTGCAGGTCGACCGAAATGCCGACCAGGCCGATGATCTCGCCCGCCTGATTGTACAGCGGGCGCTTGTGGGTCAGGCACCAGCCGGGTTCGAGGCTGCCGTACAGGTGCAGCTCCAGTTGGTCCTCCAGTACCATCCCCTCCTTGAGCACCCGGCGGTCCTGTTCGGTGTAGCCGGGGCCCAGCTGTGCCGGGAACACTTCGGCGCTGGTCTTGCCCAGCAGCGGTTGCAGGCGCTTGAGGCCGCAGCGCTGGACCAGGGTGTTGTTGGCCAGCACGTAGCGGGCGGCCGGGTCCTTGATGAAGATGGCGGCGTTGGGGATGGCGTCGAGGATCGGCAGCAGCAGCGATACACCGGCGAGCAGGGCCTCGAGGGTGGCGGGGCGGTGCTGGTCGAGGGACTGGTAGAGGGTTGCCAGGGGGGTGTTGGTCATCTTCTCTATCTCGGTTTGCTGGGCCGGCCTCTTCGCAGCGCAAGGCTGCTCCTACAGGTCTTGATAGCCATGCGGTCCTTGTAGGAGCAGCCTTGTGCTGCGAAGGGGCCAGCACTGCCACTGCATCTCTCAAACCCTTATCCGGTATGGCCTACAGCCTATCCACCAGCCCACCCTGGCCGCCAGTTTTTTTTGCAACTGTGCCGATTTCGTCATCCCCCCTGCAGAAAACCATCAAGAACCGTCGCCACGACCGGTTCACTCTATGCCCCACGCAAGCCGCCCAAGTCCTACAAGAGCGCGGCCCAAAAAGCCGCATCTCGTGACATCAGACCTGCCTATCCAATAACCAACAAAAAGGCGAACCCATGTCAGGCAAATTCAAAAAACAGTTATCACTGCTGGACCTCACCTTCATCGGCCTAGGGGCCATTTTCGGCTCCGGTTGGCTGTTCGCCGCCAGCCACGTGTCGGCCATCGCCGGCCCGGCCGGCATCCTCTCCTGGTTCCTTGGCGGGTTCGCCGTACTGCTGCTGGGCATCGTCTACTGCGAGCTGGGCGCCGCCCTGCCCCGCGCCGGTGGCGTGGTGCGCTACCCGGTTTACTCGCACGGCCCACTGCTCGGCTACCTGATGGGTTTCATCACCCTGATCGCCTTTTCCAGCCTGATCGCCATCGAAGTGGTCGCCTCACGCCAATACGCCGCCGCCTGGTTCCCCGGGCTGACCAAGGCCGGCTCCAGCGACCCGACCGTGCTCGGCTGGCTGGTGCAGTTCGCCCTGCTGGGGCTGTTCTTCTTCCTCAACTACCGCAGCGTGAAAACCTTCGCCAAAGCCAACAACCTGGTCAGCGTGTTCAAGTTCATCGTGCCGCTGCTGGTAATCGGCGTGCTGTTCACCTTCTTCAAACCAGAAAACTTCGAGGTCCACGGCTTTGCCCCGTTCGGCCTGTCCGGGGTGGAAATGGCCGTGTCGGCAGGCGGCATCATCTTCGCCTACCTGGGCCTGACGCCGATCATTTCGGTGGCCAGCGAGGTGAAGAACCCACAGCGCACCATCCCGATTGCGCTGATTCTTTCGGTATTGCTGTCCACAGCGATTTACGCCCTGTTGCAACTGGCCTTCCTCGGCAGCGTGCCGACCGAAATGCTGGCCAACGGCTGGACCAGCGTGACCAAGGAACTGGCCCTGCCCTACCGTGACATCGCCCTGGCCCTGGGTGTGGGCTGGCTGGCCTACCTGGTGGTGGCCGACGCCGTGATCTCGCCCAGCGGCTGCGGCAACATCTACATGAACGCCACCCCGCGGGTGATCTATGGTTGGGCGCAGACTGGCACCTTCTTCAAGTACTTCACCCGCATCGATGCAGAGTCCGGCATCCCGCGCCCGGCCCTGTGGCTGACGTTTGGCCTGTCGGTGTTCTGGACCCTGCCGTTCCCCTCGTGGGAAGCGCTGATCAACGTGGTATCGGCTGCCCTGGTACTGAGCTACGCCGTAGCCCCGGTCACCGTCGCCGCCCTGCGCCGCAATGCACCCCACATGCCGCGCCCGTTCCGGGTCAAGGGCATGGCCGTGCTCGGCCCGCTGTCGTTCATCATCGCCGCGCTGATCGTGTACTGGTCGGGCTGGAACACCGTGTCGTGGCTGCTGGCCCTGCAAATCGTGATGTTCGTGCTGTACCTGCTGTGCAGCCGTTTCGTACCCACCCAGCACCTGTCGCTGGCCCAACAAGTGCGCTCGTCGGCGTGGCTGATCGGCTTCTACGCGGTGACCATCCTGCTGTCGTGGCTGGGCAGCTTCGGTGGCCTGGGGGTAATCGGCCACCCGCTCGACACCGTGGCCGTGGCCGCCTGCGCGCTGGGCATCTACTACTGGGGCGCCGCGACTGGCGTGCCTGCCCACCTGGTGCGCCTGGAAGGTGAAGACGAAAGCGAAGCCGCCGCTGAAACCTATGCCAGCCGCCCTGCCGCCGTCGCTTCCTGATCTTTTACGCAAGGGACAAGCCCATGAAACAGATACACGTCATCGACTCCCACACTGGCGGCGAACCAACCCGCCTGGTGATGAAGGGCTTCCCGCAACTGCACGGCCGCAGCATGGCCGAACAGCGCGACGAACTGCGCGAGCTGCACGACCCATGGCGGCGTGCCTGCCTGCTGGAGCCACGCGGCAACGATGTGCTGGTCGGCGCGCTGTATTGCCCACCGGTGTCGGCTGACGCCACCTGCGGGGTGATCTTCTTCAACAACGCCGGCTACCTGAACATGTGCGGCCACGGCACCATCGGCCTGGTCGCCTCGTTGCAGCACTTGGGCCTGATCGCACCGGGTGTGCACAAGATCGACACCCCGGTCGGCCAGGTCAGCGCCACCCTGCATGAAGACGGCGCCATCACCGTCGGCAACGTGCCCTCCTACCGCTACCGCCAGCAGGTGGCGGTGGATGTACCCGGCCATGGCGTGGTGCGTGGCGACATCGCCTGGGGCGGCAACTGGTTCTTCCTGGTTTCCGAGCACGGCCAGCGTATCGAGCTGGGCAACCGTGAGGCGCTGACCGAGTACACCTGGGCCATGCTAAAGGCCCTCGAAACCCAGGGCATCACAGGCGAAAACGGCGCGCCTATCGACCACGTCGAGCTGTTTGCCGACGACGCCAACGCCGACAGCCGCAACTTCGTGATGTGCCCCGGCAAGGCGTACGACCGCTCCCCGTGCGGCACCGGCACCAGCGCCAAGCTGGCCTGCCTGGCCGCCGACGGCAAGCTTGCCGAAGGCCAGACCTGGGTACAGGCCAGCATCACCGGCAGCCAGTTCCATGGCCGCTATGAGCGCGACGGCGAGCACATTCGCCCGTTCATCACCGGCCGCGCCTACATGACCGCCGACAGCACCCTGCTGATCGACGAACAGGATCCGTTCGCCTGGGGCATCTGAGCCCCGGCTTTTTCGCAAACCCAATTTCGCCAGGAGTAACAACAATGACCAACAACATCTTCACCGGCACCATGCCCGCCCTGATGACCCCGTGCACTGCGGAACGCAAGCCGGACTTCGACGCGCTGGTGCGCAAGGGCCACCAGCTGATCGAGGCTGGCATG
Source organism: Pseudomonas sp. SAS7 (assembly GCF_052112345.1). Taxonomy (NCBI): domain Bacteria; kingdom Pseudomonadati; phylum Pseudomonadota; class Gammaproteobacteria; order Pseudomonadales; family Pseudomonadaceae; genus Pseudomonas; species Pseudomonas sp. SAS7. The sequence goes on along the minus strand of NZ_JBEGGO010000013.1, from coordinate 111,446 downwards.
AGCGCCGTGGTGTACTGCGGTTCGATGGGCGACTGGCCACTGCTGACCGAGGCCGAGCGCCAGGAAGGTGTGGCGCGCCTGGTGGCCGCCGGCATCCCGACCATTGTCGGCACTGGCGCGGTGAACACCCGTGAAGCGGTAGCGCATGCCGCCCACGCGGCCAAGGTCGGCGCCGCCGGCCTGATGGTCATCCCCCGCGTGCTCAGCCGCGGCGCTTCGCTGATCGCCCAGAAGCACCACTTCTCGGCCATCCTCGCCGCCGCGCCCAAGCTGCCAGCGGTGATCTACAACAGCCCCTATTACGGCTTCGCCACCCGCGCCGACCTGTTCTTCGAACTGCGCCGCGAATTCCCCAACCTGATCGGCTTCAAGGAATTCGGTGGTGGCGCCGACCTGCGTTACGCCGCCGAACACATTACCTCCAAGGATGACGACGTGACCCTGATGGTGGGCGTGGACACCCAGGTGGTGCATGGCTTCGTCAACTGCAACGCCACCGGCGCCATCACCGGCATCGGCAACGCCCTGCCCCGTGAGGTGCTGCACCTGGTAAGCCTGAGCAAGCAGGCGGCCAAGGGCGATGCCAAGGCCCGCCGCCTGGCGCGCGAGCTGGAAGCGGCGCTGGCGGTGCTGTCGTCGTTCGATGAGGGCTGCGACCTGGTGCTGTACTACAAGCACCTGATGGTGCTGAACGGCGATAGCGAGTACAGCCTGCACTTCAACGAAACCGACGTGCTGACCGACGCCCAGCGCAACTATGCCGAGCAGCAGTACGCGTTGTTCCGCAACTGGTACGCCAGCTGGTCGGCCGAACAGAACATCGCCTGACCCTTGCCCTGCTTGGCCCTTGTAGGAGCGGCCTTGTGCCGCGAAAGGGCTGCAAAGCAGCCCCGGGGTTTCCACGCAGATGCACAAATTGCTGGGGCTGCTTTGCAGCCCTTCGCGGCACAAGGCCGCTCCTACAAGGGTTGCGGTTCACCTTGATACCCGAATTTGATTCACAAGGAGGCTACATGACCCTCACCGGCAACATGCTGATCGGCCAGACGCCGGTAACCGGCAGCCGCGAAGCCATCCGCGGCATCGACCCGGCCACCGGCCGGCCGCTGGAACCGGCCTACCTGGGCGGCACCGGCGAACACGTGGCCCAAGCCTGCGCCCTGGCCTGGGCGGCGTTCGATGGCTACCGCGAAACCACGCTCGAACAACGGGCACAATTCCTCGAAACCATCGCCACCCAGATCGAAGCACTGGGCGATGCCCTGATCGACCGCGCCGTGGCCGAAAGCGGCCTGCCCAAGGCGCGTATCCAGGGCGAGCGTGGCCGCACCTGTACCCAGCTACGCACCTTCGCCCGGGTAGTGCGGGCCGGTGAATGGCTGGATGTGCGGGTCGACAACGCCCAGCCAGAACGCCAGCCCTTGCCGCGCGCCGACCTGCGCCAGCGCCAGGTGGCCCTGGGGCCGGTAGCCGTGTTCGGCGCCAGCAATTTCCCGCTGGCCTTCTCGGTGGCCGGTGGCGATACCGCATCGGCATTGGCGGCTGGCTGCCCAGTAGTGGTCAAGGCCCACAGCGCCCACCCTGGCACCAGCGAACTGGTCGGCCAGGCGGTGGCGCAAGCGGTGAAGCTGTGCGGCTTGCCGGCCGGCGTATTCTCGCTGTTGTACGGCTCCGGCCGTGAGGTCGGCATTGCGCTGGTCAGCGACCCACGCATCAAGGCCGTTGGCTTTACCGGCTCACGCAGTGGTGGTATCGCGCTGTGCCAGGCGGCCCAGGCACGCCCGGAGCCGATCCCGGTGTACGCCGAAATGAGCTCGATCAACCCGGTGTTCCTGTTCGAGGCAGCCCTGCAGGCCCGCGCGGAAGCGCTGGCGCAAGGTTTCGTCGCCTCGTTGACCCAAGGTGCCGGCCAGTTCTGCACCAACCCCGGCCTGGTGATTGCCCCCCAAGGGCCGGCGTTACAGCGGTTTATCGACGCTGCCAGCGAGCACGTTCGCCAGGCCGCTGCGCAAACCATGCTCACCCCGGGCATCTTCAGTGCTTACCAGGCCGGTGTCAGTGGCTTGGCAGGAAACGCCAATGCCCAGGCTGCGGCCAGCGGCCAGGCAGGGCAAGGCCCCAACCAATGCCAGGCGCAATTGTTCGTCACCCAAGCCGAAGCCTTCCTCGCCGACCCGGCGTTGCAAGCTGAAGTGTTCGGCGCGGCCTCGCTGGTGGTGGTGTGCGCCAGCGATGAACAGGTACGCCAAGTGGCTGAGCACCTGGAAGGCCAGTTGACCGCGACCCTGCAACTGGACGATGCCGACATCGACCGCGCCCGTGCGCTGCTGCCGACCCTTGAACGCAAGGCTGGGCGCATTCTGGTCAATGGCTGGCCGACCGGCGTCGAGGTGTGCGATGCCATGGTCCATGGCGGGCCGTTCCCGGCCACCTCCGATGCCCGTACGACTTCGGTGGGCACGGCGGCGATCCTGCGCTTCCTGCGGCCGGTGTGCTACCAGGACTTCCCCAATGCCCTTCTGCCGCAGGCCTTGCAGCATGGCAACCCGCTGCAACTGCGGCGCCTGCTCGACGGCAAACGGGAAGGCTGAGCATGGTCGAAAACCCTGAAGCCGATATCGCCGTGGTGGGCGCCGGCATTGTCGGCGTTGCCTGTGCCCTGCAACTGGCCCGCCAGGGCCGCCGGGTGCTTTTGGTCGACCGCCAGGCACCCGGCCATGGGGCGTCCTATGGCAACGCCGGGCACCTGGCCACCGAGCAGGTGTTCCCGATTGCCGACCTGTCGATCCTCAAGCGCTTGCCGCGCATGTTGCTGGACCCGATGGGCCCGCTGCGCCTGGACTGGAAATACCTGCCCACGGCCATGCCCTGGTTCACCCGCCTGCTGCTCAACCTGCGCCCGGCCCCGTTCCAGCGCAGTGTGGCCGGCATCCGCACGCTGAACGAGGCCAGCCTGGGTGCCTGGCAGCGGCTGCTGGGCTCGATTGGGCGCAGCGAACTGTTCCAGGAGGATGGTTCGTTGCTGGTGTTCGAGAAGCCTGAGTCACGCCAGGCGCTGGAGGCGTTGCGCACCCGCATGCAACAGCAGGCGGTGCCGGTGGACGTCTGGTCGGCCGACACCGTGCGCGAGGCAGCGCCGCAACTGAGCCCGACACTGCTGGGCGGGCTGTTCTTTCCGCGCACCGGGCACTTCATCGACCCTTACCGGGTAGTGTGCGAATTGTTCGAAGCGGCCAAGGCCAGCGGCGTGCGCTTTGTTCAGGCGCAGGTCGATGGCGGGCAGTTGCACAGTGCCGGCGTTAGCCTGGCCAGCGACCAGGGCACGCTCAATGCCCGCCAGGTGCTGATCAGCTGTGGTGCCCATTCTGCGAAATTGACCGCCGCGCTGACGGGCAAGCGGGTACCGCTGGACACTGAGCGCGGTTATCACCTGATGTTGCCGGGTGAGCACCAGCGCCTGCCGTTTGCAGTCACCTCGCTGGAGCGCAAGTTCATCATGACGCCCATGGCCGAAGGCTTGCGCCTGGCCGGCACGGTGGAGTTCGCCGGGCTGGAGGCACCGCCGAGCATGCAGCGGGCGTGGCAGTTGCACCGGTTGAGCCAGGGGTTGTTCCGGCAAGACTTGAGCGTCGAAGGGGCGACGCCGTGGATGGGTTTCCGGCCTTCGTTACCGGACTCGTTGCCGGTGATCGACCGGGTGTGTGATGGGCGGGTGCTGTTGGCGTTTGGGCATCAGCACCTGGGGTTGACCCAGGCGGCGGTGACGGCGGAATGGGTGGGGCGGTTGGCTGAGCGGGCCGCGGGGCCAGAGGTGGGAACCTACCGGTTGGATCGGTTCTAGATTCGGGGGCCGCCGGGCGGCCCATTCGCGGCACAAGGCCGCTCCTACAAAGAGCACGCGTTATCCTGTAGGAGCGGCCTTGTGCCGCGAATGGGCTGCATGGCAGCCCCTCCAAGCCTCAGCGATAGCGCTCAAGCCAGTGCGCATACGGCGCCGGCAAGGTCCAGGAGGCTTTCTCCACCCCCAGTTCCTTGGCCGCGAAGTACGCCCAGTGCGGATCGGCCAGGTGCGCACGCCCTACCGAAACCAGGTCCAGCTGGTTTGCCTGCAACGCGGCCTCAGCCAGCTGCGGTGTGCCAAAGCCCCACGCCGAAGTCACCGGCAGCTTCGCCTCGCGGCGCACACGCTCGGCAATCGGCCCCATGAACGCCGGGCCCCACGGGATGTTGGTCTCGGGGATGGTGAAACCGACACTCACGCTCAGCAGGTCCAGGCCGCCTGCCTTGAAGCGGCGCGCCAGTTCGATCGACTCATCCAGGGTCTGCTCGTCGCGGCCATCGTATTCCAGCACACCAAAGCGCGCGGTCAGCGGCAGGTTTTCTGGCCACACTTCACGCACCGCAGCCAGGGTTTCCAGCAGGAAGCGGCTGCGGTTGTCAAAGCTGCCACCGTAGGCGTCGGTCCGCTTGTTGGAGTGCTCGGAGAAGAAGCTCTGGCCCAGGTAGCCATGGGCAAAGTGCAGTTCGATCCATTCGAAGCCGGCATCACGCGCCCGGCGGGCGGCATCGACGAAGTCCTGCTTGACCCGGGCGATGTCGCCCAGCGTCATTTCGCGTGGCACTTTCGGCAGGTGCGCGCCAAAGGCAATGGCGGACGGGGCAATGGTTTCCCAGCCGCGCGCGTCGTCGGTGGCGATGTGGTCGTCACCCTCCCACGGGCGGTTGGCGCTGGCCTTGCGCCCGGCGTGGGCGATCTGAATGCCCGGCACGGAACCTGCGGCCTTGATGGCCTGCACCACCGGTACGAATGCCTGGGCGTGAGCATCGCTCCAGATACCGGCACAACCGGGGGTGATGCGCCCTTCCGGTGCCACCGCAGTGGCCTCGACCACCAGCAGCCCGGCACCGCCACGGGCCAGGCCGGCCAGGTGCACGTGGTGCCAGTCGTTGATCATGCCGTCTTCGGCCATGTATTGGCACATCGGCGGAATGGCAATGCGGTTACGCAGGGTGACGTCTTTGAGGCTGTAGGGTTCGAACAGTGCGGACATGGGAAACTCCGGGTTCATCTGAATACTGTTGTTCGATCATAATCGAACTATGGCAATTAGTGAAACCCCCGTTATCATGTCGGCCATGCGAGCCTATAAACATCCCGACGCTGAAGACCTGATCCTTGAACGCCTGCTCTATGCGCTCAGCGACCCCGTGCGCCTGGAAATCGTCCGCCATCTGGCCGGCGTTGCCGAGGCCAGTTGTGGCGAGCTGGACGGGGGGCGGCCCAAGTCGAGCATGTCGCACCACTTCCGCGTGCTCCGTGATGCGGGGTTGGTGCATACCCGCAATGTGGGGACGACCCATATGAATTCATTGCGCAGCGAAATGCTGGGCGAGCGTTTTCCCGGGCTGCTGGAGTGCATCCTGCGCCAGAGATGATTTTTGCCGCAGGCCCTGGGGATAGTGATGAACCCGTGGGCCCATCAATGCGTCGAACCGCCGCGGCAAGGTCCTAACAGGCAAAAAAAAAACCACGAGGTTTCCCCCGTGGCTTCTTTCACAACAATGGCCGATTACAGCGCCATGTCGTTCTCAGGCTTGCTTTCAACCGGCTCGCTCGCAGCGCCACCGAAGTCAACGCTGGCGTCGATCACTGGCGGTTTCTCCAGCTGCAGCACTTCAGCGGTGTAGTTCCACTCTTTCTGGGTGGCCGCTGCCGAATCGTTCAGCTTGGTGCCATAGCTCGGCACGATCTGCTTGATCTTGGCCTGCCACTCTGGGGTAGCGACCTTCTCCTTGAACACGGTTTCCAGCACGTTCAGCATGATCGGCGCAGCAGTCGAAGCACCTGGCGAAGCGCCCAGCAGGCCGGCAATGGTACGGTCTTCGGACGCGACCACTTCGGTACCTAGCTTCAGCACGCCGCCCTTCTCGGCATCACGCTTGATGATCTGCACACGCTGGCCGGCCTGCCACAGGCGCCAGTCTTCCTTCTTGGCATTCGGGAAGTAGGTGCGCAGGGCTTCGAAGCGGTCATCGTCAGACAGCATCAGCTGGCCAGCGAGGTACTCCACCAGCGGGTACTGCTCGATACCGACCTTGGTCATCGGCCACACGTTGTGAGTGGTGGTGCTGCTCAGCAGGTCCAGATACGAGCCGTTCTTCAGGAATTTGGTCGAGAAGGTGGCAAACGGGCCAAACAGGATCACGCGCTTGCCGTCCAGCACGCGGGTGTCCAGGTGCGGTACCGACATGGGTGGCGCGCCGGTCGAGGCAATGCCGTAGGCCTTGGCCATGTGCTGCATGGCCACGGTCGGGTTCTCGGTCACCAGGAACGAGCCGCCCACCGGGAAGCCTGCGTATTCCTTGGCTTCAGGAATGCCCGACTTCTGCAGCAGCTTCAGTGCGCCACCGCCGGCACCAATGAACAGGAACTTGGCGTCGGTAGCCGATTCGGTACCGTCCTTCAGGTTCTTGTACTCGACGTGCCAGGAGCCGTCCTTGTTGCGGGTGATGTCCTGCACTTCGCTGGACAGCTTCAGGTCGAACTTGTCCTGGGTCTTCAGGTGGCCGACCATCTGGCGGGTGATCTCGCCGAAGTTGACGTCGGTGCCGATTGGCGTCCAGGTCACGGCCAGCTTCTGGTTCGGGTCGCGCCCTTCCATCATCAGCGGGACCCACTTGGCGATCTGCGCGTGGTCCTCGGAGTACTGCATCGGGCGGAACAGCGGGCTGGCCTGCAGCGCGTCGTAGCGCTTTTTCAGGAACTTGATGTTGTCATCGCCCCACACGAAGCTCATGTGCGGAGTGGTGTTGATGAACGAGTGCGGGTTCTTCAGCACGCCCTGGCGAACCTGCCAGGCCCAGAACTGACGGGAGATCTGGAAGGCTTCGTTGATTTCGATGGCCTTGGAGATATTGACGTTGCCGTCTTTGTCTTCCGGGGTGTAGTTCAACTCGGCCAGCGCGGAGTGGCCGGTACCGGCGTTATTCCAGCCGTTGGAGCTTTCTTCAGCCACGCCGTCCAGGCGCTCGACCATCTCCATCGACCAGCTTGGCTCCAGCTCGTGCAGCCACACAGCCAGGGTGGAGCTCATGATGCCGCCGCCGACCAGCAGCACATCTACTTTTTTGGTTTCTGCGGCGTGCGCTTGCATGAAGCTCGCAGCGACAGCCAGACCCAGCAAGGTCTTGCCAGCTTTCTTGAACATTGATCTATTCCAGTCAGGAGAACGGAGGGAGGGCCTGTGGCTGGCCCAGGTGTTCCGTGTTCTTCAGCGCAGGCTTGTTGTTGATCATTGTTCGGCAGCCAGAGAACCAGAAAACGACTCGGCCTTTTGTCGAATTGACCGACAGGGCTGAATCGTTTTTCTGATTGTATCCGAAATGCCAGCGCAAACAAATTGCCGGTCCTCGCGTCAAGGTGACGGGTTGTCCCAGGGCATACCCGCAAGCTTTGCAGTGATTGCAGTATTCTCTCGGCGCCCCTACTATTGCGATCATTTCTCATTCGCACCATTATGCGCTCGCGCCGGATGCCGCCGTGGTTTCGATCCCAGAGTTGAACACCTCGCTCCATACCCTGTACCACAGCCACTCGCGCTGGTTGCTCGGCTTTCTGTACCGCCGGTTAGGCAGCCGCTGCGATGCCGCCGACCTGGTGCAGGACACCTTCGTGCGCATCCTCAACCGCCCTAGGCAGTTTGACGGTGAACGCGGCGAGCGCTCGTACCTGGCGACCATCGCCCGCGGCCTGTGCGTGGACCACTGGCGCCGGCAAAAGCTGGAACAGGCCTGGTTGCAGCAGCTGGCCTTGCAGCCCGAGGCACTGCAACCCTCCCCCGAACAGCGCGCGATCATTGTCGAGACCCTGCACGAGGTGGACACCATGCTGCTGCGTTTGCCGAGCAAGGTGCGCCAGGCATTCCTGCTGGCGCAGATCGATGGCCTGGCCTACCGCGATATTGCCGCACACATCGGGGTGAGCGAACGTATGATCAAGAAGTACCTGGCCCAGGCGTTCCTGCATTGCGCCATTCTTGAAGCCGAACTCGACGGCTTGTTGGTGGAGTGACGCCATGACCGCGCCCGCGCAAAAACTCAGCCACGCCAGCCTGCAGCAGGCCGCGCACTGGTACGTGCAGTTGCAGGACGAAAACGCCGCACCGCAGTTGCACACGCAGTGGCAACACTGGTTTGACCAGCACGGCGACCATCAGGCGGCCTGGCACTATGTGCAACGGGTCGGCCAGCGTTTTGCCCCGTTGCAAGCCGAAGGCGCCGCTGCGGGCCGGGCACTGCGCGAGCACGACGCGCGTCGCTTCAGCCGGCGCACCGGGCTCAAGTCGCTGCTGGTGCTTGGCGCCAGCTCGCTGCTTGGCTGGCGGGCGTGGCACGGTGCTCCTTTGTCGGGCTGGGATGCCGACATGGCCACCGGCATCGGTGAAACCCGCCAAACCCGTCTGGCCGATGGCAGCCAGTTGTGGCTGGGGGCGCAGAGCGCCGTGGACATGGAGTTTTCCACCCTCAGCCGGGTACTGCGGCTGCGTTTTGGCGAGCTGCTGGTGGAAACCGCCCACGACCAGCGCCGCCCGTTCTTCGTCGACACTGCCCAAGGGCGCATGCAGGCGCTGGGAACACGCTTTGCAGTTTGCCAGCTGGGCGAAAATACCCGGCTGGATGTATACGCCGGCGCCGTGGAGGTGTGCACGGCTCAAAGCGGCGAGCGCTGTATCGTGCCAGCGGGCCAGCAGGTGGACTTCAGCGCTCAGGCAATCAGCAACACTCGCCCGGCCCAAAGCGCCGGCGAATCGTGGATTTACCACCGCCTCAATGCCGAAGACATGCCATTGGCGCATTTGCTGCAAACGCTGGGGCGCTATCGCCACGGGCACCTGGGTTGGCACCCGGATGTCGCCAAACTGTCGGTGATGGGTGCCTTCCCGCTCAACGATACCGACCGGGCACTGGAGTTGTTGCAAGCGGCATTGCCGGTGCGGGTGCAGCGGCTGACACCTTGGTGGGTCACAGTCGAGCCTGCCTGATTGGCACCTGTTTCAAGGCAAACACAACCCCTGTAGGAGCAGCCTTGCGCTGCGAAGAGGCCGGTAAGGCTAAAGATTATCTTGGCTGCAGTGGCCTCTTCGCAGCACAAGGCTGCTCCTACACAGAAACGCGGAAGCCTGAGTGATGGTGCTACCCACGTACATCAGCGCCAACCCATAAAAAATCTGCCAAACCAGTTCCCTTTTTCCAATCTCGTTCGGTTAACCCGGCATAGCCCTCCCAACTCACCCTTCCGATCCCAGAGACCAGCATGCCGACGCCCTTCCACCCCGCGCTTCGCCTGGCACTTGCCGCGCCCCTCTCGCTGTGCGCCGCCGCCCCACTGCTGTTGCCATCCAGCCAGGCCCACGCCGAACAGGCAGCCAACGCCGAAACCCGCTTCAACATCGCACCCGGCTCGCTCACCAGCGCCCTCAACCAGTTCAGCAGCCAGGCCGGCATCTACCTGGCCGGCAGCAACGAACTGGCCGCCGGCAAGACCAGCCCGGGGCTGCAAGGCCACTACAGCGTCGCCCAAGGCTTGGCCCGGCTGCTGCAGGGCAGTGGCCTGCAAGCCGTGCCCCAAGGTAGCGCGGGTTATGTGCTGCAACCGCTTGCCGATGGCACCGCCCTGCAACTGGATGCCACGTCGATCAACGCCGCTACCCTGCTCGCCAGCAACGGCCAAGGCGATAGCGGCTACCGCGCAGTCGCCAGTGCCACCGCCAGCAAAACCAGCAGCGCCCTGGCCGACACCCCGCGCTCGGTATCGGTGGTAACCCGCCAGCGCATGGATGACCAGCAATCGCAAACCCTCACCGAGGTGCTGGGCTATGTACCAGGTATTTTCTCCCCGCCGTTTGCCGGCGGGGATGGCCAAGCGGGTGACCTGTTCTTCATCCGCGGCTTCAACGCCACCGACTATGGCTATGGCCTGCTGCGCGATGGCCTGCGGGTGCAGGGCAACCGCTACGACACCAGCAGCGAACCCTACGGCCTGGAGCGGGTGGAAGTGTTCCGCGGCCCGACTTCGATCCTGTATGGCGAAAACGCCCCGGGTGGCGTGGTCAACCTGGTCAGCAAGCGGCCTACTGCCGAAGCGCGCGGCGAAGTGCAACTGAGCTACGGCTCGCACAACCGCCGCCAGTTGGGCGTCGACGTTTCCGGCCCGCTGACCGATGAGGGCAATGTTCTCGGCCGCCTGGTGATGATGGGGCGCAAGGCCGACACTCAGGTCGACCATCAGCCCGACGACCGCATGTACATCGCGCCATCACTGACGTTGAACTTCGACGACTTCAACAGCCTGACCGTGCTGGCCACCTACCAGCGCGACCGCACCTTGATGGAGCTTGGTTACCCGGCCGCCGGCACCCTGCTGCACAACCCCAACGGCAAGATCGACAAGGACCAGCTGTCCGGCAACCCGGACTGGGACAACTTCGAGCGGGAAACCTGGAGCCTGGGCTACGAGTTCAGCCACCGCTTCAACGACACCTGGCAGTTCCGCCAGAACTCGCGCTACATGCAGTCGCGCATCGACCGCCAGGAAATGTGGCCAGGCAGCCTGAACAACGGCGGCTTCGGCACCACCCTGAGCAACACGGCCTACGACCGCTACAACAAGTCCATCGCCTACTCGCTGGACAACCAGTTCGAAGGCCACTTCACCAGCGGCGCGTTCGACCACACCTTCCTGATCGGTGCGAGCCTGGACCGCACGTCGTTCAACCAGGATTGGGACGCGGGCAACGGCGGCACCATCAATGTGTTCGACCCGGTCTGGAACGGCAAGCCGAGCACGCCCTTGCATGTACAGAACGCGCTGCTGGATCAGACCATGTATGGCCTTTACAGCCAGCTGCAAACCAAGGTGGACAACTGGGTGTTGCTGCTGGGCGGGCGCCTGGACCGGGTCAACAGCCAGTTCCGCAACAAGGCCGGTACCCTCAACGCACAAGCCGACATGGACAGCTGGGACAGCAAGTTCACCTGGCAGACCGGGGTGATGTACCAGTTCGAAAACGGCCTGTCGCCGTACTTCAGTTACTCCACCGCCTTCGCCCCGACCCAGCAGACCGAAAGCAAGAGCGGCCCGCTGGACCCCACCACCAGCGAGCAGTACGAAGGGGGTATCAAGTACGAGCCGAAAGGCTGGAACACTGCCTTCACCGCATCTGTGTACGACCTGCGCAAGAAAGACGACGTACTGTTCGATTCCGCCGTGGGTGACTACCGCCAGATCGGTGCCAGCCGGGCCAAGGGCGTGGAGCTGGAACTTAACAGCGACCTGAGCGAAAACCTCAACCTCACCGCTGCCTACACCTACACCGACTCGCGTATTACCAAGGATGTGGCCGGGTCGCTGTATGAAGACCACCAGATGACCGGTGTGCCACGCAACCAGGCGTCGGTATGGAGCACCTACCGCTTCCGTGACGGCCTGCTCAAAGGCTTGCAGATCGGTGGCGGCGTGCGCCACTTCGACAGTACCTTCGCCTATACCCCGGCTAGCCTGTACGGCAAGCTGGATACCGGTGACGTGACGCTGGTGGATGCCAAAGTGGGCTATGAAATCGACGAAAACTGGTCGGTCGAAGTCAACGCCCGCAACCTGTTCGACAAAGAGTATGTGGCAGGCTGCAACAACGCCGGCCGTTGCTACTGGGGTGAAGAGCGCACGCTGCTGGGAACCGTGTCGCTGCGCTGGTAAGTGGCCCACAAACAAAAGCCCCCGGCCATTTACATGACCGGGGGCCTTGGATCACGTCGCAAGCGTCGCGATCAGGGTACCGCCAAGATTACTGCTGCTGAGGCAGTTTATCGATCGGGCCGCAGCCACCGATGATCTTGGAGATGGAAACCGAAGGGTGGAACAGGTAGTCGTAAGTGCAGTTTTTCGGTTGATTGTAAACCTGGCCAGTGCAACCCGACAGCAGGGCAACACCCGAGACAACAGCAACGGCTACGGTGGCCTTGAACAGCTTTTTCATACAAAGTCCTTTAAATGAATCATCTTCGGCCATCGTCTGATGGCCGCGGGATCATACAGATTCCCAGCATTGGATCCAAGCCGTGCGTGGCACAAGTTCGTTGCAAGCGTGCAACTGAAAAGTGGCTGCCCCATAGTCAGTTGCGATAAAAAGCCCCGGCAACTCATGGTTCCCGGGGCTTCTTCAATCAGCAATCACCCAATCAATTGGTTTCCAGCTGATACGCCTTGCTCACGAACAACGCTGCAAACAGGCTCTTGCCTTCCTTGAAGGTGTACTGCTCTTCGAACTTGCCTTCCTCGACCAGTTTCTGCCCGATGGCACATTCCGAGTCGTTGTGGTTCTTGCCCTTGGCGCCGAAATCACTGCTCCACGACGACAGGCCAACCTCTTCACAGAAGGCTGCGAACTTCGCCTTCGGTACAGTTTCCTGGAAGGCACTGTAAGCCTCTTTCAGCGGTTTGAAGCCGCTGTAGCTCACCGAGTAGTTCTCAACCTTGGCCTTGCGCGCAAAACCACTCACCGCTTCGGCCAATACCGCCTGACCGGTGTACGGGCTGTATGCACCAATCAGCATGGCGCTAAGCGCACTCTTGAGCTGGGATTCGACATCGTCCAGCTCCGGCAGCGACTCGAAGTCTGCCCTGCGCACGATCTCACCCACCTTGGAGCCGTCGTTACGGTGGGTCACCACAAACTCCATCGAGCCTTCACCGTCACTTGAACGCTTGATGCTGAAGTCCAGGTCAACCGTGGTGCCAAAATCGCCCGTACTGCTGACCAGGAACGCGCCAGTCAACGGCTGGCGCACCGCCATGTTGGCACCCCAGTCGAAGCTCGACTCAGTGGCGCGGCCATTGGCGGCCAGCTCTGCGCGTGGCTGGATTTCGTCGCTGACATCAGCCACCAGCACCACCTCAGCGCCCTTGCTGGCAACGAAGGGGTTGGCCATCTGCATGCCCACCAGCTGGATGTGAATGCTACCGTCCTTGCTGTCACCGTCGTGGGACAGCTTCAGCGCATCAGCCTTCAGGTAAATGCCGGCAACATTGCGGCTGACGTTGAGCTGGTACTTGGCCCAACCCGCCAGGCCTTCTTCCGGCGAACCACCGCGTGCGGATTCCATCAGGCTGGTCAGCCCGCGCATGAACTGCTGCGCGCCATTGGTCTGCGCGGCTGCCTTGCGGATTTCGGGGTCGGCGACAGTCAGGTTGCCAGAGAACGCCGAGTAGGAAATATCGCCCTCGGACAGCACATCCTCAAGGAAGTAGCGCTCCTTGAAGTCCTCGTAGTAGGCCAGCGCAGCCTTCTTGCCCGAGCTGGCAACCATGGCATAGCCACCGCCGAGCACCAGCACCGCCGCGGCAACACCGCCAATCAGCAGCTGCTTCTTGTTCATCTGTTTGATCATGGTGTTTGCCTCACTGGACCATCGCGGAAGCGTTGTTCCAGTCGTTCACGTACTTTTGGGAGACCTCGGGGGTCCAGCTGAAATCGATACCGGCGTTGGGGAATTCCTTGGCCAGCACGGCACCGAACGACACACGGTCGGCACAGTGGTCCTGCTTGCAGGCCTCGGGCTCACCCACGCTATAGGCGCGGTAGGTAGGCACGGCGCGGCCATCGTCCAGCGGGTAGTACGGCGTGGCGTTCGCCACCTGGGTCACGTACCAGCCTTCGCCGTATTCCTCGTCGGCGACCAGACGGCCCTTGCTCGGGAAGTCGATGGTGTAGAAGTCGCCTTTCTTGCCGGTAACGTGCACCATCATCGGCGCCACGCGGGCCGACGTCGCAGGGTCTTGCTGCGCCAGCGGCGAAGCGAAGCGCACCTTGATACCGGCCATCTGCGCCAGGGCCTCGGTTTCGCGCCCCTTGAAGTCGCTCATGCCGTCTTGCAACTGCTGGTAACGCTCCAGCACCCGGGTGTGCACGCGGGCCAGTTCCTGCTGGCGCTGACGCTCTTCACGCACACGCTGCTGCTCACGCTGAACCGCCCAGTTCGCACCATCGCGCACATCGAAGAACAGCCCTTGGCGGTTGATGCCGATGCGGTTGCGGGTGATCTTCTGGGCATCGTTACCCCAGATGTTGTTCGAAATCGCCGACAGGTCCTTGACGATGAACAGGTTGGCCACGTCGGTGGTGGTCGGCGAGGTGGCCTTGATCAGGTCGAAAATTTCCAGCGCGGCTTCCTTGTACTTGGCCGCGTCCAGGGCGAACGACTCGTCCGGGGTAACCGCCACGTAGTAAGGGTCGCTGCTGAACGGGCGCAGTACACCGTAGCTGGAACGGGTGAACGTCAGGTACACCTTCATCTGCCGGCTGGGGATTTCGCCGACCAGGAACGCGGCCTGGTCTGCTTGCGCCGTGAGGTAGGAAACGGCTTTGTCCTTTACCGCAGGCTCGAGGTTCTTGTTGAAGATCAAGCCGCTCGGGTGGGCGTATACGCGGTTCCAGTTATCGCCACGGTAGGTACCCACGGCCTTCCAGCTGATTTTTTCGAAGCTGCCTTCACCAAAGCCGGACGCCGGGCACGGCATGGCCGGGGTGGTGCCGAACGACAGGGTGTCGCCGTTGCTGATGATCTCGCGGCTAAGCACCCATTTGCAGCCAGCGCCGTCCGTCACCTGCATCAGGTTGCGGTTCTCCAGCACCACGGCGCGACCGAAGTCCGACGTGGGGGCAGCGGCGACTGCAGCGGCAGGTGCAGGGACGGGCGGAACGACGGGGGCTGCTGCCGGCGCTTCGGCGGCAGGGGCGGGCGCAGGTGCTGCGGCAACGTCCGGGGCCGGGGCTGGGGCTGGGGCTGGGACTGGGGCTGCTTCTGCTTTCGCCGGCGCTGCTTCAACGACCGCAGGGGCCGGCTCAGCGGTTGGGGCTGGCGCAGCGGCTGCGGCGGCCGGGGCTTCTGCCGAAGCAGCGGGTGCCGGGGCCGGTGCAGCAGGTGCTGCCTGGGTGGGCGCCTGGGCAGCAGCGGCGGCTGGTGCAGCCGGCGCGGCAGCCAAAGTCACCAGGCCCAGGTTGCCGGCATTGCCCGAGCCGCTGGCGTAGAGGTTACCCTTGGCATCAACCGCCTTCCAGCTCACCTTGGCAGTTGAGCAATCCTTGGCGAACACGAACGGCAGCTTGGTCAGCAACCCCGACAGCAGTTCCTGGTTGTCCCAGGCCGGGCGGGTGATGGTCAGTTCAACCTCGGGTTTGCACCACGTGGTGGCATCCCCTGGCACTTCGACCTTGATGTTTTCTTTCTTCGAGAAGGCCAGCTCGTGGGCGAACGCCTGCGGTACCAGACCACAAGCGCCGATCACAGCCAGCGCGAGCGCGTGCTTTTTCATGGAGTTCCTCAGATCAGTTCCCAGGTGCCGTTGGCTTGTTTGCAGAAGGTGTTCTGCTCTTGCTCGGTCTGGCCGCTTTGCGACTTCAGGCTGACAGTGACCGGGCGGCATGCAGCTTCGGCGGCGACCGTTTCGGTCGGCAGCGACTGCACCGAATCCAGGTCGAAGCCTTGGGTTTCCTTGCTGGCGGCAACATCCAGCTCGTCCAGGTTCACCGCTGGCGTCACGCGTTTGGCCAAGGCCTGCGCCTTGGGCTCGACATAGTTCTTGTGCACGTAACCCACGGTCACGCCCTTGCGCCCGACCAGGATCCAGTCGCCAGTGGAGCCGACGGCAGTGAACTCGGTATGGTTCTTCAGGCTGCCGACTTTTTCGCCAGTCTGGTTAGGGGCGGCGCGCACGTTAAGGTTGTCGCTGATGGTCACGTATGGCTCGTTGATCAGCTTCATCGACGGCACCGCCTGAATCTTCGGCGCACGCTTGACCTCAACCTTTTTGGTCTGGGTGTATTCCTTGCCCGGCACAATCTGGGCGGTGGCGCCCGAGTGGTCAGACTTCCAGGTCACTGGCTGGGTACTGGCAGTGGTCTGCTGCTGGCTCAGCACTTCCTGGGTGCGCAGCGCCAGGGCCTGCTGGTCCTTCTCGTCCAGCATGTGGCCGATGCGGTTGCCCACGTAGGCACCGATGCCTCCGGCGATCAGGGCTGCGGCGATCTTGCCGTTGCCGCTGCCCATGGTCGAGCCGATGGCCACACCGGCCAGGCCGCCGATCACGGTGCCCGCTTGCTCTTTGCTGATCCCGAGCTGTGCACAGGCCGTGGTAGAGGCGATGGCGACCGCCAGAAGGGACGCGACGAATTTCTTACGCAAGTGGAGCACTCCATTTTCGGTGGGGCGCACAGCCGCGTACCGCAGCCAATAGTTGGCGGCAGCATTCATAGTTGTGCGGTTTTTGGGGTGAGAGAGCAGCACTGGCCACGAACGGCAATCCAACCGTCGAGCGAAGGGCGCAGAGGCATACCAGTACGGCGCGAAGCATCCAACGAATCCATGTCAGGAAGAGGTCACCGCCCAGCGCACGTAATCATTACGGCGTTTGGCCTGGGCGTGAGGGGCTTGTAGAGGGCGCATTGTAGCGCAAGGTGCCATTGACAGTTCAAGACAAAATGTTGCGAGAAGCCGGTGTGATCTACGAGTACAAGCCGGCAGCGTTTGCACCCCTGCCTCTCCGCCCTCAGGCACTGCACAGTCCCTGTGGGAGCGGGTTCACCCGCGAAGAGGCCAGCCAATCGCTCGACTGGGTTGTAAAGCGAGCCTTTGCCGACGATAGTTCAGGGCACTGCCTTCGTATTGCCCAACAGGAACTCACCATGCTCGGCGTCACCGACTACGGCGCATTCGTCATCGCCTTCATCATTCTTCTGGCCATCCCCGGCCCGGGCAATTTCGCCCTGATCACCGCCACCGGCAAAGGCGGTATAAAGGCCGGCCTGGCCGCGACACTTGGAGTGATCGTGGGTGACCAGGTGCTGCTGTGGCTGGCAGTAGCGGGCGTTGCCACCCTGCTGGCCACGTACCCCACGGCCTTCCACATGGTGCAATGGGCCGGTGCCGCGTACCTGGCTTACCTGGGCCTGCGCATGCTCCTGAGCAAACCCGGTGGTGCAGCACACACCTGCCGCATGGACAACGGCCAGTACCTGCGCCAGACCATGATGATCACCCTGCTCAACCCCAAGGCGATCATGTTCTATATGGCGTTTTTCCCGCTGTTCGTCGACCCGGTGAAGCACCAGGGGCTGGTGACGTTCGGCTTCATGGCTGCGACGGTGGCGGTGGTGACCTTCGTGTATGGGTTGATTGCCGTGGTGCTGACGCACCAGTTGGCTGAACGCATGCGTGCCAACCCACGAATCAGTAACCTGTTCGAGCGGTTGGCGGGGGCTTGTCTGGTAGGGTTTGGTATCAAGTTGGCGGCGATGCGCTGAGCAAGGCCGCGGCACAGTTTGTGGCTCAACCCTGGCGACGCATAAACTCTGCAAAAAGCGGTACGGTGAAATCCAGCACACCATGATCGGTGCTGTAGGCCATGCCCTTGGCGATGACCTTGGCTCTTGTGGGGCCTGGTGAAGATTGGGTTCGGCCCATCGCCTTGGCGATATCACCTACCGCATAAGGCCCGTGGCCAAGCTCCGACATGGCTCCCGACTTCGTTCAAGATTACCGTCTTGCCCGTCCCTCTCAAGCCAAGCAGCATCATGGACCGCGCGCTAAACGGTTATAGCAATAGATAGCGAAGTCTAGCGATTTTCGCTATCTATTAGTAGATTTCGGTAGCGTTTGCCCTTGGGCACTGCAAATCAGCCCCCGTCCTACAGCTTGAACTCAGAATTATTCCCTTCCTTGTAGGGAGTTTCCCAAACATACTGGCAACCCGCTCAAACTGTTGCGACGGATTCGGTCGCGCTCTAGTCTCGGCTTGTCGTTGTGAAATCAGCGACCGGCTTTGACAGGCCGACTACTCAAGTTTCCGTTGCAGCGCTTAATGGCAGCTGTGCATGGGGCACATTCGTGTGCGCCGGGTCCTTGGGTACCGGTCTGTCAACCCATGTATAGCTGCCTCCATTCGTTTGACAGCGTTGCCAGGCGGCTCCACTACCCAAGGAGCTTACATGCGCAAGATGGTCCCCGATCCACCCTACTCCCTCGATTCCACCCAGGCTCTGCAAGACACACTGGTCCAGTCCTCAGAGTACATACTCTGCGCCCTATCCGTGGCCCGCCAGCCCATACAACTCAAGCCTACCGCCCACAGCTCGATTGTGATGCAGGCCGTGATCCATGAAATGGAGGAGGTACAGAGCCTGGTGGAGTCGGCATTGATGCAATTGCAGATGCGGTCGCACTTACCCAGTGAACCGTACACCTTGCACTAGCAGGCCAGGCCTCTTCGCGGCTAAAGCCGCTCCCACAGGGTTATCTCCGCCCTCAGGCACTGCACAGCACCTGTGGGAGCGGGTTCACCCGCGAAGAGGCCAGCCCAGGCAACCCAGAACCCAGGGAAACAAATCAATGCCCACCGACAACACACAAGAACCCACCACAGTCGGCAAGACCTGCTTCTACCAAGGCGAAAACAACACCCACCCGCTGTTCCGCATCGAACCCGGCATCCCCTGCCAGGACGCCCGCGAACAGGCATCCGAACTGATGGGCTACGTGCGCGACCTGATCATCACCGGCCTGATGGACGGCGACCAGAAACTGATCTGGGCCTCGCACTACCTCAGCGCGATGGCTAAGGCGCTGCTGGATGATGCTGAATTGGGGATGATGAAAAAGTAAGGCACAACGAAAAAGCCCCTGGAAGCTTTCGCTTCCAGGGGCTTTATCTTGTATGGCGGAGAGATAGGGATTTGAACCCTAGGTACTGTTGCCAGTACAACGGATTTCGAATCCGTCCCGTTCGACCACTCCGGCATCTCTCCAATGCCGCGCATCATACCAGCGTTCTTTTAAAACGCAAACCTTTTTTTAAAAAAAATCGCGTGGTATCAGGCGCTTGCGTGAACGCGCCGCTTACAGCGGCACGCCCAGGCGCTTGGCAACTTCTTCGTAGGCTTCGATCACGTCGCCCAGGCCCTGACGGAAGCGGTCCTTGTCCATCTTCTTGCGGGTTTCTTTGTCCCACAGGCGGCAGCCGTCCGGGCTGAACTCGTCGCCCAGCACGATCTGGCCGTGGAATACGCCGAACTCCAGCTTGAAGTCGACCAGCAGCAGGCCGGCGTCATCGAACAGCTTGGTCAGCACTTCATTGACCTTCAGCGACAGCTTTTTCATTTCGACCAGCTGCTCGGCGGTGCCCCAGCCGAACGCGACAACGTGGGATTCGTTGATGAAGGGGTCGCCCTTCTCGTCGTTTTTCAGGAACAGTTCGAAGGTGGACGGCTCCAGCTTGATGCCCTCCTCCACGCCCAGGCGCTTGACCAGGCTGCCGGCAGCGTAGTTACGCACTACGCATTCGACCGGGATCATGTCCAGCTTCTTCACCAGGCACTCGTTGTCGCCCAGCAGCTTGTCGAACTGGGTCGGCACGCCGGCTTCTTCCAGTTTCTGCATGATGAAGGCGTTGAACTTGTTGTTCACCGTGCCCTTGCGGTCGAGTTGTTCGATACGCTTGCCGTCGAACGCCGAAGTGTCGTTACGGAACAGCAGGATCAAGCGGTCGGCGTCGTCGGTCTTGTAAACCGATTTGGCCTTGCCGCGGTAGAGTTCGTCGCGTTTTTCCATGATTGGGCTCCGCTTGCTTGAGGTGTTGGGCTAGGCGATTTCGCGCCAGTCGAGCCCGTGTTCCTGATTCGCCACCTGGAGCCAGTCCGGGTCGCACCCTAAGGTGTCGACGAAGCACTGGCGGGCCAAGTGTGGCAGGTTGTTCTTGCTGCTGAGGTGGGCCAGCACCAGGTGTTGCAGGTTGCTCCAGCCCAACTCGTGCACCAGGCACGCGGCCTGGTGATTGTTCAAATGCCCTTGCATGCCACCTACCCGCTGCTTCAGGAAGACCGGGTAGTGACCGCGTGCCAGCAGGTCGCGGCAGTGGTTGGCCTCGATCAGCAGTGCATCCAGGCCCTGGTAACGTTCCAGCAACAGTGCGTCGTACGAGCCCAGGTCGGTCAGCATGCCGAAGCGCCGCTGGCCGTCGCTGATCACGTATTGCAGCGGCTCGTAGGCGTCGTGCTCGACCCGCGCTGCGGTCACTTCCAGGCTGCCGATACGCAGGCTTTGGCCACAAGCGAGAAAACCGGCCACCTCCACCGGCTTGCGCATGCCGCGCAAGGTCCCTTGGCTGAGGTAGACCGGTACATTGTAGCGCCGTGACAGCAAGCCGACCCCATGCACGTGGTCGGCATGTTCGTGGGTGACCAGTACCGCGCTGATCTGGGCCGCCGAAACGCCGAGCAGCGCCAGGCGCCGCTCGGTTTCGCGCAGCGAAAAGCCGCAATCGACCAGGATGAACGTGTCACCACTGGCGATCAGCGTGCCGTTCCCTTGGCTGCCGCTTCCGAGTACCGCGAAGCGCACTTAGCCCAGGTGGTCCTGAATGGCGCTCAGCACGCGGCGGGCGACATCGGCCGGAGCCACGGTGTTGATGTTTTTCTCGACCGTGACCTGCACGCTCTCACCCACCTTGCTCAGGCGAACCTGGTAGCGCTCGGCACGGGCTTCACGCTCTTCCTTGGTCGGCTCGCTGCCGAACATGCGGCTGAAGAAGCCAGGCTGGTTCTGCTTGTCGTCAGGCTTTTCCGAGAGGTTGATGTAGTACAGGCCCAGGCTGCGGTTGATGTCTTCGACACGCCACTCGCCACCCTGCTCCAGGGCACGGCCCACGCCAGACCAGGCGCGATCCAGGTCGGAGCCCAGGTACAGCACCGGGTTGCCGCTGCCGTCTTCGCTGAGGCTGACGCGGCTTGGCGCATCGAAATCGCGCGCGGCCAGCAGCGACACCGAACCGCCCTTCTCGGCGCTGCGGTTCATGCTGGCAAGCATTTCGTCGACCAGCAGCGCATCGGCGCCAGTATTGCTGGACGTGGACGGGAAATCTGGCTCGGCAGTGCTGCCAGCCGGGCGCTCGACGCTGACCACGTACACCTCGGAGGTGTTGCGCTGCACGCCAGGCTCCATGCGCACACGTACGCGCACTTCGCTGTCACCGCTGCTGGCGGTGCTGGCCAGGCGTTGGCCAAGCGATGCCGACAGCTCGTCGAAACGCTGCCAGGTGGTGTTGAATTCACCGGTCTGCGGGCGCTCTTCAGCAATACGGAAGCCGTTGTCCTCAAAGAACTGGCGGGCCACTGGCCACACCTCGGCAGGCGAATGCTGGGCCAGCACCCAACGGCTGCTGCCGCTGCGTTGCAGGCTGTAGTCGGTGACCTGGGCGGCGCCACCGGTCAGCGGTTGCGGGCGCGGCACCTCGAACTCGCCAGCGACGTTATCGTCGGCGACGTTACGCGGGATGGGCAGCAACGGGTCAAGGCGCTTGACGTTGCTGGCGTCCTGCGGCAGCTGCATCGGCGCAGTCGGGTGCGCCTGCAGGTAGTCGCTGCCGCGGTCGCGGAAATAGCCATCCTCGCCCCACAGCCAGCCACACCCACTGGTGCTGGAGATAATCAGGGCAAGGGCGGAAAGACCAGCCAGTCGCTTCATGCGGTGTACTTCCTCTTAAACCAGTACGCCGGACTGGCGCAAGGCAGTACGGACTTTTTCGTGGCAGCCTTCGCTCAGCCAGGTCAGTGGCAGGCGAATACCTTTGTGCATCAGGCCCATTTCGACCAGCGCCCATTTCACAGGGATCGGGTTGGCTTCGCAGAACAGGTCTTTGTGCAGCGGCATGAGTTTTTCGTTGATTGCGCGGGCCTTCTCGGCATTGCCCTCAAGGGCGGCCTCGCACAGGTCGGCCATTTCGCGCGGGGCGACGTTGGCAGTAACGGAGATGTTGCCCTTGCCGCCCATCAGGATCAGCTCGACGGCAGTCGGGTCGTCGCCGGACAAGACGATGAAGTCCTTGCTGACGCCATCGAGGATGGCCTTGGCGCGGACCAGGTCGCCGGTGGCTTCCTTGATGCCGATGATGTTCGGCACGGTCGACAGGCGGATCACCGTCTCGGCCTGCATGTCGCAGGAGGTGCGGCCGGGTACGTTGTAGAGGATCTGCGGAATGTCGACGGCTTCGGCAATGTGCTTGAAGTGCTGGTACAGGCCTTCTTGCGTCGGCTTGTTGTAGTACGGCACGACCAGCAGGCAGGCGTCGGCGCCGGCGTTCTTGGCGTTCTGGGTCAGGTGCACGGCTTCGGCGGTGGAGTTGGCGCCGGTGCCGGCGATCACCGGGATCGGCTGCTTGCTGCGCTTGACGCGCTCGACCACATGCTTGATGACCAGGATGTGCTCTTCGACATCCAGCGTGGCGGACTCACCGGTGGTGCCGACAGCGACGATCGCATGGGTGCCGTTTTCCAGGTGGAAGTCTACAAGTTTGTCGAGGCTGCCCCAGTCAACACGCCCTTGTGCATCCATGGGTGTGACCAATGCCACCATACTGCCCGCAATCATGTAACTGCTCCTGCCGGAAAAAGAGAGCGGTAATGGTACTGGGGGCATCGACCTTGCACAAGCGAAGCAGGCGGGCGGAGCATTCCCCTCGGCGCCTTATTTCGCTACCCTTGGCCCTTTGATCGGTGCAGCGCGGCCCGCCGGGCCGTCGACCTTGCTCCCCGCCGGCGTCCAAGACCTCGCATGCGAGCCCCGGGCCCCGCCGACAGGAGGCTTTTGGCCGTCCTGCACCGACCGCTCATCGTTTTAGGAATGCTGCATGTCCACCCCCACCACTGTCCGCGAACAATTCCTTGTCATCAGTGCCCTGGGACCGAATCCCATGGAACTGGCCAACGTCCTCAGCCGCGCTGCCTTCGAAAACCGCTGCGCGGTTGTCACCTCGCGCCTGAGTCGCCACGGCGAGACCAGCGCCCTGGTGCTGCAGGTGGGCGGCAGCTGGGACGCCCTGGCGCGCCTCGAATCCACCCTGCCTGGCCTGGGCAAGAAACACGGTCTGACCCTGGACGTGGTGCGCAGCGCCGACCAGGAAGTGCGCCCACAGGCCCTGCCTTACGTGGCTTATGTGAGCGCCGCCTACCGCCCGGACATCATCAACGAGCTGTGCCAGTTCTTCCTCGATCACCGCGTCGAGCTTGAAGCCATGACCTGCGACACCTACCTGGCGCCGCAGACCGGCAGCAGCATGCTCAACGCACAGTTCACGGTGATCTTGCCGGCCGGCACCCAGATCAGCTGGCTGCGTGACCAGTTCCTGGACTTTGCCGACGCCCTGAACCTCGATGCGCTGATCGAGCCTTGGCGTCCACAGAACCCAATGTAAGGAAACCGACCATGGCTGTAGCACTCGACCAACCCGTTGCCGACTTCGAGGCCCAGGCCACCAGCGGGCAAACCGTCAGCCTGGCCGAGCTCAAAGGCCAGCAAGTGGTGGTGTATTTCTACCCGAAGGACAGCACGCCGGGCTGCACCACCCAAGGCCAGGGGTTCCGCGACCAGCACGACGCCTTTGCCGCAGCCAACACCGTGGTGTTCGGGGTATCGCGCGACGGCATCAAGTCGCACGAGAACTTCAAGGCCAAGCAAGGCTTCCCGTTCGAGCTGATCAGCGACAAGGACGAGGCCCTGTGCCAGCTGTTCGACGTGATCAAGCTGAAGAAGTTGTACGGCAAGGAATACATGGGCGTTGACCGCAGCACCTTCCTGATCGACAAGGACGGTGTGCTGCGCCAGGAATGGCGTGGGGTGAAGGTGCCAGGGCATGTGGATGCCGTATTGGCGGCAGCCCAAGCCTTGAACAAGGCTTGAGATTGATGGGGCTGCTTTGCAGCCCATTCGCAGCACAAGGCTGCTCCTACAGGGACTGCGCATGACTTTGTAGGAGCAGCCTTGTGCTGCGAATGGGCCGCAAAGCGGCCCCAGTTGCATCAAAGCAACGGCGAAACGCTAGGCTCCTGCCGCGGCCAGGCATCCAGCACGGCCTTGATCAGCGTCGCCAGCGGGATGGCGAAGAAGATCCCCCAGAACCCCCACAACCCGCCAAACAGCAATACCGCGCAAATGATCGCCACCGGGTGCAGGCTCACGGCCTCGGAGAACAGCAGCGGTACCAGCACGTTGCCGTCCAGCGCCTGGATGATCGCGTACACCGTCATCAGGTAGATGAACTGGTCGCCCCAGCCCCACTGGAACAGCGCAATCAGCGTCACCGGTACCGTCACCACCACCGCGCCCACATACGGCACCACCACCGACAGCCCCACCAGCAGCGCCAGCAGCGCGGCGTAGTTGAGCCCCAGGCTGATGAAGGCGATGTAGGTGGCAATGCCGCAAATCAGGATTTCGATGCCCTTGCCGCGAATGTAGTTGGCAATCTGCCGGTTCATCTCGCTGCCCACCCGGTTCAGCAAGACGCGCTGGGTGGGCAGGTAGCCACTGACCCAACGGCCGATCAGTTCGCGGTCCTTGAGGAAGAAGAACACCAGAATCGGCACCAGCACCAGGTAGATCATGGCATTGACCAGCAACGGCAGGCTCGACAGCGAAAAGGTCAACGCCCACTGGCCGAACTTGCCGATTTCCCCGCGCACCGACTCGATGGCATGCAGCACCTGCTCGTCCGACACCAGGTGCGGGTAGCGCTCGGGCAACAGCAACAGCAACGACTGCCACTTGCCGAGCATGCCCGGCAGCTCGTTGAACAGGGTAATCAGCTGGTGCCACAGCAGCGGCACCAGCACCAGCATGAACACCGCCAGCGCACCCATGAACAGGGCAAAGACCAGCATCACTGCCAGCCGGGTCGGTACCCGCAGCCGCTCCAGGGCATTGACCAGCCCCTGCATCAGGAACGCCAGCACCATGCCCGCCAGCACCGGCGCCAGCATGCCGCCCAGGGTGAGCACAGCGGTAAAAGCCAGGAACAGCAGGACCGCCAGCACCACCGCTTCTTCATCGGAGAAGTAGCGGTGCATCCAGTCGCGAAGCACTTTGAACATTGACGATCCTTGGAAAAGACTCAGGCCTTGCGCAGCCAGTAGGTGTAGGTGCCGGCCTCAGCCGTTTCCTGCAGCAGGGTATGACCGGCCAGCTTGGCGAAAGTGCGGAAGTCGCGCTGGGAACCTGCGTCGGTGGCGATCACCTTCAGCACGGCGCCGCTGGCCAGGCGATTGAGCTCCATCTTGGCCTTGAGCAGCGGCAAAGGGCAATTCAGCCCGCTGGCGTCCAGTTCGGCGTCGCAGGTCAGGGTGTCACTCATCGCGGGGCTCTCCAAAGGCATTGCCGGGTTGCTGCTTCACAGGGTCGGCTAGGATAGCGCCACTGGTCGCCAACGTGTGAGCCCGCTACAGTAGGTATCTTTGACCGACGCGAGCTTCATGCATGAATCTACTGCGCCCTACCCTGCTGACGCTGGCCTGCCTGATGGCCCTTCCCGGCCATGCTGACGACCTGCCATCACTGGGTGACGCCAGCTCTGCGATCGTCTCGCCGCAACAGGAGCACCAACTGGGCCGTGCCTGGCTAAGCCTGCTGCGCGGCCAGGTCAACCAGTTGAACGACCCGCAGCTCAAGGACTACGTCGAAACCAGCGTATACAAGCTGGCCGAAACCAGCCAACTGCAGGACCGGCGCCTGGAATTCATCCTTATCGACAGCCGCGAGCTCAACGCCTTTGCCGCACCGGGTGGCATCGTCGGGGTCAACGGTGGGCTATTCCTCAACGCACAGACCGAGGGCGAGTACGCCTCGGTGCTGGCCCACGAACTGGCGCACTTGTCACAGCGCCACTTCGCCCGTGGCGTCGAGGCGCAGCAGCGCATGCAGCTGCCGATGATGGCCGCACTGCTGGCCGGTATCGTTTTGGCGGCAGGTGGCGCTGGCGATGCGGGTATCGGCATGATTGCCGGCACCCAGGCGGCGGCGATCCAGGAGCAGCGGCGCTTCTCGCGGCAGAACGAACAGGAAGCCGACCGCATCGGCATCCAGAACCTGGAAAAAGCCGGCTATGACCCACGCAACATGCCGTCCATGTTCGAGCGCCTGGCGCGGCAGTACCGCTATGACGCCAAGCCGCCAGAATTTTTGCTGACCCACCCGGTGACCCAGTCACGTATCGCCGATACCCGCAACCGTGCCGAGCAGGCGCCCAAGGGTGGCGTGGAAGACAGCATGCGCTACCAGCTGATCCGCGCCCGGGTGGCACTGACCTATGAAGGCACCCCGGGGCTCGCCGCCAAACGCTTCCGTGCCCAGCTGGACGAAGACCCCAAGCTGGACGCCGCGCGTTACGGCCTGGCGCTGGCGCAAATCAAGGGTGGCCAGCTGAACGAAGCGCGCGAAATGCTCAAGCCGCTGCTGGCCAAGGCGCCGAGCGACATCACTTACAACCTGGCGCAGATCGACCTCGACATCACCAACAATCGCCTGGCCGACGCGCAGCAGCGGGCCGAGCGGATGCAGGGGCTATACCCAGGCAACTACCCGCTGAAACAGGTGCGTGCCGATCTGCTGGTGAAGCAGAACAAGCCTGCCGAGGCGGAAAAGGTGTTGAACGAGCTGATCAAGAGCCGGCCGGATGACCCGGACGTGTGGTACGACATGGCCGAAGTGCGGGGTTTGTCGGGCAATACCATCGGCTTGCACCGGGCGCGTGCCGAGTACTTCACGTTGGTGGGGGACTTTGACCAGGCGATCCAGCAGCTGGATTACGCCAAGCGCCGGGCGGGCGGCAACTTCCCGCTGGCGTCGCAGATCGACCAGCGCCAGCGCGAGATCCTGGAGCAGCAGCGTATGGTTCGGGATATGATGGGGCGCTGAGAACCTGGGGGCGCTTTGCGCCCCATTCGCAGCACAAGGCTGCTCCTACAGAGACCGCATTCCCCTGTAGGAGCAGCCTTGTGCTGCGAATGGGCCGCAGAGCGGCCCCAGCATTTTCAGGCGTTACCGGAAAGCTTCAGGCGCGCCGCCTGGGTGAAGTCCAGCATGCGGTTAAGCGGTTTGATCGCCTTGGGCACCAGCGCCGGGTCAACGAAAATCTCATCGCCCCCTTTGCGCAGGCAATCCAGCACCCGCTCCAGGGTGTTCATCGCCATCCACGGGCAATGTGCACAGCTGCGGCATGCCGCGCCGTTGCCGGCGGTGGGGGCTTCGACGAATTCCTTGTCCGGGCACAGCTGCTGCATCTTGTAGAAGATGCCGCGGTCGGTGGCGACGATGAAGGTCTTGTTCGGCAGGGTCTGCGCCGCCTTGATCAGCTGGCTGGTGGAACCCACCGCGTCGGCCAGCTCGATCACCGCTTCCGGCGACTCGGGGTGCACCAGGATGGCTGCGTCCGGGTACAACGCTTTCATGTCGGCCAGCTGGCGCGACTTGAACTCTTCGTGAACGATGCAGGCACCGTCCCACAGCAGCATGTCGGCACCAGTTTGCTTCTGGATGTAACGGCCCAAGTGCTGGTCCGGGCCCCAGATGATGGTTTCGCCGTTGTCCATCAGGCTTTCGACGATTTCCAGTGCGCAGCTTGAAGTCACTACCCAGTCGGCACGTGCTTTCACGGCAGCGGAAGTGTTGGCGTAAACCACCACGGTGCGTTCAGGGTGCTGGTCGCAGAAGGCTGAGAACTCTTCTACCGGGCAGCCCAGGTCGAGCGAGCAGGTGGCCTCCAGGGTGGGCATCAGCACGCGCTTTTCCGGGGTGAGAATTTTCGCGGTCTCGCCCATGAAGCGCACACCGGCCACGATCACCGTTTCGGCCGGGTGATTCTTGCCGAAGCGGGCCATTTCCAGCGAGTCGGACACGCAGCCGCCGGTTTCTTCAGCCAGGGCCTGGATGACCGGGTCGCAGTAATAGTGGGCAACCAGCACGGCATTCTGGGCCTTGAGCTCGGCAGCGATGGCCGCACGGTATTCGGCCTCCTGCTCGGCTGTCAGCGGGTTGGGCTGCTTGGCGTCGAGGTGAGCCTGAACCAACAGGCGTTCGGAAATCTGGGTCATGATCGCTGGACCTGCAGGCGCGCGTGCGCGTCAAATCGAGTGTATCACCCGGCCCTGGCAGATCGGCTAAGGGTGCCGGACGGTACGCAGGCCGCCACGGCCCTCTGCGGGCGCGGATTATTATCGGAGGCCGAAGGCTACAGACAAACCAGCGATTACTAAAGTGGTTTTTGTGTTGCCTGTGCTGGCCTTTTCGCGGGCATGCCCGCGAAAAGGCCAGCACAGGTTCAATCAGTCAACCCTGTGGCGACAGCGCTGCCAGGTGCGCAGCCATGAGCATGGCGAACTCTTCCACGGTCATCTTCTTGCCGTTGAAATCAACCATGCCATCGGCATAGTGCAGGCTGCTCACCACATCATTGCCTTCCACGGTGGCCAAGCCACTCTGCAGCGCCATCATGCCGACCATCTCCCCCGCCTGGCTCGACTGCATCGCAATCGCCTGGGCATCGGTCTGGCCATCCAGCAGCGCCTGCAAGGTCGCTAGGTCACCCATCATCGGCTTGGACAGCGACAGCTTGCTCTTCACCTCGCTGATCAGCTGCTTGCTCAACTGGTCCGGCGGCAGGTCGAAGCTGGCCGGGGCGGCGAAGTCCATCGACAGGTTGAAACGGCTCTCGCCATTGGCGGTCTTGAACGACAGGTTTTCTATCGCCACCTTGGGCTTGGCGGCCAGCAACTGGCGCAGGTCGCCCTGGAACCGGGCCTTCTCTGCGTCGTCCATGCGGATTTGCGGCACAGGCTGGCCGGCTGCAGAAGCGGCCTCGAACTCCGGCAGGTGCGCCTGGTACCACTTCGACAACGCCTGCAATGCCGGTGCGTTGACCGAGGAGACACTCGCCACCATCTGCGCCTTGCCCACCGCACGGCCATCCCAGGTGATGTCGCCGACCTTGTACTCCACGCGACCGGCCACGGTATCCGGGCCATCGAGGGTTTGCAGCACATTCTGCTGCAGGCCGTTGATCAGCAGCACCTGCTGCTTCGGCCCCAGGGTGACCTTGGTTTCGGCCAGCGCGAGGTCAACATTGCCCACATAGATGGCGTCGTGCGCGGTGGCCTGAAGGTTGCCGCCCACCTTCAGGCCTTTGAGTTCGAACGTGGCAGGCGGCTGGTCATCGCGCACAAGTTTCATCACGAAACGGTCGGCCTGGCCGTGGAACTTCGACGCCTTGCCCTCCTTGTCGCCACTGACTTCCAGCTGCATACCCGAGAAGTCGAGGCTGTTGCCGTCAGCCTCGTCGAGCTTGACCGGCGCCAGCCGGACCTGGCTGGCCACACTGCCGCCGTAACCCAGGCTGGTCTGTGCGCTGACCGGGGCCTGCTCGCCTGCAGCGGCGAACCACGCTGCGGTGGCATCGTCCTTTTGCAAGGTGCTGTTGCTGACCGCCATCACCGGCATCAGCTTCAACGCCTTGACCCGCGACCAGGGAAACGGGCCGTGCTCGATCTGGTCGGTCACGCCCACGTCGAAACTCACTACCTCGCCATCACCCACATTGATATCGCGGGCCTTGAGCCGGTAATGGGCGGTACTGCTGAAGAAATGCTGCTCCAGCGACACCCGCTCGATGCTCATGCTGCCGCCGGTGGTCACCAGGGCCTTCTTGAGCTCGGCATTGCTGCGGACAAGGGCGTTGTCCAGCTCGGCAGGCAACTGCTTGCCGGTGTACCAGGCGCCAGCGGTGGATGCGACGGCAATGGCAATCGCCAGGCCGGAAAGGATGCCAACTGATTTCTTCATGAATAGAACCGATTGTCCGTAAGGGCTTCTTGGGCGACAAAGGCCACGCAGGAGGCGAAGAGTAGCACTGCGACAGAACACGATGACCGGTCCGAAAAGAGAAAACACATTTTTCAGAGGAGTCTGCCCCCCTCAAAAGGAGCATCACTCGTTAATTTTTACGAACATTCCAATTGATCAAAACCGCAAAAAACCGCGCAAAAACCGAACAAAAGCCCCTATAAATCGATAAATATTTCAATTTGGTAACATCTTGTCATGTTTAACTTGACACTAACCTACCCATCGTTTTTTATTTTCACCACTTAGCGCGTCTCCCCCCCGCGCCTTCCGCCGCTCCTACAAAAAAGGTGAACAACATGGAGCCCACCCGCTCGCCCTTGCCGCATGCGCAATACATCGTGCCCGCCGTTTACGCCCAGGAGCCATGCCAGCATGCAGCCTGATCACAGCGCTTCCGGCAACGGCCAACTCCGCAAAACCCTGCGCCTCTGGCACGTGATCATCATCGGCCTGGCCTACCTGACCCCGATGACCGTGTTCGACACCTTCGGCATCGTCAGCGGGATCACCGCCGGCCATGTGCCCAGCGCCTACATCCTGGCGCTGGCGGGCATCCTGTTCACCGCCGTGAGCTACGGCACTCTGGTAAAGCGCTTCCCGCAGTCGGGCTCGGCGTACACCTACACCCAACGCGCGATCAACCCGCATGTGGGCTTCCTGGTCGGCTGGTCGTCGCTGCTGGACTACCTGCTGCTGCCGATGGTCAACGCACTACTGGCCAAGCTGTACCTCTCGGCCATGTTCCCCGAAGTACCGGAGTGGCTATGGGTAGTCGGCTTCGTCACCCTGATCAGCCTGATCAACATGCGCAGCGTGAACCTGGTGGCGCACTTCAACCTGCTGTTCGTGGGCGTGCAGGTGACGATCATCGCCGTGTTCATCTACCTGTGCGTGCGCGGCTTGGGCCAGGGTGAAGGGCTGGGCACCACCTGGAGCCTGCTGCCGTTCGCCGACAACCAGACCCACCTCAGCGCGCTGGCCGCCGGTGCGACCATCCTGTGCTTCTCGTTCCTGGGCTTCGACGCGGTCACCTGCCTGTCCGAAGAAACCCGCGACCCGGCCAAGACCATCCCGCGGGCGATCTTCCTCACTGCGCTGATCGGTGGCGTGGTGTTCATCACCGTGTCGTATTTCATCCAGGCCTACTTCCCGACCATGGCGCGCTTCCACGACCAGGAAGCAGCCCTGCCGGAAATCGCCCTGTACGTTGGCGGCAAGCTGTTCCAGTCGATTTTCATCGCCTGCACCGTGATCAACACCATTGCGTCCGGCCTGGCCTCGCAAACCAGCGTGTCGCGCCTGCTGTACGTGATGGGCCGCGACAACGTGATCCCGGCCAGCCTCTTTGCCCGCCTGCACTCGCGCTACAAGACGCCGGTACTGAACATTGCGGTGGTGGGGCTGGTTGCGCTGTCGGCGATCTTCTTCGACCTGGTCACTGCCACTTCGATCATCAACTTCGGTGCGCTGGTGGCATTCAGCTTCGTCAACCTGTCAGTGATCAACCACTGCTACCTGCGCGAAGGCAACCGTCGGGGCCTGGCCAACCAGTTGAAGTACCTGGTGCTGCCAACCATAGGCTTCTGCATCATCGTCTCGCTGTGGCTGGACCTGAACGCGCATTCGCTGATGTTCGGCGGCATCTGGGCCGCGGTCGGGTTGATCTACCTGGGCTGGCTGACCAAAGCCTTCCGCTCGGCACCACCCAACTACGTCCCCGAATGACCCATGCTGCCAACAACGCCCGCGCCTGACCGCGGGCGTTGTACTTGATCGAAAAGGAAAGCCCTCATGCCGCTGCGTCGCCTCACCATCCAGTGGAAGATCACCCTGCTCGCCGGCCTGTGCCTGCTGGCCATCGTCGCCCTGCTGGTGGCCACCTCACTGACCCAGGCGCAGCGTAGCGCCGCCCTGGTCAACCAGGCCAACACCGCCATGCTCGACAGCAGCGCGCGCCAGCGCCTGCAGGCCCATGCCGAAACCCAGGCCCTGCGGGTGCAGCGCTACTTCATGGACGCCTACCAGTACGGCAATGGCTTTGCCCGCATGGTGCAGGTGCTCAAGGCCCGAGGCGGCAGTGACCTGCGCGCCGAGCTGACACGCCAGGCCCGTGCCAGCCTGGCCGGCAACCCGGATGTGATCGGCCTGTACCTGGTGTTCCAGCCCAATGCGCTGGACCAGCAGGACAGCCAGTACCTCGGCCAGGACGCCGTGGGCAGCAACGAAAGCGGGCGTTTCTCGTTGTACTGGTCGCAGCCGCGCCCCGGCACCCTGGAGCTTGAAGCCATGCCGGAAGCGATGCTCGGCGATGCCAGCATCGGCAGCAACGGCGCCGCGAAAAACCGCTGGCTGACCTGCCCGCAGGACACCGCCCGTGCCTGCATGCTCGAACCGTACCTGGACGAGGTCAATGGCCGCCAGGTGCTGATGACCAGCATTGCCCTGCCGCTGCTTGAGCAGGGCAAGGTGGTCGGCGTGGTCGGCCTGGACATCGGTCTGGCCAACCTGCAGCAGCTGAGCCTGGACGGCCGCCGCGAGCTGTTTGATGGCCAGGGCCATGTCAGCATCGCCAGCGCAGCCTGCCTGCTGGCAGGCAACAGCCGCGATGCCAGCGCGCTCGGCAAGCCCATGGACAATACGGTGGCCGACGGCCTGCTGCGCGTGGCCCACCCCTTCGCCCCGATCCCTGACGCAGCCCCTTGGCAGGTGTTGCTGGAACTGCCGGAAAGCGTGCTGCAGGCACCCGCCGTGGCACTCAACCAGCGCCTGGACGCCCATAACCAGAATGCCAACCTCACCAGCCTGCTGATCGGCCTTGGCGCCGCCATCGCAGGTTTGCTGCTGGTGTGGCTGACCGCACGCGGCGTTACCCGGCCAATCCTGGCCGTGGCCGCACGCCTGCAAGACATCGCCAGCGGCGAAGGCGACCTCACCCGCCGCCTGGATTACGCCCGCCAGGACGAACTGGGCCAGCTCACCCACTGGTTCAACCGCTTCCTCGACAAGCTGCAACCCGTCATCGCCCAAGTCAAAGGCTCGCTGCAGGAGGCCCGCAGTACCGCCGACCAGTCGGCCGCCATCGCCAGCCAGACCAGCAACGGCATGCAGCAGCAGCACCGCGAAATCGAGCAAGTGGCTACGGCGGCCAACGAGATGAGCGCCACGGCCCTGGATGTCGCCCACAACGCATCACAGGCCGCCCAGGCCGCACGTGCCGCCGACCAGGCCAGCCGCGAAGGCCTGCAACTGATCGACAGCACCCGCCAGGGCATTGATAGCCTGGCTGCCGGCATGAACACGGCCATGGATGAGGCGCGAGCACTGGAAGGCCGCAGCGGCCAGATCGGCTCGGTGCTGGAGGTGATTCGCACCATCGCCGAGCAGACCAACCTGCTGGCACTCAATGCTGCCATCGAAGCCGCCCGCGCTGGCGAAGCCGGGCGTGGTTTTGCCGTGGTCGCCGATGAGGTGCGCGGCCTGGCCCAGCGCACGCAAGTGTCGGTGGAGGAAATTCGCCAGGTCATCGAAGGCCTGCAACAAGGTACCCAGGATGTCGTGGGCGCCATGCACGAAGGCCAGCGCCAGGCCCAGGCCAGCGCGCAGCGCATGGAACAGGCGCTGCCTGCGCTGCAGCGCATTGGCGAGGCGGTGACGGTGATCAGCGACATGAACCTGCAGATTGCCTCGGCGGCCGAAGAACAGAGCGCAGTGGCCGAGGAAGTGAACCGCAACGTGGCCGGCATCCGGGATGTGACAGAATCACTGGCTGGCCAGGCCGACGAATCGGCGCGCATCAGCCAGGCACTGAACCGGCTGGCCAACCAGCA
Source organism: Pseudomonas sp. SAS7 (assembly GCF_052112345.1). Classification (NCBI taxonomy): domain Bacteria; kingdom Pseudomonadati; phylum Pseudomonadota; class Gammaproteobacteria; order Pseudomonadales; family Pseudomonadaceae; genus Pseudomonas; species Pseudomonas sp. SAS7. The sequence continues at coordinate 77,847 of NZ_JBEGGO010000013.1, read as the reverse complement.
ACAGGCGCTCATGGAGCAATTTCGCGTCTAACCTGCAAGGGCCCTTGCGCGGGCACGCCCGCCCCCACAGGTGCGCCGTCGCCCTCCAGGCCGACGCAGACTCTGTGGGAGCGGACGTGCCCGCGAAGAAGCCCTTGCAGACACCACAGCATTATCGTTTTTACTGAGCACACGTCATGCAAACCGCAACCAGATCCACCTTCTTCGACATCACCAGCGAACAGGGCCTATTACGCACCTCGATTGCCGTGACCCTGTTCATCGCCACCATCGGCATCGCCTTTGGCCTGGCTTCCGGCTCGTTCTCCATCGTTTTCGACGGCGTGTACTCGCTGGTCGACGCCAGCATGAGCGGCCTGTCGCTTGTGGTGGTCAAGCTGATCACCTCGCACACCACCAGCGTGCAGATGTCGCGCAAGCTGCGCGAGCGCTTCACCATGGGCTTCTGGCACCTGGAACCGATGGTGCTGGCACTCAACGGCATCCTGCTAAGCGGTGTGGCCATCTACGCGCTGATCAACGCCGTCAGCAGCCTGCTGGAAGGCGGCCGCCACCTGGAGTTCGGCATTGCCATGGTCTATGCGGTACTGACCGTTATCACATGCGTCACCATCGCCGTCGTCGAAGCCCGCGCCAACCGCAAGCTGAAGTCAGACTTCGTGCGCATGGACGTCAAGGGCTGGGTGATGTCGGCCAGCATCACTGCCGCGCTGCTGATCGCCTTCTGCTTTGGTTACGCGGTGCAGGGCACGTCGCTGGAGTGGGTGTCGCCGTACATCGACCCGGCGGTACTGGCGCTGGTGTGCCTGGTGATCATTCCGCTGCCGCTGTCGGTGGTGCGCCAGGCGCTATCTGAGATCTTCCTGGTTACCCCCGGCGACCTCAAGCTGCACGTCGATGAAGTGGCCAAGGCCTTCGTCGCCCGCAACGGGCTGCAGTCGTACCGCGCCTATGTCGCCAAGGTCGGGCGCTCACGGGAGATAGAACTGTATTTCATCGTGCCAAAGACCATGGCTGCGAAGACCATCGATGAATGGGATACGTGGCGCAACGAGATTGGTGATGCAGTAGGCGGCGAAGGGCCGGACCGCTGGCTGACGGTGGTGTTCACCGGCGACCCGGAGTGGGCTGAGTAAGCTGGGGGCGCTTTGCGGCCCCAAGATGCCGAAAACGTAAAAGCCCGCGACCATTTCTGGTAGCGGGCTTTTACGTAATGCATATGGTGGGTCGTGTAGGATTCGAACCTACGACCAATTGGTTAAAAGCCAACTGCTCTACCAACTGAGCTAACGACCCGATTGATGGCGCGTATAATACTGATTTCTAACGAGAAATCAATACCCCCTCAAGGTTTTTTCAAGCATACCGGGTCGGGTCTGCTACACCGGCCGCCTTGAAGCCGTCGGCGCGCAGGCGGCAGCTGTCGCATTTGCCACAGGCGCGGCCCTCATCGTCGGCCTGGTAGCAGGAAACGGTCAGGCTGTAATCCACGCTACGGGCCATACCGGCCTGCACGATCTGCGCCTTGCTCAGGTTCTGCAGCGGAGCCTGAATACGGAAGCCCTGCCCTTCTACACCGGCCTTGGTCGCCAGGTTGGCCATGCGCTCGAAGGCTTCGACGAACTCGGGGCGGCAATCGGGGTAACCGGAGTAATCCACGGCATTGACGCCGATGAAGATGTCACGCGCCTCCAGCACTTCTGCCCACCCCAGGGCCAGCGACAGGAACACGGTATTACGCGCCGGCACGTAGGTGACCGGGATGCCTTCGCTAGGGGCTTCCGGCACGTCGATGCTGCTGTCGGTCAACGCCGAACCACCGATACCATCGAGGTTCAGGCCGATCACCTTGTGCTCGACTACACCCAGGTCGCGGGCGACGCGGGCAGCAGCATTCAGCTCGGCGCGGTGGCGCTGGCCATAGTCGAAGCTCATGGTGTAGCAGCTGTAGCCCTCGGCCTTGGCCATGGCTACAACGGTGGCCGAATCGAGGCCGCCAGACAGCAGGATTACCGCGCGTTTCTCAGTCATGTGCTTTTTACTCTCTATCAACGTCCGGGTTCGTCGTTCCACAGCAGCTTGTGCAACTGCAGCTGGAAACGTACAGGCAGGTTGTCGGCAACGATCCAGTCGGCCAGGTCGCTTGCGCTCACCTGGTGGTGGCTTGGCGAGAACAACACCTCACCGGCACGCTCAGCCAGGTTGTACTGGATCAGCTTGGAAACCGCCCAGTCATAGTCCTCACGGGAACAGATGACAAACTTGACCTGGTCGTTGCGGGTCAGCTGCTCGATGTTCTCGTAGCGGTTACGGTGCGATTCTTCGGAACCCGGGGTCTTCAGGTCGACAACGCGGCTGACGCGGGTATCGGTGCCCGCGATATCCAGCGCGCCACTGGTCTCCAGCGACACCTCGTAACCGGCATCACACAGGCGCTGCAGCAACGGCAAGGCGTTGGGCTGAGCCAGCGGCTCGCCACCGGTGACACAGACGTAGCGAGGCTTGAAGCCGGCAACCTGCTCAAGGATTGAATCCAGAGTACGAACAGTGCCGCCAGTGAAGGCATAGGCACTGTCGCAGTACTGGCAGCGCAGGGGGCAGCCGGTGAGGCGCACGAATACGGTGGGCAGGCCAGCCGTTCGCGTTTCACCCTGCAAAGAGTAAAAGACTTCTGTGATGCGTAATGTGTCTTGCATGCTCGCCACGGGCGTGACAGCTAAACAGGCTGTCCGCCTCCGTCAGGCACTGTCGCGGACTCGACATGGCGTTATCCGCAACAGCGTGTTTACGAAAAAAGGGCAGTGATTCTAACGAAAAAACCCGCGACTGGCGCGGGTTTCTTTTGAACGGTAACGCTTAGAGCTTTTGCAGGTCGCGCTGAGCCAGTTGCGCGGCAGAGGTGCCGGGGTACTGGGTGATGACCTGCTGCAGGATGCCCTTGACCTTGTCGGTATGGCCCATGCGGCGCTCGACGTCGGCCAGTTTGTAGAGCGAATCCGGCACTTTGCTGTGCTTGGGATACTTCTGGCTGACCTGGGCGAAGGCCTGACTGGCACCCGGCAGATCGCCTTTGGCCAGGTTCACTTCACCCAGCCAGTACTGGGCATTGCCCGCGTACTGGCTATTGGGGTACTTGCGCAGGAAGGCATTGAACGCCTGGCTGGCCTTGTCAAAGTCTTTCTGTTTGATCAGGTCGAAAGCAGCATCGTAGTAAAGCTTTTCTTTCGCTGGATCGCCGGGCTCGCTACTGGCGGCCGGTTGTTGCGCAGCAGCACCAGCTGCTGCATCGGGGGCGGCATTTGAAGCACCACCACCGGAGGAATTGTCAGGGGTCGCGGCAGGTGCAGCGCCACTGTTGATGCGACGGTCCAGGTCCTGGTATCGCTCCAGGTTTTCCTGCTTCATGCGCGACACATCGTTCTGCAGCTCTTCGATGATACCTTGCTGGCGGGAAAGCTGGTCCTGCATCTGTTGCAGCTGCATGAACAGCTGGCCTTGTGCAGAGGCAGGGGCCGAAGCCCCTGACCCGGCATAGGCGCCGCTCGTGCCATAACCCACAGGCGGATAGCTGCCTGCGTTGTCATCTACTACAGGGACCTCAGCCCAGGCCGCGAGCGGCAGGCTGAGTGCGAGGACGGTTACTACACGGCGGCACATACGCATAAGAACTTACTTACGCAGTTCTACGCGACGGTTCTGAGCCCAGGATTGCTCGTCGTTGCCAGTGGCAACAGGACGCTCTTCACCGTAGGAGACCAGTTCCAGCTGAGCAGGGGAAACGCCCTGCAGAACCAGGTAACGCTGAACGGCCTTGGCACGACGCTCACCCAGAGCCATGTTGTACTCGCGGGTGCCGCGCTCGTCGGTGTTGCCTTCCAGGACAACGCGGTTGCCGTTGGACTTCAGGTCCTTGGCGTGAACGTCCAGAGCGCGCATGGCTTCTGGCTTCAGGTCCGAGCTGTCGTATTCGAAGTAGAAGGTGGTGATTGCGCGCAGGGCGGCTTCTTCGCTCAGGGAACCGTCAACAGCGCCAGTGTTGGCACCGTAGCCAGCGTTCGGATCTACAGCAGCGCCTTCGCCTGCGTTGTCACCGCCCTTCGAGGAGCAACCTACAGCTACGGCCATGGCCAGAGCCAGCGCAGCGAATTTACCAAACTTCAGCATTTCCATCGTGAAACTCCTAATGAAACCCCAGTGTGTTAAGCAAAACGTATTACGCCGCAATCAGTTCAGGTAAGGGGACCAGGACGGTTCTCTGACTTCGCCTTGAGCGGTAGGAAGTGGGAGCCTCACGCGGCCATTAAGCGACACGAGCATCAAGACTCCCCGGCCCTGCTGGCGGGTGGCGTAGATTAGCATGGTGCCGTTTGGCGCAACAGTGGGAGACTCATCAAGACTTGTTTCCGAGAGAATCTTTACACTTCCGCGTTGCAAGTCCTGTGCCGCCACTTTGAAGTTGGTAAAGCCTTGTTGGCGATGGATCATCACCAGGGTCTTTTCGTCAGCCGACAGTTTCGGGTTGGCGTTGTAGTTGCCGACGAAGGTTACGCGCTCGGCACCACCACCGCTGACCGACTGTTTGTAGATCTGCGGCTTGCCGCCACGGTCGGAGGTGAAGTAAAGGGTATTGCCATCTTTACCCCAGAACGGCTCGGTATTGATACCTGGGCCCGCGGTAACTCGGCTGATCTGGCGCGACGCCACGTTCATCACATAGATGTCCGGGTTGCCGTCCTTGGACAGCACGAATGCCAGGCGCGAACCATCCGGCGACCAGGCTGGCGCACCGTTCAGGCCTTCGAAGTTGGTCACCTGCTCGCGGCGGCCGGTATCGATGTTCTGGATGAAGATGCGCGGGCGTCTCTGCTCGAACGACACATAGGCGATACGCTTGCCATCCGGCGCAAAGCGTGGCGACAGGATCGGCTCACGCGATTGCAGCAGGGTGACCGCACGTGCACCGTCGTAGTCCGAACGCTGCAGGGTGTAGCGGGTGTTGTTGGTGGAGAAACGCTCGGCCGTCACGTACAGCATACGGGTAGAGAACGCACCCTTGATGCCGGTGAGCTTCTCGAACGACTGGTCGGCGATGTAGTGCGCCATGTCACGCAACTGGTCGGTGCTGCCCGCAACGCTGCCGGTCAGCACTTGCTGCTCGGTGGCGACGTTGAACAGGGCGTACTGCACCTGCAGGCGACCGCCCGATGGCACGATGCTGCCGACCATCACGTACTGGGCACCCAGCGCTTTCCAGTCACGGAAGATCACTTCGCTGGCCTGCGACGGCTGGCTGATCATGTTCTGCCGCGGAATCGGCGAGTAGTAGCCAGAGTTGCGCAGGTCGTTGCCGATGATGTCGGCAATGTCTTCGGGCAGCACGCTACCGCCTTGCACACCGAACGGCACTACCGCGATGGGCGTTGCCCGGTCGCTGCCGCTGGTGACCAGGATGTTTTTTTCCTCTGCCACCGCCATGCCTGCCACGCAGCAGAGCATGACCAGCAGTCCTCTCAGACGTTTAATCACAACGCTAGATCCTCAGGTGTAAATGTCATCTTGAACGAACGATATTGGTTGAAATCGCTCGGCTTCATACCCTGCATCTCGGTCAAACGACCAATGTTCTTCACCGCAGCCACCGCCGAACTGTCATACGGGCCGTCACCACTGGAACGGGCCACGCTGACACTGGTGATGGTACCGTCCGGCAACATGTTGATCTGCAGGACCACCGTCATGCCCTTGCGCGCGGAAGGCGGACGCGCCCAGCCCTCGGCCGCGCGCATACGGATCAGGTCGTCGAAGTCGCCGGCCACCTGGTCACCCTGCTCGTCAGCCAGCGCCTGCTGCCGCTCGGTGGTGTCGGACAACAGCTCGGCCAAGGCCTGGGCTTTCTTGTCTTCTGCCGCCTTGCGGGCCGCTTCCTGTGCCTTTTTCTTCTGGGCGTCTGCAGCGGCCTTTTTCTTGGCCTCTTCAGCTGCCTTCTTCTTCGCGTCCTCGGCCGCCGCTTTCTTCTTGGCGTCCTCGGCTGCTTTCTTCTTGGCCTCTTCGGCTGCCTTTTTCTTGGCGTCCTCGGCGGCTTGTTTCTTCGCCTCTTCAGCGGCCTCTTTCTTGGCCTCTTCTTCGGCTTTTTTCTTGGCTTCGTCCTCGGCCTTCTTCTTGGCGATGTCGGCCTGCTGCTTCTCGGCGGCCTTCTTCGCCTCATCGGCCTTCTTGGCTTCTGCGGCTTTCTTGGCCTCGCTAGCCTTGGCGGCTTCGGCAGCCTTGGCAGCGTCCTCGGCTTTTTTCGCCTCGGCGGCTTCGCGAGCCTCCTCGGCCTTTTGAGCGGCGTCGGCCTTCTTTTGTTCCGCGGCCTTCACGGCCTCCTGCTCGACCTTCTTCTGCTCCAGCTGCTCGACCTCGGTCTGGCGCGAAGCGGTTTTCTTCGCTTCCCCGGCAATCTTCTGATTGGTCTGGGTGGTCGCCTGGCTCTTGGACTTGAGCTGGTACAGGGTAGCCTGAACGATCGGCTTGGAAGGCGGCAGTTCAGGCGTCATGGCAAAACTGACGAACAGCATGGCGAACACCAGCACATGCAGGCCGATGGCCCAGACGCTGGGCCAGAAGTAGCTTTCCGAGGCGGATGGCTCTCGCTGTTGCATCAGGGCGCCTCGGTAATCAGGCCAACGTTACCGACACCGGCCTTCTGCAACCCGCCCATGGCACCCATGACCGCGCCATAGTCGACAGCCTTGTCGCCACGAATGAACACCTGGGTCTGCTTGCCCTGGTCACGGCCGGCAGCAATGATCTTGGTCACTGCATTGGTCATGTCGGGCAAGGTCATGGCCTTGTCCATCTGCTTGTCGGTATCGACTTCGCTGCCAAGGTTCCAGTAGTAGGTCTTGTCGGCCTTGATGGAGATGGTGAGGATCTGGACGTTGTTGTCCTGCGGCAAGGCTTCACTGGAAACCTTGGGCAGGTCGACTTTCACGCCCTGGTTGAGCATGGGCGCCGTCACCATGAAGATGACCAGCAGCACCAGCATCACGTCGATGTAGGGCACCACGTTCATCTCGGCGACGGGCTTGCGTTTGTGGCGAACTCGGGCCATGGGCTTCTACCTGATTACTCTTCGCTGGTGTGCACTTTGCGGTGCAGGATCGCCTGGAACTCGTCGGCGAAGGTGTAGTAACGACCGATCAGCACTTCGCTGCGCGCGGCGAAACGGTTGTAGGCGATTACCGCCGGGATTGCTGCGAACAGGCCGATGGCGGTGGCGATCAGCGCTTCGGCGATACCCGGGGCAACGGTTGCCAGGGTGGCCTGTTGGGCGCTGGCCAGGCCGCGGAAGGAGTTCATGATCCCCCACACGGTACCGAACAGGCCGATGTACGGGCTGGTGGAGCCGACGGTGGCCAGGAACGGCAGGCTCTGCTCGAGTTTTTCTTCCTCGCGCGAGATGGCGACGCGCATGGCACGGCCAACGCCTTCCATGACGGCGTCCGGGTCAACGCCCGGCTGCTGACGCAGGCGCGAGAACTCCTTGAAGCCGGCACGGAACACCTGCTCCACGCCAGAATCCGGGTCTGGGTTGCTGCCTGCCTGGCGGTACAACTTGGACAGGTCGATGCCCGACCAGAAGCGCTCCTCGAAGGCATCCAGCGCACGACGACCGGCGCGCAGCATGGTGCTGCGCTGGAAGATCATGATCCATGAAGTGACCGAGGCGGCCACCAGGATCAGCATTACCAGCTGTACCACCACGCTGGCATTGCTGACCAGACTCCACATGGAGGTATGGTCGACGACGTTAGCTTCCACGCTTATTCTCCTGCATTCGATTGATTACCCGAGCCGTCCGCCGCAAAGGCGTCGCGCAGCTGGGGGGGTATGGCTCGGGGTTTGAAAGTGTCGGCGCGCACGGCGGCCACCAGGAACTGCCCTTCGCAAAGCAGCGTTTCATCCTTTTCCCGCCAGACCTGCTGTACAAAACGCAGGCTGGCGCGATTGAGTTCAAGTACGTGCGCGGTCACCCGCAATTCGTCGTCCAGCCGCGCCGGCGCGTGATAGCGCGCTTCGCTGGAATGGACCACGAACAGCAGGTTGTCTTCGGCCAGCTGCGACTGGGAAAAACCCAGGTGCCGCAGGCGCTCGGTGCGCGCGCGCTCCATGAATTTCAGGTAGTTGACGTAATACACCACGCCGCCCGCATCGGTATCTTCGTAATAGACGCGACAACGGTGTGCGAACGGTTCGAGCTGATTTTGCGCGCGCATACTCTAGTGCTTACTCCTCAGCTTGCCAATCCGCTGCGGCAACTGTTTTTTCTTCATTAATGTCTTATTGCCAGCGCACCTTGGGCATGCCAGCGGTAGGACCACGAAAAGTCGCTTTTGATCTGTCATTCATCGCCTGGCTCGGAAAAATCAGCGCCCTCCCCCAACCGCCCGGGAATATTCAGGCCAAAGTGCAGGTAGGCATGCCGGGTGACCACGCGACCGCGCGGCGTGCGCATGATGTAGCCCTGCTGGATCAGGTAAGGCTCCAGCACGTCTTCGATGGTATGGCGCTCTTCGCTGATGGCCGCAGCCAGGTTGTCGACGCCCACCGGGCCGCCATCGAACTTCTCGATCATGGTCAGCAGCAAGCGGCGGTCGGAATGGTCGAAACCACGCTCATCGACGTCCAGCAGGTTCAGCGCCATGTCGGCCACGGCCTTGGTGATCTGGCCCTTGCCACGCACCTCGGCGTAGTCGCGTACGCGGCGCAGCAGGCGGTTGGCAATACGCGGCGTGCCCCGGGCACGCCGAGCAATCTCGTAGGCGCCCTGGTCTTCGATAACCAGGCCAAGGATGTTGGCAGAACGGCTGACGATGGTGGCCAGGTCCTTGTCGCTGTAGAACTCCAGGCGCTGAACGATACCGAAGCGGTCACGCAACGGGTTGGTGAGCATGCCGGCACGGGTAGTAGCCCCTACCAACGTGAACGGTGGCAGGTCGAGCTTGATCGAGCGGGCCGCCGGACCTTCGCCGATCATGATATCGAGCTGGAAGTCCTCCATGGCCGGGTACAGCACCTCTTCGACGACTGGTGACAGGCGATGGATCTCGTCGATGAACAGCACGTCGTGCGGCTCGAGGTTGGTCAGCATGGCTGCCAGGTCGCCGGGGCGCTCGAGGATCGGCCCGGAGGTACTTTTTACCGACACGCCCATCTCATGGGCAATGATATTGGCCAGGGTGGTCTTGCCCAGCCCGGGCGGGCCAAAGATCAGGGTGTGGTCGAGCGACTCGCTGCGGCCCCGGGCAGCCTGGATGAACAGCGCCATCTGCTCGCGCACCACCGGCTGGCCGATGTAATCGTCAAGGCTCAGCGGGCGAATCGCACGGTCCTGGACCTCTTCGCGGTCGCGGCCACTTGCGGCGATCAGGCGGTCGGCTTCGATCACTTGGTAATCATCCCTTTCAGGCTGCGGCGGATCAGCTCTTCACTGCTCAGGCCGGCCTTGTCCTTGATCGCGGCGATCGCCTTGCTCGCTTCCTGCGGCTTGTAGCCCAGCGAGACCAGGGCGCTGACGGCATCAGCCTCGGCGCTGGATTCGCTGGCGACCGGCAACGGGCCATCGGACACCAGGGTAAACATGGCCGGGGAGGTTTCCCAGGCCTTGAAACGGTCCTTGAGCTCTACCAGCAGGCGTTCGGCGGTTTTTTTGCCGACACCGGGCACGCGCACCAGGGCCGACGTATCCTGGGCCTGCACGCAACGCACCAGCTCGTCGACTTCCAGGCCGGACATCAGTGCCAGTGCCAGCTTCGGCCCCACGCCGTTGAGCCGGATGAGCTCGCGGAACAGCTCGCGCTCGCGCTTTTCGGCAAACCCATAGAGCAAATGGGCGTCTTCACGCACCACCAGATGGGTGTGCACGGTGACGGGTTCGCCCACCTTGGGCAGACGGTACAGGGTGGTCATGGGAACTTCCAGTTCGTAACCCACGCCGTTGATGTCGATAATCAGGTGCGGCGGCTGTTTCTCCGCCAGGGTGCCGCGCAAACGTCCAATCACGTTCCGATCCTTCCTCTCGGGGAGCCGGTCAAAGACCGCTCAACCCTATCAGCAAATGCAACGGGTGAACGCATCACCCGCACAAAATATGTATCAGCGCATGAAGCGCCTACAGACGCAAGCGTCCGCCACGTCGCCGCGCCGTGGCCAGGCCATGCGGCACCAGGCTGGAACGGGTATGAGCGTGGCACAGGGCGATGGCCAGGGCGTCGGAGGCGTCGATCTGCGGCTTTTGCGTCAGTTTCAGCAGGTGCATGACCATCATCATCACCTGCTCCTTGTTCGCCCCACCGGTGCCGGCCACCGCTTGCTTGACCTGTGTGGCGCTGTATTCGGCGATTTCAAGGCCGGCTTCGGCGGCAGCGACGATAGCCGCGCCGCGGGCCTGGCCGAGCTTCAGCGCCGAGTCGGCGTTGCGCGCCATGAACACGCGCTCGATGCCCATGGTCACCGGTTCGTGTTGGGCGATGATTTCACTGACACCACGAAAAACGATCTGCAGCCGCTCGTGCAGCTCGCCGCTGCCGGTGCGGATACAGCCCGACGCCACGTACTCGCAACCACGGGCGGTCTGGCGTACTACGCCGTAGCCGGTGATGCGCGAACCGGGGTCGATACCAAGAATAAGCGTCATAGTGCCTGTCGTAAAAATGATGCGTCTTTGCAAACTGTACCGGCCCTTTCGCGGGTGAACCCGCTCCCACAGGTACTGCACCGCGTTCGAATGCGGTGCAGTACCTGTGGGAGCGGGTTCACCCGCGAAAGGGCCGGTACAGGCACTGAAAAACTCAAAGAGCCGGCGTGGATCGCCAGGTCACCTTAGCCGAGGTTTTCCATGATCTCGTCGGAAATCTGGGCGTTGGAGTAGACGTTCTGCACGTCATCCAGGTCTTCGAGCATGTCGATCAGCTTGAGCACCTTTTCAGCACCGTCCTGGTCGAGCTCGGCACTGGTGGTCGGCTGCATGACGATTTCCGCGTCATCGGCCTTGAAACCAGCCTCTTCCAGGGCGTTACGCACGGCATAGAAGCTGTTGAACGAGGTAAACACGTCGAACGAGCCGTCATCGTTGGCCACCACGTCGTCAGCATCGGCTTCCATCGCCGCTTCCATCAGCGCGTCTTCATCCACGCCCGGGGCAAAACTGATCTGCCCCTTGCGCTCGAACAGGTAGGCCACCGAGCCGTCGGTACCCAGGTTGCCGCCACACTTGGTGAAGGCATGCCGCACGGCGGCGGCGGTGCGGTTGCGGTTGTCGGTCATGGTCTCGACCATGATCGCCACGCCACCCGGACCGTAACCTTCGTAGCTGAGCTCTTCGACGTTGTCGCTTTCATTGGTGCCAGCACCACGGGCCACGGCGCGATCGATGATGTCGCGGCTCATGTTGGCGCCCAAGGCCTTGTCCAGCGCCAGACGCAGGCGCGGGTTGGATGCCGGGTCAGGGCCGCCCTGCTTGGCAGCGACCGTCAGCTCGCGGATCCACTTGGTGAAGACCTTGCCTCTCTTGGCATCCTGGCGCTCTTTGCGGTGCTTGATGTTCGCCCACTTGGAATGACCAGCCATAACGACTCCGAATCCTTTGAATCACAAACAGCCCCGCCCCTGTACGGGGCGGGACGGGAAAATACCTGCGCCGAAACGCAAAGGCGCATCCATGTGGATGCGCCCGGGGACCGCTTACTCGACCTTGGTCTGTTCGCGCAGTCGGATGTGCAGCTCGCGCAGGGCCTTGGCGTCGACCAGGCCAGGGGCCTGAGTCATGACGCACGCGGCGCTCTGGGTTTTCGGGAAGGCGATCACTTCACGGATCGACTGGGCGCCGGTCATCAGCATGACCAAGCGGTCCAGACCAAAGGCCAGGCCACCGTGCGGCGGCGCACCGAACTTCAGGGCGTCGAGCAGGAAGCCGAACTTCTCTTCCTGTTCCGCCGCTTCGATGCCCAGCAGGCGGAACACAGCCTGTTGCATCTCTTTGCGGTGGATACGGATCGAACCGCCACCCAGTTCAGTACCGTTCAGGACCATGTCGTAGGCACGGGACAGGGCTGTGGCCGGGTTGGCCTCAAGCTCTTCCGGCGAGCACTTCGGCGCGGTGAACGGGTGGTGCAGCGCGGTGAAGCTGCCGTCTTCGTTCTCTTCGAACATCGGGAAGTCGACGACCCACATCGGTGCCCACTCGCAGGTGTGCAGGTTGAAGTCGTTGCCGACCTTGATGCGCAGTGCGCCCAGAGCCTCGCTGACGATCTTGAACTTGTCGGCACCGAAGAAAACGATGTCGCCATCGACCGCGCCAACGCGATCGAGGATCACGTTGAGGTTGGCTTCAGGGATGTTCTTGACGATCGGCGACTGCAGGCCTTCGACGCCCTTGGCGCGCTCGTTGACCTTGATGTACGCCAGGCCCTTGGCACCGTAGATGCCAACGAACTTGGTGTACTCGTCGATCTTGCTGCGCGGCATGCTGGCGGCGCCAGGCACGCGCAGGGCGGTAACGCGGCACTTCGGATCGTTGGCCGGGCCTGCGAATACCTTGAAGTCGACATCCTTCAGCTGGTCGGCAACGTCGACCAGTTCCAGCGGGTTACGCAGGTCTGGCTTGTCGGAGCCGTAGCGGCGCATGGCTTCTTCGAAGGTCATGTGCGGGAATTCGCCGAATTCCAGGTCCAGCACTTCCTTGAACAGCTTGCGGATCATGCTCTCGGTCAGGCCCATGATCTCGGATTCATCGAGGAAGCTGGTCTCGATGTCGATCTGGGTGAACTCCGGCTGACGGTCAGCACGCAGGTCTTCGTCACGGAAGCACTTGGCGATCTGGTAGTAGCGGTCGAAGCCGGCGACCATCAGCAGCTGCTTGAACAGCTGGGGCGACTGCGGCAGGGCGAAGAAGCTACCGGCGTGGGTACGGCTTGGCACCAGGTAGTCACGCGCGCCTTCCGGGGTGGCACGGGTCAGGATCGGCGTTTCGACGTCGAGGAAGCCGTTTTCATCGAGGAAGCGACGGATGCTGGTGGTGATGCGCGAACGCAGACGCAGCTTCTCGGCCATTTCCGGGCGACGCAGATCGATGAAGCGGTAACGCAGGCGGGTTTCCTCGCCGACGTCGGAGTATTCGTTCAGCGGGAACGGCGGGGTTTCTGCTTCGTTGAGCACGGTCAGCTGGTAGCCAAGGATCTCGATGGCACCGGAGGCCATGTTGGCATTCACCGCGCCGTCAGGGCGCTTGCGCACCTTGCCGGTGACTTGCACGACGTATTCGCTGCGCACGCGGTCGGCGGCGGCGAAGGTTTCGGCGCGATCCGGGTCGAACACGACCTGGGCCATGCCTTCGCGGTCACGGATGTCGAGGAAGATCACCCCGCCGTGGTCGCGGCGACGATGGACCCAGCCGCAAAGGGTGACTTCCTGGCCGTCCAGGCTCTCGTTCAGTTGGCCGCAATAATGGCTGCGCATCATGATGGTGGTTTCGCTTCTCGTGATTCGTGTATTCGGTGGAGGCCTTGGCCGCCCGGAGGGCTAATACTGCAAGACCCGGTCACAGCATTCAACTCAGTCGGCCTTGTCGCCGCCTGCAAGATTCTTTTTCGCCCCGGTCTTGAAGTCGGTTTCGTACCAACCATTACCGCTCAGGCGGAAGCCTGGCACCGACAGCAGCTTCTTCAGCGCCGGTGCCTGGCAGGCCGGGCAATCTGTCAGCGGCGCGGCGCTGATCTTCTGCAGCACTTCCATGCGATGCTCGCAGGACGCACATAGATAGTCATAAAGGGGCATGGGTGTCTCTCGTCAACCATAACGCTGGCTGCCGGGGCAGCAAAAAGCGGGATTATATATGGTTAGCAAGCACTGCGCAGCCCGCCAGGCGATCAGCGCGCACTTGGCGGGTCCTGCAGCCAGGCGACGCAGATTACCCTGATCAGCCCGCTGAAGTTACGCACCCCGCCCTGGCGCAGGTGCACCTCGCGGTCCACGTAGGACAACACCGCGCTGACCGAGCAGCGGTTGGCGGCGGCGATGCGTTCCAGGATGCCCCAGTAGACGGCCTCCAGACGCAGACAGGTGGAAAAACCGTTGAGCCGCACCGAACGTGACACCGGCTGCGTCTGCAACATATCGAAATCTGCCTTGAACGGATCAATGCACTGTTTTCCTGGCCAGCTCCCCTGACCAGCCACACGCTTGCTCGCTTGCATCATGCGCCCTACTTCCTCGTCACCGGTAACAGGTGACCAATGAAGCGCTGGGCAGCAGGTTTAGAGCAGCGGCAAAGTCTTCCCGCACAGTTACCGACAGGCGCAGCCTTGTGCTGCACCTGCCGGGGACGCACCGCTTGTTGATTACTTGCCGTCGAGCAATACCCTCAGCATCCACGCGGTTTTCTCGTGAACCTGCATGCGCTGGGTCAGCAAGTCGGCAGTCGGCTCGTCACTGACCTTGTCCACTACCGGGAAAATGCTGCGTGCAGTACGCACCACGGCCTCCTGACCCTGGACCAGCTGGCGGATCATCTCGTCCGCCGGGGGTACGCCTTCCTCCTCCTTGATAGAGGAGTGCCGTGCATAGAATGCATAAGACCCCGGCGCAGGAAAGCCTAGGGCACGGATGCGCTCGGCAATCGAATCGACTGCCAGTGCCAGTTCGTTGTACTGCTCTTCGAACATCAGGTGCAGGGTGCGGAACGACGGACCGGTGACGTTCCAGTGAAAATTATGAGTTTTCAGATACAGCACGTAGGTATCCGACAACAGGCGGGACAGCCCATCGACGATGGACTTGCGATCTTCTTCACTGATACCGATATCAATTGCCATTGAAGTTCCCCTTTTCATAAGGCTTGAGACTCAAGCGGACGCCGACCACTGTAGCAACACTTGCCCCACCCCGCCTGTGACATGGCGCAACACATCGCCCACCGGGGCCTGCGGTTTGAGTAGCCTTCGGCTTTGCTGTTAAATAGGCACCGTGCCACCCGTGCGGACTGTTATTGCCGGGTGCATAGGCTGGCCTGTCACGTGTTCGCGCTTTACACCTCATGCGCACCGTGCTGCCAGCTCTTCCTGTGATCGGCCTTATCAACTGTGAGCCAACCCCATGTTCAAGATCGTCCATCTGGTGACGGGCGTGGCAGCCTTGCTGCTATCGCTCATACCCAGCCTGAAAACCGATGCAACACCCTTCCTGCTACAACCCGACGCGGTCTACCTTGCCCTGCTCGGCCTGCTCAACCTGGTCCTGGCCCCGGTCGTGCCGTTGTACTACCGCGGCGCACGCCAGCAGTTGCAGCACCTTGCCTGCGCCTTGCTGGTGGTGGCAGTGGTGCTGCAGACCCTGACGCTGCTGGCCCGCCCGGAAATGGGCAACCTTGCCGCGCTGGTGTGCGCGGCCTTGGCCGTTGCCCTGCACCTGGCGGTGGGCTTTGCCCGCAGCCCGCGCAAGGCACGCAGCAGCCAGCATACCGCCCAGGATGCCGGCAGCCGTGATACCGGCACCGTGAAGTGGTTCAACACCTCGAAAGGCTTTGGTTTCATCTCCCGCGATTCGGGTGATGACATCTTCGTGCACTTTCGCGCCATTCGCGGCGAAGGCCACCGCATTCTAGTCGAAGGCCAGCGCGTGGAGTTTTCGGTGATGCACCGCGATAAGGGCCTGCAGGCCGAGGATGTGGTGGCAGTTAACCGCCGCTGATTTTCTTGCAGTAACGCTGCTTGTGGGAGCGGGCATGCCCGCTCCCACAAGATTCGATCAGTAATGAGGCGGCGGCGCCTCTTCCCCCTCGGTGCCGTACTGGCCGACCATCTCTTCATGGCGCTTGATCAGCTCGGCTACCTGTAGCTTCAGCCGCTCGATCACCTGCGCTTGCTCGACCACCACATCATTCAGCGCCTGAAGGGTGTCATCCTGAAACGCCTGACGGGTTTCCAGTTCGACGATACGCAACTCCAGCGACATGTCAGGCCTCCTGATAACCAGCAAGTTGCAACCCACGCAGGCGCTGGCGCACGGCTTGCAGCTGCTCGTCGCTGTATGCCACGGCCGGGCACTTGCCCCACACCGGTGCTGGCCAGGCGGCATCGTCACGCTGGCGCACGATCACGTGCATGTGCAACTGGCTGACGACATTGCCGAGGGTGGCCACGTTCATCTTGTCGGCGCCATAGCTGGCCTTCAGTGCCTCAGCCAGCAAGGTGGTTTCCTGCCACAGCTGCTCCTGCTCTGCCGCTTCCAGCTCGAACAGCTCGCTGATGCCGGCGCGCTTGGGCACCAGGATGAACCATGGGTAGTTGGCATCCTTGCTCAGCAACAGCTGGCACAACGCAAACTCCCCCAGCACCAGGGAATCCTGCTGCAAACGCGAATCCAGGACGAACACGGCATATCTCCTTCAGGCAAAAACAACCCGCTTTCAAGCGGAAAACAGGCCTGCAAGGATACCCTGCACATTCCCGGTAACACAGCGCTACTTTTCGCACCAAAATGAGGCCGCCTGCACGCCGCCACCACACTTGTCACCCCACAAACGACTCTGGATGAACAAGTTGCGGTAACACATTGACTTTCATGACAGCTTTTTAAATTTTAATGATTCTCGACTCCATCATGCCCTCAGGCAGCCTTCGCCCCGTGTTTACGGCACTTTCCGACCCTCGGTAGCAGGTTTTGTGAAAATTTCATGAAGTGTTGCGAATTTTGTGCACGCTTGTTGCATTCACTTCACACCAAGTCGGCACGACATCTGCACTGGCAGGTGTACGCGACAAATAACAACAGCCGCATTGGTTACCAGGGAGTTTCCTCAACCAGAATCCGCAGTTACAGATTCGTTACGGTGACAGGAACAGCGCTGGCGTTATACGGCCCATAAACCGGGGCGTGATTTGCGACATGGATATACCTAAAAGCGACATGGCAAAAAAGTTCCGTAAAGAGTCTATATAGCCATATCGCCAACAACAGTCAGCGTGCTATACATTTTCGCCGACATAACAAGAAAGAGCTGCACCCTATAACTAAAACACTTGGGCGCGGCGGTACTCTTCCTAAAAACCAAAGGAGCAAATCACGATGCGCGTGATGAAGTGGAGCATGATCGCCCTGGCCGTTGCGGCAGGGACCTCGCAGTTGGCAATGGCCTCGGCACAAGACGAGTCCAAAGGTTTCATCGAAGACAGCAAGCTGAACGTAAAAACCCGCATGCTGTACTTCAGCCGTGACTTCCGTAACAACGCGCCTGGCACCCAGAGCCGCGTTGAAGAAACCGGCCTTGGCTTCCTCGGCACCTTCGAATCGGGCTTCACCCAAGGCACCGTAGGCTTCGGTGTCGACGCCATCGGCATGCTGGGCCTCAAACTGGACAGCGGCAGGGGCCGCGCCGGCACCGGTCTGTTCCCGACAGGTTCCGACGGTCGCTCGCAGGACGACTACTCCGAAGGCGGCGGCGCAGTGAAAATGCGCATCTCCAACACTGTGCTCAAATGGGGTGACCAGTTCACCGCCCTGCCAGTGCTGGCTACCGACGACAGCCGACTGCTGCCGGAAGTTGCCGAAGGCGGCCTGATCACCAGCAACGAGATCGATGGCCTGACCCTGCACGCCGGTCACTTCACTGCCATGAACGCCCAGGCCCAGACTTACCACGACAGCCTGAACATGACCGAGGCCAACGTCTTTGGTGGCACCTACGCCATTAATGACAACCTCAGCACCAGCGTTTACTACTCGCATATCGAAGACCACTTCCGCAAATGGTACGGCAACATCAACTGGGCGCTGCCGATCAGCGACAAGCAAGGCCTGGTGTTCGACTTCAACATCTATGACACCAAGTCCATCGGCAACAACCTGACCGGCGCATTCGTCAGCAAGGCCGACGGCAGCAACGAACTCGACAACATTGCAGCCAGCCTCTCGGCCGCCTACAACATTGGCGCCCACACCTTCACCCTGGCCTACCAGAAAGTCAGCGGCGACGGCGACTATGCCTACGGCGTCGACGGTGGCGGTACGGTCTTCCTGGCCAACTCCGTGGCCCGTTCCGACTTCAACGCCGAAGACGAGAAGTCCTGGCAGGCACGCTACGACCTGAACTTCGCCGAATTCGGCGTACCAGGCCTGACCTTCATGACCCGTTACGTGCGCGGTACTGGTGCAACTACCCGCACCACCGACGACGGCAAGGAATGGGAACGCGACATCGACGTGAAGTACGTGCTGCAAAGCGGCCCTGCCAAGGACCTGAGCTTGCGCGTACGTCAGGCCACCTACCGTTCGGGCGATGGCGTCTACTACGGTTCCCCATCGATCGACGAACTGCGCCTGATCGTGGAGTACCCGCTGAGCATCCTGTAAGCCTGGCTTGCAGTGCCCCGCACCTGAAAAGCCCGGCGATCTCGCCGGGCTTTTTCTTGGCTGACAAGCGGCCCGCCCTGGGGCATCCTGTACGCCTTCGTTTCGCCCCCGTACAATGCGGGGCTATTTCAACGTCTTAGGCAATCGACACGGCTAACCATGCGCACCAGTCAATATTTGCTCGCCACCCAGAAAGAAACCCCTGCCGACGCAGTGGTCATCAGCCATCAGCTCATGCTGCGTGCCGGCATGATCCGCAAACTGGCCTCCGGCCTGTACACCTGGCTGCCGATGGGCCTGCGGGTAATGCGCAAGGTCGAGGCCGTGGTGCGTGAGGAAATGAACGCCGCCGGCGCCCTGGAGGTGCTGATGCCAAGCATCCAGCCTGCCGAGCTGTGGCAGGAGTCCGGCCGCTGGGAGCAGTACGGCCCTGAGCTGCTGCGCCTGAAGGACCGCCACCAGCGCGACTTCTGCGTTGGCCCGACCCACGAGGAAGTCATCACTGACCTGGCCCGTAACGAGCTGTCCAGCTATAAACAGCTCCCACTCAACATGTACCAGATCCAGACCAAGTTCCGTGACGAGATCCGCCCGCGCTTCGGCCTGATGCGCGGCCGCGAGTTCATCATGAAGGACGCCTACTCGTTCCATGCCGACCAGGCTTCCCTGCAGGAAACCTACGACCGCATGCACCAGGCGTACAGCAACGTATTCACCCGCCTGGGCCTGGACTTCCGTCCAGTGCAGGCCGACACCGGTTCGATCGGTGGCAGCTACTCGCACGAATTCCATGTACTGGCCGACTCCGGCGAAGACGATGTGATCTTCAGCGACAGCTCCGACTATGCCGCCAATATCGAGAAGGCCGAAGCCATTCCGCGTGAAACCGTGCGCCCTGCTCCTACCGAGGAGCTGCGCCTGGTCGACACGCCAGAGGCCAAGACCATCGCGCAACTGGTTGAAAACCACGGCCTGGCGATCGAGAAGACCGTCAAGACCCTGATCGTGCGCGGCGCTGAAGAAGGCAAGCTGATTGCCCTGATCGTTCGCGGCGACCACGAGCTGAACGAAATCAAGGCCACCAAGCTGGAACAGGTTGCCGAACCTCTGGTCATGGCCACCGAAGCCGAACTGCGCGACGCCATTGGCGCCGGTGCCGGCTCGCTCGGCCCGCTGAACCTGCCGCTGGAATGCATCATCGACCGTTCGGTTGCCCTGATGAGCGACTTCGGCATCGGCGCCAACATCGACGACAAGCACTACTTCGGCGTGAACTGGGAGCGCGACCTGCCGGTTCCACAGGTCGCCGACCTGCGTAACGTGGTCGAAGGCGACCCAAGCCCGGACGGCCAGGGCACCCTGGTGATCAAGCGCGGCATTGAAGTGGGCCACATCTTCCAGCTGGGCACCAAGTACAGCGAAGCGCTGAAGTGCCAGGTACTGGGCGAGAACGGCAAGCCGGTGGTTCTGTCGATGGGCTGCTACGGTATCGGCGTGTCCCGCGTGGTCGCCGCTGCCATCGAGCAGAGCTATGATGACAAGGGCATCATCTGGAACGATGCCCTGGCGCCGTTCCAGATCGCTCTGGTACCGCTGCGCTATGAAACCGAGGTGGTTCGCGAGGCAACCGACAAGCTGTACGCCGAACTGACCGCTGCCGGCTTTGAAGTGCTGCTGGACGACCGCGACAAGAAGACCAGCCCAGGCATCAAGTTTGCCGACATGGAGCTGATCGGCATCCCACACCGCATCGTCGTCAGCGATCGCGGCCTGGCCGAAGGCAACCTGGAGTACAAGCACCGCACCGAGCAGGACGCCCAGGCGTTGCCGCTCAATGAAGTGCTGAGCTTCCTGCAGGCCCGCGTTCGCCGCTGATAACCAATGCACGAGTGATCATGTTCAAGCGAAGTACCTTTACCCTGGGGGGCGCCGCACTGTGCGGCGCCCTGCTCGTCAGCGGCTGCGCCAACCAGATGTCCCAGCGCAGCGACCATGAGGAGCGCGTCGAGCGCAAATTGCTCGAGCACACCCTGCAGATCGATGTCGGCGAGCCGAAGGTGATGGAGCTGCCGCAACGACGTGTGCGCGTGCATGAGCAGAAGCGCTTCGAAGTCACCGAGTTCGAAGTCACCCGTCGCTATGACCGCTACACGCCTTACCAGCCCTGGCGGGAGGTCTACGAGATCCCGCTGGGTGCAGTGGCCGTGGTAGCGGGCGTCGGCGCCAACGTGGTCAACGTCTTCGCCTTGGGCAACCTGCCGGAAAGCATCACCCATGACTGGCTGAGCTATGGCGTGGACGGGCTCAACCCGTTCATGAACGTACCGTCCAACGGGCGTGCCCAGCAGAACCTGGCCGGGATCAGCGAAGTGCAGAAAGGCCAGCGCGAGGAATCTACCAGCGTGCCCTGGAGCGAACGCCTGGTCGAGGTCAAGGCCGGCAAGATGACCCACGAGCTGACCACTGACAGGAACGGGGTGCTGCGCTTGAACCTGCTCGACAGCCCGTTCTCCGAGCAGAACCTCAACCACGTCGGCACCCTGCATCTTCAGGTATTCGACGAAGACAACGCGGTACGGGGTGATGCCAGCCTGCTGGTCAGCGCCACCCTGCGCAACAAGTTGCTTGAAGCCCATGAGCTGATCTTCGATGACCTCGAAGATGATGATGTCGGCCAGTGGGTACATCGGGTCAAGCGTCTGTCGGAGCTGGGCCTTGAAGAAGAAGCCAGTGAAATGGAACAAAGCCTGATCGAGCTGACCCGCAACGATCCGGAGCTGCAACAGGAGTTTCTGCAAACGCTGACCAAGGCCACTGGCCGGTTGGTGGCAGATCCAGGCGTGCAGTAACAGAGGGGCCGCTGTGCGGCCCTTTTTTATTCAGACGTAAACAACTCCAGTTGCTCATGCGCGCCGCGTAAATCGCGCAACCTTACCCCTACCCCCAGCAAGCGCACCGGCTTGCCACCACGGGCGAACGCTTGGCCCAGCAGTTGCCGATAACTTTCAAGGTCCCGCCCTGCCCCTGCCTGCTCCATGGTGGTCTGGCTGAAGTCATGGAACTTGACCTTGACGAACGGCTTGTCCGGCCGATAGCTGCTGTCCATACGGGCGATGCGCTCGTTAAGGCTTTCGAGCAGCTCTGGCAACCGGGCCAGGCAACTGGCCAGGTCCGGCAGGTCAGTATCGTAGGTGTTTTCCACGCTGACTGACTGTCTGCGGCTGTCGTTGTGCACTGCGCGCTCATCAATACCCCGCGCCAGCCCCCACAAGCGCTCGCCAAAGCTGCCAAATTCACGCACCAATGCCAGGCGCGACCAGTCACGCAGGTCAAGGCAGGTTTCAATACCCAACCGTGCCAGTTTATCGGCCGTCACCTTGCCCACCCCATGCAACCTGGCCACCGGCAAGGCGGCGACAAAGGCCTCCACCTCGCCCGGGGTAATCACGAACAGCCCATTGGGTTTGCGCCAGTCACTGGCAATCTTGGCCAGGAACTTGTTCGGCGCCACGCCCGCCGACACCGTGATATGCAAGGTGCGGGCGACGCGCCGGCGAATATCCTCGGCGATGCGCGTGGCGCTGCCCGAATACCACTGGCTGTCGCTCACATCCAGATAGGCTTCGTCCAGCGACAAAGGCTCGATCAGCTCGGTGTAGTCGCGGAAGATCGCGTGGATTTCCCGTGAAGCCTCACGGTAGGCCTCGAAGCGCGGCTTGACGATCAACAGGTCGGGGCACAGCTTCAGCGCATGCCGTGACGACATGGCCGAGCGCACACCATAGGCACGCGCTTCATAGTTGCAGGTGGCGATCACCCCGCGATGCTCGGGCGAGCCCCCAACCGCCATGGGCCGCCCGGCCAGACGCGGGTCGTCACGCATCTCGATCGCGGCGTAGAAGCAATCGCAGTCGACGTGGATGATCTTGCGCAAGGACATGGATGGCCGTCAGCACTGTAAATTCATACAGATAGTATCGCATGCGACCTACCCGAAACACCTCACCCGCTGCATCACACGACAAACCGCCTGAAAGCCCCGTCGCGCCTGACCTGCTTGCTGCCCGCTCACGCTAAGGGTTTGAACAAAAAAGGGTTTTCCAATGAAACTGCTTGACACCTGGGCGTAAATCCGTAGAATTCGATCTCACAGGCGCGGGATGGAGCAGCCTGGTAGCTCGTCGGGCTCATAACCCGAAGGTCGTCGGTTCAAATCCGGCTCCCGCAACCAGATTCAAGAAAAGGCCACTGTTCATACAGTGGCCTTTTTCTTTGCCTTCGAAAAAGTAAAACCGAAAAACCTTTGATAAATCAAAGCCTAGCGCTTGACACACCGTCAGCAAACTGTAGAATGCGCCCCACAGACGCGGGATGGAGCAGTCTGGTAGCTCGTCGGGCTCATAACCCGAAGGTCGTCGGTTCAAATCCGGCTCCCGCAACCAAGTTCAAGAAAAGGCCACTGTTAACGCAGTGGCCTTTTTCTTTGTCCGCTGAAAAGCATCAGCAAAAACCCTCGACAAATCAAAGCTTAGCGCTTGACATACAAACCACACGCTGTAGAATCCGCCCCACTGACGCGGGATGGAGCAGCCTGGTAGCTCGTCGGGCTCATAACCCGAAGGTCGTCGGTTCAAATCCGGCTCCCGCAACCATATTCGTCAGAACAAACCCCGCCTGTGTAACAGCAGCGCGGGGTTTGTTGCTTCTGCCCTCCCCGCTTTTTCATCGCATCGTTTTTCCCCGCCCCTTGCCAACCCGCAGGCTTGAGGCATCGTGCCCAGGATGAACTATCTTTAACCCTGCCAGGCTGCTGAAAGCGTCTGAGGCCGGAGTAACATTGGATACGTTTTCCTAAGGGACTTTCACTTGGCCGTACCTCCCCTCAACCTCGCGCTGCATGCCCGAGGCAACCCATGACTTCTCACAACCCCGAACCTCCGGTGCCACTGGCCTCGGCGCTACCCGGTGCCGTGCAGCGTCTGCCCTTGCTCGAGCGCGTAAGCCGCTACCGCCAGCCCATCGGCCTGGCAGTGACCCTGGTGCTGTTCACCATGGCGTTGATTGCCTGCCGCCACCTGCTGAGCGAGCTGGACATCTATGCCTTGCACGATGCCATGCTCAGCGTACCGGCCCAGTCAGTGCTGGGCGCCTTGCTGGCGACCGTGATCGGCTTCGTGATCTTGCTAGGTTACGAGTGGTCGGCCAGCCGCTATGCTGGCGTGAAACTGCCGGCACGCAGCCTGGTGCTAGGCGGCTTCAGCGCCTTTGCCATTGGCAACGCCATAGGCCTGTCGATGCTTTCGGGTGGCTCGGTGCGCTACCGCCTGTATGCACGCCAGGGGCTGGGCGCTGGCGAAGTCGCACGCATGACCGTGTTTGCCAGCCTGTCGCTGGGCTGCGCGCTGCCCCCCCTCGCCGCCTTGGCAACCTTGAGCGACCTGCCGGCAGCCTCGACCGCACTGGGGTTGGCACCTGGCCTGCTGGCAGGTATCGCCGCCGCCGTGCTGGTGGCGTCCGCCCTGCTGGTATTCGGCTTGTACCGCCGACGCCTGGCCGAACAGCCGCTGGCCAATAACCTGCTGGTGCAACTGGGCCGCCGCACACTGCGCCTGCCGGGCGCGCGCCTGGCCGCCCTGCAACTGCTGATTACCGCGCTGGATGTGGCAGCGGCCGCCACCGTACTGTATCTGCTGCTGCCCGAAGCACCACCCTTTGGCGCGTTTGTGCTGGTGTACCTGCTGGCCCTGGCCGCAGGCGTGCTCAGCCATGTACCGGGCGGCGTCGGGGTGTTCGAAGCCATCCTGCTGGCAGCCTTTGCCGACCAGCTCGGTGCCGCGCCGCTGGCGGCCGCCCTGCTGCTGTACCGGCTGATCTATGTGGTGCTGCCCCTGCTGCTGGCCTGCGTACTGCTGCTGGCCAATGAAGCCCGGCGCCTGCTGTTCGCACAGCAGGCCATCAAGGCCGCCTCCGGGATGGCCGCCCCCATCCTGTCGATACTGGTATTCCTGTCTGGGGTGGTGCTGCTGTTTTCCGGCGTCACGCCCGAGATCGACACGCGCCTGGAGCACATGGGCTTCCTTGTGCCGCACCGGCTGATCGATGCCTCGCACTTTGGCGCGAGCCTGATCGGCGTGCTGTGCCTGTTGCTGGCCCAAGGCCTGCGCCGACGGCTGTCCGCGGCCTGGCTGCTAACCACCGTGCTGCTCTTGGTCGGCGCCCTGCTGTCGCTGCTCAAGGGCTTTGACTGGGAAGAGGCTTGCCTGCTGACCTTCACCGCGGCCCTGCTGGCCCTGTTCCGTCGCTCGTTCTACCGCCCCAGCCGCCTGTTGGAGCTGCCATTTTCGCCAGTGTTTCTGGTGGCCAGTGCCTGTACGGTCGGCGCATCGGTGTGGCTGCTGTTGTTTGCCTACCAGGATGTGCCCTACAGCCATCAGCTGTGGTGGCAGTTCACCCTCGACGCCGATGCCCCGCGCGGCCTGCGCGCCGCCATGGGCAGCGCCTTGCTGCTGGCTGCCTTGGCGCTGACCTGGCTGCTGCGCACCGCGCCGCCGGTGATCCACCTGCCCAACGACGAAGAACTGCAGCGCGCCAACCGTATCCTGCTGGCCTCCGACCAGCCCGACGGCGGCCTGGCCCTGACCGGCGACAAGGCATTGCTGTTTCACCCACGCGACAATGCCTTCCTTATGTATGCCCGTCGCGGCCGCAGCCTGGTGGCCCTGTACGACCCGATCGGCCCGGCCCAGGAACGCGCCGAAATGATCTGGCAGTTCCGTGACCTGTGCGACCTGCACCACGCCCGGCCAGTGTTCTATCAGGTGCGCGCCGAAAACCTGCCGTTCTATATGGACATTGGCCTGACCGCACTGAAGCTGGGCGAAGAAGCCCGGGTCGACTTGCGCCGCTTCGACCTCGAAGCCAAGGGCAAAGAGATGAAAGACCTGCGCTACACCTGGAACCGTGGTGGCCGCGACGGCCTGAGCCTGGAGATCCACGAGCCCGGTCATGCCCCGCTGGCAGAGCTGAAGGAAATTTCCGATGCCTGGCTCGGCGGCAAGAACGTGCGCGAAAAAGGCTTCTCGTTGGGGCGCTTCAGCCCGGAGTACCTGCAGCACTTCCGCATCGCCCTGATCCGCTTCCAGGGCCGGCCGGTGGCGTTCGCCAACCTGCTGGAGACCCACAGCAACGAGCTGGCCAGCCTCGACCTGATGCGTGCGCACCCCGACGCACCGAAGCTGACCATGGAATTCATGATGATCGGCCTGATCCTGCACTACAAAAGCCATGAGTATTCCCGCTTCAGCCTGGGCATGGTGCCGCTTTCAGGCCTTCAGCCGCGGCGTGGCGCGCCGTTGACCCAGCGCCTGGGCTCAATGGTGTTCCGCCGTGGCGAGCAGCTTTACAACTTCCAGGGGCTTCGCCGCTTCAAGGACAAATTCCAACCGGATTGGGAACCCCGCTACATGGCCGTGCCGGCCGGGCTCGACCCGCTGGTGGCACTGGCCGATACTGCCGCCCTGATTGCGGGCGGCCTGACTGGATTGGTGAAACGTTGATGACCCGACGCTTATGGCTGTACCTGCTGGTTCCCCTGCTGCTGGCCGCCCTGGGGGGTGCGCTGGCGTTCTGGCTGTGGACGCGCCCGGCTCCCGAAGCGCGGCTGGAGCAATTGAGCATCAATGACACCAGCATCACCCGCGTGACCCCAGGTGTGCACCCCAAGGCTCGGGTGGCCATCGGTGTGCCACAGGATCAGGCGCTGACGGACAAGCAACTGCTCGACCTGAGCCAGGCCGGCGAAGCCCAGCTGGTGCAGGTGATCTTGCCGCCTAACGACTGCAGCAAGCAGCAACAGGCCATGGCCCAGGCCCTGGCTGAGTTGCCGGAGAAGCCGACGCTGGTAGCCGGTATCGGCCCTGGCGCCGCCCAGGCCTGGCGCTGGCTGGCCAGCCAGAACGATGACAAGGCCCGGGCAATTTCTGTGGACTTCACCGTCGAGCAACCCGGCTGCCAGGCACCGCTGCCCAAAGCGGCTGCCCATGGCCACTGGAACGTCGCCTGGAACGACAACCCGGATGACGCCAGCGCCGCCTTCGTGCGCGACCAGGCCAATGCAGAAACCAGCATCAGCGACTACGACATCCATCTGCCACAAGTGCTCAAGGCTCAGCTGACCCAGGCCTTGGTAGGCCACGACGGTAACGCCCTGGCCATCCCGGTGGTGGAAGTGCCGGCCGGGCAGACCACCGACACGGTCACCCTGTTCCTATCCGGTGACGGCGGCTGGCGCGACCTGGACCGCGATGTTGCCGGGGAAATGGCCAAGCTGGGCTACCCGGTGGTGGGTATCGACACGCTGCGCTATTACTGGCAGCACAAGACCCCGGAGCAAAGCGCTGCCGACCTGTCCGAGCTGATGCAGCACTACCGGCAGAAGTGGGGCACCAAGCGCTTTGTACTCACCGGCTATTCGTTCGGTGCCGATGTGCTACCGGCGATCTACAACCGCCTGCCGGTGGAGGACCAGCAACGCATCGACGCGGTGATGCTACTGGCCTTTGCCCGCAGCGGCAGCTTCGAGATCGAGGTTGAGGGCTGGCTGGGCAAGGAAGGCCAGGAAGCACCAACCGGGCCGGAAATGGCCAGGCTGCCAGCCTCCAAGGTGGTGTGCGTGTATGGCGTGGAAGAGACCGACGAGAGCGGTTGCACCGACAAGACCGCTGTGGGGGAACGCCTGAAGCTGCCTGGCGGGCACCACTTTGATGAGAACTACCCGGCGCTGGCCAAGCGCTTGATTGGTGAGATTGAGACACGCCAGGGCAAGTCCAGCGTCGCCGAACAGAACTGAGCTCTCACCTTTGGAAGGTTGACGCGGTCAATGTAGGAGCGGCCTTGTGCCGCGAAAGGGCCGCAAAGCGGCCCCGATTTTTCAGCGTTATCGTCAATATTGCCAGGGCTGCTTTGCAGCCCTTTCGCGGCACAAGGCCGCTCCTACAGGGACCGCGTCGAGTCTTGCCAATTCAGATCTCGACCTGGGTCCCCAGTTCGATCACCCGGTTCAGCGGCAGGTTGAAGAAGCGCAGGTTACCGTTGGCATTCTTCAGCAAGAACGCGAACAGGTTGCCCCGCCAGCGCGACATCCCCTCCAGCCGCGACGCGATTACCGTCTCGCGGCTGAGGAAGTAAGTGGTACGCATCGGGGTGAAGTCCAGATCATCCCGGTGGCACAGCGTCAATGCCGCCGGCACGTCCGGCTCGTCCATGAAGCCAAAGTGCAACAGCACACGGAAGAACCCGTCGCCATAAGCCTCCACCTCGAAACGCTCCTGCTCCGGGACCCGCGGCCGGTCCTCGCTGACCACGGTCAGCAACACTACCTGGCTGTGCAACACCTGGTTATGCAGCATGTTGTGCAATAGCGCGTGGGGCACGGCATCCGACCGGGCAGTAAGGAACACCGCGGTACCTTCGACCCGATGCGGCGGCTGAATGCGGATACTGCTGATGAACAGCGGCAACGGCAGCGCACCTTCGTCGATGCGCTCCATCAGGATCTGCTTGCCGCGCTTCCAGGTACTCATCAGCAGGAACAACACACCACCAGCCAACACCGGGAAGGCACCGCCCTGGACGATTTTCGGCACGTTGGCGGCAAAAAAGAGTCCATCGACAAACAGGAAGCCCAACAGGATCGGCACTGCCAGCAGCGGCGGCCATTTCCACAACAGCAACATTACCGCCGACACCAGAATGGTGGTCATCAGCATGGTGCCGGTCACCGCCACGCCGTAGGCCGCCGCCAGGGCGCCGGACGACTCGAAGCCGATCACCAGCAGCACCACGCCCACCATCAGCGTCCAGTTCACCGCACCAATGTAGATCTGCCCCTGCTCGTCGCTGGAGGTGTGCTGGATCTGCATGCGCGGAATGTAGCCCAGCTGGATGGCCTGGCGGGTCAGGGAAAAGGCCCCTGAAATGACCGCCTGCGAGGCGATCACAGTGGCCATTGTGGCCAACCCGACCAACGGCAGCAGCGCCCAGCCTGGCGCCAGCAGGTAAAAGGGGTTGCGGGCCGCCTCCGGGTTTTGCAGCAGCAGTGCACCCTGGCCGAAATAGTTGAGCACCAACGCGGGCAGCACCAGGATGAACCAGGCCCGGGCGATCGGCTTGCGGCCAAAATGCCCCATGTCGGCATACAGCGCCTCGGCACCGGTCAGCGCCAGCACCACGGCGCCGAGGATGGCTACGCCCATGCCTGGGTGAACCACGAAGAAGTTCACCGCCCAGCCCGGGTTGAAGGCCTTGAGCACTTCCGGGCTCTGTGAGATGCCGTGCACGCCCAATGCGCCCAGCACCACGAACCAGGTGACCATGATCGGGCCGAACAGCTTGCCGATCTTCTCGGTGCCGTGCTTCTGCACCAGGAACAGCGCCACCAGCACCACCAGCGAAATCGGCACCACCCAGTGGTCGATACCGTCAAACGCCAGGCCCATGCCCTCCACGGCCGACAACACCGATACCGCCGGGGTGATCATGCTGTCGCCATAGAACAGCGAAGCGCCGATCAAGCCACAGATCACCATCAGCGTACGCAACCGCGGATAGGCCGCCGTGGCCCGCCGCGCCAGCGCGGTCAGCGCCATGGTGCCACCCTCGCCCTGGTTGTCCGCGCGCAGGATGAACATCACGTACTTGAACGACACCACCCACAACAGCGACCACAGGATCAGCGACAGGATCCCCAACACGCCATCATGGTTGACCGGCACGCCGTAGCCGCCGGTGAAGACTTCCTTGAGGGTATACAACGGGCTGGTGCCGATATCGCCATAAACCACCCCGACCGCCGCCACGAGCAGGCCCAGCGACCGCGCCGCCCCCTGCTTCCCCGCGTGCCCGCCCTCGGCGTGACTGCTTGCCTGAACCATCGACCACTCCCGCAGACGGCCTTGTAGGCCACTAAAAATCACACCTGCGCGAGGCTTTACCGATACCTCGAACGCAATGGCGCGAAGCATAGCGCAGCGTTCGTCGATTTTCTGCTGGTTCGGTGCTGTCAGCGCTGACTGATGGCGACAACTAAAGATCCAGGCACTGCATGGGTATGCC
Source organism: Pseudomonas sp. SAS7 (assembly GCF_052112345.1). Lineage (NCBI taxonomy): Bacteria > Pseudomonadati > Pseudomonadota > Gammaproteobacteria > Pseudomonadales > Pseudomonadaceae > Pseudomonas > Pseudomonas sp. SAS7. The sequence goes on along the minus strand of NZ_JBEGGO010000013.1, from coordinate 48,348 downwards.
CAAGGCTGTCGCAATCTTTTCGCGAGTGGCCTTGCGCGGGCGCTCTACGGTTTCTTGTTGGGCATACGCTGACTGCGAGATACCAAGCCGCTGGGCAACTTCAGCCTGAGTCAGGTCCAGATGCCTGCGCCAGGCAGCAATGGCGGTCATGCCGTCCTTCACCATATAGCCAACGACATCGTTGGGCACCAGGTCCGGTTGCGGGCGGCTGGCGATGTAATCGGCATATGGCAACACGACGAAGGCAGGACGACCGTCGGCACCGTTGATGATTTGTACGTTAGTAGGTGTGCTCATCGCGCTTCTTGACCTCCTCGATGTTGACAATTTTCACGCTGCCGTCCCAGTCGAACAGGATCCGGTAGTTACCAACTCTAAGCCGGTAACCATAATTGTGATTGGCCAGCGCCTTGACGCTTTGAACGTGTGGCATGCGCGCCAACGCCTGAGCAGCATCGTATACCTTTGGCTGATCAACCTTGTCGATTTTCCTGAGTTGCTTCACGGCTTTGCGTGACCAGTTGATGGTGTTCATATCCACGCCAGTCTTATAAGTAAACTATAAGAATCGAATAAGTTAAAGAGAAGACTTCGTTAGCGTAGACGAGGTTGACGAACGGAGCTCCCCGGTTCAAGCGGGACCATTGCCCCGCTGTGTTTCCAGGTTTTACCGGGCAAGCCTTGCCCGGTTGGCTTGCATAGCGCAGCGTTCGTCGTATTTCTGCTGGTCAAGCGACCTTGCGCTCGCTAGAATTGCGCACTTTTTGATCAGAGGCGCTAAAAAGCGCCCGTCAAGATCGCCCGCGATTCCGGCCGGGCGACCTGCATTCAATACCGAGGTTAGTCATGTCCACCACGCCCGCCACCCCCAAGGTAGGTTTCGTAAGCCTGGGTTGCCCAAAAGCCCTGGTCGATTCCGAGCGCATCCTTACCCAGCTGCGCATGGAAGGCTATGAAGTCGTGCCCACCTACGAGGACGCCGACGTGGTGGTGGTCAACACCTGCGGCTTCATCGACAGCGCCAAGGCCGAGTCGCTGGAAGTGATCGGCGAAGCGATCAAGGAAAACGGCAAGGTCATCGTCACCGGCTGCATGGGTGTCGAGGAAGGCAGCATCCGTGACGTGCACCCCAGCGTGCTGTCGGTCACCGGCCCACAGCAGTACGAGCAGGTGGTCAACGCCGTGCACGAAGTGGTACCGCCGCGCCAGGACCACAACCCACTGATCGACCTGGTGCCGCCACAGGGCATCAAGCTCACCCCGCGCCACTATGCGTACCTGAAGATTTCCGAAGGCTGCAACCACAGCTGCAGCTTCTGCATCATCCCGTCGATGCGCGGCAAGCTGGTCAGCCGCCCGGTGGGTGAAGTGCTGAGCGAGGCCGAGCGCCTGGTCAAGGCCGGGGTCAAGGAGATCCTGGTGATTTCCCAGGACACCAGCGCCTACGGCGTCGACGTCAAGTACAAGACCGATTTCTGGAACGGCCGCCCGGTCAAGACCCGCATGCTCGAACTGTGCGAGGCCCTGAGCAGCCTGGGTGCCTGGGTGCGCCTGCACTACGTGTACCCGTACCCGAACGTCGACGACGTGATCCCGCTGATGGCCGCCGGCAAGATCCTGCCGTACCTGGACATCCCGTTCCAGCACGCCAGCCCGAAAGTGCTCAAGTCGATGAAGCGCCCTGCCTTCGAAGACCGCACCCTGGCGCGCATCAAGAACTGGCGCGAACAGTGCCCTGAGCTGGTAATCCGCTCCACCTTCATTGTCGGCTTCCCGGGCGAGACCGAGGAAGACTTCCAGTACCTGCTGGACTGGCTGACCGAAGCCCAGCTCGACCGCGTGGGCTGCTTCCAGTACTCGCCTGTAGAAGGCGCCCCGGCCAACGACCTGGGCCTGGAAGAAGTGCCGGACGACATCAAGCAAGCGCGCTGGGACCGCTTCATGGCCCACCAGCAGGCCATCAGCACCGCCCGCCTGCAACTGCGCATCGGCAAGGAAATCGAAGTACTCATCGACGAAGTCGAGGAACAAGGTTCGGTTGGCCGCAGCTTCTTCGATGCCCCGGAAATCGACGGCAGCGTGTTCATCGATGGCGACCATGGCTTCAAGCCAGGCGACAAAGTGCGTTGCCGTGTAGTGGATGCCGACGAATACGACATGTGGGCAGAGCCTATCTAAAACGGCTGAAACCTGAAAAGCCCCTGCTCTGGCATTCCCCGCAAGGAATGACCGGCGCAGGGGCTTTTTTCGTCAGAACGTGTGAAACAGCATCAGCCCACCCTCTGCATCCGGGCTGGCATCAGAGAAGCCTTTGACCGCATAGAGCTGGACTTTCCATTGCTGGTTGAGCTTGTGGGTCAGGAACAGTGTGAGTTCCTTGATCTGCGAACCGGTGGAGACCACTTTCTGCCGCCAGTCGTAGGAGGCGCCCGCGGAAGTACCTGCAGCCACAGGCAGGGCGAAGCCAAGGCTGATAAATACCGGGTCGTCAAAATCGCTGTCGGGCGGGTCGCCGAACTTCTTCCAGCCCAATGTCGCGAAGCCGGTGACCCGGCCAAAGCCCTTGGTGAGGTCGACCTGGGCGGTGTAGTCGTATTCACCGGTGCCAAGGCACTGGTCTTCATCGGCTGTGGGGAATTTGGCCTTGCCGATCAGGTCGAGCATCAGGCCGCCGTCACTGCCATCCAGCAGGGCATACCCGGCGCTGGCGACCGTGTCACCCAGCCCGCTTTCCACATCCCGGCAACCTCCGGGCAAGGGATCGCCATTGGGGCCTACTTCCGGGTTGGTGATGCGCAACCAGGGCACGGTGACCTTGTAGGTCATGGGGCCGGTTTCATATTTGCCGACCACGGGGACGTACCAGATTTCCGAAGTGGTACCCGTGCCATAGTCGCCACTTGAATAGTCCATGCCGATGGCGGTGCTGAAGGTATCGGCCACGGTCGACGCACTGGTGCATGACAGCAGGCAGGCAAAAAGAGGGAGCGCGGGTCTCATCTGCACCTCAGTACCCCTTCGGAAAGTGTGGTCGGACTTCCCCAGCCTAGTTGCCTAACGCCCGGATCGCTCCGGATGCTCTACTTTTTCCACGGTCTCTACCTTTTCAGGCTTTTCTACTTTCTCTACCTTTTCGACTTTTTCGACTTTTTCGACCTTCTCAACTTTTTCTACTTTCTCGACCTTTTCAGGCTTCTCAACCTTCTCAACCTTCTCAACCTTCTCAACCTTCTCAACCTTCTCAACTTTTTCTACTTTCTCGACCTTTTCAGGCTTTTCGACCTTCTCAACCTTCTCAACTTTTTCTACCTTCTCAACCTTCTGCACTTTCTCGACTTCAACCTTCTCTACCCGATCACCCTTGCCACTGTTGCTGCTCTCGGGCTGCTCCACGGTTTCGACATGCTCTGACTTGCCAGACTTGTCCACGCTTTCAGACCTGCCGTGACCACTGGCGTCTTCAACGGTACTGCGCCCACTGCGATCATCACTGCTTTCGCTGCGAACGCTGGTCATCTCGCTTGTTCCATGGCCGCTGTTGTCGGAGCCGCCTGAGTCACTGCTGCCGTGCTCGCCGCCATGCCCCGAATGGCCTCGGTCCGGGTTGTCAGCACGGTCATCCTGGAATTCCACACGGGTGGCCCGTAACTCGTGAGTACCACTGAGCACGCCGCTCACCCGAACGCGTTGATCGAGCGCCAACACTGCAGGCTGCCTGCCGACAACCACAGTGCCGTGCCCCAGCGTCACATCAATGCCCGCGACCACCAGTTGCCGTGCCTGCACGCGCTGCACCAGCCCTTCGACCACCGCGTGCTGGACACGGCCAGCAAAGGGCAGGCTCGGGTCTGGGCGGGTTTGTGCCACTTCCAGCTGGCGCCCGGTCCACTGGCCACGCACCAGCACTTCCCGCGCGGGGGCTACGCGGGTGCCCAGCGTCAACCCTTGCAGGCTGCCTGGGCGGTCGATTGCACCAATGGCACTGGCCTCTCTGAGGCCCGGCGCCCGCTCGATACGGGTTGCCACCACTTCGCCGGTGGCATCGCGCAGGCCACTGACCCGGACCGGCTCGCCCGCACGCAGCCCTTCAGCCACCCGCGCGCCTGCGGCAAGCCGTACAGGCTGGCCCATCACCCGCAGGGGGGCCGAAGCATTGGGGAGCGCCGTCAGCGGCCCTTCGTAGACGTTGAGGATCGAGATACGCCCTGCCTGGAGACCGCGCTGGGTGGCAATTGCCTCCACCGCTACAACCTGCCCGATCGCCAGGTGAGCACTGCTGGCGGGTGCACCGTTTTCACTCACCGGCACGTCTTTGCCATAGTGCACTTCCATGCCATTGACACAGATCGAAGCGAACCCGGTGATGGTGCCGACGATGCCGGTACCGCCTACCCCACCGTTACCGTGATCAAAGTAAGTGCCGTCCACACCTTCGGCCACCGCGCCAGTACCGCCGGTGCCGCCAGGGCGTTGCGGGAGGGGCGCGCCAGTGCCGCCGACACCACCGTTTTCACTGCGTGCACCGGTACCGCCTGTCCCTCCCGGAAACTGCAGGCCTGTGGCCCCGGCCATGCCCACTTCGTCACGGCTGACACAAACCGGTGCTGCAACCACCTCGGCAGGCGCCGCCAGGTTCAACCCCAGGACCAGGGCAAAGGCAACGGCACGGAGGCAGCGCGTGAGGGGGGTCATGGGCCTGGCGTCTTGGACAATTCGGGGTCTGCAGCTTCAGTGTAGAAATAAAGCCCGACAGTGATGCGCTGACGTTGCTCCGCGCCGGGCTCATCAACGCTTTCCAGCTCTGCTGCGAGCCGGCTGAAGGCCAGCAGCGTCTGCATGCCATCTTTGGCAACCACTTCACGCACGTGCTCGACGCTGGCCGGGCTCAAAGCATCGTAGTGCACACTGCGTTCGAAGAACGGCAGGCCCTGGCCACTGAGGTTGTGCACCGCTGCGCAGGCATGATCATGCAGGTTGTGACCGAAGTACGCGGCTTTTTCATCGAAACCTTTCTGCGGCACGAACGCCTGGGCTTGCAGGTGCACACGATCCTGCTCATCAAGCCGGACGATGCCAAGGCGCAACCACTCATCCAGCACCACTCGCCCGCGGATATCAGTGCTGACCGTGGCCACCAGGGCGTCGAATGAGCACTCGCCACCCACACTTGCCAAACGCGGTAGTGCCAGTGCCTGGCCAGGTGCCGAGCAGAACGGCGGGCGGGTGGTCCATGCATTGACCAACTGTGCGCCCAGGGTGATGTTCGCCGGCAAGGCCTCGAGTGCCATGCCACCTTCGCTGCGCAGCCGCCGGACATCCTTGCGATGCACACCCGTGAGCAGGCTGATGCGACTGTCGGTGGCCGGGGCGCCGTCCAGGCGAAACTCGCGATCGGCCACGTCGACGAACACATCCTTGAGCAGGTCGGCGAACATCGTGTAGGACACCCCCTTGCGCAACATCAAGCGCACCAGCGGGCGCATTACACGCCGCAGTGCGCTTAACATCGAGGGGGGTAAGGTTGGGCTGATCAACGCCTGTCAGCTCCTGCTGTTGTCATCACCCGGTTCGCCACCCACATGGTTGCCGTGATCGTCACCAGGTTCACCACCAACGTGATTGCCGTGATCATCGCCAGGCTCGCCGCCGACATGATTACCATGATCATCCCCGGGCTCACCGCCAACATGGTTGCCATGATCGTCACCGGGCTCACCACCCACGTGATTGCCATGATCGTCACCCGCTTCAGCATGGTTGCCGCTGCGCCCAGCATTTGAATCACCGGCGTGGCCCAGGCCGGAGTTGCCATGGCCGCTGCCACTGTTGCCGGCATGGCCGCCGCCGTCACCGCCACTGCCGTGGCCACCACCGCCGCCACTTCCACCACCGCTTCCGCTGCCGCCACCGTGGCCGCCACCACCTCCGCCGCTTCCGCCGCCACCACCGTGGCCACCACCACCTCCGCCGCCGCCACCGTGGCCACCGCCGCCGCCGCCTCCTCCGCCGCCGCCGTGGCCACCACCACCACCACCGCCATCTTTGGCGTAGGCGCTGGAGCCATGAGAAATCGAGTCAGGGATCAAAACAATGGACGTCGACAGCACGCCAGCCACGGCAACCGCCAGTAAAGCCTTCTTGAACAGCAGGTGGATTTGCATAGTCCGTCTCCAGGTCGTCGCCACGAGAACGCCAAATCAGCAGAAATCTTGTTTTTCAGTGCTTTCTTTGTGTGGGATTTTTACCCACGCTTAACTAATAGACCCCTGCGCCCCACGCTTCAAGCGCCGCGCGGACAAGCCGACCGGTGGTTGGCCTGCTATGTTTTCCTGATCGCCATGGAGGACCACCGGCATGCCATCGCTATTGACGCTGCAAACCCCGCACTTGCGCGACTACGGCGAACTTGTGCAGGTGTGGGAGGACTCGGTACGTGCCACTCACGACTTCCTGCCAGAGGGCTACATTGTTTTACTGCGCGAACAGGTACTGCGCCGCTACCTCGACGCAGTGATGCTGATCTGCTGCAAGGACCGGCAACGGATCTGTGGCTTTGCCGGGGTCGCCAACGGGCGCGTGGACATGCTGTTTGTTGCACCGGACTACCGTGGCAAAGGGGTGGGCAAGCGCCTGCTGCACTATGCGATCGACGAGCTGAACGCCGAGCGCCTGGACGTCAACGAGCAAAACCCTCAGGCCTTGGGCTTTTACCTGCATGAAGGCTTCGAGGTAATCGGCCGTTCGGAAACCGACGGCCTGGGCCAGCCCTACCCTCTGCTGCACATGCGCCTTGGCAAAATGGCGTAAATGACACAGATTCCCAGCCCCTCTGCCGCTCAGGCAGGTACAATGTTGGCCTTTCCCTGCCTTTGCGAATTGCCGTCATGTCCGAACCCGTCCGCCTGTCCAAACGCCTTATCGAGCAACTTGGCTGCTCTCGCCGCGATGCCGAGCTCTATATCGAAGGTGGCTGGGTCACGGTCGACGGCGTGGTGGTCGAGCAGCCGCAGTTCAAGGTCGAACACCAGAACGTCGCGCTGCTCCCGGGTGCCCGCGTCGAAGCACTGGAGCCGGTAACCCTGCTGCTGAACCAAGCGGCCGGCGTGGACAGCGAAAGCGCGCGTGCCAGCATGAACATGGACAACCTCAGCGAGGCGCACCGCGAAGGCGTACGCGCCCTGCATGGGCACTTTAACCGCCAGGCCTGCGTGGCACCGCTCGAGCGCGGCGCCAGCGGCCTGCAGGTATTCACCCAGGACTGGCGGGTAAGTCGCAAGATCGAGGCCGACCTGCGTCGCCTGGAGCAGGAGTTCATTGTCGAAGTGCGCGGCGAGACTACCCCCCAGGCGCTGGAACGCCTGGCGCGCGGTGCCACGCGCAATGACCGCGAGCTGCCCAAGGCCAAGGCCAGCTGGCAGAACGAGACCCACCTGCGTATGGTCGTGAAAAACCCCCAGCCTGGGCAGATCGCCGAGCTGTGCGCGTACCTGCGCCTGGAACTGGTCAGCATGCGCCGCATTCGCCTGGGTGGCGTGTCGATGGGCAAGCTGCCCCTAGGCCAATGGCGCTACATGGCTACTACCGAACGTTTCTAAGCAACACGCCACGCACAAGCGTGGCACCTGAACAGGATTCAGCAGCAATGAACCACAACGACGTCCTGCGCAGCCTGCGCTACATGCTCAACGTGAACGACGCCAAGATGGCCGAGATCATCGGCCTTTCCGGCCTCGAAGTGCACCCCCAGGTCCTGGCCACCTACCTGAAGAAGGAAGAAGAGGCAGGCTTCGTACGTTGCCCTGATCGGGTGATGGCGCACTTTCTTGATGGCCTGGTGATCCACCGCCGCGGCAAGGACGACAGCCGCCCGCCGCAGCCGATCGAGCTGCCAGTGACCAACAACCTCATCCTCAAGAAGCTGCGGGTGGCCTTCGAACTCAACGAAGACGACCGGCACGCGATCCTCAAGTCGGTCGGCTTCCCGGTCAGCAAGCCTGAACTCAGCGCGCTGTTCCGCAAGGCCGGCCATGAAAACTATCGCCCCTGCGGCGACCAGTTGCTGCGCAACTTCCTCAAAGGCCTGACCCAGCGCGTGCGCGGCTGAGTGACCATGCAGCATACGGTTGCACCCGTCGGCATTGTCCGCTCCTGCTTCAAGGAAAAATTCGCCATCCCGCGCCAGCCCCAACTGGCGCCTGCGGCGCGGGGCGTGCTCGAACTGCTGCCGCCGTTCGACCAGGGTGATGCGGTCGAAGGCCTGGAGCAGGTCAGCCATGTCTGGCTGCTGTTCCTGTTTCACCAGGCCCTCGAGGACAAGCCGCGTCTGAAAGTGCGGCCACCGCGTCTGGGCGGCAACAAGAGCATGGGGGTGTTCGCCACCCGTGCCACCCACCGGCCAAACGGCATCGGCCAGTCGGTGGTACGCCTGGAGAGTGTGGAGCCCGGGCGCCTGTTGCTGTCCGGGATCGACCTGCTCGATGGCACGCCGGTGCTGGACATCAAGCCTTATGTGCCATATGCCGACAGCATTGCAGACGCCAGCAACCAGATGGCCAGCGCCGCGCCCGGCGCGATTGCAGTGCAGTGGGGCGAAAACGCCTTGCCCCAAGCCCGCGAGCACGCACTGCGCCTGGCTGAACCGCTGGTAGAACTGATCGAACAATGCCTGGCGCAAGACCCGCGACCGGCCTACCAGGTACCACCGGCCGAGCGGGTGTACGGGGTGAAGTTCTGGGATGTGCAGGTGAGGTGGCATTACCCTCAGCCGGAGGTGATCCGGGTGTTGGAGGTGGTGCTGGCCTGACTGCGCACCGACGCGAACAGCGCACATGAAAAAGGCGACCCGAAGGTCGCCTTTCTCGTTCTACAGCCGCGCGATCAGCGAGCCGGGCCTTCGGCCACGCCCAGGTCATCGGTCGGACGGGTATCGACCAGCGGTGCACCACCAGAGGCGAGCTCCGAGGCCAGCTTGTCGTTGTCCATTTCCTTGACCCACTTGGCCACGACCACGGTGGCAACGGCGTTGCCCACCAGGTTGGTCAGTGCGCGGGCTTCGGACATGAAGCGGTCGATGCCGAGGATCAGCGCCAGGCCGGCAACCGGCAGGTGGCCAACAGCCGACAGGGTGGCGGCCAGCACGATGAAGCCCGAACCGGTCACGCCGGCAGCACCTTTGGAAGCCACCAGCAGCACCAGCAGCAGGGTGATCTGATGGGTGATGTCCATGGTGGTGTCGGTGGCCTGGGCGATGAACACCGCAGCCATGGTCAGGTAGATCGAGGTGCCGTCCAGGTTGAACGAGTAACCGGTCGGGATGACCAGGCCAACGACCGACTTCTTCGCGCCCAGGCGCTCCATCTTGGCCAGCATGCGTGGCAGGGCCGATTCCGAGGAGGAAGTACCCAGCACGATCAGCAGCTCTTCACGGATGTAGCGGATCAGCTTGAGCACGCTAAAGCCGTGGGCGCGGCAGATACCGCCCAGCACCACCAGCACGAACAGCAGGCAGGTGATGTAGAAGCACGCCATCAGGTAGCCCAGTTGCACCAGCGAACCAACGCCGTACTGGCCGATGGTGAAGGCCATGGCGCCGAAAGCACCGATCGGGGCCAGCTTCATGATCATGTTGATGATGTTGAACATGACATGGGCGAAGCGGTCGATCATGTCCAGCAACGGCTTGCCGTAGCTGCCCAGGCGGTGCAGGGCAAAGCCGAACAGCACGGAGAACATCAGCACCTGCAGGATGTCGCCGTTGGCGAAGGCACCCACCACGGTGTTGGGGATGACGTTGAGCAGGAAGCCGACGGTGGACTGCTGTGCGCCGGCGGCGGCGTAGGCGGCCACGCTGCTGGCGTTCAGGGTGCTGACGTCGATGTGCATGCCAGCGCCCGGCTTGACCACGTTGACGACGACGAGGCCGATGATCAGGGCGATGGTGGAGACGATTTCAAAGTACAGCAGCGCGTAGCCGCCAGTCTTGCCGACCGACTTCATGCTCTGCATGCCGGCGATGCCGCTGACCACGGTGCAGAAGATGATCGGGGCAATGACCATCTTGATCAGTTTGACGAAGCCGTCACCCAAGGGTTTAAGGGCGACGCCCGTTTCCGGGTAGTAGTGGCCGAGCAGGATGCCGATGGTGATGGCAACGATCACCTGGACATACAGGGATTTGTACAGCGGCTGACGTGTCGTCATGGCTCATTTTCCTCAAGTGTGCCGGTTCACCCTTCCCAGGGTGGTGGGGCACCTGAATCGCTAACCCTCCTGCACTTGGAGGGATTTGTCGTTGTGTTCGAGCTGCCTGGGCAGGCCTCTGCGAAGATCAATAGCAAGGGTGGTGCCAAAATGCCCATGAAGGGTGCAAGGGCCGTATTTGCCAGGGATAAATGCCCAACGACAGGGCGATTTGCCTGAGGAAGGCTGGCGGATTTCCGCCCGGTGGCGGGTTTTGTACAGGGGGGATGGCGGGAATCCGCCCATCGCGATTTGCCTGAACTGGCCTCTTCGCGGGTAAACCCGCTCCCACAGGTACTGCACAGGGTCTGAAAGCGGTGCGGACCCTGTGGGAGCGGGTTTACCCGCGAAGAGGCCGGCAACGCCAGTAAATCAATCGAGGTGGAAGGTGATCCTGAACGCAGCCCCGCCCAAGGGCGAATCCCCCAGGCTCAGCTCGGCGTCATAGCTGTCGACAATATCCTTGACCACTGCCAGCCCGATCCCCTGCCCCGGGTGCTGGCTGTCCAGCCGCTCACCGCGCTCCAGGATGCGCTCACGCTGATCGGCCGGCACCCCAGGCCCATCGTCTTCGATACACAAGGTCAACTGGCCGGGCCCCTGCTCAAGGCTCACCCGCACCTCGCCCAGGCTCAGGCGGTAGGCGTTTTCCAGCAGGTTGCCGAGCATTTCCAGCAAGGCGCCCTGCTCCATCGGCACCTGTGCCGCATCGGGCATTTCCAGCGCCACGCTCACCTGCTTGTCCCGGTATACCTTGGCCAAGGTGCTGCACAGGCTGTCGAGCAACGGCCGCAGCCTCACGCTGTGGCGCACCAGGCCGCTCTTGCGCAGGCTGGCGCGTTGCAGCTGATAGTCGATCTGCTGGCTCATGCGCTCGATCTGGCTTTGCAGCACCCGCGCCTGCTCGCGCTCACCGCTGCGCTGCTGCAGGCTTTCGCCCACGCCTTGCAACACCGCCAGCGGCGTCTTCAGGCTGTGCGCCAGGTCGTCCAGCGAGTCGCGGTAGCGCGTACGCTGCTCACGCTCACTGCGCAACAGGCGGTTGAGCGAACGGGTGAGGCGCAGCAGCTCGCGCGGGTGCTCGCCGCTCAGGCCATCGCGCGCGCCCGACTCCACTTCATCCAGCTCGTGGCTAAGCCGGCGCAACGAGCGCAGGCCCCAGGTCAGGCCAGCCCATAGCAGCACCATCAGCGCCAGCAAAGCAGCACCGAAGCCCAGGTAGAGCTTCTCGCGCAGGCCATTTAGGGTGGCCTTGTACTCGCTCACCGGCTGCAGGGCAACAATGCTGTAGGCAGCGCTCTGGCCCCCCAGCAGCTTGATCTCGACGTCGTATACGAAGAACTCTTCGCCATCGGCCTGGTGAATGCGAGCGAATTCGTTGCCGCGCCCGTCATAGCGCGGGCGATAGTTGATGTGCCGGTCGGCGGTGGCCCGTGACTGCCAGACCAGGTTGCCGTCGCGGTCAAAGATATAACCGAGCAGGCCCGTGTAGGGCAGGTTATAGCGCTCGTCCGGTAGCAGTGTCGGCATCTGTAGCCCGCCATGCTCGATACGCGCGGCGGAAATCAGCGTGGTCACATCCGACGCCAGGCGCTGCTCGATGGACTCCTGCAAGGCCAGGCTGAAGGCCTTCTGCAAGGCCGGCAGCAGCGCCAGCATGAACAGCAGTGCCAGTACCGCTGCGGCGAGCATCAGGCGTACCCGCAGCGAGCGGATCATCGGCAGCGCTCGGTGAACAGATAGCCCAGGCCGCGCACGGTGTCGATGGGTTTGAAGCCGTGCTCGCCCTCTAGCTTGCGGCGCAGGCGGCCGACCAGTACTTCGATGACATTGGGGTCGCGCTCCTCGTCCCCCGGGTACAGCTGCTCCATCAGGCGATCCTTGGCCACCACCTGCTGATGATGGCGCATGAGGTATTCCAGAATGCGGTATTCGTAGGCAGTCAGCGCCAGGGGCTGTTCGTCGAGGGTGGCCTGCTTGCGGTTGAGGTCGAGTACCAAGGGGCCTGCGGCGATGGTCGATTGGGTGAAGCCGCTGGAGCGGCGCAACAGGGCATTCAGCCGCGCTTCCAGCTCTTCGAACTGGAACGGTTTGACCAGATAGTCGTCGGCACCGGCGGCCAGGCCCTCGACCTTGTCCTGCCAGTTGCCGCGGGCGGTGAGGATGAGAATGGGGAAGGTCTTGTCCTGGCTGCGCAAGCGCGTGATCAGCTCCAGGCCACTGATACCGGGCAGGCCCAGGTCGATGATGGCCAGGTCGAAGTGGTACTGCCCGGCCTGGTAAAGCGCCTCTTCTGCATCGGCGACCGCCTCGACCACATGGCCGCTTTCGCCCAGGCGGGTGTAGAGGTGATGGCGAAGCAGGGCTTCGTCCTCGACCACCAGCAGTTTCATGTGCAGCTCCTTAATGTGTATTGCCTGTACCGGCCTCTTCGCAGCACAAGGCTGCTCCTACAGGGGGTGGTATTCCTGTAGGAGCAGCCTTGTGCTGCGAAGGGCCGGTACAGGATAACGCGGCTCGCCCGTCAGAACTTGTAGGAAGCAGCCAGGTATGTCTGCGCGCTGCTGGTCAGGCGCAGGGTGCCGTCTTTCGGCCCGCCATGCGCGCCCACTTCGGTCGCGGCATTGGTGCGCAGGTAACGGTAGCCCAGTTCCACCGAAGCCTTGTCGGTGATGTCCTGGATCACACCGGCCTGCAGGCCGTAGGCATAACCGTAGTCGGTATCCCGGCTGGCGCCTGGCGAGTCCTGGGTGAGCTTGGTCATGCCCAGGCTGCCCCCGCCGAACAGTTTGGTGGTATCGCCCACCGGCAGGAACAGGTCGTAGCTGCCGAGCAGGTTTTCCTGGCGCAACTTCAGTCCACTGTGGTCGCCCGAGACGTTGTCATAGGTCATGTAGTAACGCCCCTGGTCGTTGATCTTGCCCACACGTACACCCCAGGTGTCATCCTTGCCGATGATGCCATCGGCGTTGAGGTGGTCGGTGTTGCGCTGCAGCAGGCCCGATTTGCGAACCTTGTCGCTGGTCTGGCCGTAGGTGAGGCTGGCGAAGTTGTCGTCGGCGGCCTGGGCAGTGGTGATGCCAGCGGCACAGACGGCCATGGCGGCAAGCAGGGTGTTGAAGGATTTCATGGCTGGTTACTCCAGTTGGGTGCGCTGTTTCGGTCTGGAAGCTAGAGTAAGGAGGGCACCCTGAACCGCGACTGAACCCTGGCTGAACCCCGGCTGAACGAACTGTCTGCAAGACAAGGAGTAGTAAAGATGCGTGCCCTGCTGGCCCTGACCCTGATGTGCAGCGCCGCCCTCGCCCAGGCGGCCGTGGTGACCCGCGAGATCCCCTACCAGGACGCCGAAGGCAACCGCCTGGTCGGCTACTATGCCTACGACGATGCGCTGGACGACAAACGCCCAGGTATCGTCGTGGTGCATGAATGGTGGGGCCTGAACGACTATGCCAAGCGTCGTGCACGGGACCTCGCGGCCCTGGGCTACAAAGCGCTGGCCATCGACATGTACGGCGATGGCAAGCACACCGAGCATCCACAGGACGCCCAGGCATTCATGGCCGAAGCGATGAAGGACCCGGCCGCAGCAGCAGCACGCTTCGACGCGGGCCTGGAGCTGTTGAAAAAGCAGCCGAACGTCAACAAGCACCAACTGGGTGCTGTGGGCTACTGCTTTGGCGGCAAGGTGGTGCTTGATGCCGCACGTAGGGGCGAGAAGCTGGACGGCGTGGTGAGCTTCCATGGCGCGCTGGCCACCCAGACGCCGGCCAAGCCTGGCGTAGTGCGGGCGGACATCCTGGTTGAACATGGCGCTGCGGACAGCATGGTCACCCAGCAGCAGGTGGACGCGTTCAAGGCAGAAATGGATGCGGCCAAGGTCAACTACCAGTTCGTCAGTATTGACGGTGCCAAGCATGGGTTTACCAACCCCGATGCTGACCGGCTGAGCCATGGCGAACATGGGGGGCCGGACATTGGCTATAACAAGGCCGCGGACGAGAGCTCCTGGGCGGATATGCAGGCGTTCTTCAAGAAGGTGTTCAAATAAGGATTGTCGGGGGCCGCTTTGCGGCCCATCGCCGGCAAGCCAGCTCCCACAAGCACTGCGCAAACCTCAAGCGCTGCGCAACACCTGTGGGAGCTGGCTTGCCGGCGATGGGCTGCAACGCAGCCCCAGCAATCCCACCTCCCACACCGCCGCTGCGGCTGGCACAATAGCCCCCATGAACATTCTCCCCGCCTGCTGCGCCCCACTCCAGCACCACTGGCCCCTGCCCCGCCCGCTGCCCGGGGCGGTGCTGTTCAGTTGCGCCTTCGACCCTGCCCGCCTGGCACCCGACGACTTCCAGCGCGCCGGCGTCGTGCCCAGCGCCAGCCTGCAGCGCTCGGTGGCCAAGCGCCAGGCTGAGTACCTGGCCGGTCGCGTATGCGCGCGCGCCGCGCTGCAGCGCCTGGACGGTCGCGACTACGTGCCCGGCACCCATGAGGACCGCTCGCCAATCTGGCCGGCGGGCATCCACGGCTCGATCACCCACGGCAAAGGCTGGGCCGCCGCCGTAGTCGCTGCCGAGGGCAGTTGCCAGGGCCTGGGCCTGGATCAGGAAGCCTTGCTGGATGACGAACGCGCCGAACGGTTGATGGCCGAAATCCTCACCTCGCCCGAGCTCGAACGCCTGGACCGCCGTCAACTCGGCCTGACGGTCACCCTGACCTTCTCGCTGAAGGAAAGCCTGTTCAAGACCCTCTACCCGCTAACCCGCCAGCGCTTCTACTTCGAGCACGCCGAAGTACTCGACTGGTCCGCCGAAGGCCTGGCCCATCTGCGCCTGCTCACTGATCTGTCGCCGCAGTGGCGCCATGGCACAACCTTGCAGGGCCAGTTCTGCCTGCAGGACGGCCACCTGCTCAGCCTGGTCAGCGTCTGACCTTTACTGTGGTGCTTGTTGGCGTGGCCAGTTCAGGCTGAAGCAGGCGCCACCCAACGCTTCGCTACGCCCCACCGTTGCCCGGCCCGTGTGCCAGTAAATGATTCGCCGCACGATCGACAGGCCCAGGCCGTGCCCACCCGAAGCACGGGTGCGGCTGTCATCCAGGCGGGTGAACGGGGTGAAGATGCGGTCCCAGAAGCCCTCGGGGATCCCCGGCCCGTCATCTTCGACATCAATGCGGCACCGCTGCTGCCCCAACTGGTAACTCACGCGCACCTCAGACCCGGCATGGCGCATGGCGTTGCCGACAAGGTTCTGCAGCGCCCGGTGCAAGTAACGCGGCTCGGCCTCGACCCAGGCGCCTTCGGCATCCGCGCCCTGGCAGTCGCCGCGCACGACCCGCACCTCGGCACGCAACGGTGCCAGCTCTTCGATCACCCGCGCGAGCAAGGCATCCAGGTCGACCCGCTGGAACTTCAGGGCCGGCGCGCCTTGCTCCAGGCGGGCGTAGGTCAGCATTTCGTCGACCAGCTTGTCGAGGTCCTGGATATCCCCGTCCATGCCGGCCAGGTGCTTGGCCCGCGCCTGTTCGGTGGTGGCAGTTTCGATCATCTCCAGGCCAAAGCGCAGGCGTGCAACCGGCGTGCGCAACTCATGGGACACCGCCCGCACCAGCTCGCGTTGCATGGTCAGCGAGCGCTGAAGGTGCTCGGCCATGCCGTTGAAGGCGGCGGCCAGGCGCCCTACCGAGTCGGCGTCACCGGCGGGCACGCGGGTGTCCAGGCTGCCCTGGGCGATGCGTGTGGCGGCAATCTCCAGACCCGACACCCGGCGCTCCAGCTGGCGCACCAGCAGGTAGACCACCAGGCCGATCAGGCACAGGCCGAGGAAAGCAATCAGGATCAGCAACTGCGGCGGATACGGGTTGAGCTGGTACAACGGGCCGATTTCCAGCACCCAGGGCGAGCCTGCCAGCCCGGCAAACACACGGATCGAGTCGCCATCCTTGCCCAGCGCCATGACTGTGTCGCCCTCCTCGACCCGGCGCCGCTGGTCATCATCCAGGCTGACCCGCTCGATGCGCTGCAGGGCGACGCCAAAACCGAAGCCCTTTTCCTGCTTGATCTGTTCCAGCCGCTGCTGCTGCTCGGTGATCGGGTAGCGCACCAGTTCATCGGCCAGCAGATACAGGGTGGCCCGCGCCAGTTGCTCGCTTATCTGTTTGATCTGCGCCACCAGCATCAGGTCTTCCTGGCCGACCTTGCGCAGCACTTGCGCCGCATGCGGGCCAGTCTTCTCGACCACCACCAGGCCGCGATACAGGCGCGCCCGCTGGCCGCCGTCGAGGCTGCGCCCAGTCATCGGTTGCAGCGCCAGCGGCACACCGAGCAATCGCTCCCAGATCAGCAGCGAGCGTTTGCGTTCAGTTGCATTCTGCTGTGCCAAGTTGTCAGCCATCAGGCTGAAGGTACCCTGGGCCAAGCCCTCCCGGTGCTGGGCGGCGCGCACTTCATTGACCAGGTGCAGGCTGAGCACGCCGAGCAGGGCCACCAGCACCAGCACCGCCAGCATGCCGCCGTAGATGCGCAGAAAGATCGAGTTGTTCATGGCGTTTCGCCGACAAACAGGTAGCCCTTGCTGCGCAGGGTCTTGATCAGCCGTGGCTGAAGCGGGTCATCGCCGATCTTGGGGCGGATCTTCGAGATGCGTATGTCGATGGAACGGTCCTGGCCGTCGTAGCCGACGCCACGCAGCGCGGTGAAGATCTGTTCACGGGTCAGTACCCGGCCGGCGTTGCTGGCCAGCAGCCAGAGCAGGTCGAACTCGGCACCGGTCAGCTCGATCAGCTGGTCGCCCAGGCGCGCCTCGCGCAGACGGTTGTCGATACGCAGTGCGCCAAACGCCAGCTCCTGGCGCTTGCTGTCCACGGCTTCGCTGCGCCGCAGCAGGGCCTGGATACGCGCCAGCAGCAGGCGTGGACGTACCGGTTTGCAGACATAGTCGTCGGCGCCAAGGTCCAGGCCCTGGACCTGGTCGAGTTCGTCGCTGCGTGCGGTGAGCATGAGGATCGGCCCCGGGTACTGGCTGCGTACCCGGCGGCAGATGCTCAGGCCGTCCTCGCCGGGCAGCATGAGGTCGAGAATAACCAGATCGGGCTGGCTTTCGACGATGCGCCGGGCGGCGCGGGCGCCATCGCCCTCCACCGCGACCTCGAAGCCGTTGGCCTGCAGGTACTCGGCGGTGAGCTCGGCCAGGCGCTGGTCGTCTTCGACGATGAGGATGCGGGGTACGGGGTGGTCCATGGCCTCTGCCTTTGCTTGTTGTTTTTTATTAGCTGTCCCGGCCTCTTCGCAGCACAAGGCTGCTCCTACAGGATACGGCGCTCTTCTGTAGGAGCAGCCTTGTGCTGCGAAGGGGCCGGTACAGGGAACATAACCCTTTAACCAAAAGGCAACATCCCCCCTGGATACTCAGTAGCACCTCCGGCGCTGCCAACCCGCCCGCCGCCCCTCGACTGAACCGTTTTTTGTGATACGGTTCGCGCCCGAAAAAAACTGCCCGGGGGCAGCAAGGCGCAGAAAAATACTGCAAACCACTTGGCACAAGGCCTACAGCGAATACCCACCATTCACTCACAAAGTACGCACACGTTATCCACAGGCGCTCGCCTTGCAAAGCCCCCAATACCGCATTATCTTGTATCCCGAACGCAGCGAACCACTACATATAGGGGTTCGTGCAAAATCACACACAAAAGTCAACCCGCAAAATCAAGCGATTTTCCGAGCTGAACTTCAGGTGATTTCAGCAGCCAAACCGCTCCTGCGGAGGCGACCGAGGCAAGCCCTTTCAGGGCGTTGTTCGGGTATGAGTGTTGCAGGCAACGCCTGGCACTCATCAGCACCGGTTTTTGGGATTTACCCAGAACCTTTGACTTCGGCCAGGGAGCGGCAAGCTATTGCCCCTTATTCCTGAGTCTGTCCCGAAGTCGGTACACCCGTGCGGGCGGATGCGCATGCATTGCGCATCCCCCGCCGGGTCATCGAGCAAGTGGACGGAACGGTGGGCGCCCAAAAGGCGCCTGAACAATATAGAAACTGTGGAGACACCCACCCATGCAAACCGACACAACTCGCGAGAACCCGCAGGCCAAGGTGCCGCAGGCCGCCGATTCCAACCAGGATCTGGCCGCCACCGCCCCTGGCCAACTGCGCGTGATCAAGCGTAACGGTACTGTCGTCCCCTACACCGACGACAAGATCACCGTTGCCATCACCAAGGCGTTCCTTGCAGTTGAAGGCGGCACCGCCGCCGCCTCGTCGCGCATCCACGACACCGTCGCGCGCCTGACCGAACAGGTTACCGCCACGTTCAAACGTCGCATGCCATCGGGTGGCACCATCCACATCGAAGAAATCCAGGACCAGGTAGAACTGGCCCTGATGCGCGCCGGAGAGCAGAAAGTTGCCCGCGACTACGTGATCTACCGCGACCAGCGCGCCAAGGAGCGTGCCACCCGCGCCAACACCGACGCCGTGGTCGAGCCGCACCCAAGCATCCGCATCACCCTGGCTGACGGCAGCCTGGCGCCGCTCGACATGGCCCGCCTGAACACCATCATCAGCGAAGCCTGCGAAGGCCTGGCTGAAGTCGATGGCGACCTGATCCAGCGCGAAACCCTGAAGAACCTGTACGACGGCGTAGCCATCAAGGACGTCAACACCGCCCTGGTGATGACCGCCCGTACCCTGGTCGAGCGCGAGCCGAACTACTCGTTCGTGACCGCCCGCCTGCTGATGGACACCCTGCGTGCCGAAGGCCTGGGCTTCCTCAACGTTGCCGACAGCGCCACCCACCACGAGATGGCTGACCTGTACGCCAAGGCCCTGCCGGCCTACATCGCCAAAGGTATCGAGTTCGAGCTGCTGAACCCGGCCCTGGCCGACTTCGACCTGGAAAAACTGGGCAAGGCGATCAACCACGAGCGCGACCAGCAGTTCACCTACCTGGGCCTGCAAACCCTGTACGACCGTTACTTCATCCACAAGGATGGCGTGCGCTTCGAGCTGCCTCAGGTGTTCTTCATGCGTGTGGCCATGGGCCTGGCGCTGGAAGAGAAAGACAAGGAAGCCCGTGCGATCGAGTTCTACAACCTGTTGTCGTCGTTCGACTACATGGCCTCGACCCCGACCCTGTTCAACGCCGGTACCCTGCGCCCGCAGCTGTCCAGCTGCTACCTGACCACCGTGCCGGACGACCTGTCGGGCATCTACCACGCGATCCACGACAACGCCATGCTGTCGAAATTCGCCGGTGGCCTGGGCAATGACTGGACCCCTGTGCGTGCACTGGGCTCCTACATCAAGGGCACCAACGGTAAATCCCAGGGCGTCGTGCCGTTCCTGAAAGTGGTCAACGACACCGCCGTTGCCGTCAACCAGGGTGGCAAGCGCAAAGGCGCTGTGTGTGCCTACCTGGAAACCTGGCACCTGGACATCGAAGAGTTCATCGAGCTGCGCAAGAACACCGGTGATGACCGTCGTCGTACCCACGACATGAACACCGCCAACTGGATCCCTGACCTGTTCATGAAGCGCGTCTTCGATGACGGCAAGTGGACCCTGTTCTCGCCGTCGGAAGTGCCAGACCTGCACGACCTGACCGGCAAGGCCTTCGAAGAGCGCTACGAGTACTACGAAGCCCTGACCGAGTACAACAAGATCAAGGTGTTCAAGACCATCCAGGCCAAAGACCTGTGGCGCAAGATGCTGTCGATGCTGTTCGAGACCGGCCACCCGTGGCTGACCTTCAAAGACCCGTGCAACCTGCGTTCGCCGCAGCAGCACGTGGGCGTGGTCCACAGCTCGAACCTGTGCACCGAGATCACCTTGAACACCAACAAGGACGAGATCGCGGTCTGCAACCTGGGCTCGATCAACCTGCCGAACCACATCGTCGATGGCAAGCTGGATACCGTCAAGCTGCAACGCACCGTGAACACCGCCGTGCGCATGCTCGACAACGTGATCGACATCAACTACTACTCGGTGCCGCAGGCGCGTAACTCGAACCTCAAGCACCGCCCGGTCGGCCTGGGCATCATGGGCTTCCAGGACGCACTGTACCTGCAGCACATCGCCTACGGTTCCGACGCTGCCGTCGAGTTCGCCGACAAGTCGATGGAAGCGGTCAGCTACTACGCGATCCAGGCGTCCTGCGACCTGGCCGACGAGCGTGGCGCGTACGAGACCTTCCAGGGTTCGCTGTGGTCCAAAGGCATCCTGCCGCTGGATTCGCAACAGATCCTGATCGAGGCCCGTGGCCAGAAGTACATCGACGTCGACCTGAACGAGACCCTGGACTGGGCGCCGGTGCGTGCTCGCGTACAAAAAGGTATTCGTAACTCGAACATCATGGCCATCGCGCCAACCGCGACCATCGCCAACATCACCGGCGTGTCGCAGTCGATCGAGCCGACCTACCAGAACCTGTACGTGAAATCGAACCTGTCGGGCGAGTTCACCGTGATCAACCCGTACCTGGTCCGTGACCTGAAGGCCCGCGGCCTGTGGGACTCGGTCATGATCAACGACCTGAAGTACTACGACGGTTCGGTGCAGCAGATCGAGCGTATCCCGCAAGAGCTGAAAGACCTGTACGCCACCGCGTTCGAAGTCGAGACCAAGTGGATTGTCGACGCAGCTTCCCGTCGCCAGAAGTGGATCGACCAGGCTCAATCGCTGAACCTGTACATCGCCGGCGCCTCGGGCAAGAAGCTGGACGTGACCTACCGCATGGCCTGGTACCGTGGCCTGAAAACCACCTACTACCTCCGTGCCCTGGCCGCGACCAGCACCGAGAAGTCGACCATCAACACCGGCAAGCTCAACGCCGTTTCCAGCGGTGGCGACAGCGCCCCGGTCCAGGCAGCCGGCCCAGCGCCAGTGCCAAAGGCCTGCGCGATCGACGAGCCTGACTGCGAAGCCTGCCAGTAAGGCCTGAATGCCGCGCGGGGTGCCTACGGGTGCCCCGCGCGGCATTTTTGTATCCGTGCCCCAGAGAAACCTTGCCCTTTGCCCACCGCTACTGCGGCTCGGTAAAAGAGCAGGACCTCTCAAAACAGGACGCAAGCCCATGGCGCGGAAAAAAGTGGCAACTCGCAAGATTGGTCGCAATGCTGAAACCGGCCGTTTTACCTCGGTAGAAGTCGCACGCAAACACCCCAAGACGCATATCGTCGAAACGCTACGCAGCCACCGCTGCTAACCCGGTCACTGCATTTTGGCGCGGTCCGGGTAGGAGCGGCCTTGTGTCGCGATAGGGCCGCGTAGCGGCCCCGGCGATTCATGCGGCGAAGCTGATATCCTGGGGGCGCTTCGCACCCCTATCGCGACACAAGGCCGCTCCTACACAGATCGCACCACCACCACATAATGTGCCTATAAAATAAAAAGGCACAACATGTAGTGCCATCCGCTTTTTGTCGCTACACTCCTTCCCCGTAGCAACCGGCACAAGCCTGGTGAACGGACGCACGCAAAACCGGTCGAAAAAGTTACCCTCGCCCGCAACACATGCGCCCCGATCGAAGGTGAATTCCGGTATACTTTGCGCCCTCTGAAAAGAGCGCCATCCAATTGTCCTGGCCCCTCCCCGAGGCCTGGCCAGGTACAAGCCAGAACACATTCAGATGTAAACGAGAGTCAGCCTCTCGAGCTGTCCATTCGCCGTTACGGCCTTGCGTCAGGCATCACATTCTTAAAATCCAACCGGTTGCCCCAGGGCGACCCTCAAGCAGGAGCCAAACCATGCTGAGCTGGGACGAATTCGATAACGAAGACGGCGAAGTAGCCGCCAAAGGCAACACCCCTGCGCAGGCGGCTGCCGCCGCAACCCTCGACAAGCTCGACAGCGCAGGTGGTGCCGCCGCTCTGGAAGCTCGCGCTGCTACCGCTTCTGACTCCGAAGCCGTCAAACGTGCCAAGGCTGCCCTCGACGCCCTCGACGTGGCCGAAGGCCTGGCCGAGCTGGAAGGCTCCTCGGCCCGCGTTGCCGTAGATGAAAAGCGCATGATCAACTGCCGCGCCGACCTGAACCAGCTGGTACCGTTCAAGTACGACTGGGCCTGGCAGAAGTACCTGGACGGCTGCGCCAACCACTGGATGCCGCAAGAGGTCAACATGACCGCCGACATCGCCCTGTGGAAGAGCCAGGACGGCCTGACCGAAGACGAGCGTCGCATCGTCATGCGCAACCTGGGCTTCTTCTCCACCGCCGACTCGCTGGTTGCCAACAACCTGGCCCTGGCCGTGTACCGCCTGATCACCAACCCGGAGTGCCGCCAGTACATCCTGCGCCAGGCCTTCGAAGAAGCGATCCACACCCACGCCTACCAGTACTGCATCGAGTCGCTGGGCATGGATGAAGGCGAGATCTTCAACATGTACCACGAGATCCCGTCGGTCGCTAAAAAAGCCGCCTGGGGCCTGAAGTACACCCGCGCCATCTCCGACCCGGAATTCAACACCGGCACCGTCGAAACCGACAAAGAGCTGCTGCGCAACCTGATCGCCTACTACTGCGTACTGGAAGGCATCTTCTTCTACTGCGGCTTCACCCAGATCCTGTCCATGGGCCGCCGCAACAAGATGACCGGCGTTGCCGAGCAGTTTCAGTACATCCTGCGTGACGAGTCGATGCACCTGAACTTCGGTATCGACGTGATCAACCAGATCAAGATCGAAAACCCGCACCTGTGGGACGCGGCGATGAAGGAAGAAGCGACCCAGATGATCCTGCAAGGGACCCAGCTGGAGATCGAATACGCCCGTGACACCATGCCACGCGGCGTGCTGGGCATGAACGCGGCAATGATGGAGGACTACCTCAAGTTCATTGCTAACCGTCGTTTGACTCAGATTGGTTTGAAAGAAGAGTATCCGGGGACTACCAACCCGTTCCCATGGATGAGCGAGATCATGGACTTGAAGAAGGAGAAGAACTTCTTTGAGACGCGCGTGATTGAGTATCAGACCGGTGGTGCACTGAGCTGGGACTGATTGTCCGGGCTGAGTATCGAGAAGGCTGCCGATTGGCAGCCTTTTTTTATTGGTAGGGGAAAGGCGAACAGGACCCTTCCTACAAGGTTTTTCATTGTCACTTTTTTAGCGTCGCGATAACGTCTGTTGGCGCTTAAGAACGCTCACGCAGCGGAATCCCGTTCCCGTTAGAAACGGCTCTCCAAATCAGGATGGCCAAACATGGACAGTCTCCATAAACCTACGCTCTTCACCCGCTATAACCGCCCTCTCCACACCCTCTGGCTCGAATCCCAAGCCTGGTTCTGCGCCCACGAACTCGGCCGGCTGAGCGGTCACTTCTTCGACGAACACTGCATGCACAAGCTCGACCCGGACCAGTACCGCACTGTGCCGCTGCTGCGCTATGGCAAAAGCCAGGAGACCACCATTGTCAGTGAGTCCGGGGCCTATACCTTGTTGGCGCACCACCATGTGCCGGAGAACCGCCATTTGCGCTGGTGGCTGACACATGAGGTGGTGGCGGTGCTGCGTGATGCTCAGGCTGATACAGTGGACGATGCGCCGCGGCTGGGGCAGATGTGCTGGCCTGGTGGGCGGGGTGCTACTTTGCTGTATTGGCAGAGTGAGCCTTGGGTGAGGATGCGGGATATGCCGGTGGTGCTGGCCGGGGAAGTGGAGCTGCCGGGGCCGGTGGAGAAGCGCAAGTTGAGTTGGCGGGAGTGTGCGCAGCGGGCGCTGCGGATGCATGGGGTTTAGCGGGCCGTTTTTTGCCTGTGCTGGCCTCTTCGCGGGTGAACCCGCTCCCACAAAAGACTTCGTTTGCTGGCAATTGCGGTTAGCCGGTCAAAAGCGGGGGAGCGGGTTAATGCCAGTCAGTTAAGCCAATCGGGGCTGCTGCGCAGCCCATCGCCGGCAAGCCAGCTCCCACACCGACCGCATCGCACTCAAGCCATGAGCTGTACCTGTGGGAGCCCGGCTTGCCGGCGATGGGGCGCAAAGCGGCCCCAGTTTTCCTGACTGATTGGCATTAGAGGTCACCCGCGAACGCCGGCAAAGCCGGTGCCGTACATCGAGTCAGATTCTATAGGTCATCCAGTTGGACCTTCACGCGCAGCGGGGAAGCGAGACGCTCATTTACAAACGCGATGAGGTCTTCATCTTCCTCGGCCATGCTGGCTGGCCCGAAAGGCAACTTGCCCTGCTCTGCTACATATTGCAGAACCTGGTGCATGAGTTCGGAGGGGGTTACACCGAGACGCTCTAGCTCTTCGTAGGCGCGGGCTTTGAGCTCGTCGTCGATGCAGATGTTGATGGACGCCATGGTTCGACGTTCGAGAAAAGAAGAGGCCCCGCCCACGCCGACAAGAGGGGTACGGCACAACGAGGTGCCGGGACTGGACATGCCAGTCTACGTGGTCGAGGGCGAGGCCAGATCTGAAGATAGCGCAGGATTCCGGCAGGGTCCACAGGCGATTGGATTGAATTTGTAAACCATGCCCCCGGTTTACGATGTAAATGATGTCTCTGGTCGTACACCGCGAAGCAGGCAACGCGGTAAGCCTGGTTCTGCGCCCACGAACTTGGCCGTCTGAGCAGTCACTTCTTCGACGAACACTGCATGCCCCGTTGCGCAATGCCGGGGCACCCATAGTTGTCACGTCTCGAAACTGAACACCGCTCGAATGTGATTCGAACCTTCATTCAAAATGAGAGCGAAACCATAGCTCATGATCAACTCTGCTGGCGACCGTGCCTCGGATAGATATTTACCAAGGAGGCGGGCTTGACCGGTCAGCAGTATTTCCCACCATTGGTGGTTGCCAACGAGCGCATTGACCTCTCACACCTGAGTCCATTCACACTGCTTGTCGAGAGTCGATTGGCCAAGCGCAAGCTGCGCGTGCATGTGACCTTCTCAAATCACTGCTTCAGCAGGAGCTACACTCAGGCTAGCTCGCCTGAATGCCAAGTAATTGTTGACCAGAGTGCACCGCGACTGCGTGCCTTCTGCCCGATTCGATTTCGCCTTTCCCTGCAGTTGCCACAGCTGATCAAGACACTGAACCATCCGCAGGCAAAGGTCCTAGAAACGTCCACAGAGCGCAATTGGTGTTACTCGATCACGATCGACGACCCGGAGGGACCGTACCATGTCTTTTTTGAGATACGCCGCGCTTCGAAGCAAAGACGGCAATGGCAGGACCTGCAGCTAGTGGTGGAGAGTGCCTATCACCAGAGTGACAAAGCAGCGCCTAACCTGAAAGGTGTGATGGGCTTTGTCTTGCTCTGCGGCAAGGTTTATCTGGGCAAAGCGGTCTCGACCAAACGCTGACCCGCCGAGCTTGCATGAACGAAAAAGGCGCCATGGGCGCCTTTTCGTATTGGTAAAGCAGATCCGGATACCACTTCGGCTGCGCCTCGGCTCGCCTTGCGCGAGCACCCTTTCGGGCTAGGGAACGCTCAATCTCATCCGGTCAGTCGTTCCGCAGTTGCCAGATAATGTTCCACTATCTGTGGAAATTGATCAAGTCTGGCGAGACAGGAAGTAACAAACGTAAGGCTGGCATGCTTTAACGACCGGTAAACCAAAAAAGAGGCCCGCCCACGCCGACAAATGGGGTACGGCACAGCTGTTGGAATAGTGCCTAAGACTACCTTAGTCGTAGTATGTCTCTAGAGCGCTCACAGTAGAGCTTCTATAGCCCGATTCTTGCCATCTTACCCCTAAATTGCTCAGCCATCAGGCGTTGACAGCCCGCCTCCCCCTTGCTAATAATCGCGCACAGTTGTACGACAACACATAACAAAAACAACAATCAGTGGACGATTCCATGTCGACACCCATCCCGCTCCACCCACGTCTGTTGCACACCCCTCTTCGCCCGGCCAGCTCGCGTACACCTGCCAGTACGTAGCGACGGGTTACCGCGCATTCACCCCTGGCCCTGACCGGCCCGTTAACTACCCGCCCCTGCCGCAGGCCGCTTGTGCGTGCCCGGTGGACGGGCTGCCATACCCCTCGGGAGCACAACAATAATGAGAATCTGCCATACCCTTCCTTTCGCCCTGCTTGGCGCCGGGGTCATCGCCGGCCTGCCGGGCACCAGCCTGGCTGCGGGCTTTGTCGAGGACAGCAAGGCCACGCTCGGGCTGCGCAACTTCTACATCAACCGCAACTTCACCAACCCCAGCAACCCGCAGAGCAAGGCCGAGGAATGGACGCAAAGCTTCATTCTCGATGCACGTTCAGGGTTCACCGAAGGCCCGATCGGGTTTGGCGTGGATGTGCTGGGGCTGTGGTCGGTCAAGCTCGATGGCGGCGGCGGTACCTATGGCACGGCGTTGCTGCCACGCCATGACGATGGCAAGCCGGCAGATGACTATGGGCGCCTGGCAGTGGCGGGCAAGGCGCGGATCTCCAAGACCGAGCTGAAGATCGGTGAGTGGATGCCGGTGCTGCCGATTCTACGCTCAGACGACGGTCGCTCGTTGCCGCAGACGTTCCGTGGCGGGCAGGTCACCTCCAATGAAATCGCTGGGCTGACCCTGTATGGCGGCCAGTTCCGCGGCAACAGCCCGCGTAACGACGCCAGCATGGAAGACATGAGCTACGGCGCTGGCGTGTCGGACCGGTTCAACTTCGTCGGCGGCGAGTACAAGTTCAACCAGGACCGCACGCTGGTAGGGCTGTGGAATGCGGTACTGAAGGACGTGTACCAGCAGCAATACCTGCAACTGAGCCACAGCCAGCCGGTGGGTGACTGGACCCTGGGTGCCAACCTGGGCTACTTCCATGGCGATGAGGACGGCTCCGAACGCGCCGGCGAACTGGACAACAAGACCTACTCGGGAATGTTCTCCGCCAAGTACGGCGGCAGCACGTTCTGGGTGGGGCTGCAGAAAGTGGATGGGGATACCTGGATGCGGGTCAACGGCACCAGTGGCGGCACCTTGGCCAACGATAGTTACAACTCCAGCTTCGACAATGCCAACGAGCGCTCGTGGCAAGTGCGTCATGACTTCAACTTTGTCACCGTCGGGGTACCGGGGCTGACCTTGATGAACCGCTATATCAGCGGGCGCGATGTGCACAGCGGGGTGGTGACCGATGGCAAAGAGTGGGTGCGTGAGACGGAGCTGGCGTACGTGATCCAGAGCGGGGCATTCAAGGACCTGAGCGTGAAATGGCGAAATTCGTCGATTCGGCGGGATTACAGCAATAACGAGTTCGATGAGAACCGGTTGATCTTCAACTACCCGCTGTCGCTGCTGTAAAGCTTGACGCCGGCCCTTGTAGGAGCGGCCTTGTGTCGCGATCGGGGAGCGAAGCGCCCCCCAGGATCTTGGCCTTAACGCGAGGTTGCCGGGGCCGCTTTGCGGCCCTTTCGCGACACAAGGCCGCTCCTACAAGGACCGCGCATAACGCCAAACAGTCAGCGAGTTGTCATTGACAACAGCCGAACCCACCGCCAATAATCAGCAAAGTCATACGACAACCTACAACAATTAACAACAAGAGCCGGCCATGACCACTACCCCCCTCAATCGCCTGCTGCTCACCGGAGCCGCAGGCGGCCTGGGCAAGGTCCTTCGCGAACGCCTGCAAGGCTACGCCGAGGTCCTGCGCCTTTCCGACATCAGCGAAATGGCCCCTGCTGCGGGCCCACATGAAGAAGTCATCACCTGCGACCTGGCCGACAAGGCTGCGGTACATGCCTTGGTCGAAGGCGTGGATGCCATCATCCACTTCGGCGGCGTGTCCACCGAGCATTCCTTCGAAGACATCCTCGGGCCAAACATCTGCGGCGTGTTCCATGTTTACGAGGCCGCACGCAAGCATGGCGTGAAGCGCATCATCTTCGCCAGCTCCAACCACACCATCGGTTTCTACCGCCAGGACGAGCGCATCGACGCCCACTCGCCGCGCCGCCCCGACAGCTACTACGGCCTGTCCAAGTGCTACGGCGAGGATGTAGCCAGTTTCTACTTCGATCGCTACGGCATCGAGACCGTCAGCATTCGCATCGGCTCTTCGTTCCCCCAGCCCCAGAACCCTCGCATGCTCTGCACGTGGCTGAGCTATGACGATCTGGTGCAGCTTATCGAGCGAGGGTTGTTCACGCCCGACGTTGGCCACACCATCGTCTACGGCGCCTCCGATAACCGCACCGTGTGGTGGGACAACCGCTATGCCGAGCACCTTGGCTATGAGCCCAAGGACAGCTCCGAGCGCTTCCGCGCCGCTGTGGAAGCCCAACCGGCGCCCGCCGCGGATGACCCGAGCATGGTCTACCAGGGCGGCGCCTTCGCCGTGGCCGGCCCGTTCAACTGAACCCACGCACGCCAGGAGGCACGGCCATGAACTGTGAACTGATCGTCGACGCCCGCAACGGCACCGGCGAA
Organism: Pseudomonas sp. SAS7; assembly: GCF_052112345.1. Taxonomy (NCBI): domain Bacteria; kingdom Pseudomonadati; phylum Pseudomonadota; class Gammaproteobacteria; order Pseudomonadales; family Pseudomonadaceae; genus Pseudomonas; species Pseudomonas sp. SAS7. The sequence continues at coordinate 19,733 of NZ_JBEGGO010000013.1, read as the reverse complement.
AGCCCCGTGTGGCACCCCAGCGAACAGGCCCTGTACTGGGTCGACATCCCCGCCCGCCAACTGCACCGCTGGCAGGCGGCCGATGGCAAGCACCAGGTTTGGCAGGGCAACGAGATGCTGGCCTGCATCGCCCGCAGCGGCCAGGGCTGGGTCGCCGGCATGGAAAGCGGCATCTTCCAGCTGCAGCCCAAGCCCGATGGCAGCCTTGATAAGCGCCTGCTCAGCAGCGTGCCGCACGCCCAGGCCGGCATGCGCTTCAACGATGGCCGCTGCGACCGCCAGGGCCGCTTCTGGGCCGGCACCATGCTGCTGGACATGCAGCAAGGTGCCCACGTGGGTGCGCTGTACCGGCATGATGGAGAAGGCCAGCTGCACCTGCAGCAAGATGGCATGATCGTACCCAACGGCCTGGCCTTCAGCCCCGACGGCACGCGCATGTACCTGTCCGACTCGCACCCCAACGTGCAGAAGGTCTGGGCTTTCGACTACGACATCGACAGCGGCACGCCTCATAACAAGCGGCTGTTCGTCGACATGCGCGGCTACCCTGGGCGCCCCGACGGCGCCGCTATCGACCAGGATGGCTGCTACTGGATCTGCGGCAACGACGCCGGGCAAGTTCACCGTTTCACCCCTGACGGGCGCCTCGACCGCTCGCTCAGCGTGCCGGTGAAAAAGCCGGCAATGTGCGCCTTTGGTGGCGCCAACCTCGACACCCTTTACGTCACCTCGATCCGCCCCACAGGCACAGACCTCAGTGACCAGCCCCTGGCGGGCGGGGTATTTGCCCTCAACCCTGACACCAAGGGCCTGGAGGAACCTGCCTACCGGGGCTGATGCCCTCTGCCGCGCCCACACTTGCACACACGAAACCGGATAATAAAAACCACGGAGTTTCATCATGACGTTCAAACGCAAGCTGCTCCTTGCCGTACTCCCGTTCGCCTTCAGCGTGGCCATGCCCGCCTCGGCACTGGACATCAAGTTCGCCGAAATCCACCCGGCCGGCTACCCGACCGTGGTCGCCGAGCAGAACATGGGCAAAAAACTCGAGCACGCCAGCAACGGCGACATCACCTTCAAGATGTTCGCTGGCGGTGTGCTGGGCTCGGAGAAGGAGGTGATCGAACAGGCGCAGATCGGTGCCGTGCAGATGACCCGCGTCAGCTTAGGGATCGTCGGCCCGGTAGTACCGGATGTGAACGTGTTCAACATGCCGTTCGTGTTCCGCGATCATGAACACATGCGCAAGATCATCGACGGCGAGATCGGCCAGGAAATCCTCGACAAGATCACCAACTCCGACTTCAACCTGGTGGCCCTGGCCTGGATGGACGGCGGCTCGCGCAGCATCTATACGAAAAAACCGGTACGCAGCCTGGAAGACCTCAAGGGCATGAAGATTCGCGTACAGGGCAACCCGCTGTTCATCGACATGATGAACGCCATGGGCGGCAACGGCATCGCCATGGACACCGGGGAAATCTTCAGCGCCCTGCAAACCGGCGTGATCGATGGCGCCGAGAACAACCCGCCCACCTTGCTTGAGCACAACCATTTCCAGAGCGCCAAGTACTACACCCTGACCGGCCACCTGATCCTGCCGGAACCCGTGGTGATGTCCAAGACCACCTGGAACAAGCTCAGCCCCGAGCAGCAGGCGTTGGTGAAGAAGGTGGCGCGTGAAGCACAGATGGAAGAGCGCGCACTGTGGGACGCCAAGTCTGCCGCCAGCGAAGAGAAGCTCAAGGCCGCTGGTGTCGAGTTCATTACTGTCGACAAGAAGCCTTTCTATGACGCCACCGCCTCCGTACGGGAAAAATACGGCGCGCCGTACGCCGACCTGATGAAGCGTATCGACGCCGTCCAGTAACAGCGGCCCCAGCCCAATCGACCTCGGCAGAGCGGCGCCCGCCGCCCTGCCGCTTTGGTGATGCCCATGAAAAACCTCTTCCTGCGTGTGAACGACACGCTGTACCGCGCCTGTATCTGGATCGCCGGCCTGTCGATCCTGACCATGACGCTGATCATTCCCTGGGGCATCTTTGCCCGTTACGTGCTCGGTACCGGCTCCAGCTGGCCGGAGCCGGTGGCCATCCTGCTGATGGTGGTGTTCACCTTCGTCGGCGCCGCTGCCAGCTACCGGGCCGGGGCGCACATGGCGGTGGCGATGATCACCGATCGCCTGCCACCGCTGCAGCGCAGCATGGTCGCGCTACTGGTGCAAGTACTGATGATCCTGGTGTGCGTGTTCATGACCTACTACGGCACCAAGCTGTGCATCACTACCTGGAACCAGTTTCTGGCATCCCTGCCGGGTGTGCGGGTGGGCATGACCTATGCGCCGATCCCGGTCGGTGGCGTGCTGACCCTGGTCTTTGTGCTGGAAAAACTCCTGATGGGCGACCAGAGCCACCGCAAGGTGGTGCGTTTCGACCACGTAGAAGAAAGCGAAGGAGCGGCATAAATGGATGCGTTCATTCTGTTGGGCAGTTTCATTGCACTCATCCTGCTGGGCATGCCGGTGGCCTACGCCCTGGGCCTGTCGGCGCTGATCGGCGCCTGGTGGATCGACATCCCGCTGCAGGCGATGATGATCCAGGTGGCCAGTGGGGTTAACAAGTTCTCGCTGCTGGCCATTCCATTCTTCGTGCTGGCCGGCGCGATCATGGCCGAAGGCGGTATGTCACGGCGGCTGGTGGCCTTTGCCGGGGTGCTGGTGGGCTTCGTGCGTGGCGGCCTGTCGCTGGTCAACATCATGGCCTCGACCTTCTTTGGCGCGATTTCCGGCTCGTCGGTGGCCGACACCGCCTCGGTGGGCTCGGTACTGATCCCGGAGATGGAGCGCAAAGGCTACCCGCGTGAATTCTCCACCGCCGTGACCGTCAGTGGCTCGGTGCAGGCGCTGCTGACCCCGCCCAGCCACAACTCGGTGCTGTACTCGCTGGCGGCGGGCGGCACGGTATCCATTGCCTCACTGTTCATGGCGGGTGTGATGCCCGGGTTGCTGCTGAGCGCAGTCATGATGGGGCTGTGCCTTATCTTCGCGAAAAAGCGCAACTACCCCAAAGGCGAAGTGATCCCGCTGCGCCAGGCATTGAAAATTGCCGGTGAGGCGCTGTGGGGCCTGATGGCCATGGTCATCATCCTCGGCGGCATCCTGTCGGGCGTGTTCACCGCGACCGAATCGGCAGCCGTGGCGGTGGTGTGGTCATTCTTCGTGACCATGTTCATCTACCGCGACTACAAGTGGCGCGACCTGCCCAAGCTGATGCACCGCACGGTACGGACCATCTCCATCGTGATGATCCTGATCGGCTTTGCCGCCAGCTTCGGCTACGTGATGACGCTGATGCAGATCCCGTCGAAGATCACCACGGCGTTCCTGACCCTGTCGGACAACCGCTACGTGATCCTGATGTGCATCAACTTCATGCTGTTGCTGCTGGGCACGGTGATGGACATGGCGCCGTTGATCCTGATCCTCACGCCGATCCTGCTGCCGGTGATTACCGGTATTGGTGTGGACCCGGTGCACTTCGGCATGATCATGCTGGTGAACCTGGGGATCGGGCTGATAACGCCACCGGTGGGCGCCGTGCTGTTCGTGGGGTCGGCCATCGGCAAGGTGAGCATCGAGTCGACAGTGAAGGCGCTGCTGCCGTTCTACCTGGCGCTGTTCCTGGTGCTGATGGCGGTGACTTACATTCCGGCCATCTCCCTGTGGCTGCCTAGCGTGGTGCTGTAACGGCATTTGCGGGGGCCTGTAGGAGCGGCCTTGTGTCGCGAAAGGGCCGCGAAGCGGCCCCAGCAACATCAGCGTTGACGCCGAAATCCTGGGGCCGCTTTGCGCCCCTTTCGCGACACAAGGCCGCTCCTACAGGGACCGCGCGGCTGCTAGCCAATCTTTTCTGCAAATGGATCCTGCACATGGCTGTTCCCTCCTCGGCTGTACCTCTATTCCCGCGCAAACTGGCCATCGCCCTGCTCGCCCTGCTGGCCTGTTCATTCGCCGGCAACCACATCGCCGCGCGCATCGCCTTCGATGACGGCACCGGCGTGCTGCTGGCGATTCTCTGCCGCTCAGGCATCACCTTGCTGGTACTGGCCTGCCTGCTGTTGTGGCAACGCCAGGCGCTGGGCCTGCCGGCAGGCACCCGGCACTGGCAGCTGCTGCTGGGCCTGCTGATCGCCACCCAAAGCCTGTGCCTGTACTCGGCGGTGGCGCGCATTCCGGTAGCCCTGGCGCTGCTGGTGGGCAACACTTTCCCGATGCTGCTGGCGCTGCTTACCTGGGCGCTGGGCGGCGCACGCCCCACGGGCCGCACTGTGCTGTTCATGGGCCTGATCCTGTGCGGCCTGGTGCTGGCGCTGGATGTGCCGGCACGCCTTGCCGACAGCGGCACGGCCAACCCGCACTGGGCGCTAGGGGTCGGCCTGGCCTTCGGCGCCGCCTGTGCCTTCGCCTGCGCCTTGTGGATCACCGACCACAAACTGGCCAGCGTGCGCGGCCCCGTGCGCAGCCTGCTGACCTTGCTGATCGTGTTCTCCAGCATGCTGGTTGCAGGCGCAAGCGGCGTGATGCCGTCCGGCTTGTCACTGCCGGGCAGCAGCAGTGGCTGGGTGGCTTTAGCCAGCCTGGTGGTGCTGTATGGCCTGGCCTTCACCTTGCTATTCGTGTGTGTGCCAAGGCTGAACATGGCGCAGAACGCACCGGTGATGAACGTCGAACCCATCGCCACGCTGCTGCTGGGCTGGGCCTTGCTCGACCAGCAGCTCGGCACCCTGCAATTACTCGGCGGTGCCGTGGTGGTGTGCGGCATCGTGCTGCTCACCTACCGTCGGGCCAGTTGATTGTTCATTTGAAAGGAGCCTTGAATGGCTGTGACCGAACTGCACCTGCAAGACCACCTGACCCGCCTGAGCCTGGCTCCGGAGCTGGGCGCCAGCCTGGTCAACTGGGAAGTGAAAGCGACCGGGCAAGCGCTGCTACGCCATTCTGACCCGGCCGCGCTGGCCAGCGGCACCCCACGACGCCTGGCCTGTTACCCGTTGGCGCCATGGTCCAACCGCATTGCCGAGGGTGGCTTTGCCCGGCCGGAAGGCTGGCAGGCATTGGCGCCCAATACCGGCCATGACCCTTACCCGATTCATGGCAGTGCCTGGCAACAGGCCTGGCAGGTAGAACACCACAGTGAACGACGGGCCCGGTTGACGCTGGACAGTTCAGTGCCGTTTGCCTACCAAGCCACGCTGGATATGCACCTGCAGGATGGCTGCCTGAGCCTGGACCTGCATGTGACGCACCTGGATGAGCCGGCTACCTGGTATGGGTTGGGGTTGCATCCTTACTTCCCGCGGTATCCCGATACCCAGCTGTATGCAGTGGCGCGCAAGGTATGGCTGGCGGAGGACGGGCGGTTGCCGTCGTACCAGGCCGAGGTACCTGAGCAGTGGTGTTTCAATGCCATGGGGCGTCTGCCTGAGACGGTGGTTGATCACGCCTTCAGCGGCTGGCCCGGGGAGTGTGTGATCGAACAGCCAAGCGCGGGTTATCGACTGGCCTGCAGTGCCAGCGGGGCTGAACACTTTTTGCTGTTTTGCCCGCAGGGCCAAAGGTTTTTCTGCTTTGAACCGGTAAGCCACCCGGTCAATGCGCATCACCTGCCAGGGCGGCCGGGGTTGCGCTTGTTGCAGCAGGGGGAAGGAATGAGCCTGGGGTTCAGGATGCAGTATCGACCCCTTTGATTATGTTGCCTTGATTGGGGCTGCGCAGCAGCCCCTAAATTTCAAGCCTTATGCCAATGCCCCGGTCGGGTTCGCCATCGGCGTGACCGAAGGCTCGCCACGCACCTCCCGCGCCACCTTCCACACCAGCACTGCCGCCACGATATCGAACGCCGCCAGCACCACGAACAGCGGGCTGTAGCCAATCTGCGTGACCAGAATGCCGAACACCAGGGTGAACACCGCCGCCCCCAAGTACCCGCACATGCCACCCATGCCCGTCGCTGTGGCCACCTGGTCCTTGCTGAACGAGTCCGAGGTGATGGAGTACAGCGCCCCCGACAGTGTCTGGTGGGCAAACCCGCCAATGCACAGCAACAGGATCGCCATGTACGGGCTCTCCACAAGGCCGATGCAGGCCGGGCCGATCATGCAACTGGCACCGAACACCAGCACCATCTTGCGCGAGGTGAACAGCGACACCTTGAAGTAGCGGTGGAACAGCGGGCTCAGATACCCGCCCAGCACACAGCCGATATCGGCAGCCAGGAACGGCAGCCAGGCGAACATCGCCACTTCCTTGATGTTCATGTGCCGCTCGGTCATCAGGTACAGCGGAATCCAGGCGTTGAAGGTTTGCCAGGCCGGCTCGGAGAGGATCCGCGCCGAAGCGATGGCGTAGAAGTTGCGGGCCTTGAAGATGCGCTTCCACGCGCCCTTCTCGCGGCTGTCCTGTTTGAAGTGCGCTTCCTGCCCGGCCAGGATGTAGTCGCGCTCCTCATCACTCAGGCGCTTCTGGTCACGCGGGTGCTTGTACAACAGCATCCACAGCAGGGTCCAGACAATGCCGGAGACACCAACGATAACGAACGCCAGCTGCCAGCCACTGTGCAGGATCGCCCACACCACCAGCGGCGGCGCCAGCAAGGCGCCGAGCGACGAGCCGATATTGAACCAGCCGATCGCCACCGAGCGCTCCTTGGCCGGGAACCATTCGGTGGTTGCCTTGACCCCGGCCGGCAAGCCGGCGGCTTCGGTCATGCCCAGCAGCCCGCGCATAAAGGCCATGCTCTGCCAGCCGGTGGCCAGGGCCGCGCCAGCACAGGCCAGCGACCAGGCCATGGCGAACACGGCAAACCCCAGCTTGGTGCCGATGAAATCGATGAACCAGCCGGCTACCGGCTGCATGAGGGCATAGCACACCTGCCAACTGGCAACGATCTTGGCGTATTGCTCGGTACTGATGGAGAGGTCGGTCATCAAGGTGGGGGCGGCCACCGAGAGGGTGTTGCGGGCGAGGTAGTTGACGACGAGCCCAGCCGTGACAAGGCTGACCATCCACCAACGGATGCCTTTCATCTTCATGGTTCACCTGAGTTTCTTGTTTTTAGTGTGGCGAGCGATTGGCGCGAACACCGGCAGCGGTATTTGCGACAAATTGTTTCAGGCGAAAGAGTGCCACGTCATAGGTCGTCGTACAACACTTATTATTTCTTGATGTTTCACCCTTCGTTGTACGATCTCAATCCAGTTGCTGCGCCCGCAGCGCCTGCGCCAGCATGTCGATGAAGGCCCTGACCTTGGCAGAGCCGTACTTGCTCTCGCGATGCAACACATGAATCGGCCAGGGCGCCTCCTCGTACTCCGCCAGGATCACCTGCAATTGCCCACTGGCCAGCTCATCGGCCACTTGGTACGACAACAGGCGGGCAATCCCCAGCCCGCCACTGGCGGCAGCGATCGCCCCGTCATTGCTGGTCACCGTGAGGCGCGGCTTCATGCGCACCAGGGTTGGCTCTTCCGTCACCCCAAAGCGCCAGCCAGCCCGGGGCGACAGGTTGGTGGTGCCGATCACCGCATGCCCGGCCAGGTCCGATGGATGCTTCGGCACGCCATGGCGCGCCAGGTAGTCGGGGGACGCACACAACATGCGCCGCACCCTGCCGACCCGCAACGCCTTCAACCCAGAGTCGGGCAATGGGCCGATGCGCACGGCCACGTCCATGCCCTCCTCGACCATGTTCACCACGCGGTCGAGGAAGTAGGCGGAAACATCGACTTCCGGGTACTGCTGCAGGTAGCGGACGATACACGGCATGACGAACTTCTTGCCGAACAGGATCGGGGCGGTAACTGCCAGTTCGCCTTTGGGGGTGGCGTTGATACCGGCGGCTGCTTCGTTGGCCTCGTGGATGCTGGCCAGGATGTGCCGGGTGTCCTCCAGGTAGCGGCCGCCGGCTTCGGTCAGGCGCACGCTGCGGGTGGTGCGCAGCAGCAGCTTCACGCCAAGCTGGTCTTCCAGGGCGCTGACGGCGCGGGTGACGGCGGCCGGGGAAATGTCCAGGCGGCGCGCGGCGGCGGCGAAGCTCTCCAGCTCACCTACCGCGACGAACACCTTCATCAGGTGGATCTGGTCCATGCGGGCTCCTGGGTATTTGGGGGTGCCGGGATTATCGGTTATCCGGGCGCTTTGTGCTGCCTGCCTTGGCCTCATCGCCGGCAAGCCAGCTCCCACCTCGACCGCGTTTAACTCAAGGTATGTGCAATCCCTGTGGGAGCTGGCTTGCCGGCGAAGAGGCCAGGACAGGCATATCAGATATCCAGCACCAGCGCTTGTATCCCCTGCTCCACCTGCGCCGGCACCGCACAACAGATCAGCACCGACCCCGCCTCCGGGAGCTCTGCCGGTGGGTTCGGGTAATGCACCTGGCCGCTCACCAGCCTGGTCTTGCAGGTACCGCACGACCCACCCCGGCAACTGAACTCCGGCGCCAACCCACGCGCTTCGGCCAGTTCCAGCAGGGTGCCGCTGCCTGGTGCCCAGCGCGCCTCCTTGGCCGACGCCGCGAAGTACACAGGTACTGGCTCGCTGGCCGCAGGCGGCTGTTGCAAGGTGGGCTGGCCTGCATCCGAGTGCCGCCGCAGCGTCGACGGGCCAAAGGCTTCAGCGTGAATGCGCGCATCCGGCACATGCACCGTGCGCAGCCCTTCATACAGGTCCTGAGTAAAGCTGCCCGGGCCGCACAGGTAGAAATCGTAGTCGTCCAGCGCCAGCGTCGCCTTGACCTGCTCGATGCCAAGCCGGCCGGCAAACTCATAATCCTGCCCGGCCACTGCATGGTCTTCTGGCTGGCTCAGGGCGCGATGAACGTGCAGCAAGCCGCCAGCCTGTTGCCCCAAGCTTGCCAGCTCCTGCCCGAATGGCAGGTCGGCCAGGCTGCGGGCGCCATGGAACAAATGGATACGCCGTGCCTGCCCTTTGCTCAGCTGCTCACGCAGCATGGCCAGCAACGGCGTTATACCTACGCCGGCGCCAATCAGCACAAGCGGGCGCGTACTCTGTTCATCCAGCGTGAAACTGCCCATAGGCGAGCGCACATCCAGCACATCACCTGGCTTGACGCGCTCATGCAGGTGCCGAGAGGCGGGGCCCTGCGCTTTTACGCTGATACGCAGGTAGCCATCGGACGGTGCGCTCGACAAGCTGTAGGTCCGGATCATCGCGGCTTCACCGTCGATCTGAACCTGCACCGGAATGTGTTGCCCTGGCGCAAAGGCCACACTGCTATCACTGGGCGGTTCAAGGTAGAACGAGCGGATATCGCGGCTCTCCTGCTCCACCCGCAGCACACGCCAGGCTTGCCATTGGCGCTGTCGCTGGCGTTTCTGCAGGCGTGCGTCGGCCTCGGCCCAGGTGCCAGTCATCAGGCTGGTCGGTGCGTATTCCTTGAACGCCCAGCGCAGGGAAACCGCCGCCGGGCGCCACACCACCTGCTCCACCTCCAGCGTCCACAGCCGCTCGGCACCTTCGAAATCCTGGATGGCCGGGCTGTCCAGCAGCACCTCGGCACGCCCGCACAGCTGCAGCACATTGCCGTTGCTGAAATCGATGAACAGCAAGCCGGCCCGCGGGTTAACCAACAAGTTGCCCAAGGTGTTGAAGTGCAGGTTGCCCGCGTAGTCGGGAATGATCAGCCGATTGCCCTCGACCTTGACGAACCCTGGCCGGCCGCCACGGTGAGAAACATCCACAGCGCGCTGGTCGTCGCCTTGCTCGACATAGCTGGCGACGAAGAACGTGTCGGCGGCCTGGATCATGCTGACGGTTGTGGCATCCAGTGTTGTCGCATCGACACGCGCCTGGGCGGGCTGGGCGACGCGGGTGTAGTCACGCAACTGGATGTACTGCGGGCAGTTGCCGAACGACTGCTCCACCCTCACCTGCAGCAGCCCGGCTGCAGCCTGGCGGATCTGCCCGTTGATGCGATTGCGCCGACGGCTGTGCAGTTCGATACCCAGCAGGCCGACCGCCTGCCCGGCTACCAGCCCCGGGGTGGCGGGGTCATCTGCTGGCAGCGTGGTGTCGATCGTCAGCACGCGAGGGTCGGGCGAGCTGACAAAGCCTTCTGGCCCTTCCAGCAGCGTGGCCCAAGGCCGACCCAAGGCGTCCACACTGGCGGCGACCATGAACGGCAACTGGTGATAGAAACTACGGTGCTGGTCGGGCATGTAGTCACGAATGACCTTTTGCCCGAACGCCTCCATGCGCTCTGCTACACCGACCTTTTCCTGCAGGGTTTTCTCGCCCGCATGCCAGGGCGAGGGGCGGTGGTCCGGGGACTGTTGCATGGTGGCGTTCCTCTCGAAGGCGAGGTATCAGGCGCTGGTCTGCAGCCCGATCACAGTGCGTGGCATGGGCACGAAGCCCGGCAGCGACTCGATCCGTGCCAGCCAGCTGCGCACGTTGGCATAGGGCTCCAGCGACACGTTGCCTTCGGGGGCGTGGGCGATGTACGAGTAGTTGGCGATGTCGGCGATGGTGGGCGTGCTGCCCGCCAGGAATGGCGCCTTGGCCAGCTCGGCGTCGATCACCTTGAGCAGGGTATGGGCACGGGCGATGACTTCGTCTGTGTTGAACGCAGCGCCGAACACGGTCACCAGGCGCGCAGCAGCGGGGCCAAAGGCCAGCGGGCCGGCAGCCACCGACAACCAGCGTTGCACACGGGCGGCGCCAGCGGGTTCTTCGGGTAACCAGGTGCCGTTGTCATACTTTGTGGCCAGGTAGACCAGGATGGCATTGGAATCGGCGATCACCGTGCCGTTGTCATCGATAACCGGGACCTGGCCGAACGGGTTGAGGGCCAGAAAATCCGGCTGCTTGTGTGCGCCTTTGGCCAAGTCGACGAACACCAGCTCGGTGGGCAGGTCAAGCAGCGAGAGCATCAATTCGATGCGATGGGCGTGGCCAGATTTGGGGAAGTTGTAGAGCTTGATAGGGTTCGACATGGGTTTGGCTCCTGGTCAGCACCGGGATGGGCTGGTGGAGCCTATGCTGCACTGGATCGGCTGGCAGCAGAATCACTGCGCAAGGGAAACCATAATTTCGCGGGGCGCAATAATGGAACATTCAAGGCCGGCAGCTACTATGTGGGGCGGCCTTGCGAGGGGCCGGGCCCATCGTAAAGCGGCCCCACGAGAAACGCGCTACCGCCCAGACAGCACATCTGGCGCTATGCGAACACTCAGCCTAATCGCTGCTGGCGTTGGTAGAGGTAGAGGACATGCACTGCGTCAACCACCAGCGGAACGGTGGCCTGATGTTCTTTCAGGCTAAATGTGTCGAGGGTGGCAAAACCCTCCTCCTGACCATGCAGGGCGATCACGTCGAGATGTTTTCGAAGTGGGGCAGGTAACGCTGTCCATTTTCCCAAACGAACGCCGCGCATGTACCCGAAGCACCACTCTTCAAGCACCACGATTTCGCCCTGCTCCGTGTCTCTGACCTCAAAGAGCAGGTTCAGCTCATCCGTGGCTTCGCTGAGCATGACAGCTACAGTGTTGTAGAACTTGATGATCAAGTCCGTGTAGCGTCGAGCCTGTGCTTGCGTTTTGAACGCAGGCAGCTTGCCACCGGAAACCTCAGGCAGCCACTCACTCGGGGGCACCAGGCGCGGCGAGCTACACAAGGCATTCATAAAACCGTCGAGTTCGCTGATATCAAGTATGGCGTCATCATTGCCATACTTGAAAAGCAGCTCACCCAGTTCGTCCAACTCTTGGTCTGTGATCGTCTTACTCATAAATCTTAGTTCTGCACCCGGTGGAAACGGAAAAGCTTGCGGGCCGCCTCAATCACGTGAGGCACGCACGCCTGAATATCTTGCTCGGACATCTGATCAAGCAGCTCGAAGTTATCTTCAAGCCCATGCAGGGAAATGACCTTCAACAGTTGGTCCTGCTCCGGCGGCAACTCGCCCCAAACGGCAATCTGGGTGCCGCGCATATAGCCGAAGCACCACTCCTCCATGACGATCACAGTGCCACCCTCGCCCTCGCTTTCCTCGAACAGCGGCTCGAAGTGGTCGACGTCTTCAGTCAATGCCTCTTTCACCTGATCGGCATAGCGCAACATCAACGCGGTGTACGCTTCTTCGTGCGCTGGCTTCTTGAACTTCGGCACCTTGCCACCGGCCACTGCAGGTAGCCATTGTTCCGGGAAGACGGCAACAGGCGAACTGGCCAGCGCGGTGAAAAAGCCATTGAGTTCGGCCAGGTTCAGCACGGAATAGTCGTTGCCGTAGGTGATCAACAGGTCTTCGAGGCGGTCGAGTTCTTTTTCGCTGAGTACGGGGAGCATGGGTGAGAATCCTGGGAAGCAAAAGTGTGTGCACCCTAGCACAGCAACGCCGAAAGGGCTGCCCGCGCGAACTACCGCGCGGGCAGATGGCTCAGACGTGCAACCAGTCGTGCAACTCATGTCGCCTATCGGTGCCAATCAACAGCCACAGCAAGATTCGGCATTTGCGCGGGCAGAGGTGCCCTGCCATGTATACGCCTTTTTTTTGCAGGTCGATTTCTGCACCAGCAAACCCATAGGTTGTCCGCGCGGTTGGCCCATTACCTGTGCGTGTGGCAACAACTACAGGCAAGGTGGGCGCCAGGTGTTCCAGCACATCGGACCAACTAGCGGCAACATGCCCAGCGCCGAAGCCGGCAATGACCAACCCTTCATAACCCAATGTAGCCACAGCCTGCAGCAGCGCCGTGTCGCCGTCCAGGCAGGCTTCCAGCAGGGCAACGCGCTGGTCGGTGCGATGCGGTATGGGCAGCACCTCCCGTCGTGCTGGCGGATGGCGATAGACCACTTCCCCCTCCACCACTTGGCCCAATGGGCCACATCCCGGCGACTCGAACGCGGCTATCGCCATGCTGGCCGTCTTGCGCACCCTTGCCGCGCAGTGAACCTGGTCATTCATCACCACAAGCACTCCTCGCCCGCAGCTGCCTTGTGCCAATGCCACCTGAGCCGCAGCCAACAGGTTGGCCGGCCCATCATTGCCCGGCTGGCTGGCCGAGCGCATGGCACCGGTCATCACCAATGGCGCATCGAATGGCCATAGCAGATCGAGGAAATAAGCCGACTCCTCCAGGCTATCGGTCCCTTGGCTCACTACCAAGGCCTGGGCTCCGCGCTCCACCTGGCACCGGGCCCATGCCAGCACTTCCAGCAGCGTCGCGAAGTCCAGCGATGCACTAGGGACCAGGCACAATGAAGCAACATTCAATTGCGCCATCTCGCGTAACTGTGGCACCTGAAGCAGTTGCTGCTCGCAGCCCAGGGTTGGCGTCACACCACACCCAACAGCCTGGGCCTGCATACTGACCGTGCCCCCCAGGCTAGCGATCGACAGCCTGGGCAGGCTCGAATGTTCAGTCATGCTTCTCCCCCCACAAGTAACCCGATCAGAGGCACGATCGCTAACGTGCTGATGGCCATCGACATCACGTTGCCGATGTAGCCATGCACATAAGCCGGCAATCGCTGGGTGACTGCCACTGCCAGCGGCGGAGCCACCAGCGCACCCAGTACTGCGCTGGCCACCACCACTTGCCAGCTGCCGCCATGCGTCAGCACTGCGGCCGGAACGATCGAGACAATCGGAATGTAGGTAGGGTACCACCCACGGGCTTGCCACTGGCCTCGCCAGAATACGACCCCAACCAGCGATGCCAAGGCCTGCCCGGCCACTATCTGCATCACCAGCATTGAACCGTACGACGGTGCAGCCGGGGCCAACAGGTAAGCCAGCAACACGCCCAGCAGCAGCCCGAGGCTGGCCAGTTCATTGCCGAAGAATGGCGCTTCGCTGAAATCGGCCAGCACGCGCCGCAAGGTCCAGACCACACCGTAGTCTGGCGGGTTGACGACCGGCGCCACTACAGTGGCTACACGGCTTTGGCGTACCCATGAAGGAAAGCGCTTGCACAGGATGAAGGCCACGACACTGGCAACCGCCATGCCGCTCACATTGCCAACTACTACGGGCAACTGCAGGGGGTAGCACAGGTAGTTGACTATCAGCAGGCTGGCCGGTGTTACCAGTAGAGCCCCCAGTACCGCCCCTGTGATCGTCACCCGCCAGCCCGCACCAAACAGCAACACCATGGCCGCCGGCAATGACACGAAGGCGACGAAGGTGGGTTGCCAGTTGCCACTGGCCAAGGTCCAGCCCCACAACGCGTGGCTGAGCAGCAAGCCCAGGAACGAACTGGTGAACACCCATGGCCATAACCCGCTGCCATAGCAAATGGCAAAGCCCTGCCAGCGGTACCCTCGCACGTGGGCCCAGTGCGCCAGGCAAGCGCCCAGCAGCAAGCCAAGGGCGGGCAGCTCGTGCTTGTAGAATGCCACTTCGCTGATATCACCGACGATCCAGCGCAAGCGGCTCAGGGGCTGATCGAGCGTCGCCACCATTACTGCATAATCCGGCCATTGGCCATGGGCAAGGCTCGCAGCGAGCACCAGCAGCAGACAGGCAAAAATCAACACAGGCCAACGCTGCTGTCCCGAGAAGAGAAGCGTGTTCATTAGCGACTCCTCAACGTGGCATTGGCGCGTGCAAGCGGTAGCCAAGATTGGCATCGTAGAGGTCTGTACGCCGGTCTCGTGGCAAGTCGTTGAGGGTGTTCCAGATCGGCGCCGAGCGTGCACTGCTCAGATCTACATCCGCATAGAGAATTTCTTCGGCCTCTGCACTGCCCACTTCGCCGATCGGCCAGCCATTGGTACCGGCGATCAGCGAGCACCCCAGGAAGCGCCCGCCCCGCTCGCTCCCGATACGGTTCGCGGCGGCGATATAAACGTTGTTGACATGCGCTGCGGTCATGGTCAGGTACGAGGCCATGCAGCGCCCTGCTTCATCGAACAACGGTGGCGGGGTCCATACCCAGTTGTTGAGGCTGCAGATGATGTCGGCGCCTTGCGCCGCCATCAGCCGCGGGACTTCCGGGAACCAGATGTCCCAGCATATGAGCAGGCCGATACGGCCGATCGGCGTCTCGAATACCGGAAACCCCAGATCGCCGGGGGTGAACCAGAGTTTTTCCTGGTTCCAGAGGTGCGCCTTACGGTAGTGCCCGAGTCGGCCTTCAGGGCCAAACAGTACGGCACTGTCGTAGAGTTTCAGCCCGTCGCGCTCGGAAAAACCTGCGGCCAGGTAAACCTGGTATTCCCTGGCGAAGTCCGCCCAGGCTTTCAGACTATGGCCGTCCTGCAGCGTCTCTGCATGGGCATAGGCTTCGGCGCGGGAGTTGAAGGTGTAGCCGGTATTGGCCAGCTCAGGCAGCACTATCAGGTTGGCGCCTTCGCCTGCTGCGCGCCTGGCCAGTGCGAGCCCTCTATCCAGGTTGCGCTCACAATGCTCAAGACCGACCTGGGGATCGTACTGGACGACAGCGATACGTACAGGGCTGACGGGGGAACAGAATTCAGACATGGCGGCTTCCTTTTGTGGTTGTTTTGGAAGGACGCCAGTAAAGCGATGTTGGGCCTGGGAGGGACAGTCAGGTGGTTCCTATGGGACCGAAGGAAAATCACATGATCGCAGTAGGACTCCCCCTACAAAATGCCCCGTACGCCGCTATTTCCCAACCTGGTAATGAGGGTAGTGCTCAAGGGTAAAGCCACCATTGAATTGCGCTGAAGTGTTGTTGCAGAGGTTGATGACCGTATCAATTGCCGTGCGCAAACACGGCTCTGTCCACCCGGCGTCAACTGAGAAGGACTCTCCAGCCAGATACAACCCTGAGCTCGCGCTCAGATCCCGGTTGTATTTCATCAGGTTTACCGCATCAAAGTAGGTACCTGCCCTATACAATTTCGCACACCCGAGCGCATTTCGGTCTGTGCTCCAACGCTGTATGCGAATGTTTCGAGTATCGATGTAGGGCGTTATAGCCTCACCCACATTGGTGCACCGCAGGAGGATCCGATCGAGCTCCTTCAGGCACTTGGTCGCCAATTCCTCATCAGAGAAGGCTGCCAATTTCGTTGCATCATCCTCCCAGGTATAACTGAGGAGTATGCAGTCATCTGGGTAGCTGTCGTTGTATCGATAGGCATAGACATCGTGCACGAAGCTATCGGTAATCAGGATTTGCGGCATCGGCTTGCGGTCGAGAAAGCTTTTCTTCAGCGGCGCATAGACTTTGCAACTCGTCTCCCAGTGGGCATGCTTCCAGGCATCGATAATCGACTGAGGCAACATCTGGCGGGTGAAGCCGCTGAGGCGGATGTTGGTTTCGATCAGCCATGACGGCGTGGTTATGATCACGCTGTCAAAGTCTTGGTACTCGGTGGTCTCGTGTATCGGATCACTGCACTGCCAACGATATCCGACCCTGACCCGGCCATTTTCCAACTTCTGCACCGCGCAGACGGACGTATCTGTCAGCAGCCCGTCATCGCTTTTCAGCAGATGGTCATAAAGCGAAATCCCTCCCATGCCGACGTCCAGGTACAAAAGGCTTTCGTCCATGGCCGCAAGGCCGAGATAGGCGGGTCCTTGAAACGGCAATCCTCTGCTATCTGGAACATTGTTGGCTTCAAAATGCGGAGCAGCGTAAGGCATACCTGTTGCATCCACACGGCCATGCACCAGCTGCAAATGACTGCTGAAGCCAAAGATTGCCGTACGTAGCGGGTACAAGCAGCAAACATCATAAAATGCTCCCCAGCTGCCGTCGCCAATACCGATTGCATAGAAAATTGCTGACTCATCACTGCTCATGCCCAAACCGCCAAAGTCACCGGGGTTTTCAGGATCCCAGGCAACGAGGGCGGGCAAATGCACCAAATCCCTGAAGGACAAGCGGTGATAGCGTTCGACGATGTCCCGCCATGTCGACTCCCAGCTTGGCGTGCCATAAACAGTGGAAACGTGTTCAGCAAACCGCTCAGCAAAACTGCGCCATTTCTCGTAGACCTGCTGCAAGAAAGCCGACGGTGGTGGTGTTTCCCCTGACGGATTACGCCAGACCAACAGCACCGGGTCACCCTCACCTTGTATTTGCCCTTCGCGCAGATAAATACCGGTGGCATTCACCCAAGGTGTACCTGGATTGGGGAAATCAGAAATCCGCAGCTCAAATAGCTTGGCGTAATACGCCATAAGCGAGCGGCCATCTTTAGGTGATTCTCCTGTCCTATTGAAGAAAGGCATGCGCATGGCCCCCATTTCAAAAGGAGTGACAGGGTGCTTGTGGCTTGCAGGGCTGTTCACGACTGTCAGGTGTCGGCCGCCTACACGCCGGGACTGCTCAATCAAGGTGATACGGCTAAAACCACAGCGCAATAATTCCCGGGCCGCAGTCAACCCGGTAACGCCGGCACCGACAATACAAATGCGGTGTTCGGGCTGTGTGGCCCGTGCAACGCCTCCCTCTTGTTCGATCAGGCGGCGGTAGTCGAAGCAGAGATCTGGGGGATTAGGGAAACGCGCGGCCCACGGCTGCATCGGCAGTGATGGGTCGATGGTCAGATCGGCGGGGTGGTTGTGTGTAGAACCAATTGTCATGCTCTCGTGTTCTCCATGAGTGGAAGAACCTGAGCATGAGCATTTGCAAGATGCGTGAGGGGGTTGTTATGCACCACCCGCCGGCACCTACAGGATCTTGAGAAACCTGAAGGGGCCGGCTTGCCAGCGATACAGTCGTCGGTGCTTACACCGCCAGCGCGCGCTCACGCAGCTCGCTGTTGAGGATGCGGTCGTTCTCGCTGTAATCGACCGGGCAGTCGATCACGTGCACGCCTGGGGTCTTGATGCAGTGTTCCAGCAGTGGCAGCAGGGCTTCGGCGCTTTCCACGCGGTGGCCGTTGGCACCGTAGGCTTCGGCGTACTTGACGAAGTCCGGGTTGCCGTAGTCCAGGCCGAAATCGTTGAAGCCCATGTTGGCCTGCTTCCAGCGGATCATGCCGTAGCCATCGTCACGCAGGATCACCACGGTGATGTGCATGCCAAGGCGTACTGCGGTTTCCAGCTCCTGGCTGTTCATCATGAAGCCGCCGTCGCCGCACACCGAAATCACCGGGCGGTCCGGGTGAACCAGATGCGCCGCCATGGCGGACGGCAGGCCGGCGCCCATGGTGGCCAGGGCGTTGTCCAGCAGCACGGTGTTCGGCTTGTGCGCCTTGTAGTTACGGGCGAACCAGATCTTGTAGATGCCGTTGTCCAGGGCAACGATGCCTTCGGACGGCAGTACGCGACGGATGTCGGCAACCAGGCGCTGCGGGTAGACCGGGAAGCGGTTGTCGTCACCACCTTCGGCGATCTGCGCTTCGTTGGCTTCACGGATGGCCATCAGGCGGGTGAAGTCCCAGTGCGAGGTCTCGGTCAAGGCTTCGCCGACCTGCCACACGGCGTTGGCTATGTCGCCGATCACTTCCACCTGCGGGAAGTAAACAGCATCGACTTCGGCAGAGCGGAAGTTGATGTGAATGACTTCGGTGCCACCACGGACCATGAAGAATGGCGGCTTCTCGATCACGTCGTGGCCGATGTTGACGATCAGGTCGGCGGCTTCGACGGCGCGGTGGACGAAGTCGCCCGACGACAGCGCAGCGTTACCCAGGAAGCGCGGGTGGCGCTCGTCGACCACACCTTTACCCATCTGGGTGGTGATGAACGGGATGCCAGTCTTGTCGATCAGCTGCTTGAGGACCTTGGCGGTCATCTTGCGGTTGGCACCGGCACCAATCACCAGGATCGGGTTGCGCGCATTCTGCAATTTTTCGACGGCAGCCTGGATGGCCACATGCTCGGCCAGCGGGCGGCGGTGCAGGCTGCGCGGGATCGGCAGTGCGTCGGTCTGCTCGGCGGCGATGTCTTCCGGCAGTTCCAGGTGTACCGCACCCGGCTTTTCTTCTTCAGCCAGGCGGAAGGCTTCGCGCATGCGGGCCGGGATGTTGTCGGCCGAGGCGAACTGGTGGGTGTACTTGGTGATGGGGTCCATCATGCCGCACACGTCAATGATCTGGAAGCGGCCCTGCTTGGACTTCTTGATCGGCTTCTGCCCGGTGATCATCATCATCGGCATGCCGCCCAGGTAGGCGTAGGCGCTGGCGGTAACCAGGTTGGTGGCGCCAGGGCCGAGGGTCGACAGGCTGACGCCGGTCTTGCCGGTCAGACGGCCGTAGGTGGCAGCCATGAAACCTGCAGACTGCTCGTGGCGGGTCAGTACCAGCTTGATCTTCGACTTGCGCAGGGATTCGAGCAGGTCGAGGTTTTCTTCACCGGGAATGCCGAATACATACTCGACACCTTCGTTTTCCAGGCATTGCACAACGACATCGGCGGCCTTGGCCATCTTGCTTGCTACCTCAAGTGATGGGACGGTGGAAGTCCAGAAATGCGCAGCACGGTACGCTGGCATCGCTCGGTCCAGGGGTAGGAAGGCCCTGAATCAAAGTCTTGACGTAGGGTGGGCGTGGGAAAGTCACGTTAATGTCACTGCAATATTGTCGCAGTGCTGCGCTGGCGCCGTTGTAGAAGCAACTGGCTTGCCTGGCTCGAAAGTTGTGGGAGGCGACGTACCACAGATCCCTGTAGGAGCAGCCTTGTGCTGCGAAGAGGCCGGTAAGGCTAAAGATTATCTTCGCCTGCAATGGCCTCTTCGCAGCACAAGGCTGCTCCTACAGGGCTTCGGGCAGGGCTGGCAGTTTTTTCCCG
>NZ_JBEGGO010000012.1:0-192951 GCF_052112345.1 Pseudomonas sp. SAS7 | reverse complement strand
TTTACCCGCGAATGCGAAGTCGAAGCTACCGACGCATTCGCGGGTGAACCCGCTCCCACATTTTTTGGTTGAAATTGTATTTGCATCAATCATTTAATTGGCTTATCTAATCTTGAATATCAGCTTTATTTCATCATTGCCGACCAACGGCAGGTTGACGAACTGCCGTAGTTTTGCTGTATTGAAACCGGTTTCATCGCTATCACAATAATCATAAGGACAGCCCATGACCGACGCGCCTGCCCATGCCCGCGAACGGGTCACCATCAGCGAAGTAGCGCGTGTCGCTGGCGTTTCCAAAGCCACCGTCTCCCGTTACATCGGTGGCGATCGCCAATTGCTGGCCGAGGCTACGGCCAAGCGGCTGGAAGAGGTCATCGAACGTCTCGGCTACCGCCCCAACCAGATGGCCCGCGGCCTCAAGCGCGGCCAGACGCGACTGATCGGCATGCTGGTTGCCGATATCCTCAACCCCTATTCAGTGGCCGTGATGCATGGCGTGGAAACCGCCTGCCGTCAGCACGGTTACAGCCTGGTGGTGTGCAACACCAACCGCGACGACGAGCAGGAGCGCCACCACCTGGTGGCGCTGCAGAGCTACAACGTCGAAGGGTTGATCGTGAACACGCTCGGCCATCACCCCGGCGAATTGCTCAACCTGCAGCGTGACATCCCCATGGTGCTGGTGGACCGCCAATTGCCCGAGCTGAATGTCGACCTGGTAGGGCTGGACAATGCCGACGCCGTCGAGCAGGCCCTCGACCACCTGCAAGCCCAGGGCTACCGCGACATCCTGGCGGTCAGCGAACCCCTCGATGGCACCAGCTCACGGCTGGAGCGGGTGCAGGCATTCGGCGCGTCGGTCAGCCGTCGGCCCGGCATGCGTCAGCAGGTACTGGAAATCAACGCCGGGCTGCAGGGCCAACTGGCTTCGTTTCTTGCTAGCCGTGGCCATGGCCCGCAAGCAATCTTCACCTTCAACGGTATTGCCACCTTGGCGGTGACCCGAGCACTGCACGAGGCCGGGTGCAACCTGTTTGCCGACGTCGGGCTGATCGCCCTCGACGACCTCGACTGGTACCCCTTGGTCGGCAAAGGCATCACGGCACTGGCCCAGCCCACCGAGCGTATCGGTGTGGCCGCATTCGAAAGCCTGCTCGGTCGCCTGCGCGGCGACAGCGGGGCAGCCCGACGCATCGACTTCAAGGCCAACCTGATCATCCGCGGTTCAACCCAACCCCAGTAAGCAACGGCAGGCCTGCGCCTGCTACTGCCGACTAAAAATGAAACCGGTTTCATAAGGATAAAAACAATGCACCCGAACCCCGTTTCCATCAGCCTCTCAAGCTACGGCGCCGACTTTGTGCGGCAACGTGGCCAGGAGCAGTTCCTGGACATGCTGGCAGCCGCTGGCGTCAGCCGAGTGGAATTGCGCGAAGAATTGTTTGCCAGTGCACCGGACGCGGCTGCACTCGGTGCGGTCATTGCCGCACTGCGTCTGGAATGCCTGTACTCGACCCCCCTTGAATTGTGGACCGCGCAAGGCATGCCCGACCCGCTACTGGTGCACAAGCTGGAAACCGCTCGGGCGCTTGGCGCGGTGGCGCTGAAGGTATCGCTGGGGCATTTCGATGAGCACTGCGATGTGATGGGGCTGGCGGCGCTGCTGCCTGCCCATGGGCCGCTGTTGTTGGTGGAGAACGATCAGACCGCACAGGGTGGCAGGATCGAACCGCTGCTGCAGTTCTTTAAGCGGGCCGACACGCTTGGGCTGCGCATGGGCATGACCTTCGACATCGGCAACTGGCAGTGGCAAGGCGAGTCTGAGCGGCAAGCCGCACGGCAACTGGGCCGTTGGGTGCGCTATGTGCATTGCAAGGCTGTGCAGCGCCGGGCCGATGGCCGCCTGGTTGCCATACCGCCCCAAGCGGCGGACCTGCAGGCGTGGGCAGCGCTGATGACCGAGTTCGCGCCCGGCGTGGTGCGCGCCGTCGAATACCCCTTGGTTGGCGAAGACTTGCTGGCGCTTACCCGAGCCCAGGTGCGTAGCCTGGCTGCACTGGGCGCGGGGGAGGAGGTGGCCCATGCATGAACATGACGTGCTGTGCTTCGGCGAGACCATGGCCATGTTCGTCGCCGAGCAAACAGGTGACCTGGCCAGTGTCGGCCAGTTTGGCAAACGCATAGCCGGCGCGGACAGCAACGTGGCCATCGGTTTGGCACGGCTGGGCTTCAAGGTGCGCTGGCTGAGCCGGGTAGGCGACGACTCGCTGGGCCGTTTCGTGCTCGACAGCTTGCGCCGCGAAGGCCTTGACTGTTCCGGTGTCGAGGTGGATGCCAGTTACCCGACGGGTTTTCAGCTCAAGGCCCGTTGCGATGATGGTAGCGACCCGGCAGTGGAGTACTACCGGCGCGGTTCGGCAGCCAGCAGGCTGTCGCCCGCGCTGCTTGGCCCAGCCTGCCTGCAGGCTCGCCACCTGCACGCCACCGGCATCCCGCCGGCGCTGTCCGACAGCTGCCGTGCGCTGTCCCATGCACTGATGGACGCCATGCGGGCAGCCGGGCGCAGCATCTCGTTCGACCCCAACCTGCGCCCCTCGCTGTGGCCGGATCAAGGCAGCATGGTGCGCGAAATCAATGCCCTGGCGGCCAAGGCCGATTGGGTTTTACCGGGCCTGGAGGAGGGGCGGTTGCTGACCGGCCAGCACACCCCGGCGGACATCGCTGGGTTCTACCTCGACCAAGGGGTGGAACTGGTGGTGATCAAGCTGGGCGACGCCGGCGCCTATTTCCGCAGCGCCAAGGGCGAAGGGCAGGTGGCACCGGTGCCGGTCAGCCGTGTGGTGGACACCGTCGGTGCGGGTGATGCCTTTGCCGTCGGTGTGCTCAGCGCGTTGCTGGAGGGCCGTGCGGTGGAAGAGGCGGTGGCGCGTGGCAACTGGTGCGGCAGCCGTGCCGTGCAGTCGCGCGGCGACATGGAAGGGCTGCCGCTGCGCCATGAACTGGAGGCCCACGACCTGCGCAGAAGCGCGTGAGCCGCCCCGAAATACCTGTTGCGACAAAAACAACAAGCTCAGGAGAAACAAACCATGCAAAGCCAAAGCCTGGCACCTCGCCGCTGGTGGTACATCATCCCGATTGTGTTCGTCACCTACAGCCTGGCGTACCTGGACCGCGCCAATTACGGCTTCGCCGCCGCCTCCGGCATGGCCGAAGACCTGCACATCACCCCGGTGCTGTCTTCGCTGTTGGGCGCGCTGTTCTTTCTCGGTTACTTCTTCTTCCAGGTGCCCGGCGCCATCTACGCCGAAAAGCGCAGCGTGAAGAAGCTGATCTTCGTCTGCCTGATCCTGTGGGGCGGCCTTGCCACGCTCACCGGCATGGTCAGCAACGTCTACATGCTGATCGGTATCCGTTTTCTGCTCGGGGTGGTGGAGGCCGCCGTCATGCCGGCCATGCTGGTGTACCTGTGCCACTGGTTCACCCGTGCCGAGCGCTCGCGTGCCAATACCTTCCTGATGCTCGGCAACCCGGTGACCATCCTGTGGATGTCGGTGGTGTCGGGTTACCTGATCAAGCATTACGACTGGCGCTGGATGTTCATTATCGAAGGCCTGCCTGCCGTGATCTGGGCATTCTTCTGGTGGCGCCTGGTGGATGACCGCCCTGCGCAGGTGAAGTGGCTGAGCGCGCAGGAAAAGGCCGCCCTGGCGCAGGCACTTGCTGACGAGCAGCAGGGCATCAAGCCTGTAAAGAACTACCGCGAGGCGTTTCGTTCGCCGCAGGTGATCATCCTGGCGCTGCAGTACTTCTGCTGGAGCATTGGCGTGTATGGCTTTGTGCTGTGGCTGCCGTCGATTCTCAAGCAGGCGGCCAACGTCGATATCGTGCAGGCCGGCTGGCTGGCCTCGGTGCCTTACCTGGCGGCGGTGCTGGCTATGGTGGGTGTGTCCTGGGCGTCCGACCGCCTGCAAAAGCGCAAGCGCTTCGTCTGGCCGCCGCTGCTGATTGCCGCCGTCGCGTTTTATGGCTCGTACGCCTTGGGCAGCGAGCATTTCTGGCTGTCGTACGCGTTGCTGGTGGTCGCCGGCGCCTGCATGTACGCACCCTATGGCCCGTTCTTCGCGATCGTGCCCGAGATCCTGCCGGCCAACGTTGCAGGCGGGGCCATGGCGCTGATCAACAGCATGGGCGCGCTGGGCTCGTTCGGCGGCTCGTGGCTGGTGGGCTACCTGAATGGCGCTACGGGCGGGCCAGGGGCCTCTTACCTGTTCATGTGCGGCGCGCTGCTGACCGCAGTGGCGCTGACTGCTGCACTCAATACTTCCCAGACATCTGGCCGGGCCAAGCGCAACAGCTCGCGGCTGGCCATGAACCCTTAGGAAACCTGCAATGAAGAAGCGAATCGTCCTGTACAAACGCCTGTCCGACGACTTGATGGCACGCCTGCAAGATCGCGTTGAGGTGACCTGGGTGGATACCTCCCAGCCCGATGGCCTGGCCCGCCTGCGCGATGCGTTACCGGGTGCTCACGGGTTGCTGGGGGCCAGCCTGCGCCTGGATGCCAGCCTGCTGGACCTGGCCCCACAGCTGGAAGTGGTGTCCAGCGTTTCGGTGGGCGTGGACAACTACGATGTTGCCGAACTCAGCCGGCGTGGCGTGATGCTGACCAACACACCTGACGTGCTCACCGAAACCACTGCCGACACCGGCTTTGCCTTGATTCTGGCTACCGCCAGGCGGGTGGTGGAGCTGGCGAACTGGGTGCGTGACGGCCATTGGCAGGCCAACCTGGGGCCGGCGCACTTTGGCAGTGATGTGCACGGCAAGATACTGGGCATCGTCGGCATGGGCCGCATCGGCGAGGCCTTGGCCCGGCGCGCGGCAGCCGGCTTTGGCATGCGCGTGCTGTACCACAGCCAGCGCGCCAAGCCCGAGGTGGAGGCGCGCCATGCGGCACGTCGGTGCAGCCTGGATGAGTTGTTGCAGCAGGCAGATTTCGTGTGCCTGACCGTGCCGCTGAGCGCCAGCACCGAAGGCCTGATCGGCGCACGGGAACTGGCGTTGATGAAGCCTGAGGGGATACTGGTGAACATCTCACGCGGGCGCGTGGTGGATGAGCAGGCGCTGATCGAGGCGTTGCGGGCCAGGCGCATACGTGGCGCGGGGCTGGATGTGTTCGTGCAGGAGCCGCTATCAGTAGACTCGCCGCTGTTGCAGCTCGATAACGTGGTAGCGACCCCGCATATCGGCTCCGCGACCGAGGAAACCCGCCAGGCCATGGCGCGTTGCGCGGTAGACAATCTGCTGAGCGCGCTGGCCGGTGAGCGGCCGGCGAATTTGGTCAACGGCTGACTGGCATCCGAAGGCTTGCACTACTCCTTGTAGGAGCGGCCTTGTGTCGCGAACGGGCCGCAAAGCGGCCCCCGGTTTCACCAGAGATGCGTAGAATGCTGGGGCTGCTTTGCAGCCCGTTCGCGACACAAGGCCGCTCCTACAGGGGACCGTGCATCCCTGACGTATTCAGGTTAACGGCAGTTGCCTGCCTTGCGATAGCCCGCTGCCTGCGCCTCACCTTCGTTCGCGAAGGTAATCTGGTTCTTGGCGGCAACCTGGTTGTAACCCGGGCAGCCTACAGACAGGTGATAAACGTGGCTGTTGCGGTTGCCAAGCACGGCCCCGACTGACTGGACGCTGGCCAGGCTCGGCTTGGCCTCTGCCTTGGCGGCTTTCACCGGCACCGCTTGCACCACGCCACTGCCAACCGGCTTGTAGCCAGCCGTCCACTTGCGTTCCCCGCTCACGAACGGGTTGGCATGCCCCATGATCGCGGCAATGCGCCGGTCGCGCTCTTTCTCCCAGGCCGACACCGGGTGCTGTTTGTCCCAGGCCATCAGCAGCTGTTGCTGCTGGCGCGACATGCTCAGCTGGTAACGGTCGAACATGTAGAACGTGGTACGGGCCACCAGGCCTTTGACTTCATCGCGCGGTTCGGCGGCGCGCTGGACGAAATCGACCTTGGTGGTGCACTGGCCATACTCGCCGGCATTGCCAGCGACCATGCCGTAGTTGAAGTTGCTGCGGTCGCCGTTGACCTCGCCCACGGCCGGGTAGAGGTTGAACAGGTCGGCTTCCATGGCGCGGAACACCGGGTCGTTGTCCACGCAGTGCTCGCGGCCGCCGTTCTTCCAGCACTGGCGCTGGTTGCCAAAGGTGTAGGCGGGCACGATGTGCTCCCACTCGGTACGCTCGGCGCGGTTTTGTTGCTTGCGGGTCTCATAGCCGCACGAAGCCGCGTCGATGCGGCCGCCGGACTTGCCCACCCAGGTCCACTTGCAGCCGCAGTACAGGTCGCCCATGGCACTGTTGGCCTGGTCCAGATACACCTTCTGCTTGGCCACCACCTTTGCCTCGGTGAACGTCGCTGGCGGGTTGGCCAAGGCAGGGAGGGTGAAGGAAAACACTAAGGTTACGGCGTAAAGCAGTGATTTCATGAGAAAAACATATTTCAGATTGGGGCGCGCATTGTAATGCTTTCCCCGTCGCTGGCCAGCTCGCTGAGCCATACCAGCGGTCGGCCCGGGTCGTCGCCGGTCATGCGGTCGAACGTGGCTGAGTCGAGCATATCCCTGACCTGAGCGCCCATGCGCAGCAGCCGCTCGATGAAACCGGCACCGACGTCGCCATAGTCCTCAAGTGAAACGCCGCTCTGGTTGTGCTGTATCGCCAGGTGGTAATGACTGACCCCCGCGCCATCGCCACTGCCGCCCAGCACCACGGTAAAGCGTGGACCGAGCAGGCTGGCCAGGCGTTGCTGGACCAGGTCGAGCAGTGCGATCGGTACTTCATCGTGGCGCAGTGATGTGGGGAAACAGGCTGTGAACGGAGGCATGAGGGTGTCCTGCTGGGCGGGTTCGGGTGTTGGCCAGCTTAGGCAAGGTGACTGTCAACTTGGGTTAAGCGGGGGTAAAAGCGGGTAATACTCAAACAGGCCCTACGCGGTCCCTGTAGGAGCGGCCTTGTGCCGCGATGGGCTGCGCAGCAGCCCCATAAGTTGTTGCCGTGACGCTGAAATCCCGGGGCTGCTGCGCAGCCCATCGCGGCACAAGGCCGCTCCTACAGGGGCCGTGCATGGCTGGTGTATCAGAACGTCTGCCCCAGCGAGAACTGGAAGATTTGGGTCTCGGCGTTATCCGGCTTTTTCAATGGCGCCGCCAGGCTGAAGCTAAGTGGCCCCATCGGGCTGTACCAGGTCACGCCCACACCGAGCGACACGGCCATCTGTGCCAGGTCGACGCTGCCGCAGCCTTGGGTGGTCGACAAGTAGCAGGTGTCGGCATAAACGTTGCCGGCGTCGACGAACACAGAGCTGCGCAACTGGCTCTGGTCCTTCACGAACGGCAAGGGGAAGAGGTATTCGGCACCGCCGGTCACCAGAATGTTGCCCCCCAGCACATCCGTGTCGCGGTCGGAATAGTAAGCCTGACCGGCGCTGGCGTAGGTACCGGTAGCAGGCGTATTGCGCGGGCCGAGGGTCCCGTCCTTGAACCCGCGCACCGAACCCTGGCCCCCTGCGGTGTAGCTTTCATAGAACGGCAAGCCGTCGGTGGACCCGTAGCCATTGCCATAGCCCAGCTCGGTGTGCAGGCGCAGCGAGGTGTTGTTGGTCACCGGCAGGAAGACCTGGCCGTTGTAGTCCAGCTTGTAGAACGACAGGTCACTGCCAGGGGTGGTGGCCATCAGCGTCAGGCTCTGGGAGTGGCCACGTGTGGCCAGCACGCCTTTGTTCAGGGTCGACTCGGACCAGCCGATCGACGCCTTGAGGTTGTTGAAACTCTTGCCCTCACGGGAGATGAAGTCGTAGATCTCGTCGGCGCTATAGGTACCCGGCGAAATGTCGTCGTGCTGCAGGGTCAGGCCGTAGGTCAGGCGCGAGGTTTCATTGATCGGGTAGCCAAAGCTGACCCCGGCGCCGTAGCTGTTGATTGCATAGTACGAAACGCCATCGTCGTAGTAATCGCTGTAGTCGGTGGTGTTGTAGAACAGGTTGTAGCCCAGGCTCACACCGTCGGCGGTGAAGTAGGGGTCCACGAAGCCGAAGTTGTACTTGGTCTGGTATTCGCTGCGGGTCAGGCCGATGGACACCTTGTTACCGGTACCGAGGAAGTTGCTCTGGCTGATCGAACCACCCAGGATCAGGCCGGCGCTCTGGGCGAAACCGACGCTGGCGGTGATCGAGCCGGAGGCTTGCTCTTCGACGCTGTAGTTGACGTCGACCTGGTCGTCAGTACCGGCTACTTGCGGGGTCTCGACGTTGACTTCCTTGAAGAAGCCCAGGCGTTCCAGACGGGTCTTGGACTGGTCGATCAGGTAGGTCGAAGCCCAGCCGCCTTCCATCTGGCGCATTTCGCGACGCAGCACTTCGTCTTCGGTCTTGGTGTTGCCGCGGTAGTTGATGCGGTTGACGTAGGCACGCTTGCCCGGGTCGACCACGAACATGATGTCGACCGTATGGTCCTGGTCGTTCGGCTGTGGCACGCCGTTGACGTTGGCGAAGGTGTAGCCTTCGTTGCCCAGACGACGGGTGATCAGCTCGGACGTGGTGGTCATCACCTTGCGCGAGAATACCTGGCCCGGCTGCACCAGCAGCAGCGACTTGACCTGGTCTTCCGGCACTTTCAGGTCACCAGACAACTTCACGTCGCGAACGGTGTACTTCTCGCCTTCGTTGATGTTGACGGTGATGTAGACGTGTTTCTTGTCTGGCGTGATGGACACCTGGGTGGAGGCGATGTCCATGTTGATGTAGCCGCGGTCCAGGTAGTAGGAACGCAGGCGCTCCAGGTCACCGGACAGTTTTTCGCGGGCATACTTGTCGTCGTTCTTGAAGAACGACAGCCAGTTGGTGGTCTTCAGCTCGAACAGCTGGCCCAGGGTGTCATCATCGAACACGTTGTTGCCAACGATGTTGATGTGCTGGATGGCAGCGACGGTGCCTTCGTTGATCTTGATCTTCAGCGCCACACGGTTGCGCGGCTGCGGCACCACTTCGGCGTCGACCTCGGCCGAATAGCGGCCCTGGGCCACGTACTGGCGCTGCAGCTCGTTACGCACACCTTCAAGGGTGGCACGCTGGAAGATCTCGCCCTCGGCCAGGCCCGATTGCTTCAGGCCCTTCATCAGGTCTTCGGTGCTGATCGCCTTGTTGCCTTCGATCTCGATGCTCGACACCGACGGGCGCTCGACCACGTTGATGATCAGCACATTGCCATCGCGGTTCAGCTGGATGTCCTGGAAGAACCCGGTCTTGAACAGGGAACGGGTCGAGTCCACCAGGCGGCGGTCATCGGCCTGATCGCCGACGTTCAGCGGCAAGGCACCGAAGACACTGCCAGCGGAAACCCGCTGCAGGCCGTTGACGCGGATGTCGGCGATCCTGAAAGGGGAGGCCTGGGCCAACGTGGCTTTCAGCAACAGGATGGAGAGCAACAGGCGCGGGTAGTTCATCGGGGGTTCCAGACAAGCGGATTCGTAGGGGAGCAAGCGCGGGCAACCCGCTGGCAGCGGGCGATGAGGATACGGGCGGGCTGTGTACGGCGCGGTTAGCCGAGGGTAAAGATGTGTAAAGTCCGACCGGCCGGCGGTGACAGCCCCGGCCGCCGGGGCGATCATTACAGCCCCTGCAATTGCGATGTCTGGCCCCGATGATCCCTGTGCTGCTGGTCGACGACGACCGCGAACTGACTGAAATGCTCTCTTTGTACCTGGCGCGCGAAGGCTTCCAGGCCACGGCGGTGGATACTGGTGAAGAAGGCGAGACCCAGGCGTTGTCCGGTCACTTCCAGGTGGTGGTGCTGGACGTGATGCTGCCGGGTATCTCTGGCATCGAAGTGCTGCGGCGCGTGCGCGCGCGCAGCCAGGTGCCGGTGCTGCTGCTGACTGCCCGTGGCGACAATATCGACCGTATTGCCGGCCTTGAGCTGGGGGCTGATGACTACGTACCCAAGCCCAGTTCCCCAGGTGAACTGGTCGCACGCCTGCGGGCGATATTGCGCCGGGTGCAGCCGCACCCGACGGGCGAGGGCAGTGCGCCCGAACAGGTGCGCACGGGCGCATTGAAAATGTGGCCGGGCCGCCGTGAAGCGCACTGGGGCGAAGCCACGCTGGAGCTGACCGGCTCGGAGTTCAGCCTGCTCGAAGCGTTGGCCCGCCAGGCTGGCCAGCTGGTCAGCAAGCAAGACCTGTCACTCAATGCCTTGGGCCGGCCGCTGACTCGTTATGACCGGCGCATCGATGTGCACGTCAGCAGCATCCGGCAAAAGCTCGGCCCGCGCGCCGACGGCAGCAGCTGGATCCAGAGCGTGCGTGGCATGGGCTACATGCTGATAGTCGAATGATGCGCCGGCGCCTGTTCTGGAAGCTGTTCCTGGCGTTCTGGCTGGCCAACTGCCTGACCTTCCTGGTGGGCGCGGGCGCCTTCATGCTCAATGAATGGCGTGGCGATACCCCGGCGCTGCGTTCGCTGCTGGCCACCGAACTGCAGGTATTGCAGCGTTATGGTGAGCAGCCCGGCCGGCAGTTGCTGGAGGTGTCGCCGCAGCCGCCGGATGTGCAAGTGGGCCTTTATGACAGCCAGGGCCAGTTGCTGGCAGGCAAAGCGGTGCCGGTCGCGCGTTTCGAGCAGGCGTTGAACGACAGTGAAGGGCGCCCACTGGTGCTGCGTGCTTCGGTGGCCACGGTGCTTGGCGAACCGCCGCGTCCTCGCGGCATGGGCCCGCTGTTTACCGGCACGCTGATGAGTGCGCTGTTTGCCTTCCTGTGCAGCCTGTACCTGACTCGCCCGTTGGCCTGGCTGCGCGAAGCCATGGGCCAGGTAGCCCAGGGCCGGTTCGATGTGCGCGTGAAACCCAGGTTGGGCAAGCGCCGCGACGAGATCGTCGAGCTGGCCGAGGACTGCGACCGCATGGCCGGCCAGCTGAAGGCCCTGGTGCAGGCGCAGCAGAACCTGCTGCACGATATTTCACACGAACTGCGTTCACCGCTGACCCGCATGCACGCCGCCATCGGCTTGATGCGTCAGCAGCCCGACCGGCACGACATGCTGGAGCGGGTGGAGCGCGAGTCACGGCGCATGGACGACCTGATCGAACAGCTGCTGACCCTGGCCCGCGCCCAGGCTCGGCAGGGCGACAGCGACTTTGCCAGTGTGGATGTGGTGGAGCTGCTGGCTCAGATCGTCGAGGACGCCCGTTTCGAGGCGGGGATGAAGCAGTGCCAGGTGTCCCTGCAAGCCCGGGGTACGTTCCTCATCCTTGGGCATGAAGAGTTGCTGTACCGGGCGTTCGAGAACATCATCCGCAACGCCGTGCGCTACACCGCCTCCGGCACAGAAGTGTTGGTGCAGGCTGCGCTGGCGCCGGGCGGGCAATGGTTCCAGGTCAGTGTCAGCGACCACGGTCCGGGCGTAGACCCGGCGCGTCTGAAGCGCATCTTCGAGCCGTTCGACCGAGGTACCGACAGCAGCGACGATGGCTTTGGCCTGGGCCTGGCGATTGCCCAGCGGGCCATCGCCCTGCATGGCGGCTGCATCACCGCGCTGGCCGCAACCAGCGGCGGGCTGCGGGTGCGCATCGATCTGCCGCAAGCCCGCCCTACTTGAAGCCGGTTACCGCATGGGGGACGTAAGGGGCCTGCAAGCGCGCCACCTCGGCCTCACTCAGCTGCAGTGACAGCGCGCCCAGTGCATCGTCCAGGTGGGCGGGCTTCGAGGCGCCGACGATAGGGGCGCTGACGCCGGCCTTGCCCAGTACCCAGGCCAGCGCAACCTGGGCCATCGGCACGCCCCGTTCGCCAGCGATCTGCTCGACCACATCGATCACCCGGCCGTCTTCCACCTCGGTCTTTTCATAGAACGACTGGCCGGATACATCGCTGCGGGTGCGTGCGGTCTGCTGCCCGTGCGGCCGGGTCAGGCGCCCGCGGGCCATCGGGCTCCAGGGCATCAGGCCGACCCCCTGGTCCAGGCACAGCGGGATCATTTCGCGTTCTTCTTCGCGGTAGATCAGGTTGAGGTAGTTCTGCATCGACACGAAACGGCTCCAACCGTTGCTGGCGGCCACCTGCTGTGCCTTGGCGAACTGCCAGGCGTACATCGACGATGCACCGATGTAGCGCGCCTTGCCGGCCCTGACCACGTCGTGCAGGGCTTCCATGGTCTCCTCGATAGGGGTGTGGTAGTCCCAGCGGTGGATCTGGTAAAGGTCGACGTAGTCGGTGCCCAGGCGGGTAAGGCTGGCGTCGATGTTGGCCATGATCGCCTTGCGCGACAAGCCCTGCTCATTGGGCCGGCTGGCGCCTTCCCACATGTTGGCCGGGAAGAACACCTTGGTGGCGATCACGGTTTCTTCGCGCCGGGTGAATTCCTTCAGCAGTTTGCCGACGATGATTTCCGAAGTGCCGGCCGAATAGCTGTTGGCGGTGTCGAAGAAGTTGATGCCTTGCTCGACGGCATGGCGAATGATGGGGCGGCTGGCGTCTTCGCCCAAGGTCCAGGGATGAGTGCCGGCGTCGGGTTCGCCGAAGGTCATGCAGCCCAGGCACAACCTGGAGATGTCCAGCCCGGTGTTACCCAGCTTTACGTATTGCATCGTCGTCTCCTTCAAGGGCGTTAGTGATGGAGTTAGCCTAACGCGGGCAGCCTTGCGCGAAAATTCCATATTGATGCAGGTCAAATCCGCAAAAATTCACAAGCGCAGCAGTGGCCGCACCTGTTGCTGGAGGAAGTCGGTAACCGCCTTGATCCGTGGGGTGGCGCGCACGTCCTCATGCACTGCCAGCCAGATTTCGATGCTCATGGTCTGCTCGGCGCTGCCGGCTTCCTTCAGGCCGTGCTCGTGCGCCATGAACGCGGGCAGGCAGGCGATTCCAATGCCGCCAGCACAGGCTTGAGCCTGGATGCGCAGGTCATTGCTGTGCAGGGCAAAGGGCTGCTGGCCGGCCTGGCGGTTCAGCCATTGTTGCTGTGGGGAACTGGCCTGGGACTCGTCGTAGCCGATGTAGCGCCAGGCCGCCGCGCCGGCCAGGTAGCTGGCCGAGGCGTATAGCCGGTAGTCCAGGTGCCCCAGCAGGCTGGCCACCAAGGTCGGTTCTGTGGGCCTGGCCAGGGCGATGCTGATGTCGGCTTCGCGGCGGGCCAAAGATGCCTTTGATTTGCTGCCCACCAGCTTCAGGCGCAACTGTGGGTAGCGTTGGTACAGCTCGCCCAGGCGCCGGGCGACGATGCTGCCGAGCAGTGCCGGTGGTGCCGACAGCACCACTTCGCCTTCCACCGCCTGTTGGCCGGCGCTGGCGAAATGTTCAAGGGCGAAGGAGGACAGGGTCATTTGCTCGGCAAGTTCGGCAACGCGTCGGCCTTCGTCGGTGAGCGCATAAGCGCGGGGGCGCCGGTCGACCAGCTTGAGCTTGAGCGAGGCTTCGAGCGAAGCAATGCGCCGGGCCACGGTGGCGTGGTCGACGCCCAGCGTCTTGGCGGCGGCGGACAGCGAGCCGGCCGAGGTAAAGGCGCAGAAATGACGCAGGTCTTCCCAATCGAACATGGAGGGCTCGGCAGTAGCTTGTGCAGAAAGGGTAGGGTAGCGTTTTCTGCGGGGCACTGTGGGTTGCGGTGGGTTGGAGGTTTTTGGGGCTGCTTTGCAGCCCCGCATGGCTGGCCTCAGTGGCCGCCTTTCATCCCTCGTGCCACCAGATAGATACCCAGCCCGACCAGCGCAGTTGCCGCGCCGATATAGCCGGTGCTGGTCCAGCCCATGCCCGCTGTAACCGCCATGCCACCCAACCATGGCCCCAGCGCATTGGCCAGGTTGAACGCTGCATGGTTCGACGCAGCTGCCAGGCTCGGCGCTTCATGGGCAATGTCCATCAGGCGGATCTGCAGCGGCGCGGCCAGGGCAATCATGGTGCCCACCAGGCCGATACCCAACAG
This sequence comes from Pseudomonas sp. SAS7, assembly GCF_052112345.1. Lineage (NCBI taxonomy): Bacteria > Pseudomonadati > Pseudomonadota > Gammaproteobacteria > Pseudomonadales > Pseudomonadaceae > Pseudomonas > Pseudomonas sp. SAS7. Next base: position 178,970 of record NZ_JBEGGO010000012.1, on the reverse strand, counting down.
CAGGCTCCACAGCGCATGGGCGGCGAAGGTGAAGAACAGCAGCACGGCGATCGACCACACCAGCACCAGCCCCACGGCGCGGAACTGCAGGCGGTCGAACAGTTTGCCGCCGGCAATGTTGCCGACGATGCCGCCCACCCCGAACGCCGCCAGGCCGAACGGAATCCACTGGGGCGACACCTGGGTTACCTGCAGCATGGTCGGCGCCAGGTAGCTGAATACCGTGAACATGCCGGCAAAGCCGATCGAGGCGATAGCCAGCGCCATCCACACCTGCGGGAGGGTAAAGGCTTGCAGTTCCTTGCGCGGGTCGCTGCGCACTTCGTCGTGGCGCTGGGGCACAAAGCGCCACACCAGGGCGATGGTGCACAACGCGATCCCGCCAACCAGCACGAACGCCGAACGCCAGCCGAAAAACTGGCCCAGGTAGGTCGCCACCGGGTTGCCGAGCAACATGGCCAAGGTCAGGCCCATCATCACCCGGGCAACCGCACCCGCGCGCTGGTCTTTGGCCACCATGCTCGATGCCACCACCGCGGCAATGCCGAAGTAGGCACCGTGGGGCAGGCCGCTGACGAAGCGGAAGGCAACCAGGCCACCGAACGAGGGGGCGAAAGCGGTCGCCAGGTTGCCCAGTGCATACAGTGCCATCAGCAGCAACAGCATGTGCTTGCGCAGCAGTCGGGCGCCCAGAATGGCTAGCGTCGGGGCGCCAACCATCACCCCCAGTGCGTAGGCACTGATGGCATGGCCCACCTCGGGTTCGCTCAATTGCAGGTTGCTGGCGATGTCGGGCATCAGGCCCATGATGGCGAATTCGCCGGTGCCAATGGCAAAGCTGCCCAGCGCCATGGCGGCTTCCATCTTCGCGACGGTGCTTTTACTGGGGAGAGGGGGTAATTCCTGGACTGACATCTGTATCCCTTTTGAAACATGCTGAAACGTTCAAGGCGGGATCATAGTCAATCTTTGACGGCAACGTCGAGGAAGCTGAGCGGCAGTAGGGTCATGAGCGGCCCTGCCGGGGAAGACTACAACGTCAGCTTCTTGCTGAACTTGGTTTCCATGACAATGTGCGAAGCTGTGTGCGTGACGCCCTTGATCATGTTGATGCGGGTCAGCTCGGCATTGAGCTCACCCAGCGTATGGGTGGTCAGGTGGATGATGAAGTCCATTTCGCCCGACACTGCATACACCGCCTGCACCGCGTCCATCTTGCGCAGGGTGGTCATCACATCGGTGTAGCTCTTGTTGCTGCACGAGGTCATGGTGAAGCAGTTGATCACCTGCTGCAGCTTGTCCTGGTCGATGCGCACACTGTAGCCGGTGATCACCCCGGCGTTTTCCAGGCGGTTGATGCGCTCCTGTACTGCCGAACGCGACACGCCCAGCTTACGCGCCAGCGAGGCGGTAGGCTCGCGGGCGTTGGCCTGCAGCAGCCCCAGCAGTTGCCGGTCCTTTTCGGTCAGTTTGAACAGTGCGCCGGGTGGAAGGGCGTCCATGGTGGTTCCTGGTGATTGTTCTAGTTGTTGTACTGCGCGCGGGCTTCCTGGAACCTGTCCATCACCTTCAGCCCGGCATACACCGTTTGCGCCGCAGCGGGTCCGAACGGCCCTCCATTCCATTGCAGGCCATAGGCGTCGAACAGGCGGTAGCGGTCGCTTTCGCCGCAGATTGCCTCGGTGACTACCCGTGCGCCTACAGGTGCGGTGTTCATACCATGGCCCCCAAATGAAGTACAAGCCCACAGCCCCGGGGCCAAGGGGCCGATGTGCGGCATCTTGTGGCGGGCGTAACCCATCAGCCCGGACCAGGCCTTGGCGATTTTCAAACCCTGCAACTGTGGGTAGACGCTGAGGATGTCGCGGGTCAGCAACTGCCCCAGGCGCTGTTCGTCCTGCAGGTTGCGCGTGGTGATATGGCCGCCCCACAGCAGGCGGTCACCCTCGACGATGCGGTAATAGTCGGAGGCGCGGCGGTTATCGCCGACTGCGTCCGTGGTGCGTACTACATCACGCAGGCGCTCACCCAGGTGCTCGGTCAGTACCACATAAGTGGCAATCGGCAGGAACGCCCGGCGCAGCTGGCCGAACTCCGGGCCGCCGTAGCCACCGCAGCAGTACACCACATCGGCACAGGTCACCGCGCCGTCGGCAGTGATCACCCGATGGCTGCCGGCTCTGCGCTCTACCCGCAGCATCGGCGACTGTTCGTGGATGCGACCACCGGCCAGCTCGACCAGCTCGGCCAGGCCCAGGCAGTAGTTCAGTGGGTGGAAGTGAAAACCATGGCTGTCGCGCAGCCCCTGGAAGTAGCGGTCGGTGTTCAGGCGGCTGCGCAGTGCCTGTGTGTCCAGGTATTCCAGGTTGAAATCGAAGTCGCGGGCCATGCGGTCGCGTGTGCGCTGCAGGTTGTCGGCGTCGTCGTAGCGCACCACGCTCAGCTTGCCGGTGGTGGCGGTGCAGCCTGGCAGCTGGTGGCCGGCAATGGTGTCGCGGACGATATCGACGCCTTCCAGCGATAGCCGGAACAAAGCGGCGGCGGTCTGCTTGCCGCAACGCCGCTCGATCGCCGACAGCCCCTCGGACCAGCCCTGCAACACAAAGCCGCCATTGCGCCCGGAGGCGCCCCACGCCACCCGTGCAGCCTCCAGCAACACCACCGAGCGCCCACGCGCCAGCAGCTCGCGCGCCACGCTAAGGCCCGCCAGGCCGCCGCCAATCACGCATGCATCGGCCCGGGTTTCACCGGCCAACGCGGCACGCTGCGGGGCAGGGCGCATGGTCCCGGTATAGTAGTTGTTGCTGTAGCTGGGCATCGGCTGGGTCATCCTTTTACTGGGCGAGGCAGGTTTTGCGGGCATGGGGGTGCCGCACGCCCTTCAAGCAAAGGGCGCTGGCTTGCGGGTAATGGGTTACTGCACTTGTGTGAGGTCGGCGCCGTACCATTTTTCGGACAGCTGCTTCAGCGTGCCGTCGGCTTTCATGTCGTCGACGGCCTTGGCCACTTCAGCGTTGAAAGCGTCGTCGCCCTTGTCGGTGGCGATGGCCAGGGGCTCGTAGTAGGCGGGCTTGCCCTGCACCGGGGCAATCGGGTAACCGGCCTTGATCGCTCCCATGATGGTTGGCAGTGCCGACAGGGTGGCGTCCAGACGGGTGCCGTTGCCTATGCGCAGGTCGTCCAGCGGGCCCATGCTGTCGCCGTAGGTTTGCACACTGCCGGGCTCCACGCTGTAGCTGAACGCGGGCACGTCCGCGGCGTCGATTTTCAGCCGACGGTTGATGTAGTCCTCGGAGGTGGTGCCGGCTTCGACGCCGATGGTCTTGCCATTGAGGTCGGCAGCGCTGGCACCGGCGGCGTCCTTGTGCACAGCGAACACATACGGGGTGTAGTAGTAGATGGCCGGAAAGTCGAGCACCCGCCCACGCTCGGTGGTGGGTGTCATCGAACCGACCGACAGGTCCCAGCGGCTGGCCCAGCGCCCGGCGGTGATGATGCCGTATTCAGGGGTGACGAACGCCACCTTGGTGCCCAGACGTTTGCCAATCTCGTTGGCCACATCAATGTCGAAGCCCTTGAGGGTGTTGTCTTCGCCAAGGAAAGACTGCGGTGGCCAGTTGGCCGCGGTGGCCACTTTCATGACCTTGCTCTGGTGGATCCGATCAAGCGTGGCGCCGGCCCACGCGGCGCCTGTCATCATGGACAGGCAGCCGGCAACGGCGGTCAGGGCGAACAAGCGAGCGACTGGGTTCATTCGGTAAGTCTCCGGGCATGCAATTGTTGTTGTGGTGTTGGCACAGCGGTAGACACAGGCTCAGTGGCTGAGGATTTGCGAGAGAAACTCCCTGGCGCGCGCATGGCGAGGGTTGTCGAAAAACGCGTTGGGCGGGCCTTGTTCAATAACCTGGCCCTGGTCCATGAAGATGATGCGGTCCGCCACCCGGCGAGCGAAGCCCATTTCGTGGGTAACGCACAGCATGGTGATGCCGTCCTGGGCCAGCTCGCCCATCACGTCGAGCACCTCCTTGACCATTTCCGGGTCCAGCGCCGAGGTGGGTTCGTCGAACAGCATGATGCGCGGCTTCATGCACAGCGCACGGGCAATGGCCACACGTTGTTGCTGGCCGCCGGAAAGTTGCCCGGGGAACTTGTCCGCCTGGCTGGCGATACGCACCCGGTCCAGATACTCCAACGCCAGGGCGCGGGCGTCGGGCTCGCTGAGTTTGCTGACCAGGCGTGGGCCGAGCATCAGGTTTTCCAGCACGGTCAGGTGCGGGAACAGGTTGAACTGCTGGAACACCATGCCCACCTGGCGGCGGATGGCGGCGACGCTCGCCGCATCGCGGTTCAGCGTGTTGCCGGCGATCTGCACCTGACCCTTCTGGAAGTCTTCCAGCAGGTTCAGGCAACGGATCAACGTGGATTTGCCCGAGCCGGAAGGCCCACAGACCACCACGATTTCGCCGCTGGCGATCTCCAGGTCGATGCCCTTGAGCACATGAAAATCCCCGTACCATTTCTGCAGGCCGCGAATCGAAACGGCGGCCTGGGCGGCAGCGTGGGTAAAAGGCTGGTTCATCATGGGGCTCCTCGATCAGCGGTGGGCGCGGTCGAAACGTTTTTCCAGGCGCGACTGCACGGTTTCGAGCAGGATCGACAGCACCCAGTACAAGACGGCAGCGGTGATCAGCATTTCCAGGTGGCGGAACTCCGCGCGGCCCTGGGTGCGGGCGAGGAACATCAACTCCCATACACCGATCACCGATACCAGCGAGCTGTCCTTGAGCATGGAGATGAACTGGTTGCCGGTGGGTGGAATGATCAGCCGCATCGACTGCGGCAGGATCACCCGGGTCATGGTTTGGAAGGGCGTCAGGCCGATCGCCCGCGAAGCTTCCCATTGCCCGCGCGCAATGCTGCTGATGCCGGCGCGGAAGATTTCCGTCATGTAAGCGCCGTAGCACAGCGACAACGCCAGGATGCCTGCCGGCACGGCGCCGACCACGTAGCCGAGCTGGGGGATGCCGAGGTAGATCAGGTAGATCTGGATCAGCAGCGGCACGCCGCGGAAGAACGAGGTGTAGAAGCTGGCGATGGCGATGGCGAAACCGTTGGACGACAGCCGTGCGGTAGCCCCAAGCAGCGCCAGGACGAAGGCGATGGCGATCGAGAGGGTGGACACGTAGACGGTGGTGAACACCCCCTGGGTGATCATGAAGCCCACCTTGGTGGCGATGAAGCTGTACGACAGGTCGAAGGTGTCGAAGAACAGCAGGAACAGCAGCAACAGTTCACACCAGACCGTGATCACCTGTGCCCGTAACGGAAAGCGGCCAAGGATGAACAGGTTCAGTACCAGGGTCACCGCCAGGGTGCCGGCCACGGCGGCGTTGCGCAGCAGCGGTGCCTGCAGGTCTAGCACGATCGGGCCCATCAGCCGCGCCAGGCTACCGTCACCCACGCCGTAGAGCAGGGCGAGGGCGAATATCACGGCGGCGACCAGGCCCATGAATGCCGGTTTATCGGTCGCGCGCGGTTTGACGATGTGGTCTCTGTACATGGGGTCGTGCCTCACGGAGCTGGGCTCGTTTGTTGTTGTGGGATCATTGTAGGGAGGCGAAGCGCAGGCAAGAACCTGCTGAATCGCAACAAATACGCAATTTGTTTTGGCAATTGGCGGGGTTTGGCCCTGACATTTGCAACTCAATGCCTGCCAGATTGCTACCGTGCCATAGGCGAGAGTACAAATGTACTCCGCACGTATTTTGAGCTGTCTACCGCGCGCATAACTGAAATGCCGGGATGATATGGCACGCCGTACGCCTGCTCTTTTAGACTGCCGCCTGCGTGCGCCGACATCCGGCCCGCTTGGTCGATAAGGTTGCTGCCGTGAATGCTGGTGTACGTTTTCCCGGGCCCTTGGGCATTTTCTGGCTGGGCCTGCTGCAAATCCTGGTGTGGGGCGGTTCGTTCTTCCTGCTGGCGGTGATGGGCAAACCGATCCTGCGCGAGACCGGCTGGGACAGCGGCTGGGTGTACGGGGCGCTGTCGCTGGGCCTGATGGTTTCGGCGCTGCTGGCGCCGCTGTCCAGCCGCCTGGTGGCGCGTTATGGCGGGCGCTCGCAACTGGCCGCCAGCGGTGTGGTAGTCGGGCTGGGCTTGCTGGTGATTGCCAACTGCCACAGCCTGCTGGTGTTCCTGCTGGCCTGGGTGATCATTGGCGTAGGGATGGCAATGGGGCTTTATGAAGCGCTGTTTGCCACCCTCGGTGCCTTGTATGCGGAACGGGCGGGGCGGGCGATTACCGGAATCACCCTGATTTCGGGGTTTGCCACCACCATCACTTGGCCGGTGGTGGCCCTGGCCATCGAGCAACTGGGCTGGCGCACGGCGTGTACGGCTTATGCGCTGGTGCTGATCGTTGCCGTGGCGCCGTTGTACCTCTGGGTGTTGCCGGCAGGCCAGCCCGCACACAAGGCCCAGGGCGCGACGGCGACGAGCGATCTGCCTGTGGACCGCCGCCTGTACTGGCTGCTGACCGCAATCTTCGCCATTGGCGCGATCATCATGACTGCTGTTTCGGTGCAACTGGTGGCGGTACTGCAGGGCCAGGGCCATTCGCTTGCGACTGCCATTGGCCTCAGTGCCTTGCTCGGGCCGAGCCAGGTGGCATCGCGGGTACTGCAGATCATCGCCGGCAAGCGCCACCCGATCTGGACTGCACTGGTGTCATCGGTGCTGGTCGCCGTCGGCCTTACGCTGGTGGCCGTGGCGCCGGGCGTGACCGCGCTGGGCCTGCTGCTGTATGGCTCCGGCAATGGCCTGCGTGCCATTGTCAGGGGGCTGCTGCCGCTGGCCTTGATGCCGCCAGCCCAGTATGTTGCGCTGATGGGCAAGATGTCGCGCCCATCGTTGGTTGGCCAGGCGCTGACGCCCTTGGCGGGTGGCTACCTGTTCCAGCACTTCGGCGCGATGGGGGTGCTGGCAACGCTGTCGGCACTGGCATTGACCAGTGTCGTGCTGGTGTTGCTGGTGATGCGCAGCCTCCCGCGGCAAACGGCGTGATCAGGCGCCACTCATTTGGCTGGCAAGGACGAACACAATGTCGGATGCACCACGTAACCCGTTGCTTATCGATGGGCCGGCCGGCCAGATCGAGCTGCTGGTCGACTACCCCGCCGGGCCGCCCAAGGGGGTGGTGCTGGTCAGTCACCCACAACCGCTGCTGGGCGGTAGCCCGCGCCATATCGTGCCGCTGACCCTGGCGCGGCAGCTGTGCGCAGCCGGTTGGCTGGTGGTGCGGCCGAGTTTCCGTGGGGTAGGGCAGACACAAGGTGTGCACGACGAGGGTATCGGCGAAGCGCAAGACTGCATCGCGGTCATCCGTCACTTCAGACGGGAGTTGCCTGAGCTACCGGTAGGCCTGGTCGGGTTTTCTTTTGGTGCCTATGTGTTCGCCCGTGTGGCCTGTGCGCTTGAAGGGCAGTTGCAGGCAGTGGCGTTGCTGGGGCTGCCGGTGGGTGATGTACCGGGCGGGCGCTATTACGAGCCATTGCCGGTGCCTGCAGATTGCCTGCTGCTGCATGGCGAACAGGATGACATGGCGCCGCTGGCCAACCTGCTGCAATGGGCCGGCCCAGAGCAACGGGCGGTGTCGGTGTACGCGGGTGCAAACCACTTTTTCAAGGGTTGCCTGGGGCGGGCGGCTGAGCAGGTGATCGCCCATCTGGCGTTGAAAACCGCACTACCCTAGAACGGCTGCGGTGGTCTGGCACCGGCGTTGCCGGTGTTCGCGGCTGAAGCCGCTCCCACATGGATCGCACTGGCTTCAGGCATGTGCCGTACCTGTGGGAGCGGCTTTAGCCGCGAAAGGGTCGGAACAGGCCAGCCTCACCGCTCCAGGTAATGCGTCTGCGCAGCAAAGTCGATGAACCGCTTGCTGGCCAGCGACAGGTATTCCCCCGAGCGCCAGCACAATCTGAAGCTCATCTGCTGCGCGGGCCGAAACGGCACCCCGACGATGCCCGGCGTGCGCTGCTGGACCGAGCGCAGCAGGGTCGCCACGCCCATGTTGTCCAGCGCGGCCTGCACCACCAGCGAGACAAAGTTGCTCTGCAACGCCACCTGGTAAGTAATGCCATGTTCGGCGAAGAACGCGTCCAGCAGGTGACGTTGAACGAATGTGCGGTCGAACACCACCATGTCGGTATTACGCAAGTCTTGCGCCGTGAGAAAGGCTTTGCCGGCATAAGGGTGGTCGGGGTGCATGCACGCCAGCATCTCGTCACTGCCCAGCAGGATCGATTCCTTGTCGGGCGGTACGCGCCTGGACTCCAGCAGTGCCAGGTCGATTTCCCGTTGTTCCAGGCGATGGCCAATGTCCTCGGCACTGCCTTCGAACACGGTCATGGCAATGCCTGGATACAGCTGGCGGAAGGCGTTCATCAACCCCGGTACATAGTGCAGGCCGAACATGGGCGGGATGCCCAGGCGCACTTCACCGCGTTTCAGGTCGGCCATGTCGCGCAGCTCTTGCCGGGCAACATCCATCTCGCGCAGCGCCGACGCAATGCGTGGCAGGAACTGTTCGCCCTCGGCGGTAAGGATGACTTTGCGCGTGGTGCGGTTGAACAGGGTCACGCCCAGTTCTTCTTCCAGGCGGGTTACGGCCATGCTCAGCGCAGGCTGGGCGATGTGCAAATGCTGCGCAGCCTTGGTGAAGCTGCCTTGGCGCACGATCTCGACGCAGCAGCGCAATGCCTTGAGGTTCATTGAGGCGTTCTACCATTCATAACGAACTGTGATGCTAAGCATCATAACAATATATTTATTATTATTAACCAGAGGGCCTACGATGCGCGCCACTGAGACATCCTGCAATATCTCAGTCACGCAGCGTCATAAAGCTGCAATCCCACAAAGATTTTGAGGTAGTACCCCAAATGGCCAAGGCCGCCGATGTCGTTGTGCAATGTCTGGAAAACGAAGGTGTCGAGTATGTGTTCGGCATTCCTGGTGAGGAAAACCTCGACCTGCTCGAATCCCTGCGCAAGTCGAAGATCAAGCTGGTACTGACCCGTCACGAGCAGTCTGCAGGTTTCATGGCTGCCACCTACGGCCGCCTGACCGGCAAGACCGGCGTCAGCCTGTCCACCCTCGGCCCTGGTGCCACCAACCTGGTCACCGCCAGCGCCTACGCCTACCTGGGCGGCATGCCGATGATGATGATCACCGGGCAGAAGCCGATCAAGAAGTCCAAGCAGGGCCGCTTCCAGATCATTGACGTGTGCGGCATGATGGACCCCATCACCAAGTACACCCACCAGTTCGCCTCGGCCGACAACATCCCGTCGCGCATGCGCGAAGCCTTCCGCCTGGCTGAAGAAGAAAAGCCGGGTGCGGTACACCTGGAACTGCCGGAAGACATCGCCGCCGAGCAGACCGACGCACTGCCGATCCCGCGCAGCCTGCACCGCCGCCCGCTGGCCGAACACGTGGCCATCGAAGCTGCCGTCGAGAAGCTGAAGACCGCCCGTAACCCGATTCTGGTGATCGGCGCTGGCGCCAACCGCAAGATGACTGCCAAGGTCCTCAAGCAACTGATCGACAAGACTGGCATCCCGTTCATCACCACGCAGATGGGTAAAGGTGTGGTCGACGAGCGCCACCCGCGTTTCCTGGGTAACGCTGCACTGTCGTCGGGTGACTTCGTGCACCGCGCCGTCGAAGCGGCCGACCTGATCATCAACATCGGCCACGACGTGATCGAGAAGCCACCGTTCTTCATGGTCCGTGGTGGCACCGAGGTCATTCACATCAACTTCCGCTCTGCCGAAGTGGATGCCGTTTACTTCCCGCAGGTTGAAGTGATCGGCGACATCGCCAACGCCGTGTGGCAGATCAGCGAAGCGCTGAACGACACGTCGCACTGGGACTTCACCCGCCTGATGGCCATCCGCGAAGCCAACGAAGCGCAGATCGCCGAAGGTGGTGACGACAACCGCTTCCCGGTCTACCCGCAGCGCCTGGTTGCCGACATCCGTCGCGTACTGCCGTCCGAAGGCATCGTTGCCCTGGACAACGGCATCTACAAGATCTGGTTCGCCCGTAACTACAAAGCGCACAAGCCGAACACCGTACTGCTGGACAACGCCCTGGCCACCATGGGCGCTGGCCTGCCATCGGCCATGGCGGCGCACCTGGTGCATCCGGACCGCCCGGTGATCTCGGTGTGCGGCGACGGCGGCTTCATGATGAACAGCCAGGAGCTGGAAACCGCAGTACGCCTTGGCATGCACATCACCGTGGTGATCCTGCGTGACGATGGCTACGGCATGATCCGCTGGAAGCAGGCCAACATGGGCTTCACCGATTTCGGCTTGGACTACGGCAACCCGGACTTCGTCAAATACGCCGAAGCCTACGGTGCCAACGGCCACCGCGTGGAAAGCGCCGAAGGCCTGCTGCCACTGCTGGAACACTGCATCAAGACCCCAGGCGTGCACGTGATCGACTGCCCGGTCGATTACAGCGAGAACGACCGCATCCTCAACAGCGAGCTGCGTGAGCGCGCGCTGGCGGTGTAAGCCCTGAGGTACGGCGCCAGCGCAAGGCTGGCGCCTTTCCCTGAGGAGCGGCCTGGTATCGCCTTTCAGCGATCCAACAGGCCCTGCAGGCTGGCCAGGATGCTGTTGGCGTCGTAAGGCTTGCGCGCTACGGGGACGCCCTTCAAGTGCTCGGGAATGCTGATGCCATCGCCATAGCCTGTGGCAAACAGGAATGGAACCTGACGGCGTACCAGTTCATCGGCCACGGAAATGGATGTGCCGGTGCCCAGGTTGACATCCAGTATCGCAACGTCCGGTGTGCGGCGGGAGAGCAATTGCATCGCCTCGGCTTCGGAATTGGCGGTGATCACATCTTTGATTTGAGCATCGTTGAGAATCTGCTCCAAGCCGACTGCAATCACCAACTGGTCTTCGAGGATCAGCACGCACAAGTCCGCCCGTGTTGCAAAGGTATCGCCTACGCGGGCGATGGCCGTGGCCGGGATGGCGGGTACGAACGGTTCGGCGACGGTCAGGTGCTTGGCAGGGATCCTGAAAACGCCTTGCAGGCCTTCGGGGTAATATTCCACCGTGCTGGTGCCGCCCAGGTCGAACGGGATACTGCGGTCGATCAGTACCGAGCCAAAGCCAGTGCGGCTGGGCGGGCGTACCGTGGGCCCGCCACTTTCGCGCCAGCTGATGACACAGGCGCTGGCGGCGTCGACCGCCCAGCTCACCGCAAGCTTGCCGCCGGCCCGCGACAGTGCACCATACTTGGCCGCATTGGTGGCCAGCTCGTGCAGCACCAGGGCCATCACCGAGTAGGCGCGCGCGTCGAGGATGACGTTCGGGCCTTGCAGCTCGATCACCCCGGCAGCCGTGCGATAGGGTGAAAGCTCGGCCTCCAGCAGCATTGCCAGGCGGCCGCCACCATCACCACGCACCACTTGGTCGTGGGCCAGTGACAATGCCTGGATACGCCCTTTGAGGGTGGCCACATAGTCCTGGAGGGTCTGGCTCTCGGAGGTCGGGTGGGCAACCAGCGCACCAATCAGCGACAGGATGTTCTTGACCCTGTGATTGAGCTCCTCGTTAAGGATGCGCTGGCGGACTTCAGCCTTCGAGCGCTCGCTGGCGAGCAGCTCGCTGTTGTGCAGCACCACTTCGACGATGGCGGTGCGGATGGCATCGCCGAACTGGCGATCCTGTTCGGTCCAGGGCAGCGACTGCTGGTGAACGGTTTCTTTCCAGATGGCGAAGCTTTTGCGTGGCGTGAGGCGATCACCCAGCGCGCCGCTGTCGTAGGTCTTGTTCGGGTCCCCGGCCCAGTCGAGCGTCTCGATGACCTCCTTGCGAAAGAAGATCAGGTAATCCCTCGGCTGCTGCGACATCGGGATGATCAGCACGCCGGATACGTCGCTGAAGTACGCCTGGGCAGAGGGAAGCACCATCGACAGGCGGTTGGACGCCCAGGTGCGGCCATCGGTGACCATATCCGCCAGGCGCAACAGGTCGGGCACGGCAGCTTTGGGCACTGCCAGCCCGGCCGTTGCCCAGCGGCCTTGCAGCGACATGCCGATGCCATCGCAGGGGATCAGCGACATCAGCCGCGGCAGGCGTGAGTGGAAGAACCCATCGAGGTCCGCTGACTGGTTGGCATTGCGCACGATGGTGTCCAGTGCTTTGTGAACCCGTACGGCGGCTTCGAGTTTTTGCCGGCTGCGCAGGGTCTCGATATGCAGTGCGAAAAACTCGCCGAACATTTCGGCGGCCACCCGCTGCCCCATGGCCAGCGTACGTGGTGCGTAGTGGTGGCAGGCGATCAACCCCCACAGCTCGCCGTTGACGATGACCGATATCGACATGGAGGCGCCCACGCCCATGTTGCACAGGTACTCGCAATGCACCGGCGACACGCTGCGCAGGTGCGCGTAGGACAGGTCGAGCGGTTCGCCTGACGGGTCAAGGACCGGCTCGATGGCGACCGTTTTGAACTGGGCGTCGGAAATCACCCGGATCGGGTTGCGCAGGTAAAGCGCACGGGCCTGCTGCGGGATGTCGGAGGCGGGGAAGTACTGGCCCATGAAGCTTTCAAGGTCGCCACGTTTGGCTTCTGCGACCACCTTGCCGGCACCGTCTGCGCCGAGCTGGTAGATCATCACCCGGTCGTAGCCCAGTACGGCCCGGACAAAGCGGGCAGCGTCGCGGAACAATTTGCTGGTCTGGTCGATTTCGCGCAGCTGGGCAATCAGGGTACGGGCCAGCTCGATGGGCTCGGCGATGCTGGCACCGGCCGGTTCAAACTCCAGGATTGCCGTACCTTTGAACAGGTGGGCGGCGATATCGAAGGCCTGGCCGTTGGGCAGCATCACGCTGAAGCTGAGTGCAGGGCGCGAGGCTTCGCGTGTACGGGCCAGTGCGTTGCGCAGGGTATGGGCTACCTCGTCCCCTAGCACCGTGTGCAGCTTCTGGCCGTTGATATCGCCTGCCAGGCCCAGCAGATGCGGGGCGTTGACCGAATGGCGCAGCACCACTGTCGCGGACGCATCACAGGCCAGCAGGCAGCCGTGGGGCTGGATGCTGCCAGGGATCTGGATGGGTTCGCGGTCGCAGTTGGTCAGGTTTACTTGTGGGTCGAAGGTCATTTGGCCCGTGCCTAAGGGTAAAGAGTAGGCTGCCAGGACGGCCGCCATCGTCAGCCTAGCAGGCATTGTCCGCCTTGGGCATTGCCGGGTGGTTGCCTTTTCAGGCTGATGGGGTCTCCCCCCGTTCATCTGCGAACCCCAGCGCCCGTATGAACATCGAAAACAATTCGGGGTGAGACGAGATGTTCAGCTTCGCGTACAGGTGGCGCCGGTGCACCTTTATGGTTTCTGGCGAGATCCCCAGCCGTTGCGCCATCGCTTTCGACGAGTAGCCGCGCAGGATAAGGCGGGCGATTTCCAGTTCTCGCTCGGACAACAGGCCTTGGGCAAACCTGGCCAACGCATCGCCAACCGGTGCCTGCACGGGCACCGGCACGCCACTACGCGCCCAGTGCTGCCCAAGCAGTGCCAGCACCCAGGCACTGATCAGGTTGAGCTTGCCCAGCTCTGTTGCGTCGAAAGCGCGGCGCATGCCCAGTGACAGCGACAACACCCCATCGGGCAGCTGCAACAGGAACTGGACTTCGTCGACCAGCACATGGTCCTGGAAGTAGTTCTGGTAATAGTCCGTTTGCCAGAAATGGTCCGGGGCCACTTCTTCCAGGTGGTAGCAACCACTGGCCAAGCCTTCGCGGCCGGCCTGGTAGAAAGGGTCTAGCAGGTACAACCCGTCGAGGTACAACTCACCCGCTGCGGGGGCTGGCGCTGCATCGTATTCCTCCAGCACTTGTGGGGCGCCCTGGGGAGGGAAGTGCATCGCCAGCGCGTTGTCGAACGGCACCCAGTGCCTCAGCACCAGGATCAGCTGACGCCAGAAGCGCGGGCTGCCAATCTGCTCGATCGTTCTGGCCAGCGCGGTGTGGCCGGCAACCTCATGAAAGAGAATTTCCACGACAGCGTCCTTGAAAGAAGTAGCGCATTGGCACCCGCTTTGCCTCAGCTGTCAACCGGGGGTACCCCTTAGTGGGAATTGTCCTGGCGGGTGGCGCCGCATAGATTTCATACCTATCAAGCGGGCCGTCGAGCCCGCCACGTTTCGCTTCCTGGTTCTGCCTCGACACTAACAACAACGTGAGGATGAACAAATGACGTCCTGTAGTGCACCCACCCCAAAACTTAAACCGACGCTGAGCGTCGCAGATGTAGTCGCCATCACCGTGTCTTCGGTCACACCCGCAAGCTCCGTCTTCGTCATTGCGCCCTTTGCTATCGCCCAGGCAGGTACAGGTGTGATCTGGGCCTTCATGCTGGGGGGTGTGCTGGCGCTGATGTTTGCGCTTTGCTATGCCGAACTGGGCCGCGCGCACAGTGCGGCAGGGGGTGAATACGTGTTTGCCAAGCGGGTATTTGGCGGGATGGCCGGTTACGCCACTTTCCTTACCGTGCTGGCGATGCTGGTGTTCATTCCACCGGTCTTGGCCACGGGGGCAGCCACTTACCTGAATGCAGCGCTCGGCACCGAGCTTGACGGGCAGACGGTGGCCTTGGTGATTGTGGCACTGGGCTATTTGCTTGGCATTCTCAACATCAAGCTCAACGCGTGGGTCACCGGCATTTGCCTGTTCCTTGAGGTGGCAGCACTGATGGTGATCGTGGTGTTGGGCTTTGGCCACGCCCAGCAACCGGTCAGCAGCCTTGTCAGCCCGCTGGTACTCGATAACGGGATACTGCACGCGGCGCCCTGGGCGCTGGTGATTGGTGCGGTGGGCACTGCGCTGTTCTCTTTCAACGGTTATGGTGGCGCCGTGTTGCTGGCCGAAGACATGAAATGTGGCGGGCGTGGTATTGCCAAGGCAGTTTTGTGGTCACTGGTGCTGGTGGTGGCCATCGAAGTGATCCCGCTGGTTGCGCTGCTGGTGGGTGCACCCTCGCTTGAGGCAATGCTGGCCAGCCCGGACCCTATCGGTTACCTGCTGACGGCCCATGGCAACGAAACGCTGTCGCGCCTGGTCAGCGCCGGGATTTTCCTATCGGTGTTCAATGCCATCATTGCCCTGGTCATCCAGAGTGGGCGGGTGATCTACAGCAGCGGGCGGGATGCGTTGTGGATGCCGACCCTGAACCGTGCCTTCATCCGCATTCACCCCAAGTGGGAATCGCCCTGGCTGGCCACGCTGTTCCTCGCCGTGCCTTCCGCTGCCTTGACGTTCAGTTCCAACCTGTCCGAGCTCACGTCCTTCACCGTGCTGCTGATCCTGTGCGTGTACCTGGTAGTCGGGCTGTGCGCGCTGTTCAGCCGCGTACTGCGCCGCGACCGTGAGCATCCTTACCGGATGCCGCTGTGGCCACTGCCGGCATTGGCTGCGGTGACCGGGGCCGGGTACCTGTTGACGACCCTGTTGAGTACGGCTTCAGCCAGGGACATTTTCATCATTCTTGGCATTCTGCTTACCTCCGTGTTGCTGTACGGCACGTATGGCAAGTTGAGCCCGGCCTTCCAGAACCTTTGAGCGAGAGACAAGATGCGAGCACGCGATTTCGGTATCACGCTGGGCCTTGGTCGGCCTGGCCCCCACAACGCCATTACCGATGTGCCGGGTGTACGGGTTGGCCACGCCACCCTGGACAAGCACCACGGCGGCAAGCCTGTACGCACCGGCGTCAGTGTCATCGAGCCCCGCGAAGGAGCGGCGCGCCACCAACCGTGCTTTGCCGGCTGCCATGTGCTCAATGGCAATGGCGACGCCACCGGCCTGGAGTGGATTCGTGAAGCGGGCCTGTTGACGACAGCCATTGCCACCACCAACACGCACAGTGTCGGCGTGGTGCGCGATGCACTCATCGCCCATGAGCATGCAACCCTGGCGGACGCGTCGACCTACTGGTGCATGCCGGTGGTGATGGAGACCTACGACGGCGTGCTGAACGACATCTGGGGCCAGCATGTAAATGCGGACTTGGTGCAGCAAGCACTGGGGGCTGCCTGTGGCGGGCCGGTGACCGAGGGTGCGGTAGGCGGCGGTACCGGCATGATCTGCCATGAATTCAAAGGCGGCATCGGCACCGCGTCGCGGGTATTGCCGGCAGAGCAGGGTAGCTGGACCGTGGGGGCCTTTGTCCAGGCCAACCATGGCCAGCGCCGCGATCTGCGGGTGGATGGCTATCCCGTCGGCCGGGTGTTGCTTGACCTGCCCACGCCATTTGACCAGCAGGATACCCCCGGCATGGGCTCGATCGTGGTGGTACTGGCCACCGATGCACCGCTGCTGCCGCATCAGTGCCAACGCCTGGCGCAACGTGCTGCGCTGGGTATTGCCCGCACGGGCGGCGGCACCGATGACTCCAGTGGCGATATCTTCCTGGCATTCTCGACGGGGAACACCGGGCTGGCGCCTGCCGACTACAATCGCCGCGATCTGCCGAGGACGGCGCAAGTGGCGATGGTCAACAACGACCATATATCGCCACTGTTCGCGGCCGCAGCCGAGGCGGTAGAAGAGGCCATCGTCAACGCGATCCTGGCAGGCAGGACCATGCAGGCAGAGGATGGGCGAGAGGTGCCGGGCCTGGACGGTAAGCGGTTGCTGGCGGCCCTTGAACAAGTGGGTTGGAAGGCTCAGGGTTGACGTAGAAAGAGAATTTCTTGAAGACGAGCCACGATCAATGGTCTTATCCCGCGCCTGAGCCTATTGGTATTGAACGATGAACCGCCCGCTGTTTGTTTCCATTGATGGGCCCAAGGGTACCGGCAAGACCACGCTGCTGGAGGCCGTCACTCAAGCCTTGCGGCTGGACGGGAACAAGGTGATCCGCCTTTGTGAAAGAAAGAACGACCCTTGCCGGGGCGAGACCATGGCTCTGGTCAACCAGCTTGCCAGAAGCCCATGCCGGGACCTGGAGTTCAAGGTGTGCGAGCGCTTTGCCGAGAGCCGCGCCTGGATTTCCCGGCATGTGCTGCCCAGGCAGCCAGCTGACAGCATCATCCTGATTGATCGCTGGTACCCCTCTGACGCTGCGTTCCGCCGCACGGTACCGTTTGACCAGATCTTGCGCCTGAACTTCGAACGAAAGGTGCAAGTACCGGATTTGCATGTCGGGGTTGTCACAGCCCCTGAAACCTCATGGGCACGGGCCGCGTCGCGTACGCGTGGGCTGGGCAGTACGGTGATCCACAACCTGGATGAACAGGTGGCCTGTACCGCGGCGTTCGAGCGTGCCGTTGCAGCGCACGGCTGGGTGCTGTGCCGTAATGAAGGGACGATCGACGAGGCAACCCGGCAGTTGGTTGGCGAGATTCAGGGCGTGCTTGCACGCATGCGTGCTGTGCCAGCAACGTGATATGGCTGTTACAGCCCGGTTTCCTCAAGGGCCCATCGGGCTGCCAGCTGGTCAATGAAAACGCGTGTTGCAGCAGGTACATACATGCTGTTGCGGTACAACGCATGAATGGGTTGCCGCGCAAAGTGTTGTGGGTCAAGGACGGCGCTGAGCTTACCCTTCGCGATGGCGTCGTCTACCAACCAGCTTGGCAGAAGCGCAACCCCGAGCCCGCGCAAGGCCATGTCCAGCAACGCCTCTGCGCTATCTGCCTGAAAGCGGGACGGGCGCACGAACTGGCAGCTTTGGGTCATGGACTGTGAGTTGAAGAAGCGCCAGGGTGCATCGCTCAGGTGCGTATGAGCCAGCCAGTGCACGTTGACCAGCGCCTCCGTTGAGCCAACCGGGTGCCGTAGCAGATACGCCGGGCTGGCGACCAGCTGCAAGGCATAGTCGCCAATCCTGGCGGCCTTGTAATCGGAGTCCGCCAACTCGCCTAGCCGGATTGCCACGTCGAAGCGTTCCGCAACCAGGTCACAGAGGTGCGATGACGCTACGTGCTCGATCGACAGATCGGGATGAGCTTCTGCCATGTCTGCCAGCACCGGCAGCACTGCACGCTGTGCAAAGGCGGAGGTACTGGTGACGCGTAACCGCCCGCCAAGCCCCGCGGATGACTGTTGCACGCTGGCTGTCGCGCGCTCCACCTGGTCAAACAGCTGACGCGCTTCAAGCAGAAACCGTTCACCGCAATCGGTCAGCACGGTGCGGCGGGTGTTACGGGCCAGCAGGCTGGCGCCCAGCTCAGCTTCCAGACGCCGTACATTGAAGCTGATCCGCGCCTTGGACTGGCCCAGCAACTGGGCAGCCTTGGTAAAGCTGCCGCTATCTGCAACGGCGACAAAGCTGGCAACGCGATTGAGGTCGAGCATGATTGTCAAAAATCAGTTAACAGTCTGGGCGATATTACAGCACTTATGTCGCTGTCGGTGCAGGGGTACAGTCACGCTCGCTGACTGGAGTTCACCGTGGCCTTACTCAACCTGCGTCGTCGTATCACGCTGTTCTACTTGCTGGGTTTCTTCGTAGACCTGATCAATACCTTCATCACCGCCGTGGTTTCACCGAAAATAGGTGAAGCCCTGCACGCTGATGTCGCCACGCTGGCTTGGGTGAGTACGGCCTATCTCCTCGGGCTGATGCTGGGGATGTTGCCCAGCCGATGGCTGGGGCAGCGCATGGGCGAGCGCCCGGTGCTGCTCGGCTCACTGGTGTTTTTCTCAGGCGCCACACTGCTGATCGCCTGGTCGGGGCAGATGGCAACGCTGTTACCTTTACGCGGCCTGCAGGGTTTTGCAGCCGGGCTGTTCATTCCCCTGGGCCAGGCACTGGTCTACCGCCTGTATTCGGCGCATGAGCGGCCAAGGGTGACCATGGCGATCATGGCCATAGGCTTGCTAGCGCCAGCCGTATCACCCCTGGCAGGCGGTTGGTTGTCGCAACGGATGTCTTGGCAGTGGGTGCTGCTCGCCAGTCTTCCCATGGCACTGCTGGCCTTGCTTCTGGGTGCTTGTTGGTTACCGCGCTCACCGGCATCCGCGCGCAATGAACCCTTTGATGGCAAAGGCTTGCTACTGGCTGGGGGAGGGGTGGCCAGCGGCTTGCTGGGTATGACTGATGCGGGTGGTGGCCAGGGTGGCATGGCTGTGGCCTGGGCCGCACTGGCGGCAATCTTGCTCGGCAGCTACCTGCGTCACTCACGGCGTATCGCTGCACCCCTGTTGGACTTTTCGGTGATGCGCGAGCCCGTTTTCGCCGGATCGATGATGTTGTACCTGGCTGTGCCGGGCCTGTTCATCGGGGTGAACCTGTTGGCCATGCTTTACCTTCAGGCCGACCTTGGATGGACCGCAAGCGAAGCGGGCAGCCTGATGTTGACCTGGACCTTGGGGGCAGCGCTGGCGATCGCGTGCACCACCTGGTGTTACAGATCATTCGGGCCCACTCCGTTACTGCTGCTGGGGCTGGCGCTGCAGATACCGGGTTATGCGCTGCTGGCGCTGGCTTCCAGCACGTCTTCTCTCATGGTTGCCTACGCGCTGCTCGGTGTCGGGGGGAGCTTATGCACCAGCGTCGCGCAAAGCGCTGCCTTTGCAGCATTGGCCTCATCCGAACTTGGCCAGGCCAGTACCCTGTGGGCCCTGAACCGGCAGTTGAGCTTCTGCCTGGGCGTGACAGCCGTCAGCCTGGTATTCAGCTTGCTGACCATGCTCTTGGGGGCTCGGCAAGCCTACCAAGCCACATTCATGCTGGCAGGAGGGGTGCAGGCAACCTGCCTGGCAGTCCTGTTCTGTCTGCGGATACGCTCACTTGTCAAACGAAAGGAACGCGATGAATCGGTATCTGAAAGAAGTCATTGATCTGCACGTATTGATCGAGGCGCTCTTTGCCAGGGGGGAGGGTTCTGTTGCAGCCATGGTCGAGCGGTTTCACGCGGATTTTGCGATGGTCACACCTGCCGGGGCTCAAGTAGGCCTGGGCGATGTTTCATCCCTGTTTGCTCAGCGTGCAGGGTCTCAGCCAGGGTTGAGCATTGAGGTCGCCGAACTGGAAACCATCGCACAATGGCCGGAGGGTGCAGTGGTGTGCTATCGCGAGACGCACCATTTGCCCGGCCAGAAAGCGAAGGCACGGATCTCGACCGCACTTTTCAGTGCTGTAGAGGGACGCGTGTTATGGCGCCATCTTCAGGAAACCTGGGCGGCTTGAGGCTGCGCGATGATGGGTTGGAAAAGCCGCTTTCCCTGATCCGAAAGCGGCTTTTTCCTACTTGGCAGTAAAACCTGCAAACCGCTTGTTGAAGCCAGCCACCCGGCCCTCGGCCTTCGCCTTGCGTTCCTGGCCGGTATAGATCGGGTGCGAGGCACTGGAAACGTCGAGGGTGACGTAGGGGTAGCTGACGCCATCGGTGTGCACGTGGGTCTTGTCTGTTTCGATGGTCGAGCGGATCAGCCAGAAGGCACTGGCAGCCACATCGTGAAACAGAACGGGGCGGTAGTCGGGGTGAATGCCTGGTTTCATTGTAGAACTCCTTAGCGAATGTTATACAGTAACAAAATAAGCCAAGTGACGATTCATTTGCAACCCGGGCCCGACCTTCGAATGCTGCCGCGAGCGTATAGACATGACCGAACAAGAACTGCTTTGCATGCCTGCAGAGACCTACATGGATGCCCGCCAGCAGGGGTTCTTCCGCGACCTGTTGTTGTCGCAGCGCCATGAGCTGCAAGCGCGAATATCCAGCGAGTTCGAGCTGATGCGCGCATTCGAGCCAACCAGCGACCCATCTGACCTGGGCACTGTGGAAGAGCAGCGGCAATGGCAGCTGCGCTTGCTTGAGCGGGAAAAGAAGCTGCTGGACAAGATCGACGAAGCGTTGGTGCGCATTGCACGGGGTGAGTACGGGTGGTGCAAGGACACCGGTGAGCCCATCGGCCTCAAGCGCTTGCTGCTGCGGCCAACGGCGACACTGAGCATTGAGGCCAAGGAGCGGCAGGAACGCCAGGGGCGGCATATACGCGAAACTTGATACACCCGGCGTGGATGGCACCGGTGAAGCCCGTGCCATCTTGCAGGTCGTCAGGCACCCTGGCGGTCGATATCACGGCGCAGGACTACCGACGTGGTAATGTCATCCACGGATTCGTGGCGTGCCACATTGTCGCGAACCTGGTTGAGGTCGTCGATGGTCCGGGTCTCCACTTCAACCACCAGGTCAAGCTGACCGCTCACCGAGGAAACCCGTCGCACGCGGGCGTCCGTAGCCAGCTGGTCAAGCAGCCCCATGGCAGGCGTGCGCTGTAACGTTACCAGCAAGATCGCGCGTATCACATTGGCGTCAATCTCGCCGATATCCGCCCGATAACCACGAATGATCCCGCTGCGTTCAAGGTTGGCAACCCGTTCGGTCGTGGCGCTTCTGGAAAGGCCTATGCGGCCGGCTAATGCCTTGAGCGCAATGCGCGCGTCCTTCGAAAGTACTTCAAGAATCTCACGATCTTTTGCATCCAGCTCACGCATTGCAGCACCTGATTAGCTCGCCGTCTTTATGCCGGTCAGAACCGGCATAATGCCTGTTGATCCCGACCGTATGCAGGGTGTCGGTTTCGGTGGTGCATGACAAGCTATTGAAAAAACAATTTGCTCGCTCGGAACGTGATGATATGACAGACCTTTCCCACCCGGCACCTCGGTTTTCGGCAAGCGATGCAGAGGGCCTCGCAAAAGATTTGTTCAATGTCTGTGGCACTGCCACGCCCCTGGACGGGGAGCGTGATCGCAATTACCGGCTGCAGACGGGCCTGGATGCGGGCTGGATACTCAAAATCGTCAATGCCAGCGAGCCCAGGGTAGAAAGCGAGTTTCAAACCGCGCTGCTCGATCACCTGGCCGTGCACGGCGGGCATCTGGGCGTGCCTCACTTGCGGGCCAGCGTGGCTGGCGACTACCTGCCGTCGGTGACCGGTGCCACAGGTGAAAAGCACGCAGTGCGCCTGGTCAGCTGGTTGGCCGGCACGCCACTTGCCGAGGCCAGGCGCTCATTTGCACTGATGAGCAACTTCGGCCAGGCACTCGGCGAACTCGATCGCGCGCTGCAGGGCTTCATGCACCCGGGCGCGGTCCGCGACCTTGACTGGGATCTGCGCCATGCTGCGCGCTCCCGTTCGCGCCTGCACTTCATAAAGAGCCCTGAACGCCGGGCCATTGCCGAGCGCTTCATCACCCAGTTCGAACAGTCTGTACAGCCAAGGCTGGCTTCCCTGCGGGCCCAGGTGATCCACAACGATGCCAACGACTGGAACATTCTGGTCGATGCCGAAACTACCAGTACCGTGACTGGCTTCATCGACTTTGGCGATGCCGTGCATACCGTGCTGATAGCCGAGGTTGCGATCGCCAGTGCCTACGCCATTCTCGACATGGACGACCCAATCGGCGCCGCTGCTGCGCTGGTCGCCGGTTTCCATGAAAAGTACCCGCTGCAAGCGCAAGAGCTTGATGTGTTGTTCAACCTGATCGCCATGCGCCTGGTCATCAGCGTCACTTTCTCCGCTTCCCGGCATGACCAGACAGACGACAACCCCTACCTGGCGATCAGTGAAGCGCCTGCCTGGCGCCTGCTGGAACAGCTTGATGCGATGAACCCACGGCTGGCCACCGGCATCCTGCGCAAGGCCTGTGGTTTTGATGCCATCGAAGGCGCGGGTGATGTCCGCCGCTGGATTGCGGACAACCACAAATCCTTCGCCGACCTGGTACGCCCGTCTGCCGCCATCCTGAACAAGGTGATTGCCCCGTTTGGCGACGCCACCCACGAGATGACCATCGCCTCGGCTGAGCAACGCCCTGCAGATGCAACCCGTTGGTGGGAAGAGTTCTCTGCTGCTCACAAGGTGCCGTTGGCCATCGGGCCTTGGGGCGAGTTGCGCACCATCTACACCGACAGCGCGTTCGAGTCCCGCTTCATCAAGGGGCAACGCCGCACACTGCATGTCGGTGTCGACCTGGTGATGCCAGCGGGTACGCCGTTGTACGCGCCGGTCGCCGGCACTGTCAGAAGCGTGGAGGTTGAACCAGACCCGCTGGGGTATGGTGGCCTGGTGATGATCGAGCACACGCCACCCGGTTGCCCGCCATTCCTGACCCTGTGGGGGCATATGGCCCATGAAGCGCTAAGCCGCTTGAAAGCCGGTGACAAGCTCGAAGCTGGCGACCTGGTCGGCTACATGGGCACCGATCTTGAAAACGGCGGCTGGATTCCCCACCTGCACCTGCAGATGACCACCGATACTCAGCTGAGCGCGAGCGAGGTCATTGGCGTGGGTGAGCCAGAGTACCGCGAAGTGTGGGCCGACCTGTTCCCCGATGCCTCGACCTTGGCGGGTATCCCGCCAGAGACCTACACCCAGCAAGGGCTGACCAAGGCCCAGATCATTGCCAGGCGCAAGGAACTGCTGCTACCGAACCTGTCGATTTCGTACAGCGACCCGATCAAGTTCGTGCGCGGTGATGGCGTATGGCTGATCGACAACTTCGGGCGCGCCTACCTGGACTGCTTCAACAACGTGTGCCACCTGGGCCATAGCCACCCCGACGTGGTCGAGGCCTTGACCCGCCAGGCTGCGCTACTCAACACCAACACCCGCTACCTGCACGACAACATCGTCGAATACGCCGAACGCCTGACGGGTACGCTGCCAGAGGGACTTTGCGTAGCCTCCTTTGGTTGTTCGGGCAGTGAAGCCAACAGCCTGATGCTGCGCATGGCGCGCAACTACACCGGCAGTGACCAGGCGATCGTGCTGGACTGGGCCTACCACGGCACTACGCAAGAACTCATCGACCTTAGCCCTTACAAGTACAAACGCAAGGCCGGCAAGGGCAGGGCAGCGCATGTATACGAGGCGGTGGTCCCGGACAGCTACTACGCGCCTGAGCACTGGCCAGTGGAACAGCACGGCAAGCGCTTTGCCGAGTCGGTAGCAGAGCAGCTGGATGCCATGCGCAAGGCAGGCAAGGGCCCCGGGTTCTTCCTTGCCGAGTCGATCCCCAGCGTGGCAGGCCAGGTGTTCCTGCCTGACAACTACCTCAAGGAGGTCTACGCCATGGTTCGCGCCGAGGGTGGGCTGTGCCTGGCCGATGAGGTGCAGGTCGGGTTTGGCCGCGTCGGTAGCCACTGGTGGGCATTCGAGACCCAGGGCGTGGTGCCGGATGCCGTCACCATGGGCAAACCGATTGGCAACGGCCACCCGATGTCGGCGGTTGTGACCACCCGTGAGGTTGCCGATGCCTTCAATAACGGCATGGAGTATTTCAATACCTTCGCCGGCAACCCCGTGTCTTGCGCGGTAGGCCTGGCGGTGCTCAATGCAATCGAGCGCGACCAGTTGAAAGCAAACGCCTTGAACGTCGGCAATTACTTGCTCGAGGGTTTCCGCAAGCTTCAGCAGCAATTTGAAGTGATTGGTGATGTGCGCGGGCTGGGGCTGTTTCTCGGCATCGTCCTGGTGACCGACCGCAAGTCGAAGGCGCCGGCCACGGCCCTGGCCCGGAAAGTGGCTGATGGCGCCAGGGAACGCGGCGTATTGATCGGCACTGAAGGCCCGCATGACAACGTGCTGAAAATGCGTCCTTCAATGATTTTCAGCCGGGCCAATGCCGACTTCCTTCTCGAGGTGCTGAAAGACAGCTTTGTGGCAGCCTTGAAGTAGCCCTTACAGATTGCGCGGTCCCTGTAAATGCTCTGTTGGCGGTCAAGCTTTTCTAAGGTGCTCAGAGCTGAAAAGCTTGGCCGTATCAAATGGTTCACCGGTGCGGATATCCCCATGGCAATTTTGCCGGCAATGGCCCAATCGCTCAGGCTTGCCATGCCCTTGTAGGAGCAGCCTTGTGCTGCGAAGAGGCCGGCAAGGCAAAAGATCATCTTCGCCAGCCATGGCCTCTTCGCAGCACAAGGCTGCTCCTACAGGTACTTTGCATGACTTGAGACCAGTGCCTCCTTGGCCCGGTTCGGCGGCTAGATCAGGTAATCGAAGATGGTCTGCTCACCGGTGCGGATACCCATCGTGGCAATTTTGCCGGCAATGGCTCAATCGCTCAGGCTAGGCACAACATACAAGGAGCGGCCTTGTGCCGCGATAGGGCTGCGCAGGCTGCTTCGCAGCCCTTTCGCGACACAAGGCCGCTCCTGCATCACGCCTTCTGCCGGTCTATGTCACGCCGCAGCACTACCGCCGTGGTGATGTCGTCTACAGAGTCGTGGCACGCCACGGCGTCCCGTACACGGTTCAAATCATCAATCGTCCGTGCTTCAACCTCCACAATCAGGTCGAGCTGCCCGCTGACCGATGAAACCCGTTTGACTTGGGCGTTCTGTGCCAGAAGGTCCAACAACCCAAGTGCCGGTGTACGTTTCAGCGCTACCAGGATGATTGCTCGTATGACATTGGCATCGATTTCACCGATGTCGGCGCGATATCCGCGAATGACCCCAGTACGCTCCAATTGCAAAACCCGCTCGCTGGTGGCACTTCTTGACAGGCCAACTCTTGCTGCCAGCGCTTTAAGTGCCACACGCGCTTCCTTGGAGAGTATTTCGAGGATTTCCCGATCTTTGACGTCTAATTCGCGCAATGCTGACACTCCCGCCTGATCACCGGTAAATGACCGGCTGCCCCGGTAAAGTGCAGGGGGCAAACCAGCCGAGTACTCGATTGTTTTTAGTGCACCGCCAGACATTACTCCAGTTATTCCAAAGCCCGAAGTAGCGCCGACACTATGTCGGCCGATTCCGGCAATGTGCCACCCGAACACGCACATTGCAGGGTGATTTCAAGGTTTCAGTGTGCAAAGCTCTCAGTGAAGGTTGGGACTTCAGCGCCCAGGAAAATAAGAAATAGAAACTTCCAAGGAGTGCCTCGATGCTGGCAAGAAAAACCAGGATGCTACTGGCTTCCACCGCTGTTGCAGCGGCTGCATTATTTTCTCACGGCATGGCGCACGCCGATGATTTGCAGGCCGTTCAACATTCAAAAGTACTGCGCGTGGCAATGAGTGGCCAGTACTCCCCCTTCAGCTTTGCCAATGAAAAGAATGAAATTGTCGGTTTCGATGCATCTATTGGTGAAGCACTCGCTCAGCGTTTGGGCGTGAATATAAAAATTATTACCACACCGTTTGACGGCATTATCGCCGGGCTGTTGGCCAAGAAATATGACGCTGTCATCGCCTCAATGACCATTACGCCCGAGCGGCTGAAAGCCGTTGACTTTGTAGGCCCTTATTACCACGCAGGCCGTACCATCGGCGTCAAGGAAGACTCTCCGATCAAGGGGCTTGATGACCTCAAGGATGTCACCGTCGGCGTTACGCTGGGCGACTCGCATGACAAATGGGCGCGTAATCGCGGCAATCTTAAAGTGCGCACCTATAAAGGCTTACCGGAAATGCTGGTGGACCTGGAAGCCGGTCGTATCGACGCGGTAGTGATGGACAGTATTCCGGTCATGGTTGCGGTAAAAGAGACCGGGCAGAAGGTGCGGATCATCAGCCTGCCGGACGAGCAGGGTGGTCGTGAAGGCCTGGGCATTGCCATTCGCAGAAACAACCCTGAACTCAAGGCCCAGTTGCAGAAGGCCCTGGACGAGATCCTGGCCGATGGCACCTATGAAGAAATCTCCATGAAATGGGTGGGTAGCGACATTCGCTGATGCACACCTGGATTGGCCTGACGACAGGTTGGGCCGGGTTGGCTGAATTCTGTGAGTGGTTTTTATGGACCTGTCATTGATCCATCGCACCTACCCGTTCTTCCTGGAAGCCGCCTGGGTAACTGTGCAAATCTCGTTGCTCTCACTCTTGCTGGGTTTACTCCTTGCAATCGTTCTGGTGGCGTGCCGGTTATCGCCATTTATTATCTTGCGGTGGGCAGCCAAGATTTACGTCAGCGTATTTCGCGGTACACCCTGCCTGGTGCAGTTGTTCATTATCTATTTTGGTGGGCCACAAATAGGTATTGAGCTTGAGCCGTTTGCTGCTGCGGTGATCGGATTAGGCATGAATATAGCGGCGTATATGTCGGAGTCCATTCGAGGGGCTATCGATAATGTCGACCCAGGCCAGGCGGAGGGCGCACGGTCGATTGGCTTCAGCCGCAGCCAGACGCTGTTGTTCATCATCATTCCCCAGGCAATGAAGCTGATGATCAGGCCGCTTGGCGTAAATGCTATCGGGCTGATCAAGGGTTCTGCCCTGGTGTCGGCCATTTCGGTGGTTGAACTGACTTACACCGCGCAGCGCTTCATCAGTTCGACCTACAAACCGTTCGAGATATTCATGGTGTCGGCGCTGCTTTATATCGTCATGGTCTACGCGGTCAAGTACCTGGTGGAAGTGCTGGACCGGCGCTACGCAACCCAGTGAGGAGTGCCAGTGGAAGGGTTCAACCTGAGTGTTATCACGCCTTACTATGAAATGCTGGCAACCGGCCTATGGTGGACGGTTGTCATGTTTCTCTGTTCCAGCGTCATCAGCCTGGCGGTGGGTGTGCTGTTTGCCCTGATCGACCTGTATGCGCCGAAAGCCATGGCATTGCCGGTGCGTTTCGTGACCTGGCTGTTGATGGGCACGCCATTGTTGCTGCAACTGTATCTGATCTATTACGGGCTGGTTCAGGTCGGTATCGATATTCCGGCGCTGGCTGCGGGAATAATCGGGCTAAGCCTGCATTTTGCGGTGTACAACGCCGAGGTGATCAAGTCCGGGATCGAGGCGGTCGACCCAGGCCAGATAGAGGGCGCGCGCTCGATTGGCCTTAGCAAAGCCATGACCCAGCGCTACATCATTGTTCCGCAGGCGCTCAGAAAAACTATTGCGCCACTGGGGAACAACCTCATTGTGTTGCTGAAGGACACTTCACTGGTGTCGATCATCGGTATCGCCGAACTCGTTTACAGCGCCCAGTTGGCCGTCAGCGAAACGTACAGCCCGTTCGAATTCTATATCGCCGTCGCAGTGATCTACTACGTGGCCAATCTGGTACTCGAGGCCGGGTTGCATCTTATTGAAGCCAAGGTCGAGATGTCACGATGAACAACAACGCTATGGTAGAAGTGAAGGGCGCTCGCAAAGCCTACGGCGCACTTGAGGTGCTCAAGGGCATCGACCTGTCGGTCTCGCGTGGGCAGATCTTCGCTATCATCGGCCCGAGTGGCTCTGGCAAAAGCACCTTGCTGCGGTCGATCAACCATCTCGAAGTGCTCAATGGCGGTGAAATCTGGCTGGATGGTGCTCAGGTCAACCGGCCCTTGAAAGGCCGAGCCTTCGAGCAGCACATCAATCGGGTGCGCCAGCAAATGGGCATGGTGTTTCAACACTTCAATCTGTTCCCGCACCTCACCGTCTGTGAAAACGTCGCGATAGGGCCTGTGAAGCTCAAAGGCTACTCGAAAACTGCGGCCAGAGCGCTGGCCCTGGAGTACCTGCAAAAGGTCGGGCTGGCCAACAAGATCGACGAATATCCGTCGCGCTTGTCCGGTGGGCAGAAGCAGCGCGTGGCCATTGCCCGGGCGTTGGCCATGCAACCCAAGGTGATGTTGTTCGATGAAGCGACCTCAGCCCTGGACCCGGAGCTTGTGGAAGAGGTGAACCTGGTAATGAAGCAACTGGCAGCGGAGCACATGACCATGTTGATCGTCACGCATGAGATGCGCTTTGCCGGCGAGGTTGCTGACCAGATCGTATTCATGGATGGCGGGGTTGTTGTGGAACAAGGGGCTCCGGGGGACATCCTGAGGAACCCGGTGCAGGATCGTACCCGGGCTTTTTTGAAGAAGCATTTGCAAGCCGACCCTTTGTGAGAGGGCCGGGCTTCTTCAAAAACCAGGCAGGCGGGTCACGCCAGCTTTTCCAGCTCTGGCACCGCTTCGAACAGGTCAGCGACCAGGCCGTAGTCGGCCACCTGGAAGATCGGCGCTTCTTCGTCCTTGTTGATCGCAACGATCACTTTGGAGTCTTTCATGCCGGCCAGATGCTGGATTGCGCCGGAGATACCGACGGCGATATACAGCTGTGGCGCAACGATCTTGCCGGTCTGGCCGACCTGCATGTCGTTCGGCACGAAGCCTGCGTCGACTGCGGCGCGCGACGCACCCACAGCAGCGCCAAGCTTGTCGGCCAGGCTGTACAGGTGCTTGAAGTTGTCACCGTTGCCCATGCCGCGGCCGCCGGAAACGACGATCTTGGCAGCGGTCAGCTCTGGGCGGTCGGACTTGGCCAGCTCTTCACCGACAAAGGCCGAGATACCGGCGTTGTGCGCGGCACTCACAGCTTCGACAGCAGCCGAGTCACCTTCAGCGGCGACTGGGTCGAAGCCGGTGGTACGCACGGTGATGACCTTGATCGAAGCGCTCGATTGCACGGTGGCAATGGCGTTACCGGCATAGATCGGGCGCTTGAAGGTGTCGGCGGACTCGACCGAGATGATCTCGGAGATCTGGTCCACGTCCAGCAGCGCGGCAACGCGCGGCAGGATGTTCTTGCCATTGGTGGTGGCCGGGGCCAGCACGTGGCTGTAGCCCTTTGCCCCGCCTTGTTCAACAAGAGCAACGATCAGGGGCGCGACGTTTTCCGGCAGAGCATGGGCGTAGGCGGCGTTATCGGCAACCAGCACCTTGGCCACACCAGCGATCTTGGCAGCGGCTTCGGCAACGCCGCCGACGTTCTGGCCAGCAACCAGCACGTGCACATCACCACCGATCTTGGCGGCTGCGGCGACAGTGTTCAGGGTGGACGGGGCTACTGCACCGTTTTCCGGACCTTGTAGAAGGTCAGCGACAACCAGGATAGTCATATCAGATTACCTTCGCTTCGTTCTTCAGCTTCTCGACCAGTTCGGCCACCGACTTGACCTTGATGCCAGCGCTGCGGGCAGCCGGCGCTTCGACTTTCAGGGTCTTGTTGGTGGAGGCGAGGGAAACGCCCAGCGCGTCTGGAGTAACGGTCTCCAGCGGCTTCTTCTTGGCCTTCATGATGTTCGGCAGCGACGCATAGCGTGGCTCGTTCAGGCGCAGGTCGGTAGTAACGATGGCTGGCAGGTTCAGCGACACGGTCTGCAGGCCGCCATCGATTTCACGGGTGACGTTCAGCTTGTCGCCAGCAACGATGACCTTGGAGGCGAAGGTGCCCTGGGCGTAGCCGGTCAGCGCAGCCAGCATCTGGCCGGTCTGGTTGTTGTCGCTGTCGATGGCCTGCTTGCCAAGGATGACCAACTGCGGCTGCTCCTTGTCGACAACGGCTTTCAGCGCCTTGGCCACCGCCAGGGAGTTCAGCTCGTCAGCGGCTTCTACCAGGATGGCACGATCGGCACCCAGGGCCAGGGCGGTACGCAGTTGCTCCTGGGCAGTGGTCGGGCCGACGGAAACGACGACGACCTCGGTCGCAACGCCTTTTTCCTTCAGGCGCACGGCTTCTTCCACGGCGATTTCGCAGAAGGGGTTCATGGCCATCTTGACGTTAGCCAGGTCGGCGCCGGAGTTGTCCGCCTTGATCCGAACCTTGACGTTGTAGTCGACCACTCGTTTGACGCTTACCAGTATCCTCATAAGCTCTCCAGTCATTGATATTGCGAACGCGGGGCAGCGGGGGTCTGACAAGGACGGTAACGTAGGGAATGTGCGGGTGGATCGTCCGTTTCAACTAGTTCATCGGCGATTCTGCGCCAATGTTCAGGTTTCAGGCATAGGCAGAAAGCCGCGAGGGGGCGGCCAGGTGCTGATAGGTCCGCCAGAGCAGCACGATCGGTATGACAATGGTAAGACTGACCAGCAGCAGGGCATAGCGCAGCGACTCGTCCGCCAGCAATGGCATCAGTACATCGCTCAGTAGCCCGGTTGCCAATGGGCCGATACCGACCCCGCACAAGGTGGAGATGATGGTCTGCAGGGCGACGGCGGTCGCCCGGCGGTGGGCGGGCACCAACTGAGTCAACACCGAGAAGCACGGGCCCACCCACCATACCGAGAAAAAGCTGCCCAGCGCGCACCAGAGCATCGCGCTGGGTACCGGAACCGGACCCGCATGCAGCAGGATGTCACGTGGCCAAAGCAGGTAAATGACCAACGCGCAATTGCCAACCACATGGCCGATGAGCGGAATGCCGATTTGCCACTGCTGGCTCCTGATCACCAAGCGGTCAGTCAGCCACCCACTGAACAACGCCCCGAGCCCGGCAAAGGTGCCACCGACCAAGCCGGCCAGGAGGCCGGCGTAGTGCAGGGGCAGGTCATGCGATCGCACCAGGAAGCTGGCATTCCACATGGCAAAGGCGTAGGCGCTGAAGGTGGTGATGCCGCAAGCCAGTACCAGGCAACGGTAGGCCGGTTGTGCCATGAGTGCACGAGCACAGCCCAGCAGGCTTTGAATGGGCGGTGCAGCCTGGCTGGCGTGGCTATGGGGGAGGTCGAAGCGACCACGTACCGGGTCGCGCATCACAAAGGCAAACACCGCACTGATCAGCAGGGAGGGCAGGGCGACAGCAAAAAAAGCGCTGCGCCAGCCATATTGGTCGACCACCCAGGCGCCGGCACTGAGGGCAACGATGGTCGAAAACGTCGGCGCGGCGGTGTAGCAACTGATGGCAAAAGAACGCCGGTGCGGTGGGTAGATATCGGCAATGATCGACATCGAGGTCGAGGTGCTTGGTGACTCGAAGACTGCTACCGCCATGCGCGCGATCACCAGCATCGCAAAGCTGGTCGACAGGCCGCAGGCCACCGTTGCCAGCGCCCACAACGAGCAGGTGATGGCCAGCAGGCGTGTGCGTGACAGGCGGTCGGCCAGGCGCCCGGCAGGCAGGCCCAGCAGCACATAGACGGCAGCGAAGGCCAGGCCCGACACCAGGCCCATGGCGGTGTCGCTGGCACCGAACTCTTGTTTGAGCGGTTCGATCATCACGGCAATGATCTGCCGCCCGACAAAGTTATCGGCGTACATCATCGCGAGCACAAACAGCAGACCATGGCTGCGCCAGCCGATGGGTTGAGGGTGCGTACTGCTCATGGATGACTCCCGGTCAAACCGCAGAGATGGGCAATGGCCCAAGCTGTGCCTGGGCCCCGTGAAGCGGTCAGGCGCTGGCTTGGCGTTGCCTGGCCAGGGTCATGGCGGTGTCTTCGATCATGTCCTCCTGCCCGCCGACCATGCCGCGCCGGCCCATTTCGACAAGAATTTCCCGCGCCGGGACGCCGTACTTTTTTTCAGCACGCTTGGCAAACAGCAGGAACGAGCCGTAGACACCGGCATAGCCCATGGTCAGGGCATCGCGGTCGCTGCGGATCGGGAAGTCCATGATCGGCACCACCAGGTCCTCGGCAACGTCCTGGATACCAAACACACTCACGCCGGTTTCGATGCCCATGCGGTCGCAGACGGCCACCAGCACTTCCATGGGGGTATTGCCGGCACCCGCGCCCAAGCCTGCGCACGCGGCATCGATACGGGTAGCGCCAGCGGCAATGGCCGCGATCGAGTTGGACACGCCCATCGACAGGTTGTGATGGCCATGGAAGCCGATTTCAGTCTCGGGCTTGAGCGCTGCACGCAGCGCCGCGACCCGCGCGCTGACGTCATGGGGCAGCAGGTAGCCGGCCGAGTCGGTGATGTAGATGCAATTGGCCCCGTAGCTTTCCATCAGCTTGCCCTGGGTGACCAGGCCTTGCGGGCTGTTCATATGGGCCATCATCAGGAACCCGACGCTGTCCATGCCCAGCTTGCGTGCCGCGCCAAGGTGCTGTTCGGACACGTCTGCTTCCGTGCAGTGGGTGGCGACGCGAATCGTGCTGACGCCCAGTTCGTAGGCCATCTGCAGGTGATCGACCGTGCCGATGCCCGGTAGCAGCAGTGCGGAGACCTTGGCGTTTTTCATCAGCGGGATGACCGCCGACAAATACGCCTCGTCGCTGTGCGCCGGAAAACCATAGTTCAATGAACTGCCACCCAGGCCATCGCCGTGGGTCACCTCGATCAACGGCACACCGGCGGCGTCCAGGCCACAGGCAATGTCTTTCATTTGCTGCAGGGTGATCTGGTGGCGTTTGGGGTGCATGCCGTCACGCAGGCACATGTCGTGGACGGTGATGGATTTGCCGTGAAGGTCCATGGTGCGCTCCTTAGGCGATGGCAGGTTGTGGGATGCTGGCACGCAGGGTCAAATCGCCTTTGAGCAGTGCTTCGGCAAACATCTCGGCGGTGCGCGCGGCGGCGGCGGTCATGATGTCGAGGTTGCCGGCATATTTGGGCAGGTAGTCGCCCAGGCCTTCGACTTCCATGAAAATCGACACCCGGTTGCCGTCGAACACCGGGCCGTTGACCAGCTTGTAGCCGGGCACATAGCGCTGGACTTGCTTGATCATGTCGGCAATCGCGGCGGTGATGGCTGCCTGGTCAGGCTCGGTTTCGGTCAGGCAGTGCACGGTGTCACGCATGATCAGCGGCGGCTCGGCGGGGTTGACGATAATGATTGCCTTGCCCTTTTTTGCGCCGCCAACCTGTTCCACGGCCGCCGCGGTGGTGCGGGTGAATTCATCGATGTTCTTGCGCGTGCCCGGGCCGACCGATTTCGAGGCCGCCGTGGCAATGATCTCGGCGTAGGCCACCGGCTGCACGCTGGACACCGCGGCCACCAGCGGGATGGTCGCCTGGCCGCCACAGGTCACCATGTTGACGTTCATCGCGCCCAGGCCAAGGTTGTGTTTCAGGTTGACCGGTGGCACGCAGTAGGGGCCGATGGCTGCCGGAGTCAGGTCGATCATCAGCACACCCAGGGCATTGAGCTTGCGGCTGTTTTCGGCATGCACATACGCGGAGGTAGCATCGAAGGCGATCTGGATGCCGTCTTCCAGTACATGCGTTAGCAGGCCGTCGACGCCCTCGCTGGTGGTTTTCAGGCCCAGCGCGGCGGCGCGGGCCAGGCCTTCGGAGGTGGCGTCGATACCCACCATCCAGACGGGCTCCAGTACTTCACTGCGCTTGAGCTTGTAGAGCAGGTCGGTACCGATGTTGCCGGGCCCGATGAGGGCACATTTGATCTTTTTGCTCATGGCGTTGTTCTCGATCGGAAGAAGGGAGGGCCGCAGGCTCAGGGCACGAAGTTCAGGTGCATCTCGCCCATGCCGCTCAGCGACAGGCTGACGAAGTCACCCGGTGCGACCGGTACCAGTGGCGCGAGGGCGCCGGACAGAATGATTTCGCCCTTGCGAAACGGGATGCCCAGTCGGCCCAGGGTGTTGGCCAGCCAGGCCACGGCGGCGCAGGGGTGGCCTTGCACCGCCGAGCCCAGGCCGCTGCCCACCGGCAGGCCGTTCTTGAACAGGTGCAACTGGACCTCGGCCAGGTCCAGTTCACGAGGATCGATGCGCTGCTGGCCCAGGGCGAAAACACCGCATGAAGCGTTGTCGGCAACGGTGTCCTGAATACGGATCTGCCAGTTCTCGATACGCGAGTCGACAATTTCGAAGCACGGCATAACCCATTCGCTGG
Source organism: Pseudomonas sp. SAS7 (assembly GCF_052112345.1). Lineage (NCBI taxonomy): Bacteria > Pseudomonadati > Pseudomonadota > Gammaproteobacteria > Pseudomonadales > Pseudomonadaceae > Pseudomonas > Pseudomonas sp. SAS7. Next base: position 144,427 of record NZ_JBEGGO010000012.1, on the reverse strand, counting down.
CCGCCAGCACATCGTTGGCGCTGATATCGGTACCTTGCAGGTCTTCGCCCAGTACAAAGGCAATCTCGCCTTCGGCCCGTGGCTGTACCAGATGGTGGGCAGCAAAGCTGATGTCGCTGCCATCGGCAACCTGCATACGGTCGGTTAGAAAACCAAAATCGGGCTGATGCACATCGAGCATTTCTTGCACGGCGCGGCTGGTAACACCGATTTTCTTGCCGATCACCTGCTCGCCCACCGCTTGGCGACGCGCCAGAAATCGCCGGGAAATCCGGTAGGCGTCGTCAAGGGTGATAGCCGGGTAACGCTGGGTCAGCGGCGTAAGGCTCTGGCGTGCGTTCAGGGCGTGGAACAGCTCGTCGCCCAGTGTTTCAATCAGTTGCGCATCCATAGGGAGATCGCTCTGTGGCAAGTGGATAACAGGCCGGGCCATCTGCAGGCACGCCCGGCAAACAGGCCTCAACCCGGCCAGACACTGGAATCGGCGCCGCCATCGACATCGATGATCTTGCCGGTGACCCAGGCCGAGGCGGGGCTTGCCAGGTAAAGGGCCGCGGCGGCGATGTCCTCTGGTTGGCCCAGGCATTTGAGCGGGGTGTTGCTTTCCATGGTCTTGCGCATGGCATCGGGCATGACCCCGGCCAGGGCGTCGGTCAGGATTGGCCCTGGCGCCACCGCATTGACCCGGATCTGCGGCGCGAACTCTTGTGCCAGCAGGCGCGTCAAGTGAGTCAGCGCAGCCTTGGCGGTGCCATAGGCGCTGAAATGGCGCTGGGCATAACGGGCGGCGACCGAGGTGATGTTGATGATGTTGCCGCCCCCGGCGTCGCGCATCAGGGGTACGCACAGCTGTGAAAGGGCATAGGCGGCGCTGACGTTGAAGCTCAATACCTGTTCGAAGTCTTGCGGGCTCATCTTCAGGGGGTCATTGGGGCCGCCGCCCCCGGCATTGTTCACCAGATGGGTAATGCGCCCCAGCTGTTCGGCGGCGTTGGCGACCAAGGCGCAGCGCTGTTCGCTGTAGGTGACATCGCAGCTCAAGGCCAGGGCGCGCCGCCCTCGGCTGCGCACCTCCTCGGCGACGGCCTCGACATCTGCCAGCGAACGGGCGCTGCAGACCACATCAGCGCCGGCATCGGCGTAGGCCAAGGCAATGGCACGACCGATGCCGCGGCCGCTGCCGGTGACAATGGCGACACTGCCAGTGAGGTTGAAGCGTTGCAGAATGCTCATGGCTGTCCTTGTTGTTCTAATGGTTCAGGGAAGTCACAGTGCCTAGCGCGGCGCCCACAGGTCCGGCAAGCCCGGGTCGGAGGTGGCGATCAGCCGCTTGAGCAACACCTTGAGTGCCTGGCTGTCACCGGCGCCGAGACGGGCAGCGATATCCTCCTCGACGGCTTTGGCCAGGGCCACCTCCTGCAACGAAGCCTCCCGCCCGTCGGCCGTGAGTACATAGCGGACCTGCTCATTATCAAGCTCACGGGCGACCAGGTTCTGGCGTTCCAGGAAGCGCATGCTGGTGGCGCTGACCACATGACCGGTGTAGCCGACGAAGGCGTTGATCTCGTCCAGGGTCAGGTTGTCCCGAATGCACAGGGTGGAGAGGATGAAGAACGCGTGTTCATCGAGCTGCTGGTTCTTCAGCAGGCGGCGCAGTGCAAACAGCATCTGGTAGTGCGAGCGGCCGAGCAGGTAGCCGAGCAAGTCTTCGGTGTAACTGCACTCGGGCGGTGGCGGGGTGGTTGCCAGGCGCAGCTCGTTGCGCGGTTTGCGCATTGCCAGGGCGTACTGGCCACTCTGGAAGGCCAGCGGCGCGCGATCGCTATGGTCGAAGGCGAGCACCTCGCCGACGAAGATGACATGGTCGCCGCCCTCATACTGGAAGGCCGTACGGCATTGGAAGCGCGCCGTACAGTCTTGCAGCAGCGGTGCCTCGCTGATGCCGGTGTCGAGCTGGATCTCGGAGAACTTGTCTTCCCCTTGGCGTGCAAAACGGCCGGACAGGGTTTCCTGCTCCGTCGACAAAACGTGCACGTTCCAGTGGCGACCACCGCTGAACACCGGCAGACTGCGGGCGTTCTTAGACAGACTCCAGAGCACCAGAGGTGGGTTGAGCGAGACCGAGTTGAAGCTGTTGGCGGTGATGCCAACCGGCGAGCCGTCTTCGGCCTGGGTAGTGATGATGGTCACTCCCGTGGTAAAGGTGCCGAGCGCGGCGCGAAACGCTTGAGGGTCGAAACAGGCGGGCGTTGCCATGATGGGCCTCATGGAATGAGTGTGCGTGCTGGCAGTATTCCCAGCGTCACGGGGCTTTGCATCGTCTCAACGGACTAACGTTTTTGGCTCGATCGTCCACTTGGACGAGGCGGTCTCCGGGGCCTGGGGCTAGTTTGCGGGGCAGGGCGTCGTGCAACGACGGCCATGGTGGGCACAGAGGCGACATGCTGGCCCTTGTTCAGTTGAGGAGGCACCAATGAGTTGTGCAAATTCTTCCGTCGACACGCTGTCGGCCTTGCTGCGTGAACAAAAGGCTGCGTTCAACGCTCAAGGGGCTGTCACTGCCGTGGCCCGCCGCGCGCGGATCCAGCGGGTAATCGACATGCTGGTGACGCACCACGAAGCGCTGGCCGAGGCGATGGACGCCGACTTTGGCGGCCGCCCCCAGGGTTTTTCGTTGATGAATGATGTGCTGGGTTCGCTGGGTTCGCTCAAGCATGCGCGCGACCACCTCGAGGGATGGATGCAGGATGAGCCGCGGCCCGTCTTCAGCCCTTACGATCAGCTGGGCGCCAAGGCCTGGGTGATGTATCAGCCCAAGGGTACGGTGGGCATTCTGGGCACCTGGAACGCCCCCCTGTATACCTTGCTCAGCCCCCTGGGTTCGGCGTTGGCGGCGGGTAACCGGGCGATCCTCAAGCCTTCGGAGGTGGTGCCACGCACTGCTGCGCTGGTGGCGAAGCTGTTTGCCGAGGCGTTCGATCCGCTCGAAGTGGCTGTGGTCACCGGTGGCGCCGACCTGGCCCAGGCCTTCACCGCACAGCCGTTCGACCACCTGGTGTTTACCGGCAGTACCGCGGTGGCCAGGTCCGTGATGCGTAACGCGGCAGAGCACCTGGTCCCGTTGACGCTGGAACTGGGCGGAAAGTCGCCGGTCATCGTCGCGCGCAGCGCCGATCTGGGCACCGCAGCGTTTCGTATTGCGCTTTCCAAGACCACCAACAGTGGCCAGGTCTGCATCAACCCGGACCTGGTCTACGTGCCACGCGAGCAGCTGGAAACCTTTCTTGAGGCCTTTGCCAGCGCTTACCGCCAGTTCATCCCTGAGGTGAGCGACAACCCGGACGTGGTCGCGGTGGTCAATGCCCAACACCTTTCCCGTGTTGAAAACCTGGTTCAGCAGGCGCTGCAAGCCGGTGCCCGGGTAGTGAGCCTGCCCTACGCGCAAGCGGCTGATGAGCAAAACCGCCGCCGACCGCTGCAACTGGTGATCGACCCGCCCCAAGGCAGCCTGATTCTGCATGAAGAAATCTTCGGCCCGGCAATGGTGGTGCTGCCCTTTGATGAGGTTGACCAGGTCATCGCCCAGATCAACAGCCGCCCGCGGCCTCTGGCCCTTTACTACTTTGGCAGCGACGCCAAGGAGCAGCGCCAGGTGCTGGAGCACACATTGTCCGGCGGTGTCACCCTCAACGATGTGATGATGCATGCCGCCTTGCATGATGCCCCGTTCGGTGGGGTTGGTGGGTCAGGCATGGGCCACTACCACGGTCGCGAAGGCTTTATCGAGTTCAGCCACCTGCGCACAGTACTCAAGGCGCCCGAACATGACCCGCGCGGTGAATGGGGCCTGCTGCCGCCTTACAGCGAACACTTCCTGGCCGCGATGAAAGCGCAGATCACCCCGGACTGATCGGGGAAACCGGCGCGCGCTGAGCGAATCGAACAGACACAATAAAAAACGGAATTCTGCACATGGAAAAAAACGCATTGCCACTGGCCGACACGCTTGCCACAGCGGGTGCCGACGCCGCTGACGGATGGCCGCGCCGCCAGGTGCTCAAGGCCGGCGCGGTGGCGCTGGGCGTCGGGTTACTGGGGCGCTTCGCCGATGCCCGGGCCGCAGGCGGCTTGTCGGCCAGCGATTACCTGGGCCTGGATGCCTGGGCCATGGCCAAGGGCTTGCAGGCCGGTCACTTCACTGCCGAAGACTTGCTCGGCGCAGCATTCGCCCGTTGTGACCTGGTCAACCCGAAGATCAACGCAGTCAACATGCGCCATGACGATTATGCCCGCGCGTTGCTGGCAGCCAGGCAGAAGGCCGGCACCCTGACCCAGGGCTCGCTGGCGGGCGTGCCGATCCTGCTCAAGGACCTCAACACCTACTTGCAGGGCACGACCACCAGCAACGGCAGCCGGCTGTTCAAGGATGCGCCACCGTCGAGCGTTACCAGTACCTTGATCCGCCGTTATGAAGCCGCCGGGGCAGTGCCTTTTGGTAAAGCTACCAGCCCTGAGTTCGGCCTGACCACCACCACCGAGTCGTTGGCATGGGGGCAGACCCGCAACCCCTGGAATCTGGCGTTGAGCTCGGGTGGTTCGTCCGGTGGTTCCGCTGCGGCGGTGGCCGCCGGTATCGTCCCGGTCGCCCATGCCACCGACGGTGGCGGCTCGATCCGGATCCCGGCGTCCTATTGTGGGCTGGTCGGTCTCAAGCCGACACGCTACCGCACGCCGAGCGGGCCGGCCCGCCTGGAAGGCTCGTTTGGCGCCAGTGTCGCCAACATGGTCTCGCACAGCGTGCGCGATACCGCGTTGTTTCTTGATGCCGGTCAGGGTCACGAACCAGGGAGCCCGTACTGGAGCTCACCGCTGGTACGTCCCTACGTTGAGGAGCTGGGCCGTGACCCGGGCCGTTTACGGGTTGCGCTGGTGCGGGAATCGCTGACCGGGGCACCGCTGGACCCGGCGATTGCCAAGGTTCTGGAGGACACCATCAAGCAACTGCTGGGCCTTGGCCACGAAGTGGAAGAACTGCGCTTGCCAATTCAGGCCCAGCAGCTGTTCGGCGCCCACGGCGTGGCCATCGGCAACTCGTTGCTGGTCACGGTCAATGACCGCGAGAAAGCCCTGGGCCGCGCGTTGGGGCCACAGGACCTGGAAAGCATCACCTTTGGTGTGCTGGAACGTGCAGCGAAGGCCACGGGTGAGGGTGTAGTGCGTGCCCGGCATGCGTTCGAAGACATCAGCATGGCCATGGAACAGCAGTTCGAGCGCTTTGATGTGATCCTCTCGCCGGTCACCGCCAGCCTGACACCGGCCTTGGGCGAGCTCTCGCTCAACCAGCCTTACGAAAGCTACGCCCGCAAGGCCATGGGCAGTGCCGCGTTCACCGTGCTGGCCAACGTCAGCGGCCAGCCGGCTATTTCCTTGCCGTTGGGCATGAGTGACAGCGGCCTGCCAGTGGGCATGATGTTCACCGCTCGCCTGGGCGGGGAAGACGTGCTGCTGCGCCTGGCCTCGCAGCTGGAGCAGGACCGCCCGTGGGCCGCCAGGCGCGCCGCGATCTGAGCCTGAAACGCGCCAGGGACGGCGCCGTACCGCGTTTCTCTAGTCCGCTTTGACGATGAATATTCGCCTGCTGCATTCGATCATCAACCAAGACTCGCGCAACCGCGCAACGAGATTGGGAGAACGAACGGATGGACAGCATGCGAGTAAAAACGCCGGAAGAAATCGAACTGCTTGAACACGCCCGGCGCCTGGTGCCGGCGCTCAAAAGCCGCACCGCGCGCGCTGACCGCGAGTTCCGGGTACCTGACGAAACCATCTTCGAATTGCAACAGGCCGGCTTGTTGCGGGCCTTGCAACCACGTGCGTTTGGCGGCTACGAGGTCGATCCGCGGACATTTTTCGAAATCCAGATGATCCTCGCCGAGGGCTGCATGTCCACAGCGTGGATTTATGGCGTGATGGGCGTACACCCCTGGCAGCTGGCGCGTTACCCGATCGAGGCCCAGCGCGATGTATGGGGCCAGGACCATACCACCCTGATCTCGTCCACCTACATGCCCGTGGCCAAGGTAACCGTGGTTGAAGGCGGTTATCGCATCAGTGGTCGCTGGGGCTTTTCCAGCGGCAGCGAACACTGCCAATGGTGCTTCCTTGGTGGGGTGCTGCCCGCCGATGGCGAGCAGCCGGCGGAGCACGGCACCTTCCTGATCCCGCGCAGCGACTACCGCATCGAGCACAACTGGGACGTGCTGGGCCTGCGCGGCACCGGCAGCCACGACATTGTGGTCGAAGATGCCTTCGTGCCGGCACACCGCGTGCAGCGCACCAATAACTGCACGCTGGAAGCGACGCCAGGACGCCTGGTGAACACCAATCCGATTTATGCCATTCCTTTCGCCCAGGTGTTCACGCGCGCGGTGTCGTCATCGGCCATCGGTGCCTTGCAGGGGGCGATCAACGAATTTCGCGCCAATGCGGCTGCGCACATCGGCAAGCACGGCATGAAAACCGCCGATGACCCGGTGGCGCAAACCACCGTTGCCGAGGCGACGATCATCGTCGACAGCCTGAGGCTGGTGCTGGAGCGCAACTACGCGCACCTGATGGCGCTGGCTGAAGCGGGTGAGTACCCAGACGTGGAAACCCGCCTGCTGTACCGCTACCAATCCTCCTATGTGACCAATATCTGCGCCGAGAAGGTCAACGAACTGCTGCGCTGCATGGCCGCTTCCGGGCTGTACAACACCAACCCAGTGGCGCGCCTGTTCCGCGACCTGCACCAGGCACGTGGGCATATCGCCAACAACTACATGGCCTTCAGCCGCAGCCTTGGCGCCGTGCAACTGGGCCTGCCCAACCCTGATCCTTACGTATGAGCCGTGCCCGGGCCTGGCTGCAGGCCCGGGTATGCGCACCCCTGGCCGGCACGCCGGGATATTTCCGATCACAGCCAAGGCACAACAACAATGACAGCTAAAGCTCAGCCTGTTTCACACTACGACGTGATCGTCGTCGGCTCCGGCGCCGGTGCGATGACCTCGGCGCTGTTTGCTGCCGAGCAGGGTCTATCGGTACTGGTTGTCGAGAAAAGCGACAAGTTCGGCGGTACGTCGGCGATCTCCGGCGGCGGCATCTGGATTCCCAATAACCACTACTTTGCCGCCAAAGGCGGTGGCGACAGTGTGGAGCTGGCCCTGCAGTACCTCAAAGCTGCCACTGGTGAGCATGGCGATGACAAGCGCTTGCGTGCCTACGTCAAGCACGCGCCGCAGATGATCCGGGCCCTGGTGGACAACAGCCATGTGCGCTACGCCGTGGCGGCGAAGTACCCCGACTACTACCCGCAACTACCAGGCTCGCTGGCGGGTGGGCGCACCCTCGACCCGGAACTGTTCGATACCAGCCTGCTCGGTGATGAACTGGCCAACCTGCGCACACCGTCACCCTCGACCCTGCTGATGGGGCGCATCGCCTGGACCGCACGGCATGCGCACAAGGCCATGTCGCGCTCCTTTGGCTGGCGCCTGCTGATTCTCGGCCTGATGCTGCGCTACAAGCTCGACTTCAAATGGCGCCGCAAGAGCCGGCGCGACCGCCGCGCCGCCTTGGGCAGTGCGCTGGTCGCCTCGTTGCGCCGTTCGCTGATGGACCGCAACATCCCACTGTGGTTGAACACCGACTTCCAGAATCTGATCACCGACAACGGCCGGGTCATTGGCATGCAGGTTTGTCGTGACGGGCAGACGCTGCAGCTGCATGCCCGCCATGCGGTGATCTTCGGCTCCGGGGGGTTTGAACAGAACCAGGCGTTGCGCGAGCGCTATCTACCGCAGCCGACCCTGCGTGACTGGAGCGCCACGCCACCGGGCAATAACACCGGTGCTGCGTTGCAAGCCGGTATCGAACTGGGTGCGGCGACCGCCCTGATGGATTGGGCCTGGTGGGCGCCGACCATTACCGTGCCCGGCGAAGACAAACCCCGTGGGGTATTTGCCGAGCGGGCGTTCCCTGGTGCCATCGTGGTCAACAGCCTGGGCCGGCGCTTTGTCAATGAGGCTGCGCCGTACCTGGAATTTGTCGACGCCATGTACCGCGATAACCAGCACACCGGCGGCAAGTCGATCCCATCCTGGGTGATCTTCGATGGCCATTTTCGCTTCAACTACGCCATGGGGCCGTTGATGCCGGCCCAGGTCATGCCCGACAGCCGACTGCGCAAGGAATGGCTCAATACCTTGTATTTCAAGGCTGACAGCCTGGCGGCGCTGGCGGCGCAGATTGGCGTCGACCGCGCAGGGCTCGAGCAGACCGTGCAGAAGATGAACGCCTACGCCCGCAGCGGCGTCGATGCCGACTTCGGCCGTGGCGGCAACGTTTTCGACCGTTACTACGGCGACAGCAACGTCAAACCCAACCCGTGCCTGGCGCCCCTGAGCAAGGGGCCGTACTACGCGATGCGCCTGGACGCCGGCGATATCGGCACCAAAGGTGGGCTATTGACCAACGAACACGCCCAGGTTGTGAGCCAGGACGGCGAGGTTATTCCTGGCCTGTATGCCATTGGCAACTGCTCGGCGTCGGTCATGGGCACCAGCTATCCCGGTGCGGGCGGCACCCTGGGGCCGGCCATGACGTTCGGCTATATCGCAGCGCATCACATTGCTGCCAACCGTTGAGGAGTTGCCATGCCAGCCGCTGTCAAATCGACATGTACCGATATCCAGCCGGCGTTGCAGGTGGCCGATGCCGACGCCATGCGCTGGGATGACCACTGTGATGTGCTGGTGATCGGCTGGGGGGCGGCCGGCGCCTGCGCTGCCCTTGAGGCACGCGCCCAGGGTGCTGACGTGCTGGTCGCCGACCGTTTCACCGGTGGCGGTGCCAGTGCCAAGAGCGGTGGCGTACTGTATGCCGGCGGTGGCACTCGCCAGCAGCAGGCCGCAGGCTTTAGCGACACGCCCGAGGCGATGTTCGCCTACCTCAAGCACGAAACCCAAGGTGTGGTCGCCGATGCCACCTTGCTGCGTTTTTGCCAGGACAGTGCCACCAACCTGGCCTGGCTCGAGGGCCATGGCGTGCCTTATGCCCACAGTATGCCGCCCGGCGGCAAAACCTCGTATCCAGCCGACGGCCAGTTTCTGTATTACTCCGGCAATGAGCTGGTGCCGTCGCACCGTAGCGAGTTGCCGCCGGCCCCGCGTGGCCATCGCACGGTAGGCAAGGGCCAATGTGGCGCGGTGCTGTACGCGCACCTCAAGGCTGCTTGCCTGCGCAACGGTGTGCGCCCGCAAGTGCAGTCCGCTGCGCGGCGTCTGGTGAGCGATCACACCGGCAGGGTCGTCGGCGTGGAACTGTGGTGCCTGCCGGCCGGTAGTGCCCAGGCGCGGTTGCATGCCAAATTGGCTGCGCGTGCCGAACGGCTGCAGAACTTTGCCCCACGCTACTGCGATACCTTGCGCAAACGCGTGCGCCAGCTGGAAGTCGACTTTGCCCGGCCGCGGCTGGTACGCGCCAGGCGAGGGGTGGTGTTGAGCACCGGTGGCTTCATCTTCAACCGCGAAATGGTCAGCGAGCATGCCCCCAAGTTTCGCCGCAACTTCAAAGTCGGCGCGACCGGCTGCGATGGTAGTGGCGTACGCCTGGGCGTGAGTGTCGGTGGGGTCAGCGACCGATTGCATCGGGTGTCGGCCTGGCGGTTTATCAACCCACCGTTGTGCTGGCCCAAGGGCATTGTGGTCAACACCCTCGGGCAGCGCTTCGTCAACGAAGAAGTCTACGGCGCCACCTTGGGCCAGCCCCTGTGTGAAGAGCAGGGCGGCAAGGCCTGGCTGGTGCTGGACGCACGCCTGCGCAAGCAGTCGATCAAGCAAGCGCTGTTCGACGGTTACTGGTGGTTCCAGAGCTTGCCGGCATTGCTGCTGATGCTGCGCGGTGTGCGCAAGGGCCAGAGCATCGAGCAGTTGGCCCAGGCCACGGGCATGCGTGCTGATGTATTGCGCAGTGCATTGCACGCCTACAACGCAGCCGCCCGGGGGGACGCCGAGGATGCCTTCGGCAAGTCGCAAAGCAGCCGTCAGGTACTCGATCAGGGCCCTTACTATGCCTGTGACATTTCTGTCAGCAACCCGCTGTTCCCCCTCGGGGCGTTGACTCTGGGCGGCCTTAAGGTCAATGAAGACAGCGGCGCGGTGCTGGGCCCTCAAGGCCTGCCGGTACCCGGTTTGTACGCCGCCGGCCGTACCGCCATCGGCATTCCTTGCCACTTGTACGTCAGCGGCCTGTCGCTGGCCGATTGTGTGTTTTCCGGGCGACGTGCCGGAAGGTCGTTGACCGCGGCCACGGCTGACGTCGAAATCGAACCCAGCGAGCAATTGATATGAGCCTGGATTACCTGTCAGTACGTGTAACCCGCGTGATTGAAGAGACCGCCGACAGCCGCTCCCTGGAGTTTGAGCTGCCAGAAGCGCTTGCCGAGCGCTTGCGCTATCGACCTGGGCAGTTTCTGACCCTGCGAGTGCCTCACCAGGGGGGGTGGTTGCCGCGTTGTTACTCTCTGTCGAGCACGCCGCTGCTCGACGAGCCATTGCGGGTCACGATCAAGCGGGTGCGCGACGGGCGCGCCTCGAACTGGCTCTGTGACGCGGTGCAGGCGGGCGATACCTTGCAGGTGCTGGCGCCGGCCGGGGTGTTTGTGCCGCGCCAGCTGGACACCGACCTGCTGCTGTTCGGCGGCGGCAGTGGCATAACCCCGGTGCTGTCCATCCTGCGCTCGGCGCTGTTGGCGGGCACTGGGCGCATTCTGCTGATCTACGCCAACCGCGACGAAGCATCGGTGATTTTCCGTGAGTCGCTCAAGGCCCTGGCCAGCGCGCACCCACAGCGCCTGCAAGTGATCCACTGGCTCGACTCGGTGCAGGGCATTGCGTCGGTGAGCCAGTTGGCCGAACTGGCGCGCCCGTTCGCGAGTGCCGAGGCGTTCATCTGCGGCCCCGGACCGTTCATGGATGCTGCCGTCGCTGCCTTGCAGACGTTAGGCATGCCGAGTGCGCAGGTCCATGTCGAGCGCTTTGTCTCGCTGCCCGAAGAGGGCGAGGTCGCAGTGCCGGCAGCTGTCGATACCCGCCGCCCGAGCAGCCAGCTCTCGGTGCGCCTGGATGGTGAAGAGTTCGAGGTGCCCTGCGCCGAAGGTGAAACCCTGCTCAACGCCATGCGCCGGGCCGGCCTGAGCCCGCCAAGTTCTTGTCTGGTCGGCTCCTGTGCCACCTGCATGTGCACGGTCGAACGGGGTGAGGTGCAGATGTTGCGCAACGATGCCCTTGACCAGCAGGAGATAGACCAGGGCTGGACGCTGGCTTGCCAGTCGCTGGCCCGCAGCGAGCACCTGCGGGTGCTCTTTCCCGAATAACCCGATGGCGAGTTTGTCACTATGACTGCATGTTCAGCATTACCGGGCAGCGTGCATGCCTGGAACTTGTTGCCTTTGTCGATTCCTGCCTTGTTGTTCGCCAGTGCCGAACGCTTTGCCGGTCGGGCAGCGATCGAGGAAGACGGCATTGTCACCGATTACCGGGATTTGCCGGGGTTGGCACTGGGTGTCTGCCGCAGCCTGATGGCACTGGGGATCGAGGCGGGCGACCGCGTGGCGATCTGGGCACCCAATTGCCGCGACTGGGTGATCGCCGCCTTGGGCGTGCATTGCGCGGGGGCTGTGCTGGTACCGATCAATACCCGCATGAAAGGCGCCGAGGCGGCCGATATCCTGGCGCGCAGCCAGGCGCGGGTGCTGTTGACCCAAGGGGTATTTCTGGGGCTGGACTACCCGGCCATGCTGGCGCCGCTACGTCCGGCCAGCCTGGAACAGCTGGTGGTGTTCGGTACACAGCCGCCGCAGTTGGCCAGCGACCTGGATTGGGCCGGTTTTCTCGCCAGGGGCGAGTCTGTCAGTGAGCTGCAAGCCCGCCAGCGTGCGGTGGCGGTGGGGCCGCGGGATTTGTCCGACTTGCTGTTCACCTCCGGCACCACCGGCAAACCCAAGGGTGTGATGAGTGCCCATGGGCAGAACCTGCGGGCGTACAACGAATATGTGCGGGTCATTGGCCTGCAGCCGGGTGACCGTTACCTGATCATCAACCCGTTTTTTCATGCCTTTGGCTACAAGGCCGGATGGCTGACGTGCCTGCTGGCTGGCGCGACTATCCTGCCGCATGCGGTGTTCGATGCCGAAGCGGTGTTCCAGCGCATCGCCGCCGAGCGCATCAGCGTGCTGCCAGGGCCGCCCACGCTGTACTTGTCGATGCTGGCCCACCCGCACCTGGCCCAGACTGATCTGTCGAGCTTGCGCATCGCTGTGACCGGTTCATCGACGATCCCGCCGGTGCTGATCGAGCGCATGCGGCGGGAGCTCGGGGTAGATGTGGTGACCACCGCCTATGGGCTGACTGAGTGTGGGGGCCTGGCGACCATCTGCAACCCGGATGACCCCGCCGACATTGTTGCCGGCACCAGTGGCCGGGCCATCGAAGGCACTGAAGTGTGCATCCGTTCGGCGGATAACCAACCGGTCGCCACGGGCGTGTCGGGGGAAATCTGCCTGCGCGGTTTTCATGTGATGCGGGGTTATTTCAATGACCCGCAAGCGACCGCGCAAGCCATTGATGCCGAGGGTTGGCTCCACACGGGCGATATCGGCAATCTGGATGTGCATGGCAACCTGCAAATTACCGACCGCCTCAAGGATATGTTCATTGTCGGTGGCTTCAACTGCTATCCGGCAGAGATAGAGGCTGGTTTGATTCAGCATCCGGCCATCGCGCAGGTAGCGGTGATCGGGGTTGCAGATGAGCGCATGGGGGAGGTGGGGTGTGCCTGCGTGGTATTGCGTGCAGGCCAGCAGCTGGATGGGCCGTCTCTGATCGCCTGGGCCAGGGAGCGGATGGCCAACTACAAGGTGCCGCGACAGGTTCGGTTCTTCGAATCATTGCCGGTGAATGCCTCGAACAAGGTGGTCAAACCTGAGCTGCGTGAGGCGGTTCTGCAGGCTGAGGGCGGGCGGGCCTCGGGATGAGGCCCTCATTGAACTGCAGTGATATCGTGTAGCACCGCAGCAGCGAGGGGGCCCGAAGTTCAGCGTAGGGCCCCTGGAGCGTTCATTGGCGCTGGACCGGCAGCTCGATCAATGGCCTTCAAACCGGGCGGGCCGCTTATCAATAAACGCCTGCATGCCTTCCTTCTGGTCACGTGAGGCAAACAACAAGGCATTGGCCTTGCGCTCCAGCGCCAAACCCGCTTCCAGCGGCGCATCCATCCCCGCAAGAATCACCTCTTTGATCTGCTCGGCAGCCAACGGCGGCATTGCCGCAACCACCTGCGCCAACTTCAAGCCGTGCGCGAGCACCTGATCATCGGCCACCACCTCACTGACCAGCCCCGCAATCCAGGCCTCCTCAGCCGTGATCGGCTGACCAGTCAGCGCCATCCGCATCGCCTTGGCCTTGCCGACCGCCCTCACCAAACGCTGGGTGCCGCCAATCCCGGGCATGATCCCGATCTTGATCTCCGGCTGGCAGAAGCGTGCACTTTGCCCGGCAACAATGATATCGGCGAGCATCGCCAGCTCGCAGCCACCGCCATAGGCGTAACCGCATACCGCCGCGATCACAGGTTTGGGGCAGTGCTGGATCGGCGCCCAGACCCGCTCGGTGTGGCGCTGATAGATATCAATGGGACCCACACCGGCCAGGCTGTTGATATCGCCCCCGGCGGCGAACACCTTGTCGCCGCCGGTCAGCAGAATGCAGCGCACATCAGCATTGCTCCCCAGCTCAATGAAATGGTGCGACAGCAGCGCCTGCAGCTCCAGGCTCAGGGCATTGGTGGCGTGCGGGCGGTTGAGCCGCACCAGGGCAACACCTGGGGCCGGGTACTCCAGCAGCACCGGCGCGGTAAGTGAATCGGACATGATCAACCTCTGGCAGTAGGCACCGCAGAGCGGGCGCCATTGCGCGGATTGTTGCCAGCGCCACGCCACGCTTCATCGTCCGTTCAGACGACGTGGCCGAGCAGTTTTGCCCCTAGAGTGGCCCTCAACACAAGCATGAGGAGCGTGCCATGAGTGGTCACTCGGGGCTGGATTACAACGGCAAGGTGGTACTGGTCACCGGCGGTACCAAAGGCATTGGCGCTGGCATTGCCCGCAGCTTTCTGGCTGCCGGGGCCAAGGTGATCGTGTGTGGGCGCAACCTGCCCGAGCAATTGCCGCGCGTGGCTCAGGGCCAGGCGGACTTCATCGCCGCCGATGTGCGCGACCAGGCCTCCTTGCAAGGCCTGTTTGACAGCATCCGCAGCAACTACGGCCGCCTCGATGTGCTGGTCAACAACGCCGGCGGCAGCCCCTCGGCCGACGCCGCTAGCGCCTCGCCGCGTTTTCATGAGGGCATTATCCGCCTCAACCTGATCGCACCGCTCAATGTCGCCCAGCAAGCCAACCTGCTGATGCAGGCCCAGGCCGACGGCGGTTGCATCGTGTTTATTGGCAGCATCAGCGGCCTGCGTGCCTCGCCAGGCACAGCAGCGTACGGCGCAGCCAAGGCCGGGGTGTTGGCCCTGGTGCAGTCGCTGGCAGCGGAGTGGGCGCCAAAGGTGCGGGTGGTGGCGATAAGCCCAGGCCTGGTGCGCACCGAGCTTGCCCATCTGCACTATGGCGACGAGCAAGGTATCGCTGCAGTCAGCGCCGGTATCCCGGCCGGGCGCATGGCGGTGCCTGAGGACATCGGCAACGCCTGCCTCTATATCGCTTCACCGCTGGCCACTTACGCCAGCGGTTGCAACCTGTTGCTGCATGGCGGTGGTGAACGCCCGGCTTATCTCGGTGCGGCGCAGGCTACCCCGCACTGATCGACCCACGTCGGCGTTGCGTTGCGGGCGCCGCTTTGAACACGCAGGAGACGAACTTGGCTGATCCAGAATTGCTATCCAAAGTGCGCGCCCTGGTTGGGCGCCAATACGGCCGTGTAAACGCCTGGGACGACGTCAATGCGCCAATGATTCGCCAGTGGTGCGAAGTCATCGGCCTTGAAAACCCGCTCTACACCGACCCTGTGGCAGCTGCCAACAGCAGCAATGACGGCATCATTGCGCCGCCACCCATGCTGCAGATCTGGTGCATGGAAGGCTTTCACATCAATAACTACGCACCAGGCTCGACCACCGAAAACCCCTATGAAGTGCTCGGTGTGATCGAAAGCTATGGCTACCCGTCGGTGGTGGCAGTGAACTCTGAGCTGACCTTCGAGCGCAACCTGCGCCTGGGCGAAAAGCTCTACTACACCACGCGCCTGGACTCGGTCGGCGAGGAAAAGACCACCGGCCTTGGCACTGGCTTTTTTGTCACCCTGGTCATGAGCTACTTCTCGCAGCAGGCCACGGGCGACGAAAAAGTCGGCGAGCTGTTGTTCCGGGTGTTCAAGTTCCGCCCGGCCAACGCGCACAAGGTCCAGGCGCAGCCCCAGGCCGTGGCCGAGCCGGCGCAGGCGAAGCGTCCGGCGCCCGGTGTCAGCGACGACACACGATTTTTCTGGGACGGCTGCAAGGAAGGCAAGCTGTTGATCCAGCGCTGTACGCAGTGCAGCACCTTGCGCCATCCGCCGGCACCGGTGTGCATCGAGTGCCATTGCTTCGACTGGGATACCCAGCAGGCCAGCGGCAAGGGCCGGTTGTACTCCTTCGTGGTGATGCACTACCCGCAGGTGGCACCGTTCGATCACCCCAACCCGATCGGTCTGATCGAACTGGACGAGGGCGTACGCCTGATCGCCGGCCTGGTTGGCGTCAAACGTGAAGACATCAGCATTGGCCAGCGTGTGGAGGTCGAGTTCCAGACCTTCGATGACGACCTGGCGCTGCCGATGTTCCGTCCATCGGCACAGTAGGGGGCACCATGGATTTTGAACTCAGCGAAGAGCAGCGTGCCATTGCCGAAATGGCGGGCAGCCTGATGAGCGACTACTGCACCGACGAGCGCCTGCGTGACTGGGACCTCTGCGGGCAAGCCTATATGCAAGACCTGTGGCACAGCTGCGTACAAACCGGCCTGCATGCCCTGGCTATCCCCGAAGCTGCTGGTGGCAGCGGGCTGGGCATGACCGAGCTGGTGCAGATCCTCGATGCCCAGGGCGGTGCCCTGGCGCAGGTGCCGTTGTGGCGTCATCAATTGGCCGCGACCACCCTCGCCGAGTTCGGCGACAAGGCCCTGGCACCGTGGGTGGAACAGGCTGTGGCGGGCTCAGGCTTGCTGACCCTGAGCCTCGATGGCCTGAACACGGTGCGCGGCATCGAGCTCGAGGCCAGAGCCGAAGAGGGCGGGTGGCGCCTCGATGGCCGGGTTGCGGCACTCGCCTTGGCCGAGCAGTCGGTGGCAGCGCTGGTACTGGCCCGGGTGATGGGACAGCCCCGGCTGGTCCTGATAGACCTCAGCCAGTCGGGCATCAGCCGTGTAGCGGGCGTCATGACCCACGGCGAAGCCATAGCCGACCTGGACTTGCGCGGCGTCACCCTGAGCAATCAGCAAGTGCTGCCGGCCGCCGCCCTGGACTGGCTGGCACCGCGTGCAATCGCCTCCCTGGCGGCCTTGCAGTTGGGCGTCAGCGGCGAGCAGGTGCACCGCACCGTGGCCTACGTCAGTGAGCGTCAACAGTTCGGCCGCTGCATCGGCAGTTTCCAGGCCGTGCAAATGAGCATGGCCGACACCCATGTGCACCTGGAGGTGTTGCGCAGTGCCCTGTGGCAATTGTGCTACCGCCTCGACGCCGGTCTGCCGGCCCCTTCGCAAGCCTTGGCCACCGCGTACCTGGCGTGCGAAGCCGGGCACCGCATCGGCCACACCGCACAGCATGTGCATGGCGGCATCGGCGTCGACCTGACGTACCCGATCCATCGCTTTCTCTATTGGAGCCGCGCCCTGAGCAGCGCATTGGGAGGGTCGTCGATGATCCTGGAGCGTCTGGGCGACTGGTTGAGCGATAACACTACCTTGGGATGGAAATATGACCTCGATGAACACCAAGCGCTTTGAAGACGTGCGCCCTGGCGAGCAACTGCCCGAGCTGACGATCCCGATCACGGTTGGCCTGATTGCCGGTGGGGCGATAGCCACACGCGACTACTTTCCCGGTCACCATGACCTGGACGCGGCGCGCGAGCTGGGTTCGCCCCATATCTTCATGAACATCCTGACTACCAACGGCCTGGTGCAACGCTTCATCGAACAGTGGAGCGGCCCGCAGGTGCAGTTCCGTACGCTGAAAATCAAACTGGGCGCGCCGAACTACCCCGGCGACAGCATGACCTTCAGCGGCGAAGTGACCCATCAGGATGCCGCTACGCGCAGCCTGGAAGTGACCCTCAAGGGCAAAAACTCCATGGGCAATCACGTGACCGGCACGGTCGCGCTGGTTCTGCCTTGATCCGCGGGAGACATCACAGATGACGAATTCGTCGATTTCCGGGCGCGCCGCCATTGCAGGGCTAGGCGCGACCGAGTTTTCCAAGAATTCCGGGCGCACCGAACTGCGCCTGGCCATGGAAGCGACCCTGGCAGCGCTCGAGGACGCCGGAATTGACCCTGGCGAAGTCGAGGGTTTCAGTTCCTATTCGGTCGATAAGGTACCGGAGTACGAAATTGCCCGCCTGCTGGGCTGCAAAGACGTCAAGTTCTTCTCCCAGGTGCCCCACGGTGGCGGCGCCGCCTGCGGGCCGGTGATGCATGCGGCGATGGCGGTGGCCACCGGGGTGGCCAAGGTGGTGGTGGTCTATCGGGCGATGAACGAACGCTCCTGGTACCGCTTCGGTACCGGCAGCTATGGCTTTGCCTCGACGCCGACCTTCGAGAACGTGAACTACGGCTGGTACATGCCGCACGGCTTTCACACCCCGGCGGCCTGGGTCGGCATGTTTGCCCAGCGCTACATGCACACCTACGGTGCTACCTCCGAGGACTTTGGCCGGGTGGCGGTGGCAGTGCGCGATTTTGCCGCCACCAACCCCCAGGCATTTTTCTACGGCAAGCCCATCACCCTTGAAGAACACCAGGCCTCGCGCTGGATCTGCGAGCCGTTGCACCTGCTGGACTGTTGCCAGGAGTCCGATGGCGCGGTGGCCATGGTGATCACCTCGGCCGAGCGGGCCAGAGACCTCAAGCAAAAGCCTGTGATCATCAAGGCCGGCTCCCAGGGCATCAGCGCCGGGCAACAAGTGATGACCTCCTACTACCGCGACGACATTACCGGGCTGCCGGAAATGGGTGTGGTCGCCAAAGAGCTTTACAGCCAGTCGGGCCTGGGCCCGGAGGCGTTGCAGACTGCCGTGATCTACGACCACTTCACGCCATTCGTACTGCCGCAACTGGAAGAATTCGGCTTTGCAAGGCGCGGTGAGGCCAAGGAATTCATCCGTGCCGGGCACCACGCCCGTGGCGGCAAACTGCCAATCAATACCCACGGCGGGCAGTTGGGCGAAGCCTACATCCACGGCATGAACGGCATCGCCGAAGCCGTGCGGCAGGTTCGGGGTACGGCGGCCAACCAGGTGGACAGTGTCGAAAACGTGTTGGTGACCGCCGGAACCGGCGTGCCCACCAGCGGCCTGATTCTCGGCGGGGTATAAGGAGCGTCCCATGTTCGTCGATCTCACCCCCGAACAGCATGCCCTGAGGCTGAAGGTCCGGGACTATTTCCAGAACCTGATGACCCCCGAGCTTCGCCAGCAGATGCGCGGCACCGAAGGCGGCGAGCTGTTTCGCCGCACCATCGCCCAGATCGGCCGTGACGGCTGGCTGGCGGTTGGCTGGCCGAAGGCCTATGGCGGCCAGGGTTACGCGGCCACCGAGCAATTGATCTTCTTCGAAGAAGCCAACATCGCTGGCGCACCGCTGCCGTTCGTGACCATCAGCACCGTTGGCCCGGCCCTCATGGCCCACGGCTCGGCGCTGCAAAAAGAAAAATTCCTGCCCGGTATCGCCGCCGGCGAGATCAACTTTGCCATCGGCTACTCCGAAGCCAGTGCCGGCAGCGACCTGGCCGTGCTGAAAACCACCGCGCGCGAAGACGCCGACGGCTTTTTGGTCAACGGCAGCAAACTGTGGACCTCGGGCGCCGACTCGGCCGACTACATCTGGTTGGCGGCACGTACCGACCCGGAGCAGGCGCGGCACAAGGGCATCTCGATCCTGATTCTCGATACCCAGGCCGAAGGCTTCTCCAGTACGCTGATTCCGACCTCCGGAAACCCCACGGCCGCCACGTATTACGATAACGTGCGGGTGCCGAGGGATATGCTGGTGGGCGAACTGCACGGTGGCTGGAAACTCATCACCGCACAGCTCAACCACGAGCGCCTGGGCCTCGGGGCCTGGTCAGACAAGGTCGTCAGCCTGTTCAGCCGGGTGTACCTGTGGGCACGTTGTGCCGATGAGCAGGGCCAGCGTGCTACCGACCATGCCTGGGTGCGCCGCGATCTGGCCGAGTGTTATGCCCGGCTCGAAGCCATGCGCCTGATCAACTTCCGTATTGCCGCGGACCTTGAGCATGACCGCGTCGATGTCGCGCTGGCCTCGACCACCAAGGTCTACGGCTCGGAATCGGCGATCGAGATCCTGCGCAAGCTGTCGGCCATTGTCGGTGCCAGCGGCCTGACGCGGGCGGGTTCTGCGGCGGCTTATCTGCTCGGCGAGCTGGAGTACGAAGTGCGCGCCTCGGTGAACCTGACCTTCGGCGGTGGTACCAATGAAATCCAGCGCGAGTTGATTGCCCAGTTCGGCCTGGGCATGCCGCGCACGCAACGCTGAGTCACCGTTGTACCCTTGAAGCGAATAACAATAACGTCCCTTTCAGGTGAACGAATGAGCGCAATCGAGCAGTTCAGGCAAGCGACGCGCCAATGGCTGGAGGCCAATTGCCCGCCATCGCTGCGCACGCCCACCCCCGACGGCGAAATCGTCTGGGGTGGCCGTCAAGTAGACTTTCCCAGCGAAGACGCCCGGCTCTGGTTCGAGCGTATGCGTGACAAAGGCTGGTTCTGCCCGCAATGGCCCAGCGAATACGGCGGTGGCGGGTTGAGCGCCGAGTACAACGCGGTGCTGGAAAGCGAGCTGCGCCGGCTAAAGTGTCGGCCCGCGCAGATCAACCTGGGCATCTGGATGCTCGGCCCGGTGCTGCTGGAGTTCGGTAGCGAAGCGCAGAAGCAGGCGCTGCTGCCACCGATGTGTCGCGGCGAAGTGCGATGGTGCCAGGGCTTCTCCGAACCCAATGCCGGTTCCGACCTCGCCAGCCTGAAAACCTCGGCGGTGGCCGATGGCGATGACTTCGTGATCAACGGCACCAAGATCTGGACCTCCTATGGCGACAAGTCCGACTGGATGTACGCCCTGGTGCGCACTGATCCGAAAGCGCCCAAGCACCAGGGGATCAGCCTGATCGTGCTGGACATGAAAAGCCCCGGGGTGAGTGTTTCACCGATTGACCTGATCAGCGGCAAATCGGCTTTTTGCCAAGTGTTCTTCGATAACGTGCGTGTTCCGCAAAGCCAGTTGATCGGGCCGCTCAACGGTGGCTGGAACCTGGGCAAGAGCCTGCTGCAGCACGAGCGCAAGGCCATGTCCAAGTTCGGCGAGTTCAGCCTGCCCACGCACTTTCACCTGCTGCCGTTGATCGAACGCTACCTGCCCGACAGCCAGGCGCCTGCCGACCAGGCCCTGCGTGCTCGGGCCCAGGCCTGCGCGATGAATGAACATGCCTACAACCTGACCGTGCAGCGCATGGGCGAGGAGGCCCGGGCTGGCCTGGATATCAGCGCGATCATGGCCATCATGAAACTGGTGCATACCGAGCAGGAGCGCGACAAGTTCGAGATTCTCCTCGATGCCCTTGGCTACCGCGCGCTGGGCGTTGAAGGCGAGCCGTTCAGCAGCCAGGAACTGGCGATTACCCGTGGCTGGCTCAACAGCTATGCCCTGACCATTTCCGGCGGTTCGTCGGAGGTGCAGTTGAATGTCATCGCCAAGCGGGTCTTGAACCTGCCCAGCGCTTGAGGGGAGTTTGAACATGAGTCTGGTGTATAGCGAAGAGCAACGCCTGTTGGCCGACAGCGCCCGCGAATTCCTCGCGGCGCGCAGCCCGGTGGCGGCGCAGCGGCGTCTGCGCGATGAGGCAAGCGTGCCAGGGTATGACCCGCAGCTGTGGCAAGAAGCCGTGGGCCTGGGCTGGAGTGGCATTCCATTTCCCGAGGCGTTGGGCGGGCTTGAATTCGGCTGCATGGGCCTGGGGCCGATTTTCGAGGCCATGGGCAGAAACCTCTCGGCTTCACCCTTGTTGTCCAGTGTGGTACTCGGTGGCTCGCTGATCCACCTGGCTGGCGGCGCGGCGCAACAGGACCAGTGGCTGACGGCGGTGATCAGTGGCGAGCGGCGCGTGGCCCTGGCACTGGATGAAAAGCCGCGCCATGCCCCTGAGCATACGGCACTGACGGCGACGGCCGAGGCTGGTGGTTATCGTCTGGATGGCGAGAAATTCTTCGTCATCGATGGCCTGGGCGCCGATGCCTACCTGGTAGCGGCGCGCACCAGTGGCCGCGCGGGTGAGAAGCAGGGCATCAGTGTATTCCTGATCCCGGCGAACACACCGGGCTTGCAGGTCAGCGCATTGACGCTGATCGACTCGCGCAATTGCGCGCGGCTGCGTCTGAATGCCGTGCAAGTGGCCAGCGAAGCTTTGCTCGGTACGGTCGGTGGGGCTTGGTCGGTGCTGGACGAGGCGCTGGACCGGGGACGTGCTTGCCTGGCCGCCGAGTTGCTCGGCGCTGCCGAGCAACTGTTTGCCATGACCCTGGAATACCTCAAGACCCGCGTGCAGTTCGATGTGCCCATCGGTTCGTTCCAGGCACTGCAACATCGGGCCGCGCGCTTGCATGTGGAGTTGCAGCTGGCCCGCAGCGCGGTGATGGCGGCGTTGGCCGCACTCGATGACAACGCGTTGAGCGCGGCCGAGCGCGGGCGGCTGGTGAGCCTGGGCAAATGGAAGGCCGGCGAGGTGGCCGCCCAGGTCAGCGATGAGGCGGTACAGATGCACGGTGGCATCGGTGTCACCGATGAACTGGACGTCGGCCTTTACCTCAAGCGGGTTCGCGTGGCCCAGGCGTGCCTGGGTGACAGTGATTTCCAGTGCGCGCGCTACGCCGCTTTTGCGTCTTTGGAGAACTAAGAACATGAAGTTGGAACAGTGGCGCAACGCCTGGCAGCAATTGATTGGCCCTGGTTCGCCGTTCGAGGTGGTGTCTTCGCCCAGCGACGGCCTGCGGTATTTTCGCCATGCACCTGCGAGCTTGCTCGAAGCCATCGATGCAGGCCGTGCGCACGGTGAGCGTGAGTTTCTGGTGTGGGAGCAGCAACGGCTGACGTTCGCCGGCTTTTTCGATCAGGTCGACCGCCTGGCTGCGCAACTGGCGCAGCGCTTCGGGGTAAAGCAGGGTGATCGAGTGGCCATTGCCATGCGCAATCAGCCTGCCTGGCTGGTGGCCTTTGTCGCGGTGCAGCGTTGTGGCGCGGTGTGCGTGCCGTTGAACAGCTGGGGCCTGCGTGACGAATTGTTCCATGGCCTGCAAGACAGCGGTGCGCAGGTGCTGGTCTGTGACGAACAACGCCTGCAGTTGCTGACCAGCGACCTGCTCGCGCAGCGACTGGTCAGCATTGTGGTTGGCATGCCGGCGGGGCAAGCATTAGCGGCCAACTGCCAGCGTTTCGAAGAGCTGATCCAGGGGCCGCTGCTGGCGCTGCCGGCCATCGAGATCAATCCGGCTGACCCGGCGCTTATCCTCTACACCTCTGGCACCACCAGCCGGGCCAAGGGTGTGCTGTCCAGCCATCGGGCCATTTGCCAGGCACTGGCAGCGCTGGAGTTCCAGTCGGCGTTCTGCGCCGTGAGTTCGCCCGAGCGGATCCAGGCGGTGATCGCCAGTGGCCTGGCGCCGACCAACCTGATGGCGGTGCCGCTGTTCCATGTCAGTGGCCTGCACGCGCAGTTTTTGCTGGGGCTGCGCAGCGGCCGGCGCTTGTTGCTGATGTATAAATGGGACGTGGACAAAGCCTTCGACCTGATTCGCGACGAGCGCTGTACCCAGTTCAATGGTGCACCGGTGATGATGCAGCAATTGCTTGGCTCGCCGCGGTTTGCCAGCACCGACAGCGACAGCCTGTACGGCCTCGGCCTGGGCGGGGCTGTGGCTTCCAGCCGGCTGCTGGCGCACATCAGCAAGCGCAAGCCCCATGCAATTGGTGGCAGTGGCTATGGCCTGACCGAGAGCAACGGCATCGGTGCCGCAGTGGGCGGCGATCAGTTCGTCTACAAGCCCGACTCGGTGGGCTGGCCGCTGCCGATCGTAGATGTATGCATCGGCCCGGACCCGTACTCACCGCTACCCGCGGGGCGCAGCGGTTTGATCTGGCTACGTTCGCCGACCCTGATGAACGCCTACTGGCAGTTGCCCGAAGCCAGTGCCGAGACCTTGCGCGACGGTTGGCTCGACACCGGTGATATTGGCCATCTGGACGACGAGGGTTTCCTGTACATCACCGACCGTGCCAAGGACCTCATCAACCGGGCGGGCGAGAAGATATCCGCCAGTGAAGTGGAGTCGTGTATCTGCGAAATGCCTGGAGTGACCGAAGCGGCCGCCTTTGCCCTGGCCGATGAGGAACTGGGCGAGCGCCTGGCCCTGGTGTTGCGCAGCGACCTGCAGCCAGCGCCGACCCACGAGCAGGTGTGCGCCTTTATCGGCCAGCGCCTGGCGGCCTACAAGGTGCCAGCCGAGGTACACCTGCGCCGCGATCCGCTGCCGCGTAATGCGTCGGGCAAGGTGATCAAGGGGCAACTGAAGGAATCATTGGTCGGCGCCTGACTGATTAGTCTTTCCGGACGATGTACTCCCCCGCAGATCAGGAACAATGGAGGTACCCCAGTAGTCCTGGTCTGCGAAGGAGTCAACCGATGAAAATAACAACAAAAGGCGTGATGTTCGTAGCTGCAGTGGCCGCCAATGTCGGCCTGCAAGGCAACGCACTTGCGCAAGTGTCGCCTGAAGAGGCTGCCAAACTCGGCAAGGAACTGACCTGTGTCGGTGCCGAGAAAGCCGGTAATGCCGAGGGCACCATTCCGCCCTACACCGGCAAGTACCTTGGCGAAGTGCCGGGCTGGAACCATGTGAAGTTCTCTGGCGATCAACCTGTCGACCCTTACGCGAACGAACAGCCCATCCTGGTGATCACCGCGCAGAACATGGGCCAGTACGAGAGCCATTTGACCGAAGGCCAGAAGGCCCTGCTCAAGCGCTACCCCACCACCTACAAAATGAACATCTACCCGGGGCACCGGGACTTCCGTTACCCGGACTATGTCTGCGAGCGGGCGATGAAGAACGCCTTGAGCGCCAAGCTGGTCGACGACGGCATGGGCATCGAGGGGATTGGCCAAGTCCCGTTCCCGATTCCGAAAAACGGCATGGAGCTGCTGTGGAACCACCAGTTGCCGGCACGGGCCTACACCGAAGAAAAGGTCAGCGACCTGGCTTCGGTGTTGCCAAACGGCAGCATCGGCTGGGGCCGCGCCTATGCGCGCAACCTCTCTCAAGCCAACTCACCGACCGTCGAGCCAAAAACCGAAGGCCAGATACAGGCCATGAGCTGGAACACCACCTTGAAGCCAGTGCGCGACAACGGTGTGGTGAGTATTTCGCAAGAGCCCTATAACTTCCTCGCCAACCCTCGCCAGGCCTGGAGCTACAGCCCGTCCACCCGGCGTGTGCGGCAACTGCCTGGCTACGGGTACGATCAGCCGATGATCGGCACCAACGGTACCATGACGGTTGACGAAGACCGCCTTTACAACGGTTCGCCCGAGCGCTTCAACTGGACGCTGATCGGCAAGCGCGAAGTCTACGTGCCGGCCAACGCCTTCAAACCCAATACCGGTGACATCAAGTACGCCGACATGCTTACCCCCAACCACCCCAACCCCGACTACATGCGCTACGAGCTGCGCCGTGTGTGGGTGCTTGAGGCCAAGTTGAAAGAAGGCTACCGCCATGTGTACGGCAAGCGTGTGCTGTTTATTGACGAAGACACCTGGAACGCAGTGGTTGCGGACAACTATGACAGCCGTGGTGCGTTGTGGAAGCACGCGATGATCAACTACTACTACCACCCGGACATGAGCGCCTGGCAGGCCGGTTCGCAGTTCTTCATGGACCTGAACTCGGGCCAGTACACCGGCTACGCCATGACCAACGAATCGAAGAAAGGACCGATTCTCAACGAAGCCAAATTCACCCCGGACATGTACACCGCCGATGCGGCGAGGGCGATGGGGCGGTAACGACAAAGCCAAAAAAACCTAGGTAAGCACCTTGATGCTGTTCACTTAAGATCGTCGGGGCCGCTCTGCGGCCCTTTCGCGGCACAAGGCCGCTCCTACAGAATCCGCGTGAGCCCCGTGAAGATTGGCTAACGCGGTCGTGGTAGGAGCGGCCTTGTGCCGCGATGGGCTGCGCAGCAGCCCTAAGTGAACATTATCAAGGCGAGAACCTGGGTTTTTTTGGCTTCAGGCTTCTCGCCCAGCGCGATTGCCCGCGGCGATGGCGCCTTCGATGTAACCCAGGCTCTCACAGTCACCAATGCTGACAACCTTTAACCCGGCACTGCTCAGTGCATCGCTCAGGCGGGTATCAGGCGTCGCACCACTGGCCAGCACCACCGAATCACCGCGCACCTCGGCAGCTTCACCTTCGGCTGTCTGATAGCGCACGCGGGTACCGTCGATGGCGGTAACGCTCACCCCAGTCAGCAGCTGCCCACCGTGCACACGGATGCCATGCAGCACCCGCCAACGCCGCACAATGGCCAGTTCGCGGCCCAGGTGGCCGCTGCTTTCCAGCACACACACCTGACGCCCACGTACAATCAGGAACTCTGCCAGCTCCAGCCCCACCAGCCCACCGCCGACAATGATCACGCGCTTGCCCAGGGGCATCCACACGCGTGACAGCTTTTGCATGGCGTCGGTGCTGTCGGTGACGCCGATCAGGTTGCCGGCCCTCATCAGGGTGCGCTGCGTCAGCGACAGCTTGCGCCGGGCGATCTCTTCGGCACGGTCGCCGGTCATCAGCCGGCGCAGTTCATCACCACTCCAGACATGATCCTGCTCGGCGCCTGGGATGCCCGGTGCGGCGCGCTGTGCGCCGGTGGCAACAATCACTTGATCGACGCCCAGGTCGCGCAGCAAGGCTGCATCCACCGTACTGCCCATGCGTACATCGATGGGCAGTTGCCGCACCTGGTACAGCAGGTTGTCGAGCAGGCGTCCGTTTTCGGGGTAGGCGAGGGCAGCAAAGAACAGGGTGCCGCCCAGGCGGTCACTGCGCTCGAGCAGCGTCACGCGATGGCCACGCAATGCCGCCACGCGCGCGGCTTCCAAGCCCGCCGGGCCACCGCCGATCACCGCAACATGTTGCGGGGCTGCAACCGGCGCGATGATGCGCTCGCTTTCATGGCCGGTTTGCGGGTTGACCGCGCATTTGACCCGCTCGTTGATAAAGATCTGGCTGACACACACATAGCAGTAAATGCACGGTCGAATGGCCTGCAGCTCACCAGCCTGCAGTTTGTTGGGCAATTGTGGGTCGGCCAGCAACTTGCGGCCCATGGCGATGAAATCACACTGGCCGGCGGCAATCGCGGCGTCGCCGGTTTCTGGTTCGATACGCCCGACGGCAATAACCGGAATGCTCACGCATTGCTTGATGGCCGCTGTCCATTGGAGAAAAGCCCCGGGCTTTTGCACCAGCGGCGCTTCGGTAAAGGCCACGCCGCTACTGGTCATGGCGTAGGCCGAGACACTGACTGCATCGGCGCCGGCGCCCTCAGCCAGGCGGGCAACCGCCTTGGCATCGTCGAGGGTGATGCCACCGGGGGTGAGCAGTTCTTCGGCATCCAGCCGCAACCAGACGCCAAAGCCGGTGCCAACCCGCGCGCGTATGGCGGCCAGGACCTCAAGCAGCAAGCGCGCACGGTTTTCCACTGTGCCACCGTATGCGTCTGCACGGCGGTTGTAATACGGCGATAAAAAGCCGGCGATGATGTAGTTGTGCGCGGCATGGATTTCCACACCGTCGAACCCGGCGCGCTGTGCACGCTCGGCAGCGGCTGCGAACCACTCGACCATCTGTGCGATGTCGTCCTGGTCCATCACCCGCATCTCGATCCCGCCTTTGCGACCGCGTACGGCGCTGACAAAGGAGGCGAGCTCTTCCGGGGTCAAGGCCTGCATCATGTCGGAGGTACTGGCCGGGGGCAACGACGGCACCCACAGCGGCCGGCCCGCAGCCATGTCCCGTATGGCGTTCTTGCCGGCGTGCTGCAGCTGCATGGCGATCTTTGCACCGTGCCTGTGCACGCGTTCAGCCAGTTGGGCAAGGCCCGGGATGAATTCATCAGAAGAGACACCGACCTGGTACGGCTCGGCGGTACCGGCGGGGAAGGCGACGGCGCACACGCCCATGATCAACAGCCCGGCACCGCCTTCGGCACGTGCTTCGTAGTAGGCCTGGATACGTTCGCCACAGTGCCCGTCGGCTTCGGCGAAGTTGGAGCCCATGGGCGCCATGATGATGCGATTACGCAGTTGAAGGGGGCCGATGCGGCCAGGCGCAAGCAAGTGGGAGAGTTTTGTCATTGTTATGTCAGCCCTTGGTAGAAGCCAGTCGATACGACAGCGGCCAGGTTGCTGCTGTCGCAAGGTACGTTGCGTACGACGACTAGGCTTGGCGCAGGAACTCGAGGCAGGAACGGTTGAACAACTCACGGTGCTCCACCTGAACCCAATGTCCACAGCGATTGAGCAGAATAAAGCGGGCGTCAGGGGCGTTGTCGAGCACTTTCATCGCGCCACCGACCGGGTTGAAGTTGTCGTTGGTGCCCCAGAACCCCAGAATCGGTACCCGCAGCTCCTCGAGGCGCTCAGTCATGTTCGGCACCATCATGGTCGAGAACAGGCAGTGCGGCTGATATTGGGCTACGGCGACGCGTTCGGCCAGCAGGCTGTCGGGCAGTTGCGAGGCATCGAACAGCTGAAGGCTCATGATCTGGCGCATTTTGTCGATGTCGAGCGGGCCGGCATTGAACAGCTCGACCATGCGCTGAATACCGATCTTCTTGAAGTAGGTTTCGCGCTCTTCGACACCGCCCGGGGCCATGAGGATCAGCTTGTCGAGCAATTGCGGTTCGGCCAGCCCCAGGCCAATGGCGATGGCGCCACCCAGGGAGTTGCCGAGTAGCGTGCAACGTTGCACTTCAAGGGCCTTGAGCAAGCCGGACACGGCGTTGACGAAGAAATCCAGGTTGTACTGGACGTTGTCGGGCTTGTCCGAACGGCCGAAGCCGGGCAGGTCGATCACCAGGTTACGAAAGCCGGCCGCAACGAAGTCGGGGTAGTTGCCCTTGAAGTTGCTGTAGCCACTGGCGCCCGGGCCACTGCCATGCAACCACACCACGACGGGGCCGCTGCCTTCGTCGAGGTAATGCAGGCGCAGGCCGTTGTCGAGGGTGACGAAGTGGCCGATAGGCAACGGTAGGTCTTGTTCTGACATCTTCGAATCTCCATTGATCAGGCAGTTACGGCATTTTCAGGGGTGGCAGTCGGTGCAGCCGATCGCTGCAGTTGGGCGCGGTAGCGGGGCAGGGCCATGCCCAGGAATACGGTCGAGAGCATCAGCATCGAAATGGAGGCGGCCAGCGCGTAGCGCAGCGCCTCGGTGCCGAGGGCCGGAGCGAACAGATCGCTGAGTACCCCGATCAGCAGCGGGCCAACGCCGACACCCAGCAGGGTCATGGCCATGACGAAGATTGAAGTTGCCTGGGCCAGGCGCGCTGCCGGGAACAAATGCGTGACGGCGCCCAGGCACGGGGTCGCCCACCAGGTACCAAAGAAGGCAAAACCTGCATAGAAGAGAAATGCGGTCGGTACCGGGGTGCTACCCAGGTGGAACAGAATGCCGGTTGGCCAGAGGAAGTACGCCAACGCGAACGGGATACTGACCAGGGTGGCAAGCAGCGGTACGCCGATCTGCCAGCCGGCATCACGGCGGGCCATGCGGTCGGAAATGATGCCGCAGGCCAAGGTGCCGAAGGTGGCACCGCTGCCGCCCACCACGCCGACCAGAAAGCCTGCATCCTGCAGGTTCAAACCGTGGGAGCGGATCAGGAAACTCGGGCTCCAGGTGCCAATCGCATAGCCGGCGATGGCGCTGGACGCGCCGGTCAGCACCAGCCAAAGGAACGATGGGGTCTCCATCAGCTTGGCCACTGTCTTTGCCCAGCCTTCCTGAACGACCTGGACCTTGGTCTGCACTTCGCTGGCAATTTTCGGCGCACGGACCGTAAGCCACAGCAGCAGCCCCAGCAGGATGCCCGGTACGCCAATGATCAGGAACGCCGAGCGCCAGCCGTAATGCTGGGCGATCCAGCCACCGAATCCGAGGCCGAATATGGCGCCGAAGCTTGAGCCGAGCATCAGGATGGACAGCGCAGTGGAGCGATTTTTTGCTGGGTAAAGCTGCGAAATCATCGCCACCGAAGGCGCCGTGCCGCCCGCTTCACCAACGGCTACGCCGATCCGCGCCAACACCAGCAGCCAGAAGCTGGTGGCCAGGCCGCAGGCCATGGTCATCACACTCCAGGCAATGCAGCAGGCGGCAATAACCGGTTTCGGCCCGATACGGTCGGAAAGCCGGCCCAGGGGGAAGCCGAACAGGGTATAGAACACCGCAAATGTCACCCCCGAGAGCAGGCCGATGCCCGTGTCGGAAATGCCGAACTCCGCCTTGACCGGCTCGATCAGGATCGCCATCAGCTGCCGGTCGATGTAGTTGAAGATGTAAATCACGGCCAGCACGAACAGTGCGTAGTGGCTACGCCAGGTAACGCGGTTGGAAGAGTTCACGACGGGTGCTCCCGGTTTTGTTCTAGTGAGCAGGAGCGTGGCGCCGATCACGCTCGGGCACATCGTCCATTCAGACCACTTGCTTGCGGCACTTCGGGCAAGCGCGGCTGCGTAGTCTTATCGGACGATGTTGCGGTTTTGTACAGGGTTAATGATTTGTCCCGTGCTCGATCATCCAGCGCGTTGTGCCGGTGATTGGGGAAGCCAAGGCTTGCGGGAGATCAACGATGAAGTTAGCGAACAAAGTGGCCCTGATCACGGGCGCCGGGCAAGGCATGGGGCGGGCGATTGCCCAGCGCTTTGCCGAGGCCGGCGCACGGGTGGTGGCGGCCGACATCAACCTGCAGGCTGCCGAGCAGACGATCGAAGGGCTCGGTGAGCACGCCCTGGCGCTGGCGTGCAACGTCGCCGACAGCGACTCGGTGGCGGCGGCGATGCACAGGCTGGAAGCCCGTTTCGGCGCCCTCGACATCCTGGTGAATAACGCCGGTGTCGGTTCAGTCGACAGCTTTGTCGACACCCCGGACGCGCACTGGCAGCGGGTCATTGGGGTGAACCTCACGGGCACCTTTCTGTGCAGCCGTGAAGCGGTCCGGCTGATGCAAAAGCACGCCATTCAGGGGGTGGTGATCAATATTTCCAGCACCGCCGCGATGACTGGCGAAGGCCCAAGCCATTACTGCGCAGCCAAAGCCGGCGTCATGGGGCTGACCCGCAGCATGGCGCGGGAGCTGGCCGCCAGCGGCATCCGCGTCAACACCTTGGTGCCCGGCCCGACCAACACCCCGATGATGGCCGACATCCCCGATGAGTGGCTGCAGGGCATGCTCAAGGCAATCCCCCTGGGCCGTATGGGTGAGGTCGATGAGATCGCCCGCGCCGCCGTGTTTCTGGCCAGTTCCGACGCCAGCTTCATCACCGGTCAGAACCTCGCCGTCAACGGCGGCATGGCCTTCATTTGAACCGGGAGCAGGCAATGAGCACACGACTTCAAGGCAAGATCGCATTCATTACCGGCGCCAGCTCCGGGATTGGTGCCGCCACCGCCCGACGCTTTGCCCAGGAGGGCGCCACCGTGGTGCTCTGCGGGCGTAATCAGGCGCCATTGGAAGCTGTGGCCAGCGCCATTCGCGAAGCGGGTGGCAACGCCCATTGGCAGGTCGCCGATGTCAGCGATGAGCAAGCCTTTGTCGGCGCAATCGAAGCCGCAGCGCAGCAGCATGGCCGCCTGGACATCCTGGTCAACAACGCCATGGCCTACACCTGGGGTGCCATCGACAGCACCAGCACGGGCGACTGGCACGCCAACTTCCGCACCACCGTGGACGGCACGTTCTGGGGCACGCGCACGGCCATGGCGCTGATGAAAGCCCAAGGCGGCGGGGCCATCGTCAACATCGCCTCGATCTGCGGGTTGTTCGGTACGCCCTGGATGGCCGGCTACTCGGCAGCCAAGGCCGCGGTGATCAACTTCAGCCGCGCTGCAGCCAGCGAAGGGGCGGCCAACAGGATCCGCTGCAACGTGGTGGTCCCGGGCGTCATCGAAACCCCGGCAACCGCGGGCATGCTGGCCGACGCCAAGGCCCGTGGCAACACCGAGAAACTCATCCCGCTGCGCCGTATCGGCCAGGCGCAGGAGGTAGCCAACGCGATTCTGTTCCTGGCCAGCGACGAAGCGTCCTATATCACCGGCGCGTGTGTGCCGGTGGATGGCGGGCGCAGCTCGGAACTCTACACGGTGCTGGAGTGATGAGCATGGAACCGAACACGTTGTTGGCCCGCATCGACCGGCTTGAGTCGATTGAGGAAATTCGTCAATTGGCGGCCAAGTACTCGCTGTCGCTGGACATGCGCGACCTCGATGCCCACGTCAATCTGTTTGCCGAAGACATCCGCGTCGGCCGCGAAAAGACCGGCCGCGCGCACCTGAAAGCATGGGTCGATGCCACCTTGCGCGATCAGTTCAGCGGCACCTCGCATCACCTGGGCCAGCACATCATCGAACTGCTTGACGCCGACAATGCCGTTGGCGTGGTGTATTCCAAGAACGAGCATGAGACCGGCCCCGAGTGGGTGACCATGCAAATGCTTTATTGGGATGACTACCAGCGCATTGATGGCCGCTGGTACTTCCGTCGCCGCCTGCCGTGCTACTGGTACGCCAGCGACCTCAACAAGCCGCCGATCGGCGAGCGAAAGATGCGCTGGCCAGGGCGTGAACCCTATGCCGGCAGCTTCCACGACCTGTTCCCGTCGTGGGCCGAGTTCTGGGCGCAGCGCCCGGACAAGGACCAACTGCCCGATGTCGCCCCGGCCGCGCCCCTGGAACACTTTCTAGCCACCCTGCGACGCGGTGCTGCGGCACCGAAGATTCGTGTGCGCTGAGGAATCGCGATGAGCATTTTGTTTGAGCCCCTGCGCCTGGGCGAGCTGGAGCTGAGTAACCGCATTGTCATGGCGCCGATGACCCGCAGCCGCGCCACCGCACAGGCGGTGCCGACGGCTGAAATGGTCGACTACTACCGCCAGCGCGCCAGTGCCGGGCTGATCATTGCCGAAGGCACTGCACCGTCCGCCGACGGGCTGGGCTATTGCCGCACGCCGGCCATTTACGACAGCGCGCAGATCGAGGGTTGGCGCCAGATCACCCGGGCGGTGAGTAATGCGGGCGGGCGCATGGTGTTGCAGTTGATGCACGTGGGCCGCGCCGCCAGTAGGCAAAACAAACCGGTCGGGGCACGGACCGTCGCCCCCTCGGCGATACGTGCCCGCACCCAGGTGTTCTGCGACGGGTCTGGCCTGGTCGATACCGATGAGCCTCAGGCGTTGAGCCTGGAGGATATTGACCGCGTGATCGAGCAATACCGGCGCGCGGCCCTGAACGCCTGCGAAGCCGGCTTCGAAGGGGTCGAGCTGCATTGCACCAGTGGTTACCTGCCAATGCAGTTCATGGCGTCCGGCAGCAACCAGCGCAGTGATGGCTATGGTGGCGCGGTCGCCAACCGCGTGCGGTTTCCGGCCCAGGTGCTGGCCGCGATGGCAGCTGCAATCGGCTCGGGGCGTGTGGGTTTCCGCCTGTGCCCAGGTAACCCTTACAACGACATCAGCGATGCCGACCCGGCCGCCACTGCACAAGCCTTGTGCGAGCAGGTCGAGCCGCTTGGCCTGGCTTACCTGCACATCATGCGCTCGCCGCTGGCCGCACTGGATGCCTTTGCCTTGGCCCGCAGCCATAGCAGCAGCGGGTTGATCCTCAATGACGGTTTCGACGGGCCTTCGGCCGCTGCGGCGATAGAAGCCGGGCAGGGCGCCGCAGTGTCGTTTGCCCGCCACTTTATCGGCAACCCCGACCTGGTCGAGCGCCTGCGCGCCGGCCTGCCGCTGGCCGGCTTCGACCGCAAGACACTTTATACGAAAGGCTCGCCTGGCTATTCGGACTATCCGACCCACGCCCAGGCGACTGCATGAACAGCTGGTTTTATCGGAGGTAGGGATGAACAATTTCAATAACAACGCAAGCCTGCTGTCCAGTGTTGATCACGGGGTTGTGCCCCGCGAGCAAACCCAGGCCATCCTTGATCGCCGGGCCGAAGCCGCCGCGCGGATCAAACCTGCGGATCGCTATACCCTGGCTGATCGCCTCGAAGAACAGGCGCAACGCCACGGCGAGCGGCCTTTCGTGATTTATGGCGATCAGCGCTTGAGCTACGCCCAGGTCAACGCGCGGGCCGACCAGCTGGCCCACGTTTTCCATGCCCGAGGCCTGCGCCCCGGCGATGTCTGCGCGCTGGCCATGGAGAACCGCCCGGCGTTTTTCTGCTGCTGGTTCGGCCTGGTCAAGCTCGGTGTCGTGGTGGGCTTCGTCAATACCCAGGTCAGTGGCCGGCCGCTGGTGCACGCGCTGGAGGCCATCGAGGCCAAGGCAATGCTGGTCGGCGAAGAGGTGCTGGGCAACGTGATCGCCACCGAAGGACTGCCGCCGCTGCCGCTGTGGCTGGTCGAAGATGCCGAGCAAAGGTGGGCCGGGGCAATGCCTGCACAGGTTGACACCGGCCTGGCCGAAGCATTGGCTGATGCCCCGTGCACGCCATTCCCGCGTGATCTGCGTGCGGGGCTGCGCGCCGAGTCGCCGAGCCTGCTGATCTTTACCTCGGGCACCACCGGTTTGCCAAAAGCGGCGCGTTACAGCCACATGCGCTGGATGTCGACGGGGGACATCATGGAAGTCACCCTGCAGACCACGCCCAGCGATGTGTTTTATTGCTGCCTGCCGCTGTACCACGGCGCAGCGGCCACTTCAGTGACGTCAACCGCGCTGAAAACCGGTGCGGCGATCGTGGTGCGGCGCAAGTTCAGTGTCCGCGAGTTCTGGAAAGACGTGCGTGAGCACCGCATCAGCGTGTTCCAGTACATCGGCGAGATCTGCCGCTACCTGCTCAACCAGCCCGAGGCGGCCGGCGAACGCGACCATGGCCTGCGGTGCATGCTTGGCGCCGGGTTGACGCGTGAAACCTGGCAGAACTGGGTGCAGCGTTTTGGGCCGATCCAGGTGTTCGAGGGCTGGGGCTCCACCGAGTCCAATACCAATGTGGTCAACGTCGACAACTATGTGGGCGCCTGCGGGCGCATACCGTTCTGGGACAAGAGCAACCTGCGCCTGGTGCGCTATGACGTTGAAACCGACAGCCACCCACGCGACGAGCACGGCTTTTACCAGCTTTGCGAAGTGGGTGAAGTGGGTGAAGCCCTGGGCTTGATCATCGACCATCCGCAGATCGGCGGTGGCCGCTTCGAGGGTTACACCTCGGCCGAGGCAACCGACAGCAAGATCCGCCGCAATGTCTTGCGCCAAGGGGATGCCTATTGGAGTTCGGGCGACCTGCTGCGTTATGACGAAGACGGCTACCTGTACTTCATCGACCGCATCGGCGACACCTTCCGCTGGAAAAGCGAGAACGTTTCCACCCTGGAGGTGGCGGCGGCGCTGGGCGATTTTGCCGGGCTTGAGCTGATCAACATCTACGGTGTGCAGGTGCCCGGCCAAGAGGGGCGCGCCGGCATGGCGGCGGTACTGATGCAGCCAGGGCAGCCTTTTGACCCTGAAGCGTTCTACGCGCTGACCGAGGCGCGTTTGCCACGCTATGCGGCGCCTGTATTCGTGCGGGTGTCGGCGGCGGCCGACCTGACCAGCACCTTCAAATTGCGCAAGGTCGACCTGCAGCGCCAGGGCTACGCGCCGACGGCGTTCAGCGACCCGCTGTTCATCCGTGACGAAAGCAGCCGCAGCTATGTGCCGTACAGCACCCACATGCTGGGGCGCATTGGCCTGGCCGCTTTTGCGGGTGACGTCAGTGAGTAGCCTGGATGCCCAGGGGCACGAATGGCGCGCAGGCCTGCGCTTCCCCTGGCCGCAGCCACCGGCCAATGGCGAGGTTCAACAGGTCGCTGAAGGGCTGTTGTGGCTGCGCATGCCGCTGCCGTTCGGGCTTGACCACATCAACCTGTACCTGTTGCGCCACGGCGAGGGCTGGGTGGCGGTCGATACCGGGCTCAACAACACGCAGACCCGCGACATCTGGGAAGCGCTGTTTGCCACGGTGTTGGGTGGTTTGCCGCTGCTGGCGGTGATTTGCACGCACTTTCACTCGGACCATGTCGGGGTGCTCGGCTGGTTGACCGAGCGCTTCCGCTGCCCGGTGTTCATGAGCGCCAGTGAATATCAGGCGATGCACCAGCTGCGCGCCCCAGGTGACACCGGCACTAGCTGGGCGTTTTACCAGCATTACCAGCGCGCAGGTTTCAACCAGGAGCAGACCGCAGCATTGTTCCCTTTGCTGGGCTCCGCGCACTTTCGGCCAGAGGTACCCACCAGCTTCCGGCGCCTGAGTGAAGGCACCCAACTGATGATTGGCGGGCGCCGTTGGCAGGTCCTGATCGGCCGCGGCCATTCGCCGGAACATGCCTGCCTGTACTGCGCCGAGGACGGCCTGTTGATTTCCGGTGATCAGGTGCTGCCGCGCATCACCTCCAGTGTCTGCGTGCAGGTCACCGAGCCCGATGCCGACCCATTGCGCGACTGGCTGGATTCGGTGGAGCGCTTGCGGGAGGTGCCCGACAGCGTGCTGGTGCTGCCGGCGCATGAACGGCCGTTTTACAACCTGCATCTACGCCTTGATCAACTGCGCGCGCACCACCAGGGGCACTTGCAGCAGCTGCTGGCCGCCTGCGCCGCACCGCGCAGTGCGGTGGAGCTCATGGCCGAGCTGTTCCCGAAGGTAAAGGGACGATTCGACGAATTGATGGCGATTGGCGAGACCCTGGCGCATGTCAATTACCTGATTGCGCAGGGGCAACTGGTGCGTGAAGAAACAGCCGGCGTGTTCCGTTACGGGCGCACGCCCGAGGGTGTCAACGTTCAGTCGGTGCTAGGGCAGCTGTGAGCGGGCTGAGGCTAACGAGTGGTGTTCTTGCACTTTTGCGCGACCGTCAGGTCGTTAATCGGAGAGGCAGTGTGACTAATAAAAACAACAAATATGGTGCTGGCCCAGCTGTATCGGGTTTCGAATTATCGGGTCTGGTGGTGGCAACCGCACTGGTTTGCACACCCGCATGGTCTGGTGAAACGATCGAGTTCGACAACGGCACGACAATCGACTGGACGGTGACCACCAGCTACGGCCTGGGGGTTCGCCTGTCGAACCCGTCAAGCAAGCTGTTGACACCCAACGCCGATGATGGCGACCGCAACTTCGACAAGGGCAGCCTGGTCACCAACCGCATCGGCGCCCTGGCCGAGATGATCGTGCGCAAGGACAACTATGGCGGGGTGCTGCGGGCCAGTACCTTCTACGATGATGTTTACCATCGTTCCAACGACAACGACTCACCGGGCACAGTCAACAAGGCTGGCGACCATGACGAGTTCACCAGCGACACCAAGTATTACAGCGGCGGGCGCAGCAAGTTCCTCGATGCTTATGTGTTCAGCGGCTGGCGCTTCGACAATGGTTCGATGCTCGACGTCAAGGCCGGGCGGCATATCGAGTCGTGGGGCGAAAGCTTGTTCTACCCTGGCGTGAGTGGTGTACAGAACCCGTCCGATGCGGTCAAGGCCGCGCAGCCAGGGGTCGAGGTCAAGGAAGTGCTGTTGCCGGTCGGGCAGGTGTCGGCGTCGTATCGCCTGAACCCGCAGTGGACCTTGGGCGCTTACGTGCAATACGAATGGATGGGCACGGAACTGCCGCCTGTGGGCAGCTACCTGTCCACCAGTGATGTGGTAGGGCCAGGGCGAGAGTTTCTCATCGGCGCCAATGGGTCGCGTATCAACTACCAGGGCACCGATGAGCCGCGGGACAGCGGTCAGTGGGGGGCACAGGTACGCTTTCGACCCGTGCCCGCCCTGGAACTGTCACTGTTTCATGTCAATTATCATGACAAGAACCCAGCCACTGCCCTGGTGGGTTACCGGGCCGTCCCGGCCGGGCCAGGCGTGTTCTTCGGCACGCCGGATGGCTACCGCATTACCTACTTTGAAGACATCAAGCTGACCGGGATCAGTGCCTCGACCAAAATCGGCGAGACCCAGATCGGTGGCGAGTGGTCGTATCGCGACGGTGCACCAGTCATGGTCAACACCGGCCTTGGCCCCACGCCTGCGCGTGGCAAGGGCCAGCAAATGCAGTTGTCGGCGATCCGTATTCTGGGTGACCGGCCTTGGGCGAGCCAGACCTCGCTCACCGCCGAAATCGTGCATGTGCGTGTCGACAGTGTTGACGAAGCCTCGGCCGCGCCAAACCTGCTGGGCCTGGGCAACAGCCTGATTCCGTCCATGCGCCCGCTGGTGCAACCGTCCGACGACTACACCTACAAGACCTCGACTGGCTGGCGCAGCAAGACCGCCAGTGCCTACACCCTGGGTGCGTCCTTCAGCTACCCGGGCGTGTTCGAAGGCTGGGACCTGGAAGTGCCGGTGAACTTCTCCAACGTGTTCAGTGGTGCCACGCCGATGGCCGGGACCATTTCCGGGTTGCAGGGTGATCGCCGGTTGAGCCTGGGCGCCACCTTCAAGTACCTGGGCAACCTGGAAGTCGCCCTGCGGGTTACCGGTTACCTGGGCGACGCTGACCCGGTCAAGCGCCTGCTGGCAGACCGCGACTACGGGACATTCTCGGTCAAATACAGCTTCTGACTGGCGCGCCGGCGTCAGGGTTGAGTCAACCCTGGCGCCGGCCGCTGTTCTAGTCAAAATGGACGATCACTCGCCACGGCACCTGTGGCATGGTCGCAAGACAAAAACCTCAAGCACACAGCCTTCGAGTGGGGGATACATGGGTCTTAAAGGTCATGCGGCGATTGTCGGCGCCGCGCAATACAAACCCGAGAAGTACGCCACAGCGCCGCGAATGTTCCATCTTGAGCAAGTGGCCGACCTGGCGGCGCAGGCGCTGCGCGACGCCGGCTTGCGTGCCGAAGACCTGGACGGTCTGGTGATCAATGGCCCGCACTTCCACGAAGCTTCGGTGTTCGTGCCGGCCATGGCCGCCGAATACCTGGGTTTGTCTGTTAATTTCGCCGAAGTGGTCGACCTTGGTGGTTGTACCGCGGTGGGCATGGTCTGGCGCGCGGCTGCGGCGATCGAACTGGGCCTGTGCCAGGCGGTGCTGTGTGTGATGCCGGCGCGCCTGGCGCCGATGGGCCCCGACGAAGATCCCGGGGCAATGGCCCGCGCCATGCGTTACGGCGGTCACAGTACCGCCTTTGGTGCGCCAGAGGCGGAGTTCGATCTGCCTTACGGCCACATGGGCCAGAACACCGGCTACGCCATGATCGCCCAACGCTACGCCGCGCAGTACGGTTATGACCCGGTGGCGATGGCCAAGATTGCCGTTGATCAACGTACCAATGCCTTGGCCAACCCCCAGGCGATGTTCCATGGCCAGCCGTTGACGATCGAGCAGGTGCTGGCGAGCAAGCGCGTGGCTGATCCTTTGCACGTACTCGAGATTGTCATGCCGGTGGCCGGTGGCGCGGCATTGATCATTGCCTCCAAAGAAGTGGCCGCACGTACACGCAAGCGCCCGGCATTCATCACAGGCTTCGGTGAGCACCTGGCGTTCAAGTCGCCTTCGTATGCCCAGGACATGCTCAACACCCCGATTGGGCCTGCTTCGCGCCGTGCCTTCGAGATGGCCAGGCTCAAACCGGGCGATGTCGATGCGGCGCAGATCTATGACTGTTACACCATTACCGCGTTGCTGACCCTGGAGGACGCCGGGTTCTGTGCCAAGGGTGAGGGCATGCAGTTTGTTCGCGAGCATGACCTGACCTGGCGCGGCGATTTCCCGATGAACACCCACGGTGGCCAGCTGAGCTTCGG
The DNA here is from genome assembly GCF_052112345.1 of Pseudomonas sp. SAS7. Classification (NCBI taxonomy): domain Bacteria; kingdom Pseudomonadati; phylum Pseudomonadota; class Gammaproteobacteria; order Pseudomonadales; family Pseudomonadaceae; genus Pseudomonas; species Pseudomonas sp. SAS7. Next base: position 105,007 of record NZ_JBEGGO010000012.1, on the reverse strand, counting down.
CCAGGCCGGCGCTGCCGGGGGCATGTCACAGGTGATCGAGGCTGTCACGCAGATCAGCGGTGAGGCGGGGGAGCGTCAGCTTGAACGCTGCGACGCTGTCTACGTGTCCGGCACCGGTGGCGTGATGAGTGAGCAGGCCGCGTTGATACTTCAGGGAGCATGACCCGCATGTCGAACAATAAGCCAATGCCGGTGCCGACTGAAATTTCCGCGCCGTTCTGGGAAGGTTTGAAGGCACAGCGCCTGTTGATCCAGCAGTGCAACGCCTGTGAACACTGGGTGTTCTACCCGCGTAGGCATTGCCCGCGGTGCCTGGCCCATGACCTGAGCTGGCGCGAAGTCAGTGGCGGCGCCACCCTGTACAGCTTCACCGTGGCACGCATTGCCACATTGCCGGATTTTGCCGATGAGATGCCACAGAAACTGGCCGTCATCGAGCTGGACGAAGGCGTGCGAATCAACACCACCCTGGTGGGGCTTGAAGAGGATCAGATCCGCATCGGCATGCGGCTCAAACCGGTGTTCGCGGAAGTCGACGCCAAGGGTACGCGTTTACTGCGCTTTACCGGTCCAGATCAGGACAGTACGGCGCTACAGCGTTCCACCGGCGCGCCTCAGGCGCAAACGCCGGAGCAGGGTGAAGCAGCAGCTGTACGCTTGGTCGCCATGGATGATGAGGTGGCGCTGCAGAGCCTGGTCAGTGAGACCTTCAGCCCCTGGAGCAACCAGATTGTCATCGATCAAGCCCTGATCGATGCCTTCGCCGCGCTGTCGGGTGATGACTACTGGATTCACACCGATCCGCAGCGTGCACGCAAGGACAGCCCGTTTGGCGGCACCATTGCCCACGGCGCGCTGGTACAGGTGTTGCAGTCCCGGCTCAAGCTGGCGCTGGGTTATGAAATCACCGGTTTCAGCACCATGGTCAACTACGGCTCCGACCGCCTGCGCTTCCCGGCGCCGGTGCCGGCCGGCTCGCGGGTTCATGCGCGCGCCAGGGTCAAGCAGGTGGCGCGGGTCAAGCGCGGCACCCAGTTGACCCTGGAGGTGAATACCCACGTCGTCGGCAGTGATCGCCCCTCGGTCATCAATGACCTGGTGATCCTGTACATGTAACCCCTCCGATGGCGCGAGATTGCCCTGCGATGCGATGTGCCTGGCGCATCACTATCGCGGGGCAAGCCTGTTTCCACCGCCTGCATTTCAGTATTGCCGATAGATCAACTGCTTAGTCTCAACGGACGATGAGCAACAGGCCTGCCCTCAGCACAATGAAGACCAACAAAGGTCCGGTCATTGAGGAGCAGGGCATGATGGATATCCGGGGGCTGAGCTACTTCGTCGCTCAAATCGAAAACCTCAGTCAGTGGCAACGTTATGCCGAAGACGTGCTGGGCATGATGGTGGTACCCGCGCCCGGTGGCGGACTGTACGTGAAGATGGACGAGCGGCCGTTTCGCATGCTCATCGTCGAAGGCGCCGAGGCAGGGTACCTGGCCTCTGGCTGGGAACTGGCCAGCGAGCGGGCATTCAACGCCGCATTGCAGGCACTGGAGCAAAACGGTGTGCGCTGGCAAGCAGGCACTGCCGCCGAGATCGAGCAGCGTGGCGTACAGGCACTGGTCAGTGTCCTGGACCCCTCCGGCAACCGCCACGAGTTGAGCTGGGGGCACCGTTCCGACTGCCTGCCATTCGTTTCGCCGCAAGGCGTGCCGGGGTTTGTTACCGGCGACATGGGCCTGGGCCACACCGTGCTGCCGGCCCCGGATTTTGACGCGACCCTGGCCTTCGTCAAGGACGTGCTGGGCTTCGAGCTGTCGGACATCTTCAACTTTCGCCCCGACCCGGCAGCACCGCCAATCCGCATTCACTTCCTGCATTGCCGCAACAGCCGCCATCACTCGCTGGCGCTGGCGGAGTACGCGGTGCCTTCAGGCTGCGTGCACGTGATGGTTGAAGTGGGCTCGATGACTGAAGTAGGCCGCGCCCATGACCGGCGCCTGGCCCATCAGGTGCCGCTGTCGGCGACCCTCGGGCAGCACCTCAATGACCGGATGACCTCGTTTTACATGAAGACCCCGTCCGGCTTCGACCTGGAGTACGGCTACGGCGGCCTGCAAGTGGACTGGGCTGAGCACTCGGCCTTCGAATTTACCCGGGTAAGCCTGTGGGGGCATGACTTTTCCGTCGGCCAACAGCAAGGAGATGTGCAATGAACAAGCAAATGACGGCGGCCGATGCCGTTGCGCACCTGCGCGATGGCATGACCATCGGCTTCGGCGGCTGGGGGCCACGGCGCAAGCCGATGGCGGTTGTGCGCGAGATTCTGCGTTCCCCTGTCAAAGACCTGACTGTGGTCGCCTACGGTGGCCCTGAAGTGGGCATGCTGTGTGCGGCGGGCAAGGTCAAGAAGTTGGTGTTCGGCTTTGCCACCCTCGACGCCATTCCGCTGGAACCCTATTACCGCAAAGCCCGCGAGGCCGGTGGGCTGGAGTTGCTAGAGGTGGATGAAGGCATGTTCCAGTGGGGCCTGCGTGCAGCGGCCATGCGTTTGCCGTTTCTACCGACCCGCTGCGGCCTGGCAACCGATGTCACACGGTTGAACCCTGAACTTAAGACCATCCAGTCGCCGTATGACGACGGCGAAGTGCTGCTGGCCATGCCCGCCCTGAACTTGGACGTGGCGTTTGTCCACGTCAACGTCGCCGACCGCCTGGGCAACACCCTGGTGACCGGCCCAGACCCGTATTTCGACCACCTGTTCGCTCGCGCGGCCCAGCAGTGCTTCGTGTCTTGCGAGCAATTGCACGAACGACTGGAACTGACCACCGAACAGGCACGCTGCAACACCTTTGAGCGGTACCTGGTCAGTGGCGTGATCCATGCACCGTTCGGCGCCCACCCGACCGCCTGCCAGCCCGAGTATGGCTGGGACCTGAGCCACCTCAAACGCTATGCCGCCAGTGCGGGTGAAGAGGGCGGCTGGCAAGCCTATGTGGCGCAGTACGTGGCGGCCGGTGAGCGGGCTTATCAAGAGCAGAACGGCGGTGCCGAACGCATGGGCTCCCTGGCCCTGCCAGTGTTCTGAGGAGGATGAAAATGTCGACTACCTGTGAATTTACCCTCGCGGAACTGATGATTGTCGCAGCCAGCGAAGCCTGGCGTGACAACGGCGAGCTGATCGCCTCGGGCCTGGGCGTGATCCCGCGCCTGGGCGCTAGCCTGGCCAAACTCAGCCACAGTCCGCAACTGCTGATGACCGACAGCGAGGCGTACCTGGTCGAAGAGCCGATCCCGCTAGGGCCGCGTGGCGATCAAGTGCCGAAATATTCAGGTTCGCTCAACTTCGAGCGGGTGTTCGAGTGCGTCTGGGGTGGCCGCCGTCACGCCATGATCGGCCCGACGCAGATCGACCGCTGGGGCCAGAGCAACCTCTCCTGCGTGGGCGATTACCACAAGCCCAAGGCCGCAATGCTCGGTGTGCGCGGCTTGCCCGGCAACAGCATCAATCACATCAACTCGTTCTTTGTACCCAGCCATAACACCCGCGTGTTCGTTAGCGGCGAAGTGGACATGGTCTCCGGTGTCGGTTTCAAGGCCGACCGCTGGCCAAAAGGGGTACGCCGCGACCTGATGGACATTCGCCTGATCGTCACCGACTTGTGTGTGATGGATTTCGACGGCCCGGACCGCGCGGTCCAGGTGCGCAGCTTGCACCCGGGGGTGAGCTTTGAGCAGGTGCAGGAAAACACCGGTTTCCCGTTGCTCAAGTCAGCGTCGCTAAAAGAAACCGTACACCCGACGCCTGAGCAACTGGCGCTGATCCGTCGGCTCGACCCCCATGATCTGCGCAGTTCGGCAATCAAGGGCAACCCGGCTGGCATTCGCGTGGCGTAAGGCGAGGGACATGAGTATGAACAGCCCTGACAGTGAATTCGTCGAGCGTGCAGACCACTCGGTCTACGAAACGCAGGAACCGGTGTTGTACAGCGTGGCAGAGGGTATCGCCACGCTGACCATGAACCGGCCAGGCTTCAACAATGCGCAGAACTCGCAGATGACGTATGCGCTGGATGCGGCGCTGCGCCAGGCTGTCAACGATGACGCGGTCAAGGTCATTGTACTGCGCGGGGCGGGCAGGCATTTTTCGGCCGGCCATGACATTGGCACGCCCGGGCGCGATATCAACAAACCGTTCGAGCGTGCACACCTCTGGTGGGATCACACCAACAAGCCCGGCGCCGAGCAGCTGTATGCCCGCGAGCAAGAGGTGTACCTGGGCATGTGCCGGCGCTGGCGTGAGCTGCCCAAGCCGACCATTGCCATGGTCCAGGGTGCGTGTGTGGCCGGTGGGCTGATGCTGGCCTGGGTGTGCGACCTGATCGTGGCCAGCGATGATGCGTTTTTCCAGGACCCCGTGGTACGTATGGGCATTCCGGGGGTGGAGTATTTTGCCCACCCGTATGAGCTGAACCCGCGCATCGCCAAGGAGTTTCTGTTCACCGGCGATCGCATGAGTGCCGAGCGTGCCTACCAGATGGGCATGGTCAACAGGGTAGTGCCCCGTGAGGAACTGGAGCAGGGCACCTATGCGCTGGCGGCCGGTATTGCCCGGCAGCCGCGAATGGGCCTTGCGCTGACCAAGCAGGCCATTAACCACGTCGAGGATCTACAGGGTAAACGCACGGCGATGGACGCCGCCTTTGCCTGGCACCACTTCGCCCATGCCCACAACGAACTGCTGTCGGGTGACAAGCTGGGCGGCTTCGATGCCAAGGCCATGGCCCAGGCCAACAAGGCTGCCGCCAGTGGAGAGCAGGCATGAGCCGCTGGTTGTGTACGCCATTGACCGAAGCCTTGGGCTGCCGCTACCCGATCGTGCAGACCGCCATGGGTTGGGTTGCAGACGCCAACCTGGTGATTGCCACAACCCGCGCCGGTGGCTTCGGTTTCCTGGCTGGGGCCACGATTGCGGCCGATGCCCTGGAAGGCGAGATCAACAAGGTAATTGCCGCCACCGGTGGCAGCAATTTCGGCCTGAACTTTCATATGTTCCAGGAAAACGCGGCCCAATGCGTTGACCTGGCGATTCGCTACCGCTTGCGTGCGGTCAGCTATGGGCGTGGCCCGGACAAACAGACCATCGCCCGTTTCAAGGCCGCCGGGGTGTTGTGCATCCCGACGGTGGGCGCACTCAAACACGCCCTGAAGGCGGTGGAGCTGGGCGCGGACATGATCACCATCCAGGGCGGCGAGGGCGGTGGGCATACCGGTGGTGTGCCCAGTTCGATCCTCTTGCCCCAGGTGCTCGCTGCGGTGTCGGTGCCGGTAATCGCCGCAGGTGGTTACTCCACCGGCAGAGGCCTTGCCGGCGCGCTGGCGGCCGGCGCCGTGGGTATTGCAATGGGCACGCGCTTTTTGATGACCCGGGACTCGCCTACGCCGTCGAGCACCTTGGTGCATTACCTCGAGGTCAACGACCCGCAACGGGTGCGGGTGACCACGGCGGTAGATGGCATGCGCCACCGCATGATCGAGAACCCGTTTATCAACCGCCTGGAGCAGGCCGGGTCTTTTGGGCGCCTGCGCATCGCGTTGCGCAGCGCCTGGAAATGGAAGCAGCAAACCGGAATGAGCCTGAGCCATCTGTTCGGTGTGCTGCGACAGGCACTCAAGGAAGACCCCGGCGCGCTGTCGCAAACGCTGATGGCCGCTAACCAGCCGGTACTGCTGCAGCGTTCGATGATCGACGGTGTTCCGGACGAAGGCATTCTGCCCAGCGGCCAGGTAGCCGCCGCCATTGGCGAACTCAAGAGTTGCCAGCAAGTGATCGAAGAAATTGCCCAGGAAGCCGAACGCTGCCTGGAAGCCCTGTTGGCCTGCCGTAGCGAGCATCAGCCTGCCGAACTTTGGAGAACACCCTCATGAGTCAAGCATTTACCACACAGATCGAGGCGGGCATTGCCGAGCTGGTGCTGGCCAAACCGCCGGTCAATGCCCTGGGCAGCCAGGAGTGGATGGACCTGGCCCATCAGGTCGAAGCCCTGGGCGCCAACCCCGACGTCCGGGTGATCGTCATCCGTGCCGAAGGCCGTGGTTTCTGCGCCGGTGTCGACATCAAGGAACTGGACGCCCACCCCGAACGCATCGTGGCGGTCAACGCCGGTAATTATGCGGCATTCAAAGCGGTACATCGCAACCCTGTGCCGGTCATCGTTGCCGTGCACGGCTTCGTCCTCGGTGGCGGCGTCGGCATTACCGGTGCAGCCGACATTGTCGTGGCCTCCGAGTGCGCCACCTTCGCCTTGCCTGAAGTTGACCGTGGGGCCATGGGCGGCGGCGCGCACCTGCAGCGTTTGTTCCCGGTGCAGAAGGTTCGTTATCTGTTCTTCACCGGCGACAAGATCGGCGCAGCAGAGGCTGCGCAGTATGGCTTCATCGAGCGCGTGGTGCCCAAAGAGCAACTGCGCGAAACCGCGCTGGAGATTGCCGGCAAAATCGCCGCCAAGAGCCCGGTGATGATCCGTATCGCCAAGGAAGCCCTCAACGGTATCGAGGACGGCAACCTGGAAGACAAGTACCGCTGGGAGCAGGGGCTGACCCTGCAGGCCTACACCAGTCCGGATTCTGCGCAAACCCGCCGCGCCTTCGTCGAAAAACGCGACGCCAAGTTCTGAGAGAGTGCCATGGAACTAGCTTATACCCCCAAGCAGAAGGCCTTCCGTGAGGAAGTGCGCGAATGGCTGGCGGCCAATCAGCCGACTACACCCCTGGCCAACTATGACACCCGGGAAGGGTTCGAGCAGCACCGGGCCTGGGAGGCGAAGCTGTTCGAGCAACGCCTGTCGATGGTCATGTGGCCCAAGGCCTACGGTGGGCGCGGTTGCGACCTGATCGAGTGGCTGATTTTCGAGGAAGAGTACTACGGCGCAGACGCACCGATGCGGATCAACCAGAACGGTCAGCTGCTGCTCGGCCCCACGTTGATGGAGTTCGGTACCGAGGCGCAGAAGCAGCGCTTCCTGCCGCGCATGGCGTCCAGTGTCGACATGTGGGCCCAGGGCTGGTCGGAGCCCAATGCCGGCTCCGACATGGCCGCGATCACCAGCAAGGCCATCCGTGATGGCGATCACTATGTGCTCAACGGGCAGAAAACCTGGTCCAGCCGCGCACTGTTTGCCGACTGGCTGTTTGGCCTGTTCCGCAGCGACCCGGCCTCGACCCGGCACAACGGCTTGTCGTTCGTGATGGTGCCGCTCGATGCCCCGGGCGTGACCATCCGGCCGATCAAGGCGCTGAATGGCAAGAACACCTTCGCCGAAGTGTTTTTCGACGATGTGCGCGTGCCGGTTGAAAACTGCATTGGTGCCGAAGGCCAGGGCTGGCATGTGGCGATGGCCACCGCGGGCTTTGAGCGAGGTTTGCTGTTGCGTTCGCCGGCACGCTTCCAGGCCACGGCGCGCAAGTTGATACAGCTGTACAACGCCAACCGGCAGAGCGCCGACCGTGACCCGAGCATCCGCGAAGCGGTTGTCGAGGCCTGGCTGGGCGCTGAAGGCTACGCGCTGTCGTCCTACCACACCGTCGGGCGCTTGAGCCGTGGCGCGCAGATCGGCGCCGAGTCGAGCATCAACAAGATCATCTGGTCGGAGCTCGACTTGAAGATGCACGAAACCGCCATGCGCATCCTGGGTGCGCACGGGGAGTTGTTGAGCAGTGCTGCGCAAGCGGTCGAAGGCGGCTGGCTTGATGGCTTCCTGTTCGCTCAGGCCGGGCCGATCTACGCCGGCACCAACGAAATCCAGCGCAACATCATCGCCGAGCGCATGCTCGGCCTGCCGAAATAGGAGCCGGCCATGGACTTTACCTTTACCGATGATCAGCTCACGTTTCGCGAAGCCATCAGCCGTTTCCTGATGACCGAGGCGGCGCCCGAAATGCTGCGCGAGATCTGGGAAACCGATACAGGCCGCTCCGCTGACTTGCGCAACAAGATAGCCGAACAGGGCCTGACGGCATTGTCGGTGCCCGAACAGTTCGGCGGCCTGGGCATGGATGATGTGGCCTGGGCACTGATGACCCAGGAGCTGGGCTACTACGCCATCCCGGACTCGTTGGCCGACACGGCTTATGTGGTCACCGGGCTGCTCAACGGCCTGCCAGACGAGAACCCGGTCAAAGCCCGCCTGCTGCCCCGCATCGCCGATGGCAGCGTGCGCCTGGCTATCGGCCACCCGATCAACCCGTTGGTGCCTGATGCACCGCTGGCAGAGTGGCTGATCCTTGCCCACGGCGATGAAGTGCATGCGGTGCCGCGCGCGCAGGTCGATGTGCAGGCCAACGCCAGTATCGATGCCTCCAGGCGCCTGGGCCTGGTGAGCTGGCAGCCAACTCGCGACACCCTGCTGATCGGCGGCGAACAGGGGCGGGCCTTGTGGGCCGATACCTTGAACCGCGGCGCCTTGTCGGTTGCCGGGCAACTGCTCGGGCTGGCCCAGCGAATCCTCGACCTGTCGGTGGACTACGTGGCCCAGCGCAAGCAATTTGGCAAGCCGATCGGCAGCTTTCAGGCGGTCAAGCATCACCTGGCCGATATCGCCAGCAAGATCGAATTCGCCAAACCTGTGCTGTATCGCGCGGCCTATGCCCTGGCGCAGGGTGATCGCCGCGCCGATGTCTATGTATCGCAGGCCAGGCTGGCCTGTTGCGATGCCAGCTGGCTGGCGGCGCGCCATGGCATCCAGGTGCACGGTGCGATGGGTTACACCTGGGAAGTCGACCTGCAGATGTTCATGAAGCGCGTGTGGTCGCTGGACCCGTCCTGGGGCGACCGTGCCACCCATAAAACCCGCGTCGCCGCCTATGTGCTCAGCGATGAAGCCCGGCTTGGGCCGGGCGCCACCTTCGAGGACTGAGCCATGCCCCAAGCGTATATCGTCGATGCCCTGCGCAGCCCCACGGGCAAACGCAAAGGCAGCCTGGCCCATGTGCATGCCATTGACCTGGGCGCGCATGTGTTGAAAGCGCTGGTCGAACGCAATGCCATTCCTGCCCACGCGTATGACGACGTGATTTTCGGGTGTGTCGACGCCATCGGCTCGCAGGCGGGTGACATCGCCCGCACCAGCTGGCTGGCTGCCGGCTTGCCGCTGAACGTACCGGGCACCACGGTGGACCGGCAGTGCGGTTCGTCGCAACAGGCGCTGCATTTTGCCGCACAAGCGGTGATGAGTGGCATGCAGGAGGTGGTGGCTGTCGGTGGTGTGCAAACCATGACCCAGATCCCGATCTCGTCGGCGATGCTCGCTGGCCAACCGCTGGGCTTCAGCGACCCGTTTTCTGGCAGCAAAGGCTGGCAGGCGCGCTTTGGGCAGCAGCCGGTCAATCAGTTTTACGCCGCCCAGCGCATCGCCGATCACTGGCAGATCAGCCGCGAAGACATGGAAGTGTTTGCCCTGGAAAGCCATCGTCGTGCCTTGGCGGCCGCAGACGCCGGCTATTTCGCCCGCGAGATCGTTGCCTGCGAAGGCCTGGCCTTTGATGAAACGCCGCGGGTCAGCAGCCTGGAGAAAATGGCCAGCCTGGAGCCTGTGAGCGCTGAGTTCCCGTCTATCACGGCCGCTGTATCGAGCCAGACCTGCGATGCTTCGGCGGCGTTACTGGTGGTCTCGGAGGCGGCGCTCAAACGCTACAACCTGACCCCCAGGGCACGCATTCATCACCTGTCGGTGCTCGGCGACGACCCGATCTGGCACCTCACGGCACCGATTGCAGCCACCCGTGCGGCGCTCAAGAAGGCTGGCCTGCGCATGGCTGATATCGACCTTGTGGAAATCAACGAAGCGTTTGCCTCGGTGGTCATGGCCTGGGCCAACGAGCTCGATTACGACCCGGCTCGCACCAACGTCAATGGCGGCGCCATCGCCCTTGGCCACCCACTGGGCGCTACCGGTGCGCGCTTGATGACCACCTTGCTGCATTCGCTTGAACGCACCGGCGGGCGTTATGGCCTGCAAACCATGTGCGAGGGCGGCGGCCAGGCCAACGTCAGCATCATCGAACGGCTTTGAAGCCACCCACACTCAACAACAGGAAAACATCCTATGGGAATCTGTGCAGGTCGTACCGCGATCATCACCGGTGCCGGTGGCGGGCTGGGCCGCGCGTATGCGTTGGCATTTGCCGCTGAAGGCGCCAATGTGGTGGTCAATGACATCCGTCGCGAGGCCGCCGAGGCGGTGGTCGACGAGATTTGTTCCAGTGGTGGCCGAGCAATCGCCAACGATGGCGACATCACCACCCTCAGCAGCGCTCAAGGCATCGTCGAGGCTGCATTGGCGGCGTTCGACGAAGTACATGTTTTGGTCAACAACGCCGGGGTCTTGCGTGATCGCATGTTCATCAGCCTGTCGGAAGAGGACTGGGACATGGTGATGCGCGTGCACCTGAAGGGGCATTACTGCCTGGCCAACATCCTCGGCCGGCGCTGGCGCGATCAGGCCAAGGCCGGTACGCCGGTGGCGGCGCGCATTATCAATACCAGTTCCGGCGCCGGCTTGCAGGGCTCGATCGGGCAGTCCAACTATGCGGCGGCCAAAGGCGGTATTGCTTCCCTGACCCTGGTGCAGGCGGCGGAACTGGCCCGCTATGGCGTCACCGCCAACGCCCTGGCCCCGGCGGCGCGTACGGCGATGACCGAAAGCGCAATGCCGGACATGGTCAAAAAGCCCGATGACGACAGCTTCGACGCCTGGGCGGCAGAGAACGTCGCGCCTTTGGTGGTGTGGCTGGGCAGTGAGGCGTCCGGGCATGTCACCGGCCAACTGTTCGAGAGCCAGGGTGGCCGGATCTCCCTCGGTGATGGCTGGCGTACCGGCGTTACCCGTGACAAGGGCGCGCGCTGGCAGGTCGCTGAAGTAGGGGCGGCGGTCGATGCGATCCTCAGCGAAGCACCCAAGGCGCAAAAGGTCTGGGGCACGTGAGCGCGGGTTGATGCACAGGCGTCGGCGTTGCCGGCGCCTGCCTCTTGTTGCCTTGCCACAACCGACCCCGTCCGTTTTGACGATGTGCCTGCCCCCTGCGGCCTTTATACCTGTCGACAACCTGTTTTCTGTCAGAGGTATACCGCGTGAAACAAGCCCCTCCTTATGTGCCAGGCCACCAGTTGCTGGCTGGCAAATCCGTGCTCATCACTGCCGCCGCCGGCGCTGGCATCGGTTATGCCGCGGCCAGGCGCTGCGCCGAAGAAGGCTGCCGCGCCCTGATGATTTCCGATGTTCATCCCCGGCGCCTGGAGAAGGCGGTGGAACAGCTCAAGGCCGACACCGGCTTGCAGGCCGTGTACGGCCAGCTGTGCAACGTCACCGTCGAGGCCGAGGTGCAAGCCTTGGTCGCCGCCGCCGAACAGGCCCTTGGCGGCGTCGATGTGCTGATCAACAACGCAGGCCTGGGTGGCTCCAGGCGGGTTACCGAGATGACCGATGAGGAGTGGCTACGGGTCATCGACGTGACCCTCACCGGCACCTTCCGCATGACCCGCGCGATGCTGCCGCATATGGAACGCCGAGGGAGCGGGGCGATCGTCAACAACGCTTCAGTACTCGGCTGGCGTGCGCAGAAAGAGCAGGCGCACTACGCCGCAGCCAAGGCCGGGGTCATGGCGCTGACTCGCTGCAGTGCGCTGGAAGCCGCCGAAAGCGGGGTGCGCATCAACGCCGTGTCACCGTCGATTGCCTTGCACGAATTTCTCAAGAAGGCCAGCAGCGAAGAACTGCTGGCCAAACTGGCCGACCGTGAAGCCTTTGGCCGCGCCGCTGAAGTGTGGGAAGTCGCCAACGTCATGATCTTCCTGGCCAGCGATTACGCCTCCTACATGGTTGGCGAAGTGCTGTCGGTCAGTTCACAACAAGCTTGAGGGCAACCCATGAGCACCCGATTCAGTAGCGCCGAGCAAATGCTCAAGGCCCAGGGCCTGGACCTGGGCGTCACCGACTGGCTGCAGCTGACCCAGGCGCGGGTCAATCTATTTGCCGAAGCCACTGGCGATCAGCAGTGGATACATGTCGACCCCGAGCGCGCCGCCAATGGCCCGTTCGGGGCGTGCATCGCCCATGGCTACCTGACCCTGGCGCTGGCCAACCTGTTCATGCCGCAGTTGATGAGCATCGACAACATGGCCATGGGGGTGAACTACGGCACCGACCGCGTGCGTTTCCCCGCCGTGGTGAAAGTTGGCGCGCGGGTACGCGGCAGAGGCCAGGTTGTCAGTGCCGAGCTGATCGGCAGCGCGGTACAGCTGGTGGTGCGCATCAGCGTCGAGATCGAGGGCGCCGAACGCCCTGGCTGCGTGGTCGACACCATCAGCCGTTACACCTTCAACCCCATCACCGAGTGAGCCTGTTCATGGACAAGCAAGACGTTGTAATCGTAGCGACTGCCCGTACCGCGCTGAGCAAATCTTTTCGCGGCTCTTTCAACGACACCGAAGCCCCGGTGCTTGGCGGCCATGTGGTGCGCGCGGTGGTCGAGCGTGCCGGTATCGAGCCTGGCGCGGTGGATGACGTGATCATGGGCGCGGCGGTACAGCAGGGCACCCAGGGCTACAACATCGGAAGGCTGTGTGCCTACACCGGCGGTTTGCCCGACAGCGTGCCGGGCATGGCCCTGGACCGTATGTGCGCTTCCGGCCTGATCAGTATCGGCATGGCGGCGAAGAACATTCTGGCCGGTGAAATGAGCATTGTCATTGGCGGGGGGGTCGAGTCGCTGTCGCTGATCCAGAACAAGCACAAGAACACCTACCGCAACCAGTCGGAGGCGGTGCTGGCGTGCATGCCAAGCGCCTATATCCCGATGATCGAAACCGCCGAGATCGTTGCCCGGCGCTATGGCATCAGCCGCGCGGCCCAGGACGACTACTCACTGCAAAGCCAGCAGCGCACGGCGGGTGCCCAGCGCGATGGCCTGTTTGACGAAGAAATCGTACCGCTGCAAGTGCGCAAGCTGCGCTTTGACAAGGAAGGCCAGCCCGATGGCCATGAACAGGTGGTGGCCGAGCGCGACGAGTGCAACCGTCCTTCGACCCGCTTCGAAGACCTGGCGGCGTTGAAACCCGTGTGGAAGAACGGCCAATGGGTCGAGCAGGGCGAGTTCATTACCGCCGGCAACGCCTCGCAGTTCTCCGACGGCGCCTCGGCCAGCCTGCTGATGAGCCGCGCCGAGGCCGCCCGGCGTGGCCTGAGGCCGCTGGGGACGTATCGCGGCATCGCCGTGGCCGGCTGCGCGCCGGAAGAAATGGGCATCGGCCCGGTGCTGGCGGTGCCCAAACTGCTCAAACGCTTCGGTTTGAGCGTGGCCGACATCGGCCTATGGGAAATCAACGAGGCCTTTGCCTGCCAGGTCCTGCATTGCCGCGACGCCCTGGGCATCCCTGCGGAGCGCCTGAACGTCAACGGCGGGGCTATTTCGATTGGTCACCCGTTCGGCATGTCGGGTGCGCGTATGGTCGGTCATGGCCTGCTGGAAGGGCGCCGCCGCGGCGTGCGCTATGTGGTCGTGGCCATGTGCATTGGGGGTGGCATGGGCGCGGCGGGCCTGTTCGAGCTGGACTGACCCGCGGTTCTGTCTATCGGCAGCGGGTAGGCCATTTGGACGATGTCCCGCAGGTCGAGCAGACGGACTATCTACACACCTCAGACACCGCGCCCTGGTGGCGCGGTGATTCACGACTACAAGAACAAGAGGGTGGACCGTATGTCTATTGTCGAGCGCCTGGATGTCGCTGCACGCAGTCGCCCATGCGCCAAGCTTATTGCCTATTTCGTGTGCATTACGGTTGCCGCAATCGTTGCGCTGGCATTTACCCCACGCGGCGCACTGAACATTGCCCAGACCACGCTGAATACCGAGCGCATGCAGATAAACGGCCTGCTCAATCTGGGCACCCGTCAGGTGGCGGTGGGTGAGCGCGGCACCATCCTGATCAGCGACGACCGCGGCCGCAGCTGGCAGCAAGCCACAGTCGAGCCGCAACGTCAGATTTCCCTGACGGCTTTGACCGCGTTGAACCCCGAGCAATTGGTCGCCGTTGGCCAGGACAGCCTGATTCTGCGCTCCAATGACGCTGGCAGCAGCTGGCAAGAGGTGCATTTTGATCCCGCAGCAGGCGAGCCATTGCTCGGTGCCTGGGCGGCCGGTGGCAAGCAGGTTGTCGTGTTCGGCAGCTACGGCAAGTTCTACCAGTCCGACGATGCCGGGCGCAGTTGGCGCGCGGTGGCGCTGGAGGTCGACCGTGCTCATCTCAATGCGCTGGATGGCGGCAGCGATGGCCGGCGCATGCTGGTCGGCGAACAGGGCCTGGTCATGCGCAGCGCCGATAACGGGCAGCATTGGCAACAGTTGCCGGTGTTCTACAACGGCTCACTGTTTGGCGTGGTTCGCCTGAGCGCCCAGCGTTGGGTGACCTATGGCATGCGCGGCCATGTGTTTGTCACCGATAACTTCGGTGAGCAGTGGCAGGCGATCAAGGTTGGCAATACCCAGCCGCTTTATGGCCATGTTGTGCTGCCAGACCACAGCGGCGTACTGATTGTCGGCGGCGGCAGCTCAATGGTGCGCCTGGACGCAGAAGGCCGCTTGATCGGCACCACCCGCCAACCGGGGTTGGGCACCTTGACCTCAGCCATTGTGGTGGGCACCGATCAGTTGCTGGTAGCCGGTGAACGGGGCGTTTTCCAGGGGAACGGTAACAGCGTTGCCGCTCTGGGCAAAGGAGAGCAAGTGCATGAAGTACGCTAAAGCCCGAGCCGGGCGCTTGGTCGAGCGTTGCGCCGACCTGCTGTTGGCACGACGCAAACTGCTGTTGACGGTGTTCCTGCTGCTGACCCTGGGCCTGGGCTACAGCGCCACGCATACCCAGCTCGACCCGGGCTTCAACAAGCAGATCCCGGTGCGACATGAGTACATGCTCAACTTCCTCGAATTCAGCCAGTACTTCACCGGCGCCAACCGCTTTCTGGTCAGCGTCAGATGGAAGGGCGAGGGTGACATCTACAACCCCGAGTTCCTCGACACGCTGCGCAAGGTGACTGACGATGTGTTCTTCATCAACGCGGTCAGCCGCGCCAGCGTAACCTCGCTGTTCACCGCCAACGTGCGTTACATCGAGATCACCGAAGAAGGCTTTTTTGGTGATGTGGTGGTACCGCCACGCTTTACCGCCAGCGCCGAAGACCTGGCCCAGGTACGCAGCAACGCAGCGCGCTCGGGGCAGGTCGGGCGGCTGGTGGCCAATGACCTGAAGTCGGCCATGGTCCGGGCCGACTTGCAGGACGTTGACCCACAAACAGGTAAATCGGTCAGTTATGTTGAAGTCGCCAAGCGTCTGGAGGACATTCGCGGCAAGTACAGCAGCGATCAGATCGAGATCAACATCGTCGGTTTTGCCAAACTGGTGGGTGATGTTGTCGAAGGGCTGATGACCGTGATCGGCTTTTTTGTCGTCGCCTTCCTGATCACCGGCCTGTTGCTGTGGCTGTATTCACGCTCGTTGCGCCTGACCGTAGTCGCGCTGCTGGTGGCGTTGCTGCCGGTGGTATGGCTGTTGGGCTTGTTGCCGCTGATGGGCCTGGGTATCGACCCGATGTCGATACTGGTGCCGTTCCTGATTTTTTCCATTGGCGTTTCGCACGCCGTGCAGATGACCAATGCCTGGAAACAGGAAGTGCTGGCCGGCAAGGATTCGCTACAGGCGGCGCACCTGGCCTTTTGCAAGATCTTCATTCCTGGCTCCCTGGCGTTGCTGATGAATGCCCTGGGCTTTGGCGTGATCATGCTGATCGACATCCCTATCGTGCATGAACTGGGGGTGACGGCCTGCATCGGCGTGATGCTGATGATCATCACCAACAAGCTGATGTTGCCGATCATTATTTCCTACCTGCGCCTGGAGCGCAGTGTGCTGAGCAAGGAACGCGTCCAGCAGCAGGGCAGGCACCCGTTGTGGTGGCGCTTGTCGGCGCTGGCCGAACCGCGCCCGGCCCTGGCGGTGCTGGTGCTCAGCGTGATGTTGCTGAGCCTGGCGGTGCTCAAGGCCCGGCAACTGGAGGTCGGTGACATCGGTGCTGGCGCACCGGAACTGCGCGCCGAGTCGCGCTACAACCAGGACAACAGCAAAATTGTCAGAAGCTATTCCATCGGCCTGGATGTGCTGGCGGTGTTCGTCCAGGCCCAGGGCCTGGAAGAGGCGTGCCTGTCACCGTCGGTGATGCGTGCGGTGGAAGCTTTCGACTTCCAGATGCGCAGCGTCACCGGCGTGCAGTCGGTGCAGTCGGTGGCCGGTTTTGGCAAGACGGTGATTGCCGGCAACAACGAAGGCAACCCACGTTGGGCGGCCATTCCCGGTTCGGCCCGGGGTTTGAGTCAAGGCGCCCGTGCCTACATGCCCGAGGACGGCCTGGTGACCGATGGCTGCCAGCAGATGCAGATTCTGGTGTTTCTCACCGACCACGATGGCGCCACGGTCTCGCATGTGGTCCAGGAGGCCAAGCGGGTCATTGCCCAGGTCCAGGTGCCGGAAATCAGGTTTTTCCTCGGCGGTGGCAATGTGGGGGTAATGGCGGCGTCCAATGATGCGGTCAACCGCGCCGAGGTGCTGATGCTGGTGGCGTTGTTTGGCTCGGTGCTGCTGTTCTGCTGGTTGACCTTCAAGTCGTTGCGCGCGGTGTTGTGCATCCTGGTGCCGCTGGCCATCGTGGCGGTACTGTGCAATGCACTGATGGCCATGCTTGGCATCGGGTTGAAGGTGGCGACCCTGCCGGTGATGGCGCTTGGGGTTGGCGTCGGGGTTGACTACGGCATTTACCTGTATGAGCGGATCCAGCACGAAATGGCCGAGGGCGCCAACCTGCGCCACGCGTTCTACCAGGCCATGTGCCAACGCGGAACAGCGGCCGTTTTCACTGCTTTGACGATGTCGATCGGGGTGTGCACCTGGGCCTTTGCACCGCTGAAGTTCCAGGCCGATATGGGGGTCTTGCTATCGTTCATGTTTCTGGTCAATGTACTTGGGGCAATTTTCCTGCTGCCGGCCTTGGCCGCCTGGTTCAACCTCGGCAAACCCCTGGTTGCGGTCAAAGCCAACCGTGCAGCGCGCGCACACGTGTTTGAATCATAACAATAAAAGCGGGCACGGCCTGGGCTGTGCCCCGCGAGGAGACGGGCGATGGGAAATTCCACCGTGGGGTTTGAAGCGCTGGCAGAAATGGGTATGGAGCTGGCGGAATATGACACGCTCATCGGCGAGTTTTATGACGGCTCGCTGAACCACAAGTCGATGGCCAAGACATTGCGCCACGTACGCAGCCTGTACCAGGCCAATTACGTCACGTTGATCTTGAGAGTGCCAGAGCAACCGGACCTGGGCCTGATGATTGTCGTCGGTGACATCGAAGGCGAGGGGGAGGTGAGTTACTGGGCCTACCCACAAGCTGTCACCCCCTTCAGCAACCCGCCGATGGACCAGGTGTTCACCGTCGAAGACCTGATGACCGAAGCCGAGTGGGCCAATTCGGTCTACTACAAGACCTACGGCACCGTGCACGACACTTACCACATCATGGGTGCGGACGTTTCCACACCCGATGGCGGCAAGCTGCGCTTTCGCATTACCCGGCCCAAAGCCGCGCCGAAATTCACCGCCTCCGAGCGCACCCTGTGCGAAATGATCCTGCCGCATTTGCGCCGTGCGATGCACGTGCACAACCTGCTCGACCGCAGCGAGTCGATCAGCGAGCTGTATGCCCAAGCCATCAGCCGCTTGTCAGTGGCCACCATCGTGCTTGACCAGAATGGCAGCGTGCTGCGCCTCAACCCGGTGGCCAGCGAACTGCTGGAACAGGCGGACGGCCTGAAACTGGTGGGTGGGCGTCTTGAGGCCACCTATCCCAGCGACAACCGCGAACTGCAACGCCTGGTACGCAATGCCTTCGCGCGTGACGTCAACAGCGAAAAGGTCAGCACTGCGGCCGAAGCGATGTCGGTGTCCAGGCCATCGGGCCAGGTCAACCTGGGGGTAGTGATCGAGGCCATTCCCACCCAGGACTGGGCCGAGGGTAAGAGCAAACCTGCGGTGGTGGTATACATCCGGGACGCGGTTGGCCGCTCCATGGCTAGCGAAACGGTAACCAAGCAACTGTTCAACCTGACCCGGGCCGAAACCGCACTGGCCATGGAGCTGGCTAACGGCCTGTCGCTTGAAGAGGCCGCCGAAGTATTGAATGTGCGCCGCAACACCGCACGGGCGCATTTGCGCTCGATCTTTTCAAAGACGGGTGTGCGCCGCCAGACGGAGTTGGTGCGCATCATTCTCAACAGTGTGGTTGCCTTGGGAAAGCCCAAACTGGCAGCACTGCCAAACGATAAGCCGGAAAAACCGGTGTTGAAGCTGGCCACCCCGGCGCGCAATGGCGCCTGACCTTCGCCCCGCCTACCCGAACGCCCCGGTCCTGCTTGCAAGGCCGGGGCGTTTTAGTCCGTGCGGACGATGTTGTGGGGTTTGCGCGGCACCAATACTAGCCAACACCACCATTCAACAAGGAGCAACGTTATGCCAGTTACAGCGGTCAGCGGTTCTGCATCCGGTATCGGCGCGGCAGTCTGCCAGGCGCTACGCGCCGCCGGGCACCGCATCATCGGCATCGACCGGGCAAATGCCGAGGTGATTGCCGACCTGTCCAGCGCAAGCGGGCGCCAGGCCGCCATCAGTGCGGTGCTCGAGCACAGCGGCGGGGTGCTCGACGGCCTGGTGTGCTGCGCCGGGGTTGGCTCCAGCGCGGTGTCCGACACCATCGTGTCGGTCAACTATTTTGGCGTCTGTGAGCTGCTTGACGGCCTGGCCGATGCGTTGGCCAAGGGCGAGCGGCCGGCCGCTGTAGTGATCGGATCGATTGCGGCCACCCACGTCAGCCCCGATCAGCAGCCGATGATTGCGGCCATGCTCGCCGGCAACGAAGCGCTGGCACTGGAACACGCCAATACCTTGGGGCAGTCCCATGTGGCCTATGCCAGCTCCAAATACGCCGTGACCTGCAATGCCCGTAGCAAGGCCGTACCCTGGGCAAAACAAGGCATACGCCTGAATGTGGTGGCACCTGGGGCAGTCGAGACGCCGCTGCACCAGGCGTCGCTGAACGATCCGCGCTTTGCCAAGGCGGTCCGTGAGTTTGTCGCACCGCTGGGGCGCGCCGGCAACCCTGAGGAGATCGCCCAGGTCGTGGCATTCTTGCAGTCGGCTCAAGCCAGTTTTGTCCACGGCACTGTGATGTTTGTAGATGGCGGTATGGATGCCATGGTTCGTCCGGCACGTTTCTAGCCTATGTCCACGTGAGAACAACAATGACCAAAGTGGCATTCATTACCGGGGCAAGCCGCGGTATCGGGCGCGAGACGGCATTGGCCTTTGCCCGGGCCGGGTTCGATGTGGCGATCAGTGCCCGCACTGTAGAGGAGGGCGAAAGCACCGCGCATAGGCTGTGCGATGCCCAAGGCGTGCCCTTGGCGGGCAGCCTCAACAGTACGGCAGCCGCGATCCGCGCCTTGGGGCGCAAGGCGTTGGTGGTGCCTATGGATCTGCTCGACAGCGCCTCGGTATTGGCCGCCGGCCAGGCAGTACTGGCCGCGCTCGGGCGCATCGATGTGCTGATCAACAACGCCATCTACCAGGGCCGCGATCTCAACAGCGCATTCATGTCGCTGCAGGCGCAGACCATGCAGCGGGTATTCCAGGGTTATGTGCTGGCGCCGCTGTTACTGACCCAGACCGTGTTGCCCGGCATGCTCGAACGGGGCGCCGGGGTGGTGATCAACGTCACCTCCGGTGCCGGTGAAGGCGACCCGCCGGTGGCTGCCGTCGACGGTGGCTGGGGCTATGCCTACGGTGCGGGCAAGGCTGCGGTCTCCAGGGTTTCGGGGGTGCTTGCGGCCGAGCTGGGCGAGCAGGGGATTCGCGCCTTTACGCTTAACCCGGGGGTGGTCACCACCGACGCGCTGAAGGCTACCATCGGCGAAAACGGCCTGCTGGCCCTGCGCATCGGCACTGCGCCTCCCCAGGTGCCGGCAGAGGTGATGGTGTGGCTGGCCACTCACGATCAGGCAGCGCGTTTTCAGCGGCGCACCATCGCCGCGCAGGCGTTTGCGCTGGAGCACGGCATCGTCGCCAACTGGCGATGAGCATTGGCTGATGAAGTACTCGTGGTGCTCACCTAGTCCATGCGGAGGATGAGCACCGGCGGCTGCTCGGTGAAGATTGACCGGGCAAGTTACCGGGGATTTCCACACGAGGAACAATAACAATGACCAAGCTCGCAGCAATCAATGTCGAAACTGCTCTGGCCCCGCGCTTCGGCCGAGGCTGGCACTGCCTGGGTGAAGCGGCCGACTACCGTGATGGCCAGCTGCACACCCTGAATATCTTCGGCACGCGCTTGCTGGCATTTGCGACTTCCAGCGGCCAGATCAGCGTCATTGATGCGCATTGCCCGCACATGGGCGCCGACCTCTCGCGCGGCACCCTGGAAAATGACCGGGTGGTATGCCCCTTTCATCACTGGCAGTACGACGCCAGCGGCAAGTGCGTGGAGATCCCGTACTGCAAGCGTATCCCCCCGAAAGCCAAGACCCGCAGCTGGCTGACCTGTGAAGAAAACAACCTGCTGTTTGTCTGGAACAACCGGGAAGGCAAGGCGCCGGCAGACGGCGTGGTGATTCCTCATCTGCCGGAACAGGACAGTGACGAATGGCTGCACGACTGGCACATGGACAAGCTGATTATCGAAACCAACCCACGCGAACTGGTCGATAACCTGGCAGATGCCCAGCACTTCGGGCCGGTTCATGGCACGCCAACCAAGTATTTCGCCAACGTCTTCGAAGGGCACATTGCCCAGCAGATTTTCCATGGCGACTCCGAGCGCCTGGGCGGTGATCTGGTGGCCGAGTCGGCGTACTACGGACCAGCCACGCACTTTACCCGCATGCGCGCGGTGTTCGAGGGCATGGAGATCCACTCGATCCTGCTCAACTGCCATGTGCCGATCACCGCCAACAGTTTTGAGCTGCGGTTTGGCTGCATGGTGAAGAAGGTGCCGGGCTGGAGCGAAGAGCAGAACCGGGAAATGGCCAAGGACTATGTGATGCGCAACCGCGAATCCTTTTACCAGGACGTGGATATCTGGGCGCACAAGATTCGGGTGAACAACCCGGTCCTGGCCGAAGGCGATGGCCCGGTCTATCAGCTGCGCGAATGGTACGAGCAGTTTTTCATGGACGAAGCCAGCGTACCGGCTGCCATGGCCGAGCGCCGCGAAATCATTACCGTCGGCCAGCGCTGAAGCCATCCGGGCAGGAGAGAGCAATGAACATGAGTGGCCGTAATACCCTGGCGATCATGCTGGCCGCCAGCTTCGCTTCGACGATTGGCGGCTTGCCGTTCAATACCTTGCCTATCCTGCTCGGGTCGATGGTCGACAGCCTGGGCTTTACTGTCGAACAGATCGGCCTGCTGGGCTCGGTGTGTTTTGCCGGCTACCTGCTCGGCACGCTGCTGGCAGTGGTGCTGATCGACCGCATGAACTGGCGCTGGTTGACCCTGGGTTGTGCGCTTGGCGCTGCGGCGGCATATGGGATGTCGTCCTGGCTGCCGGCCACGGCCCAGCTGCCGCTGTGGGCGGTGATCGGCTTTTTTGCTGCGCTCATGACCTGCCTGGGCATGCGCATCATGGGTGAAATGGCCAACAAGGAGCGCGCCCTGGGCATGCGCCTGGGCATTGAACTGGGGGTGGTGGCCGCCGTGCTGTTCGCCCTCCCGTCGCTGGTGATTGCCTATTTCCATTACACCGGCGCGGCCTTGATGCTGGCCGCGATCATTCTGCTGTTGAGCCTAAGCGCGCTGGCATTGCCCAGGCGTCAGGACTTCATTCACGAAGCGCAGCAGGCGCAAACCGACTCGTTGCTAGCACGCTTCAGGTTTCCGCCAGCGGCTTATGCAGCGTTGGCATTCTTCTTTCTGTTCGGCGCCGGGCAGATTGGCCTCTGGGCGTTCCTTGAGCGCTTGGGCCATGGCCTGGCGTTGCAGCCAGCGGAACTGGGTGTCGTCTTCGCCGTGCTGAAACTGCTGGGCGGCGCAGCCGCGCTGGCCTTGGCGGTGGTGGGTGACCGCCTGGGCGTACGCGTGCCCCATCTTGTCGTGCTCGCGGTACTGGGTACCGGGCTGTTGTTACTGGGCAACGCCGAAGGCTTTTTGATGTATGCCGCGGGCGCCTGGATCTGGGAAGTCGGCTTTACCTGGGGCTGCGTCTACCAGACCGCAGCGATTGCGCGGCTGGACCGCAGCGGCCGCTCGATCATGCTGATTCCAGGGGCCTTTGCCCTGAGCTCCATGGCAGGTCCGGCCTTGGCCGGGCAACTGGTCGGTGAGGGCTTCGGCATGCTGCTGTGGCTGGCGGCTGGCTGTGCGCTGATCCCGGTGCTGGCGTTTACCTGGCTGCTGGCGCAACGTTTACAGGGCGCGGGCACTGGCTGTGCCGTGGGTGTGCAGGCGTGATGGCTGACACGCAGCGAAGTGGTGAGGCTGGTCGAGACGCGGGCGGCAGGGCCGGATAATGAAAAATTTCGGGGTAGCTGTGTGGTAAACGCCGAATTTTGATAGCCTCCTATCATTTTGGAGGCTTCTATGACAACCCACGCTCAGGCAAAACTCGCTGCACGCTATGGCGCACCGAACATTTCTGCGCTGCAACAATGGAATGACACCATCGACCAACTGCTCGAACACCGCAGCGTCAGAGCGTTCACTGACCAGCCCCTGCCCGAGGGTACACTCGAGACCTTGGTTGCTGCCGCGCAGTCCGCGTCCACATCATCCAATCTCCAGGTCTGGAGTGTGGTTGCGGTGCAAGATGGGGATCGCAAAGGCCGCCTCTCGGCGTTGGCCGGCAACCAGCCCTACATCCATCAAGCGCCACTGTTCCTGGTCTGGCTTGCCGATTTGTCCCGCGTCTCGCGCATTGCAGACCAGCATGGGGTAGCGCTGGAGGCTTTGCCCTACCTGGAAAGCCTGTTGCTCGGCACCATCGACGCAGCGCTTGCGGCCCAGAATGCGGTCGTTGCGTTGGAGTCGCTTGGGCTCGGAAGCGTGTACATCGGCGGTATTCGCAACGACATCGAAGCCGTTGCCAAGGAACTGCAACTGCCGCCTCAGGTCTATCCGGTGTTCGGCCTATGCGTTGGCTATCCGTCGCCGGATCGGCCAGCCAAGGTGAAGCCGAGGCTGCCACAGGCAGCAGTGCTTCATCACGAAACGTACTCGGCTGCCGACGAGCAGGGCGTTCTAGCGGAGTACGACAAGCGCCTGGGTGCTTTCTATCAACGCGAAGGCATGAAGGCTTCAGGCTGGTCGGAGCAAGTGGTCAGCAGGCTGCGGAACGTTTCGAGCCTGCATGGGCGCGAGGAGCTGCTGGGGGAATTGAGCCGGATGGGCTTTGGCCTGCGCTGAACAGATCAGCTAAAGGGCTTTGCTCGCCATAGCTCGGCATCACGCTCTAGAATCTCATTCATTGGCTTGTCGTTCATGTGCGTAAGCAAAAGAGGCAATATATGGATCGCGAAGGCGCCGGCTTTTCAGGAGAGCTGGATGCTCCCGCATTACCCAGTCAGGAGTCCGCGTTTCCGACAACCGCTTTGGAGCGTCTGCAGTTGGCGCTCGATGCGGGCGCGATCATTGGAACGTGGGTGTGGGATATTCGGCACAACCAGGTGACCGCGGATGAGCGGTTCTCGCGATCATTCGGGCTTCCGGCAGATAAATGCCTGGCGGGTATTCCGATCGAGGAAGCTTTTGCTTCGATTCACCCTGACGACCGTGATCGTGTCTCTGCCGACATCCACGAGGCAATGAGCCGTGGCGGCGCCTACCGGTGTGAGTACCGCGTCAGGCAAGATGACGGCAGTTACCGCTGGATTGAGGCCAATGGCAGAGCTGAGCTTGACGAGCAAGGCGAGGCTGTACGGTTCCCTGGCATTCTCATGGACATTGAGTCACGCCGGTCAGCAGAGGCTGAACGCGACAGGATGTCAGCGCTGCTGCGTACCTTCACGGCTGCCGTTCCGGGGGTTGTCTACGCAAAGGATCTCGAGGGGCGGCTGATTGTTGCAAATGACGGTGTCACCCGACTGGTTGGTAAACCACCAGAGCTGTATCTGGGCAAAACCGACCTGGAGTTTCTGGAAGACAAGGCACAGGCACGCCAGATCATGGAAACCGATCGTCATATCATGCATGGCGGGAAAGGCGCGCTGCAGATCGAAGAGCGTGTCGACATGCCAGATGGCACGGCTACCTACTGGCTTTCTGTCAAAGCCCCCCTGTGCGACGAAGCAGGCGAGGTCATCGGGCTGATCGGCTCGTCCATCGATGTCACCGCGCGAAGAAATGCCGAGGCGCAGTTGCTCGAGCTTAACCGCACCCTGGAAGCGAAGATCGAACAAGCCGTGGCCGAGCGGGAAGCGGCGCAGGCGGCGCTACGGCAATCGCAGAAGATGGAAGCGGTCGGTCAGCTGACCGGAGGTATCGCGCACGATTTCAACAACCTGCTCGCGGGCATCACCGGAAGCCTCGAACTGATCAAGCTCCGCTTGAAGCAGGGGCGCATTGCTGACACAGAACGTTACCTGACGGTGGCGCAGGGTGCAGCACAAAGGGCAGCATCCCTGACCCACCGGCTCCTGGCGTTCTCTCGCCGCCAGACGCTGATGCCTGTCCATACCGATGTGAACACCCTGATCAGCGACATGGAGGAGCTGATACGTCGGACGGTAGGGCCGGCAATCCAACTCAAGGTCGAGCTCCATGCAACCTCAAGTACCTGCCTGGTGGATCCGGCTCAAGTAGAGAACTCGCTGCTGAACCTGTGTATCAACGCGCGTGACGCATTGGAAGGTGGAGGATCGATCTCCATCAGGACGTACAACGAGCAGCTGGTACCAGGGGCAGATCTTGACCCTGAACTGTCACCCGGCACGTACTTCACGATCTGTGTCGCCGATGACGGTGTCGGCATGAGCACCGAGACGTTAACGCGTGCATTCGAGCCTTTCTTTACCACCAAGCCTGTGGGGGCGGGTACCGGACTGGGCCTGTCCATGATCTATGGTTTCGCCAAGCAGTCTGGCGGGCAGGTTCGGATCGAGTCAGAGGCGGGCCAGGGCGCCCGCGTATATCTGCAGCTACCCAGCCATGAGGTTGAGGTTGAGCTTGCAGGTCGTGCCGAGCCATCGCCTGAATCAGCACTGACCTCGTCAGGCGAAACGATTTTGGTCGTGGATGATGAGCCCTCTGTCCGCATGTTCGTGAGTGAGTCGCTGGGCAGCTGCGGATACATCGTCATTGAGGCGACCGATAGCCTTGCCGGCCTTCAGTTACTCCGCTCCGATACCCGCATCGATCTGCTCGTCACAGACATCGGTCTGCCAGGGGGAACCGACGGCAGGCAGATGGCCGATACTGGCCGCAGCATCAGGCCTGGTCTTCCGGTCTTGTTCATGACCGGGTATGCGCAGCCCAATGTATTGGACAACGCCCAGCTGCAGCCCAACACGGCTGTGCTGACGAAACCCTTCACACTCGAAGCGTTGACGTTGAACGTAAATGCGTTACTTAAGCATTGATGATGCATAAGACACGCAAGCACCGTATCCCCAAGTGCATCAGAGCGTTACCCGATCTTCGGCCACTATACGGTTACGTCCATTCTGTTTGGCCAGGTACAAGCGCTCGTCGGCGCGCTTGAGGATGGCCGGGGCACTGGGGGTGTCTGCGTCCCGACAGGCAACACCGATGGAGATGGTCAAGGTGCCGATCTGCGCCACGGCTGTAGCGCAGAGCGTGGCGCGGATCCGCTCGGCGACCTCGCAGGCCGTGCTCAGCGCGGTGTTCGGCAGCAGCAGGCAGAACTCTTCGCCACCGGCCCGGCACGGCAGATCCCCGGCCCGCGTGCAGTCGCGGATCACTTGCGCGACCCTTTGCAACGCCAGGTCACCCACATCGTGACCAAAGTTGTCGTTCACCCGCTTGAAGTGGTCGACGTCCAACGCCAGGGCCGAATACGTCTGTTGGCTTGCATCAAGCGCCTGAAGTGCCGCGTTCATCGCACGCCGGTTGGCCAGGCCGGTCAACGGGTCGGTGTCGGCCGCGGCGTTCAAACTGCCGATCTTCTGTTGCAGTTGCTGCGACTGCACTACCAGCGCCTGGCGGATCGCCGCCGCCTCGGCGTACCAGGCGTTGATCGCGGACAGTTCAGCGGTGGCATTCGGCGTCGAAAGGTCGATGGCATGGCCGGCCAGCGCGCGCAGGGGGCGAGTGATCAACATGACGCCCAGCAGTATCAGGACCAGACCGATTACCCCAGCCGGGATGATCCTGACCAGCATGTCGCGCATCAGCTTGCCCAGTGGCGCCAGTGCCTGTTCCCGGGGTTGCTGGACGACCACGGCCCAGTTGGAGCCCTGCACGTGTGCGAACCCGGCGAGCATCGGCACCTTATGGTAGTTCACCGTCTCCAGCGTGCCGCTGTCACCGAGCAGGGCCTTGTCCACCGTCTCGCTCCAGCCGAGCACTTCACCGATTCGCTGCTGATCGGGGTGGTAGAGCAATCGGCGGTTGCCATCGGCGACGAAGGCGAAGGCACCATCGAGGTGGTGTTCACCAATCAACGAGTGCATCACGCCACGCTGTTGCAAGAACACGGAGCCGCCGACCAGCCCCAGATACTCGCCTGTGGGGCTGAAGACAGGCTGGGAGACGAAGACGATCAGCTTGCCGCTGGTTGAGGTAAAAGCCTGGCTGACCATGGGCCGACGCACCTTGAGCGCCTGGTGCAGTTCGTCGGAGCTGACGGTCGAACCGATCGGCACCGCAGATGGGTAAGCCTGCAGTACCTTGCCCGCAGGGTCGGTGATCAGCACGGTGTTCAACTCCGAGTCCTGGGCCTGCAGGCGGCGTGCTTCTACCTCGAGCAACGCTCGATTGGCAAAGTCGCTGCCCAGGCGTTGGCTGCTGTACTTCAGGCGTTCATTGACCGAGTACAGAAACTGATCGATGCTCGAGGCGACCTTGAAGGCATAGGCACGGTTGGCCTCCAGTGCCGAATGCACCAGCGCAGCGCGTTGCACAGTGTAGGCCGTGATCAGGCTGTTGCAGAGGGTACTCAGCACGGCGAGCAGGACAAAGCCAAGAACCAGGCCACGCAGGCCAATACGCGATGACAGCACCTTGCTCATGAGTACGCCTCGTCCCTCGATAGCTGGAAAGTTCGGCACAAGCTTAGACGGGTATGGCAGCAAAGGTGCATCTGCGCAGGGGGTAAGCCATCAGGCCAGAAACTCCGAATCCGCAGGGCAAGCCGGCAGCTTGTCCTGCTGGATGTTGCTGTACACGGCAACCCCGCACACGCAAGCCAGGCCGACACTGGCAAGCAGGATATCGCCCAGCAACATGCCTGCGACCAACACCAGCACGCTGATGCGAAAGAGGGTTGTCATGACTGCCTCCGATGCAGTTCGATATCAGAACCCTGACCATACCGGCGCAGCCGAAATTGTGCAGCCAACTTGCGCGCCTGCGGCCGTGTTTACCTGTGAAATGGCAGAACGGACCTATTAGGCAGGGTATGTAGTGCTGGTTGGCGGTATCCTGAAAGCCCCAGCCCCAGGTGCACCGATCATGCGCACAATCATGCTTTTATTGGCAATCACGGCAGTTACCGGTTGCCAGTCGCCGCTGCCAAGCGCCAATCCTCAGATGGCCTGGGTCGATTTCTCGGTGCCATTTCCCAATGACAGGTTACTGATGGCCGAACGGCTGGATAAGCAACGGTTGAGCGACGGGCGCTTTTTTCAAGTGAGCCCGGGCAGCCATGAGCTGATCGTCAGGTTCGATTATGAAGTGGGCGGTGGCGGGGGGCTGAGCCTGATGGGCGGCACGACGGTGCGCGAATGCTACCTGACGGTCCCTTACGCCAACTTCCAGGCAGGCCAGCGCTATGTGCTGGAGGGGCGGTCGATGGCGCTGACACCTGAGGCGCGGTTGTACGATGCCAAGGGGGAGGTGGTTGCAGAGGTCAGCGAGTTCTATTGCCTGTGAGGGCAGGGCTTCCTGCAACACGTGGTAGAGCGAGCAGGCGTTCGGCTGTGTGCTTAGTGGCAAGCACAAGCTTGCCCTGATATCAGCCCGGCTTAGGTTGTTTGAAGTAAACGGCCATGCCCGCAAGGCATAGCTGTTAGATCTTTGGCAGGTCTTCCGTCACACCATCGCTGTGCAAAGCTTTACCCGAGTTGGCAAAACAATAACAACAAGGGTAGCGATCATGAATGCAGATATGGGCACGGCTCGTCCGTTGACTCGCAAAGAGCGTACAACTGCAATTGTAGGTGTCTGTTCCGGCAACCTGGTGGAGTGGTACGACTTCTTCATCTATGCCTACACATCAATCTATTTCGCCTCACTGTTCTTTCCGGCGGGCGATCAGACCAGCCAGCTATTAGCAACCGCCGGTATTTTTGCGGTCGGTTTCTTCATGCGCCCGCTGGGTGGCTGGATATTCGGTTACATCGCCGATACGCGTGGTCGCAAGATATCGATGATCATCTCCGTGTTCATGATGTGCGGTGGGTCATTGATAATCGCTGTCATGCCTACCTACGCCACTGTCGGTGTCGCTGCGCCGGTCCTGTTGGTAGTCGCCCGCTTGATGCAAGGGCTATCGGTCGGTGCAGAGTACGGCACCGGCGCGACCTACATCAGTGAGGTCTCACGCGCTGGGCGCCGCTCGTTCTATGGCTCGTTCCAGTACATGACCATTATCGCAGGGCAACTGCTGGCGCTATTGACGGTGGCAGTGCTGCAACTGGTGCTGTCTGAACAGGACCTGAAAGCCTGGGGTTGGCGAGTGCCGTTCCTGATCGGCGCGCTGGCCTCGATCGTGGTGGTGTACCTGCGCCGGACCATGCGCGAAACAGCCACTGCGCAAGGTATGAAGAGCAAGGAGGCGGGTTCGCTCAGGGGCCTCATGCAACACAAGCGCGCTGTACTGCTGACCTTCACAATCACCATCGGTTGTTCTCTGTACTTCTATACCTTCACTGCCTACATGCAGAAATTCCTGGTGGTAAGCGTCGGTATACCGGCACCGACAGTGAGCATCATCATGGCTTCGGCGCTGGTGATCTTCATGTTTGCCCAGCCGGTTTTCGGCATTCTGGCGGACAAGATCGGCGTACGCCGCAACATGATAATTTTCGGTCTGCTGTCCACGTTCCTGGTCATACCCCTGTTGTCAGCGATCAAGTCTGTTCAGGACCCGCTGAGTGCATTCGCGCTGGTGGTCGCCGGGTTGCTCATTGCAGCCTTCTATACGCCGGTTACTGGCGTGCTGAAAGCAGACTTCTACCCGCCAACCGTTCGGGCCCTTGGTGTAGGGCTGCCTTATGCGGTAGGTGCGGCAATGTTCGGGGGTTCCGCTGAATACGTAGCGCTGAGCTTCCGCTCGCTGGGCATGGAGGAGTACTTCTATCTGTATGTCGCAGCTATCGCTGCCATCACCCTTGTTTCCTCCCTGTTGATGCCAGACCTCTCCAGACATGGCTACCTGGATGGCGATGGCAAGGTCGAGGCGAACATTGGGGTTCGCAAGTTCATGGGGCGAAAATCCACGCCATCCCACATCAGCCATTGAGGTGAGGCGAGCATGAATAGCGAAGTGAAGAAGATCGTACGCTTCGACGTCTGGTACCACCCGGTGATGGCCCAGACGCTCGAAGCCCCAGCCAATGTGGTGTTCCGCGAGGCCCGTCTGCGCATGGGGCTATGGGCAGCGGAGCAAATTCTGCAGGTGCTGCGCGGGGAGGAGGGGCCACGTATGGTCAACCCGCAAGTGTTTGCAGCCTATCGACAACGGCTCCAGGCCAGCAATCATTCGTCAGCCTAGGGTTCATCGGGAGGCGCCCTGGCGGATCAGCTGATTCGCCAGGCGTATTACGCCGATCAGGACGAAACCTGCCAGCACCCCCTCCAGGCGGATGAACCCGGGCGCAGGGCTGACGTTGACGTAAGTATCAGGCACCATCACTACCAGATACACGAGGGAAAACTGGGTGCCGGCGTAAGCGTATGAGCGGTTACTGTTCTCGATGTGCCGCCCGACCATCACGCCGATGCACATTGCCAGGGTCATGGCGATCCAGTTCGAGCCTACCAGCCATAAAGCCAGCCCCGCACAGGCAGCGCCCGCGCAGCAGCCTGCCAGGCGATGAACATTGCGCAGCGTGACTGCGCGGCTACCTGGCAAAAGCGCCCCAGGTGGCACCATCATCACGGCCATGACGGTGATAGCTGCCTGGCTCAATCCCCCCACCTCCAGCCAGATACCCAAGGAAGGGATCAACGCCAACGCCAGGCCTGCCTGCAGCACATGACGTAGCAGGCAACGGTCAAGGTCCGGTTCGTTCACACGCGCGCCAGATCGGGAAGATAACGCACCATCGGGAAACATCTTGCGTACAGTCCGGCCGGAGAGCATGGCTACGAACCAGCAGGCAAGGGTGCCGCATGCCACTTCCTCCAGGCGGGTTCTGGCTATCTCGATCACGGATGGGCCACCCGTCGCGTCAAATCCGGAGATAGCCACCATGGCGAATGTCAGTCCGGCAAACAGCCAGGCGTAACCATGCTCATGGCGGATGGCGCACCACAGCGTGCCTGCGCCGACCAGCCCAATGACGGGACCAAGCCAATGCACGCTTATTTGCATTTGAGTCAGTAGCGCTGCTGCGGCCAAGCCGCCTGCGGCAGTGCCGATGATCCGGAGCCCGCCACGGTAAACGCAGTCGTGCAGACTTGAACGCATCACCATGTAGCCACTGAAAGCAGCCCAGCCAACATTATCTACCGCCAGATAATGCGCCATGCCGATAGCCAACAACACGGACAGTAGCGTCTCGGCTTCGTCCAGCAAGCGTTGGGGGAGGCGGTCCGGGCTGGAGAACTCTTTACGGATCCCCTGGGTGAACTGCGCGAGACTCGACCACAGCGTGAATCTGAATGGCATGATCTAGGTCCTGATCCTTTCCGTCCGGGCGTGCTTGCAGACAGGATAGGTCAAGGATGATTGCGGTGGCCTGAGCACCAGAGCGCGCGTTGATGAGGTCGCAGCAATGCATTGCACGCCTGCAGGATGTGCTCCTGGATCCAGGTTTCATCGAAAGGCGCCTTGCTGAGCCGCAGGCTGTTGGCGCTTTCGATAATCGCAACGATCGCCACCGAGGCTTTGGAGGGGTCGTCCACGCGGTACTGGCCTGTCGCACAACCTTTCTGAATGATGCATTCCACAGGCTGGGCCAGCCGTGCACTCGCCCGGTCCAGCCAGCGCCGGTGGCTGGTTTCAAGGTGCCTGACCTCGTGTCGCAGGATCAAATCTTCCTGTGGGACGGTGACTTGCCGATTGAGTGAGAAACACACATATCCCTTCAGGTCGCGTGGGCATACGCTCGCATGCCACGCCTGAAGGCGTTTTTCGACGATGTCCAGGACCACATTGAGCAGCAGATCCTGTTTGCAGTCGACGTGATGGTAAAGGCTACCTGGGAGTATTCCGACACGTTGCGCCAGTTTGCGCATGGTCATGGCGGTATAGCCTATTTCAACCATCAGCTCTGACGCGGCCTGCATGACAGGGGGAGGGCATGTACGGGCGGCGTCAACCATACGCCGGCAACCTGGATAGGGCACGCAGCAGCCGGCAGATCAAGCGCTTGCAGCACTTGCGCGGTGGCAGGGCTGCGCCATTCTTCAACCACATACGGCACCTCTTCGACGGGTGCCCCCGATACAGATTACCCCTGCGCGTCAGAACAGTGGTCGCGTGCTGTAACGGGAGCATGAACTGAACCCTTCAACCCGCCTGCAGCAAGATTGCCCGGGCACGCAGGATCACCGGAGCGTCGACCATCTGGCCATCAAGGGTGAATACGCCGGCGCCAGCTTCGGCCTGCTCGACCACCCGTCGAGCCCAATCCAGCTCGTCATGCGAGGGCTTCAGGGCATCGTGGATCACCTTGACCTGGCTTGGGTGAATGCACAAGGCACCGCCAAAGCCCATGTCCCGAGCAAACCGGACTTGACGCTGCAAACCGTCGATATCCTGGATGGCGGGGAACACGCCGTCCAAGGGCGCGGCCAATTCCGCGACACGGCTATGTAGCAGCACTGCGTAACGGGCATGCCCCAGCACGTGCTCGGCAGCTGCGCTACCCGCGCTGAGGCCAAGGTCCAGGCCCAGGTCCAGGCTGCCGAATGACAACCTGTCTACGCCAGCCGCTGTCGCCAAGAATGGTAGGGCAGCCAGGCCCTTGGCACTTTCGATGATTGGCCACACCGCTTTGCCAGTGGCATGGGCGCGATCGATCTGGTCAACGCTTTCAGCCTTCGGCAGCAGAATGCCGATGACCCCGGCATGACGCCGGCAAAGCGACAGGTCAGCCTCGTGGGCCCAATGACCAGGCGCATTCACCCGTACCAGCACCTTGGCCTGCGGATGATCGTCGAGGAACTGGTCGAGGTTGTTGCGCGCCTGCTCTTTCAGCGTCTCTTTCACAGCGTCTTCAAGGTCGACAATGACCCGGTCCGCACCACTGGCCAATGCTTTCGGAATGCGTTCTGGGCGAGTCGCGGGAACGAAAAGCGCGCTACGGACTACGGGTTTTTGTGTCATTGGCGTGCCTCCTGGACGAATTCGATCTCGCCGACCTGGGCCTGGCCTGCCTGATTGCCAGCCCAGACCAGGGCTTTACCCTCACCGATCAATCGGCCACCGACGTCGAACGCGTCAGGGCAGATCAAGGGACGAACACCACGGAAGCTGAATCGACGCACTGTCAATTGCGGGTTCGCCCGTACGAATGCTTGCACGTTCAGCGTTGCGATAAGGGGGCCGTGCACCACCAGGCCAGGGTAACCCTCGGTTTCGGTCACATACGGCCAATCATAATGAATGCGGTGGCCGTTGAACGTCACCGCCGAATAGCGGAACAGCAGCGTCGGGCTTGGCTGAACGTGAAGATGCCAGTCTCCCTGCGGCATCGGCTCGGTTCCGCCCAGTTTGGGTGGCGATGGCTCACGATAAACGATGTCCTGTTCCTCGATGAGCGCCCGCTGGCCGTCTTGCACGTACTCATGTTGTACGGTGACAAACAGCAAGGACCCCGTACGCCCATGCTTTTCCTGAACGTTGAGGATGGTCGAGCGGCGAGATACCTGGGCATCCACGCGCAGCGGGTGGATGAACTCCAGGCGACCACCTGCCCACATGCGGTTGCGGTTATCCGCCGGGGGCAAGAAGCCGCCTCGCGCGGGATGGCCATCCCCGCCTAGCCCGGAGTGCTCGACGGCGTCCTGGAAGAATGCCCAGTGCCAGAGTTCGGGCAGGGGGGCACCCGGAGCTGGCGCTGGCTCACCCAGGGTTGCGGCAATACGTTTTACCAGGTTATGGCTGATGCAATCGTGCACGGTCTCACTGCGACCGATCCAGGTTTCAGGTGCTGATGGGGTCATTGTTTTTGTCCTGTTACAGCGTGGAGGTGAGTGCTGGCACGATATCGAACAAGTCGCCGACCAGTCCGTAATCGGCCACCTCGAAGATCGGCGCTTCTTCGTCCTTGTTGATCGCAACGATCACTTTGGAGTCTTTCATGCCGGCCAGGTGCTGGATCGCGCCGGAGATACCGACGGCGATGTACAGCTGTGGCGCAACGATCTTGCCGGTCTGTCCGACCTGCATGTCGTTGGGAACAAAGCCTGCGTCTACTGCCGCGCGTGATGCCCCAACTGCCGCGCCGAGCTTGTCGGCCAGGCGGTACAGGTGGCTGAAGTTGTCACCGTTGCCCATGCCGCGGCCACCGGAAACAACAATGTCTGCCGCGGTCAGCTCGGGGCGATCGGACGTGGCCAGTTCTTCGCCGACGAACGCCGATATGCCTGTATCGCAGGCGCCAGCCAATGCCACGATCGGCGCACTACCGCCTTCTGCCGGCAGGGCCTCAAAGCCGGTGGATCGAACGGTGATGACTTTGACTGCGGCGTTCGACTGCACGGTGGCGATGGCGTTGCCCGCATAGATCGGGCGCTTGAAGGTATCGGCAGACTCTACGGAAATGATTTCGGAGATCTGATCGACATCCAGAAACGCTGCCACCCGCGGCAGGATGTTTTTGCCGTTGCTGGTGGCAGGGGCCAGTACATGGCTGAAGTCGCGACCCAGGTTGGCCACCAATGGCGCAACATTTTCCGGGAGCTGACGCGCGTAGGCAGCGTCGTCTGCCATTAGCACCTTACTCACCCCAGCGATCTGCGCAGCCGCGAAAGCGACACCGGAAACGTCCAGCCCCGCGACCAGGACCACGACTTCCCCTCCGATCTGGCGGGCTGCAGCCAGAGTATTCAAGGTCGGTGCGGCGAGTGTGTGATTGTCGTGTTCAGCTAATACCAGGATGGTCATCAGATTACCTTCGCTTCGTTCTTCAGCTTCTCGACCAGTTCGGCCACCGACTTGACCTTGATACCCGCGCTGCGGGCAGCCGGTGCTTCGACTTTCAGGGTCTTGTTGGTGGATGCGAGGGAAACGCCGAGGTCGTCAGGCTTGACGGTCTCCAGCGGCTTCTTCTTGGCCTTCATGATGTTCGGCAGCGACGCATAGCGTGGCTCGTTCAGGCGCAGGTCGGTGGTGACGATGGCTGGCAGGTTCAGCGATACGGTCTGCAAGCCGCCATCGATTTCACGGGTGACGTTCAGCTTGTCGCCAGCAACGATGACCTTGGAGGCGAAGGTGCCCTGGGCGTAGCCGGTCAGCGCGGCCAGCATCTGGCCGGTCTGGTTGTTGTCGCTGTCGATGGCCTGTTTGCCAAGGATGACCAGCTGAGGCTGCTCTTTGTCGACAACGGCTTTCAGCGCCTTGGCTACAGCCAGGGAGTTCAGCTCGTCAGCGGCTTCTACCAGGATGGCACGGTCTGCACCCAGGGCCAGGGCGGTACGCAGTTGCTCCTGGGCAGTGGTCGGGCCGACGGAAACGACGACGATCTCGCTCGCCACGCCCTTTTCTTTCAGGCGTACGGCCTCTTCCACGGCGATTTCGCAGAAGGGGTTCATGGACATCTTGACGTTTGCAAGGTCGACGCCGGAGTTGTCCGCCTTGACGCGGACTTTGACGTTGTAATCGACCACACGTTTGATAGCGACCAGCACTTTCATAAGCAGTAATACTCTGTTCTTGAGCTTCACAACAGGCGGTGAAAAGAGGGGTCAGATGACCCCTGAAGCGCGCAGCTGTTGAATTCGTTCATGCGTCAGGCCAAGTTCGGCAAGGATGCTTTCGCTGTGCTCGCCAAGCGCGGGCACCGGGCCCATGCGGGGTGCAAAGGCATTGCTGGTGGCGGGCGGGAGCAGGCTGGGCACGCTGCCTGCGGCCGTGTCGATGCGCCGCCAGCGGTCTCGGGCTTTTAGTTGTGGGTGCTCCCAGACACCCTGCATGTCGTTTACCTTGGCGTTGGCAATGCTGGCCTGGTCCAGCCGCTGAATAACGGTATCGAAGCTCAATGGGGCGAAAGCCTCGATGATCAACGCTCGCAGGGCGTCGCGGTTGGCCACGCGTTTGAAGTTGGCAGAAAACCGATCGTCATCCGCCAGCTCCGGCCGGATCAGCACATGCTCGCAGAACAGCTGCCACTCCCGTTCGTTCTGCAGGCCGAGCATCACGGTGCTGCCATCGCCAATAGGGAATGGGCCGTATGGATAGATCGTGGCGTGCGCTGCACCAGCGCGAGGGGGTGGCGGGGCGCCCTCGTAGGCGTAATAGAGCGGGTAATTCATCCACTCCACCAGGCTCTCCAGCATCGAAACTTCAACGTGGCTGCCGATGCCGGTTTTTTCCCGCAACAGTACGGCCGAGAGGACGCCCGTGTAGGCATACATGCCGGCAGCGATATCAGCTATCGAGTTGCCCGCCTTGGCCATCCCGTCTTCGCCGGGGCCACCGGTGACCGAAAGAAAACCGCCTTCGCTCTGGATCAGCAGGTCATAGGCTTTTTTCTGCTCGTAGGGGCCCCCAGCGCCATAGCCGGAGATGTCGCAGACGATGAGCCGCGGGAAGCGCTCGTGCAATTGCTCGAAGCTCAAGCCAAGGCGGGCGGCCGCGCCTGGCGCCAGGTTCTGCACCAGCACATCGGCTTGCTCCAGTAGCTGGCCAAGGATGTCCCCGGCGATATCCTGCTTGAGGTCAAGGGCCAGGCTTTCTTTCGAGCGGTTGGTCCAGACGAAATGCGAGGCCAGGCCGTTGACCCGCTGATCGTAACCACGGGCGAAGTCGCCACTGCCCGGGCGTTCGACCTTGATCACCCGGGCGCCCAGGTCAGCCAGCTGACGGGTACAGAAGGGCGCTGCGATCGCATGTTCGAGGCTGATGACGGTTATGCCGTCAAGTGGGCGAATGGGCTGACTCATGGTTGTTGTCTCTCTTGTTATGGCTGGCCCTCGCGGTTGACGAGGGGGCCCTGGGTCAGAACGAACGTGGCAGTTCCAGCAGATGTTCGGCCACGTAGGACAAGATCAGGTTGGTTGAAATGGGCGCGACCTGATAAAGGCGGGTTTCGCGGAACTTGCGCTCGACGTCATATTCATTGGCAAAGCCGAAGCCGCCGTGGGTCTGCAAGCATGCGTTGGCAGCCTCCCAACTGGCTTTGGCCGCCAGGTACTTGGCCATGTTCGCGGCGGCGCCAGCGTTGCGACCGCTGTCGTACTCGGCGCAAGCACGCCAGCGCATCAGGTCGGCGGCTTCGATTTCGATGTGGGCTTCAGCGATGGGGAACTGCACGCCCTGGTTCTGGCCGATCGGGCGGCCGAATACCACGCGATCACGGGCGTACTGGCTGGATTTCTCGATAAACCAGCGGCCATCGCCGATGCATTCGGCGGCGATCAAGGTACGCTCGGCATTGAGCCCGTCGAGGATGTAGCGAAAACCCTTGCCTTCTTCGCCAATCAGGCTGCTGGCAGGGATTTCCAGGTTGTCGAAGAACAGCTCGTTGGTTTCGTGGTTAACCAGGTTGGCAATCGGCTGTACGGTCAGGCCGTTACCGATGGCTTCACGCAGGTCGACCAGGAAAATCGACATGCCATCGACCTTCTTGGTGACCTCGGCGAGCGGGGTGGTACGCGCCAGGAGGATCATCAAGTCAGAATGCTGGACGCGAGAGATCCACACTTTCTGGCCATTAATCACGTACTTGTCGCCTTTGCGAACCGCCGTGGTCTTGATCTTGGTGGTATCGGTGCCGGTGGTCGGCTCTGTCACGCCCATCGACTGCAGGCGCAGCTCGCCACTGGCCAATTTGGGCAGGTAGTAGCGCTTTTGCTCTTCGCTGCCGTTACGCAGCAAGGTGAACATGTTGTACATCTGGCCATGGATGGTGCCGGAGTTGCCGCCGCAGGCGTTGACTTCTTCAAGAATAACCGAGGCCTCGGCCAGACCCAGGCCGGAGCCGCCAAACTCCTCGGGTATCATCGCCGACAGCCAGCCGGCCTCAGTCATGGCTTTGACGAAGGCTTCAGGGAAGCCTTTTTCTTCGTCGACCTTGCGCCAGTATTCGGCCGGGAAATCGCCACACAGGGCACGTACACCCTCACGAATGGCGTTGAGTTCTTCTTGATTGTTGTCGATCATCATCATTCTCCAGGGTGGGGCAGGCCGGCAGCGTCATCGTGGTTCGGCCGCCGGCCCGACCCTGTAACACGGTCAAATAGGCTGGAAGCCCAGGGCGGCGCGGAAACGGTTCTTGATGTATTGGCCATCACGCGGCGGCAGTACACGTGGCGGGTTTTCGGCTTTGATCTTCACCGTGGCCAGCTTGACCCCGTCCCGATTGGCGAAACGCTCACGCAGGGCATGGACCCCGTCCATTTCACGAATTTCCTGGGTCCAGGCAAAGCCACAGGTTTCAGCGACCCGGTCCAACTCGATGCCGAAGCCGGCGTGGCTGACTTGCATGCCGGTTTCACCGAAGTGGCCGTTGTCCAGCACCACGATGGTCAGGTTTTTCGGCTGCTGCAGTGCAACAGTGGCCAGTGCGCCGAACCCCATCAGCAGCTCACCATCCCCGGTGACAACCACCACGCTTTTGTCCGGCTGCGCATTGGCGAGGCCCAAGCCCACGGTAATGGCACTGCCCATGGCCGCCCAAAGGTAGTAGTTGTTGTCGTGGTCACCCGCGGCCATCACATCATAGGAGGCAGAGCCCAGGCCGGTGACGACGAGCACATCCTTGCGATCGGCGAGCAAGGTACGGACGACCTCTCGGCGGCAAAGCACGTGGTTGGCGCTTACTTGACCCATTTCTTTTCTCCGATCAGGCGCTGACCAAGCAGCAGGGCGGTGGCGGCATCGCCGTTGAAGGCCATGGTGGCGGCGCCATGGAGCAGGGGGGCCACATCCTCAGGTTTGTCAGCGCGCCAGGTCATCACTTTCATCAGGTTCAGGGAGGCTTCAGTGGCCTGACCCATCGGGTTTTGCCAGGCGTTGAATTCAGCCCAGTCCCCCCGCATGGTCACCACCATCAGCAGGGGGAAACCAGCGCAGTTCTGCAAGGCGAGGGTGTTGATGCAATTGCCGACACCGCTCGACTGCATCAGCAGGGCGCCACGTTCACCACCCAGCCAGGCGCCGGCCAGGTAGCCAATGCCTTCTTCTTCCGTGGTGAGCACAACGGCCTTGATGTCGGGGTCTGCATAGGACATGCGAATGGACGCCGAGTGGCCAGCGTCCGGTACGAATACGACGTGCTTGACGTCGTGGGCCTTGAGAACACGGAACACGTCCTCTTGCCAGTTCTGTTCAGCTTCTTGCGATGACATGGGTATCTCCCGGCAGTGCTGCTTTTGTTTTTCCTCATCATGCGGCGAGATGCAGCGCAGGACGACTACCGTTTTTTTCTTTGAGATATGCCGTAGCGGCATAGGTGAACCCATAGCACGCGGCAGGCAAGCCGAGCATCAGGAAACCGCCCATAGCCCAATCGTGCTGTGGTGTATACCTTTGGTGCTAGCTGCTATGCCCAAATGCTATAGCTGATGACCAAGGCTGTCTTTAGACTGTGAAAAACGCCGTTCAGAGGCGCCCCTTTCTTTGCCAGTGGTTGACCGATGGACGTAGTGCAACTGAAAACCCTGATCCATGTGGCCGAACTTGGCAGCCTGAGCAAGGCTTCGGACCGGCTCCATGTGGCGCAACCTGCATTGAGCCGGCAGATTCGGCAGTTGGAAAAGGAATTGGGCGTCTACCTGTTCGAGCGGCATGGCCGCGGCATGGAAATCACCGCTGCCGGCCTTGAGGTTCTTGAACGGGCCACCCGGATCATGGACGAGCTGGAGTCCATCCGTACCTCGGTAGCCGGGGGGCGTGCCGCATTTCGCGGCATGGTCGCCATCGGTACCACGCCGACCATCGCCGAGATTGTCACCGTGCCGTTGGTTCAACGCATCCGCGACACTCACCCAGACCTCTCGATCCGCTTTTCATCGGCGTTCAGCGGCTACCTGCTGGACTGGTTGCAGCGGGGCGAGCTGGAGCTGGCCATTTCCTACGATCCGCAGCCACTGCACACGTTGCGAATCGAACCGGTAATGATGGAGAACCTGGTCCTGGTTGGCCCTCCCGAGGCCAGGTTGAACCTGGACACGGCCGTGTCGTTCGCAGAATTGGCCAATGAACAGATGGTGCTGCCCAGCCCCCGCCATGGGCTGCGCAAGATCATGGACCAGTGCGCCCTTGAGCGAGGCTTCAAGATCACCACCAGTGTCGAGGCGGACTCCTTTGGCGCGATGATCGACCTGGTGCGCAATGGATTTGGCTATACGGCATTGCCACTGGCCTCCATCTACTCCCGCCTGAATGACGGCACGCTATGCGCCGCGCCGCTGGTTGACCCGACGCCAATGCGCAAGCTGGTGCTCGTGCTGCCCGCCGATCGGCAGGTAAGCCCTGCAACGCGCTACGTCGGCCAGACCTTTGTGGACATTGCCAGCGAGCTGGTGGCCCAAGGCATCTGGGCGGGGCACATGCTCTGAAACGGCTGCGCCAAGCTATTCAATCGCGGCATAACTGCTAGAGGGCAGCGGGTCTGGCCGCTACTCAGGTGAGGGCGTAGCTTTGCCCGGGATAAAAGTCAGTGCGCTTTCGCTGGCTTGTAAAATAATAGATCCCAGAAGGTGCCCCCATGATGTGCGTTCCATCGCCCCGCGTACTGCCGCCTGCTTTTCCTGTGAAGACTCCAAGCCAGTAGATCGACGCAGACCAACGCTGTTGTTCTTGCCTCGCGTTTGCCTCAGATCTGGAGTTCCCCATGCACGCCAACAATCACAATCCTGCTGCGCCTGATATCCGTAACCTGACCAATCGCCAACGGATTCGCGCCATTCTCGGCGCCTGTTCCGGAAACCTGGTGGAGTGGTACGACTTCTTCATCTACGCCTACACCTCAATCTACTTTGCCGCGCTTTTTTTCCCTCAGGGCGACCAGACCACACAACTTTTGGCAACGGCCGGCATTTTCGCTGTCGGCTTCTTCATGCGCCCCTTGGGCGGGTGGATTTTCGGTTACCTCGCTGACACGCGTGGCCGCAAGTTTTCCATGATCATCTCCGTCTTTCTGATGTGTGGGGGCTCGCTGATGATCGCGGTATTGCCCACCTACGAAACCATTGGCATGGCGGCGCCGGTTCTTTTGCTGATTGCCCGCTTGATGCAGGGCCTTTCGGTAGGGGCTGAATACGGTACCGGTGCTACCTACATCAGCGAGATTTCCAGTACGGGCAAGCGCTGCTTCTTTGGCTCTTTCCAGTACTTCACGATCATTGCAGGGCAACTGCTGGCATTGCTGACTGTGGTTGTGCTGCAGAACCTGCTGCCCATCGAAGAACTCAAGGCCTGGGGCTGGAGGATTCCATTCTTCATTGGTGCAGTGAGTGCGCTGGTGGTGGTCTACCTTCGCCGCTCGATGCTTGAAACGGCAAGCCACCAAGGCGCCAAACACAAGGAAGCGGGCTCGATAAAAGCGCTGATGAAGCACAAGAAAGCCGTGCTGCTGACGATTGCCATCACTGCCGGTTGCTCGCTGCACTTCTATACATTCTCCACCTACATGCAGAAGTACCTGGTGGTTTCGGCGGGCTTCGATCCGTCGACCGTGAGCTTCATCATGACAGCCGCGCTGGTGGTGTTCATGTGCCTTCAGCCAGTGTTCGGGATGATGGCTGACAGGATTGGCTCGCGAAACAGCATGATTGCCTTCGGCCTGCTGTCGAGCCTGTTGATCGTACCGTTGCTCACGGGGCTCAAGAGCGTCAACAACCCGTACGAAGCCTTCGCGCTGGTCATGCTGGGCCTCCTGATTGCAGCGTTCTATACGCCGGTCACCGGCGTGCTGAAGGCAGACCTGTACCCCGCCACGGTCCGTGCGCTGGGCGTAGGGCTGCCCTATGCCTTGGGCAACGCGCTGTGTGGCGGTACTGCCGAGTACGTGGCGCTGTCCCTGCGCGGCGCGGGCGTGGAGTCGTACTTCTACTACTACGTGGCGGCGATGAGCGTCATCACCCTGATTGCCGCAGTGCTCATGCCCGATCTACGCAAGCACGGTTACCTCGACGGCACGGGTGCTGTGGAAGAAAACACTGGCTTGCGTCCTGGGGCTCATTATTCGAATGCACGAAGCTGAAACCAAGCCCAGGCAACCGCTACGGTTGCCTGGCAATCCTGCTCATCGAGATGTTATTGGTGGCTCAGGTTCGAGTACGCCCAAGCCCTGATTTTTTTCGACCTGCTCTGGAGCATTGCTCCAGATGGTCCTGTCTATGTCGAGGTCCTGGAAGGCACTGGTTGTGAGAATTGGCTCGGCAACGCCGGCTTTGCGCTGTGCGTCATAATCTGCGAGCAGTCGCAGTCCCACTCGGCATAGCAGAACCAGGGCGATGAGGTTCACCAGCGCAGAAAGGGTCATGGTGATGTCGACAAAGGCAAACACCGTACTCAGATCCTGAACCGAGCCCCAGAGAATCAAGGCCAGCACCAGGGCGCGATAGCTCAGCAGCGCATGGCGGTTCTTACCCAGGATGAACCTCAGGTTGCTTTCGCCCAGGTAGTAGTTGTAGAGGATCGAGGTGAACACGAACAGCGCAAGTGCAACACTGATGAAGATGCGGCCCCAGTCGCCGACCACTGCGGCAAGCGAATTCTGCGTCAGCACGATGCCATCCCCGGCAAAACCTGCGGTATAGAAGCCCGACAGCAAGATCAGCAAAGCGGTGCAGGTGCAGATGATGAACGTATCGAAAAACACGCTGAACGCCTGCACGACACCTTGTGAGACAGGGTGCCGGACTTCGGCCACCGCTGCGACGTTTGGCGCACTGCCCAGGCCAGCTTCGTTGGCAAATACGCCACGCTTCACACCCATCACGATTGCGCTGCCGATCAGGCCACCGAAGGCTTGATCGAGCCCGAACGCGCTTTTCACGATGGTCAAGAGCATCAGGGGCACGTGGTCAAATTGCAGCACAATGACGTACAGAGTAACCGCTATGTAGGCCAGCGTTTTCACCGGTACCAGCAGGTCTGCCACCCTGGCGATGCGTTTGATGCCACCCACGAACACCAGCGCTAGCACGGCGGCCAGGGCGATGCCGGAATAGGCGGGGTCAAAGCCAAAGGCATTTTGCAGTGAATGGGTTACCGCGTGTGACTGCAGGCCATTGAAGGAAAAACCGAACGTGACGATCAACAATACCGCCATCACCACGCCCAGCCATCGCTTGTTCAGCCCGTATTCCATGTAGAACGACGGGCCACCATGAAACTGGCCGCTGCCGTTGTGGCGCTTGTACAACTGCGCCAGGCTGCATTCGAACAATGTGGTGGCCATCCCCACCAGTGCGGTGACCCACATCCAGAACACCGCACCAGGACCACCCAAGGTTACAGCCACGCCGACGCCGGCGATGTTGCCCGCCCCGACACGGCCGGCCAGGCTGAGCATGAGGGCCTGGAAGGAACTGATTTGAGTCGAACTGCTGGTAAGGCTGTCCTTGAACACCTTGAACATGTGCAGGAAATAGCGAAGCTGCACAAACCGTGTCTTTACGGTGAAATAAGCGCCCAGGCCGACGACCAGGACGATAAGCAGCTTTCCCGAGAGAAAGCCATTGATGGCTTCGAGCATGACGCAACCTCATTGTTATTATGACTGGGTGTGCGGGTACACACGGCCGCA
The DNA here is from genome assembly GCF_052112345.1 of Pseudomonas sp. SAS7. Taxonomy (NCBI): domain Bacteria; kingdom Pseudomonadati; phylum Pseudomonadota; class Gammaproteobacteria; order Pseudomonadales; family Pseudomonadaceae; genus Pseudomonas; species Pseudomonas sp. SAS7. The sequence goes on along the minus strand of NZ_JBEGGO010000012.1, from coordinate 61,597 downwards.
AGCAGCCGTGTAGGGGTTGGAGCCGGTGAACGGTGTCAGGCGCGGTCTTGCAGTGCCTTGATGTGCTGCCACATCAGCGCCGGGTTGGAGTACATCGGGAAGTGGCCACAATCAGGGATGCAAGCCAGTTGCACCCCTTGGGCAGCGATGTCGTCCAGATAGGAAAGGTGGGCGTTGGTTGCGCCGTACATGTACTGGCGCGGGAAGGGTAGCGCCAGGAACTTCTCCATCAGACCGCCGTTATCTGACAGCTCTACCATGGACTCGAAGATGCCGCGCACCGCCCCGGTACGTACCTTGTGCCCCAGGCTGGCCGCATAGAGTGCGCTGGCAGGATCGGCGGCAAGCCGGGTGCGCTCGATGAAGTCGCGGAAAAACCGTGAATCGTCGTGGCGCGGGTGATCGTGGATCTGCCGGCTGAGGAAGCAATCTTCGGGGGCGATATTGCCCTCGATGTCGACGAAACTCAGCACTCGATCCGGGGCGGTATCAGCGAGCATCAGCCCGGTCAGGCCGCCCATGGAGTGGCCGACCAGGTGAAATTTGTCGACGCCAAAGTGTGCAAGTACAGCCTGGGCAGTCTTCACCAGCAAGGGGATATTGATGCGGGCGAGGTCGGCGCATTCGGTTTCTCCGCAACCAGGCGCATCGTAGGCAATGAAGGGATGACCTTCGAATGCGGGCTGCAGCGTGATGTCGGCATAGTCTTCTTTGGTAGAACCGAACCCATGCAGGAAGAGGATAGGTGCCTTGGGGCCGGAACGATGAATCACCGCCAGATCCAGCAGCACGCCGTCGATGTTCAACGGCAGTTTCTCGTGAGTGAAGCGAGCAGGGTTTGCCACGGTGGGAACTCCTTTTACGGAGGCCCCAATGTCGGGCCCACCCTGAATTTTGTAAAATACGAAGCCGCGAACCTTGTCATATGCCCAGCCTATGACGCAAAAATCTGCTTGGCGTGGTCAATCATCGCATCCACCAAGGGATTACCGTTAACGCCGTGCCATGCCATGGCGGTGGTAACAACCTTCACTTCCGGCTGCAACGGCCGCACCAATACATTTCCAGGAGCAAGCTTGTCCATGGAGGTGGGCACCAAAGCGATGCCCTGGCCACAACTGACGAACGCCACCTGCGCCGTGACAGAGCGGACCTGATGCACGATGCGCGGCGCGAAGCCGCTGGCCTTGCATAGACCCACCAGATAGTCGAAATACACCGGGCTGACGTCCCGTGACGCCATCACCAGGGTTTCATCGGCAAGTGCCTTGAGCTCAATGGCTGCACTGGCGGCCAATGGGTGGTCCTTGGGCATCGCGACTGCCAGGCGATCCTCTGACAGCGGCATGGACTGCAGATGCCGGCCGAGGTTGCCTTCAAGGCGTGCAAAGGCGATGTCGATATCGCCGGCCTCAAGCGCGGGTATCGCCTCTGCGCTATCGATTTCTCGAACCGAAACCGTGACCAACGGGTGGTCTTGCTTGAACCGCTCGATCAACTGGGGCAGCACATCGATCATGGCGGAGGTGATCGCCCCGATGGTCACCACGCCGGCGTGGCCGGCCACTGCCTCGTGAACCGCCAACTCCAGCCGCTCCAGCTGATCAGCAAACTTGCGCACAGCCGGGAGAATTGCAGCCCCGGCGGCAGTGAGCTGAGCGCCACGGCGAGAGCGGGTGAAGAGTTGAATGCGAAGGGACTGTTCAAGCGCCTGGATCTGCTCGGTCAACGGCGGCTGTGACATGCCCAGCCGCTTGGCCGCGCGGCTGAAGTTCTGGTCCTCGGCAACGGCCAGGAACAGCCACAGGTGACGTATCAAGCGAAAGTTGATCACGGTGTTCTTCCATAGGTTTGGGGTATGACAGGCTTAGCTTCTTCGTAATATACGTATCAAACCTCGGCGCAGATACTCAAGCCTCACTTACAAGAGGCCTGCAACCGATGAGCTTGAAAGCCCCGCTTGAACGCCTGGCTGTGCTCGATACCAATACGGTGTCGGACGCGCTGGACTTCCTCCAAATGCCTGGAGCCACCAACGGCCTGATGCCGCTCTGGAACTGCCCGAAGATTGTTGGCCGAGCCAGCACGGTGCAGCTGGGGCCAAAGCAGGACGTGGCACCCACCGTTCACCTGATTACCCCAGTCATCGAGCAGGTCACCACCGATGACCGCGTGCTGGTGATTGCGGGTGGTGTTGACGGTATTTCCAGCTGGGGCGACATCCTGGCCAACGCCGCCCGGCGCAAAGGCATCCGTGGCTCGATCATCGATGGCTTCAGCCGCGACATCTGCGGCAGTGCCGACATCGGCTACCCGGTCTACGGCCGCGGCGTGACCATGATCAGCGCGCGCAACAGGCTCATCCAGATCGACGCGGCTGTCACCGTTCGCATGGCTGGCGTTGACGTGGATGAAGGCGACTACGTGATTGCCGACGCATGCGGCACCGTTTTCATCCCGGCCAGTGCCATCGACAAGGTGCTTGACCTGGCCGAGCGTATCGACCGTCGCCAGGCCGGCATGGTGGACGCCGTCCGCGCAGGGCGTTCGGTCGAGGAAGTGATGCACGACACCCAATTCGAAGCCATCAAGGTGGAGCACTGATATGAGCGTTTCTGATAAAGACCTGGTCGCCTTGTTCCAAGGCCTGGATACCCCGGGGGTGTCCGACGCGATGGACAAGCTGGGCCTTCCCGGCCAGGCCTTTGGTATCGCGCCGCTGGCAAACTACAGCCAGGTCGTGGTCGGCCCGGCCTTCACTGTCCAGTACGTCAGTGCAAGCACACCGCCAGGCACCGTGGGTGACTTCATTGATGAAGTAGCACCAGGCGACGTTGTGGTCATCGCCAACGAAGGCCGAACTGATTGTACGGTGTGGGGCGACATCATGACCCAGTACGCCCTGGCCCGCGGTATTGCCGGCACGGTCATTGATGGTGTCTGCCGCGATGTGAACAAGGCGCTGGGCGAAGGCTACCCGCTGTTCAGCAAAGGCCGCTTCATGCGTACCGGCAAGGACCGCGTCGAGGTCGTGGCCGTCAACCAGCCGGTGTCGGTTGGCCATGCCCGGGTTTGTGCCCGGGACATCGTCGTCGCTGACGCCAATGGTGTCGTCATTGTCCCGCGTGACCGTGCCCAGGAAGTTGCTGAAACGGCACGTCGCATCGAACACGTCGAAGGGCAAATCCGCGAACAGATTTCTATTGGCAAAAGCCTTAAAGACGCCCGTGCCGCCCTCGGTTACCACTCCCTTCAGAGCAAGCAATCATGAGCCTTCCACACGATTACCAGAACATTGCAAAGGTCCTCGGCAGTTCCACCCTGTACGAGGCGTCCGGGCTGCCGTGCGCCGTCGACCGCGAGATCCGCGCTGTCTGGAAAGGCGCATTCATCGCCGCGCCGGCTTACCCGCTGCAGTGTTCACCAGGTGACAACCTGGGCCTGCACCTGGCCGTGGCCAAAGCGCCGCGCGGCAGCGTGCTGGTGTGTGATGCCGCCGACTTCGTCGCCGGCTATTGGGGTGAGGTACTCACGGTGGCGGCCGAAGCGGCAGGCATCGTTGGCCTGGTGATCAACGGTGGTGTGCGCGACATCGCCGCGCTCGAAGCACATGGTTTCCCTGTATTTGCGCGTGGCATCTCGGTCAAAGGCACCGTCAAGGCCACCACGCCTTCGGTCGGCAAACCGTTCGATTTCAGCGGTGCGTGGGTCAGCGCCGGCGATCTTGTCGTCGCGGACGAGGATGGTGTGATCATCATCCCGGCCAATGCCGTTGAACATACCCTGCGTGAAGGACAGAAGCGCGCGGACAAAGAAGCCGTATTCATGGGTAAGCTGCGCGAAGGCAAAACCACCATGGACCTGATGGGCCTCTCCCACCCGGAGGAGCACGCGTGAGCCTGGCAACGCTGAACCGTCGCCTGGAGGCTGCCAAGCCTTCGGCGACCTACAAGATCATCGACCGCGTGGCTGCGCGCCGCGCGGACGGGGCGAAGATCATTTCGCTCTGTGCGGGTGAGCCTGACTTCGATACACCGGAGCACATCCGGGCCGCGGCCATCAGTGCGATCGACAACGGCCATACCCGCTACACCCAGGTAGCCGGCCTTCGCACGCTGCGTGAAGCCATCGCACGCAAATACCAGCGTGAGAATGGTCTTGATGTCAGCTGGCAGGACACGCTGGTGTGCAGTGGCGGCAAGCAGGTCATCTTCAATGCCCTGGCCGCAACCCTGAACGAAGGCGACGAGGTTGTGATTCCCGCGCCATACTGGGTCAGCTATCCAGAAATGGTTGAACTGTGCGGTGGCGAGTCGCGGATCGTCGCTTGTGGCGCCGAGTCGGGCTTCAAGCTGACCCCGCAAGCGCTGGCCGAAGCCATCGGGCCGAAAACCCGCTGGCTGATCCTGAACTCACCGTCCAACCCCACGGGCGCCGTGTACGACCGCGACGAATTGCAGGCTCTGGCTGAGGTGTTGCTGGCCCATCCGCAGGTACTTATTCTGGCGGACGATATCTACGAGCACCTGATATTCGACGGCCGTGACTTCCTCACGCTTGCCCAGGTTGAACCACGCCTGGCTGCGCGGACATTGACCATGAACGGCGTGTCGAAGGCCTACGCCATGACGGGTTGGCGGATCGGGTTCGCTACCGGCCCTCGCTGGCTGCTTGAGGCGATGGAGAAGCTTCAGGGTCAGCAGACCTCGGGTGCCTGTTCCATCTCGCAGCACGCTGCAATCGCAGCCCTGGACGGTCCGAAAGACTTCATCGCCCACAGCCGCGAAGTATTCCAGCGGCGCCGTGATTTCATGGTCGAGTTGCTCAACCAGGCGCCGGGCATCAGTTGTGAGGTGCCAGGCGGGGCTTTCTACGCTTTTGCCGACTGCTCTGGGCTGATCGGCAAGCGCTCACCTGCTGGGCGCGAATTGGTCAATGACGAGGCTGTGGCCCTGGCGTTGCTGGAGGAGGCCAATGTTGCAGTCGTTCAGGGCAGTGCTTTTGGTCTTTCAGGGTATCTGCGCATTGCTTATGCGCTGGATGACGAGTCGCTGCGTGCGGCTTGCCAGGCCATTCACCGCTTCTGCGAGGACGCACGGTAGGTATATCGCCTCGCTGAACTAGGGCACCCAAAGGCTGGACTTCCTCAATTGCATATTTGCGATCCAGGTGGTGCAGCCTTTTTCGATTGGACGCAGGTAATGTCTGCTCTGGACGGGTGCTGACAGTTTATTCGGTGGTTCAGAAAGGGGCAGGAGCACACAATATTTGAAAAGTTTTTCCTATCAAAGAAGGGTATAAAAACTCGTTTGCCGAAGTTTTTTCAATCATTGAAGATAGCCTTAAGGTCAAGCCATCTTGAGGAGAATAACAATGAACGGCTCATCATTTGCTATATTATTTGTGGCGTCAGATATTGATGCTGAGTATGAACTTGAATTCAACCGTTGGTACGACGAAGAGCATCTTCCGGATCGAGCGGCGATGGCCGGAGTCATCAAGGCAAGCCGGTTTAAATCTCCTTCCGACTCCCCCAAATACCTTGCGCTCTACTGGGCAGAGGGCATCTCTGCCTTCGATTGCCCTGAATATGCGCATGCGTTCAAGTACCAGTCGGTCTGGTCCAGGCGAATTCTTCCGCTCATGCGAAACCCCACCCGTCGCATCGGTGAGGTATTTGGGCAATTCGATCAGCCTGAGGGGGAATGGATAGCAGTCGTCGCAGCAGCCGGAGCAACTGAATCTCAATCGCTGAGCGCGCTTCAACCAGCGCTTGCCGAGATCCCTGGGTATATCCAGAGCTACTTCGTAAGCCCCATTGCATCGCTCAGCTTGCCGTTACCCCAAGAAGCCAGCAACCCGCGGCCGATGACTCCCATGCTCATCGTGGAGTGCTCCAGTGAAAGCGCAGCACGACAGGCTGTCGAGGCCAGCCTGATCAGTTTGCCAGCCGGTAGCCGCCATTTTGGTGTGTATCAACATCTTAGCAATGGCTCGGTTGGGGAGGTGCGTCGATGACTACTACAATCGCATCCGTGGATCAGTCAGCCCCCATCGCCACCGAACATCCCGGCAAGCGCGCCGACATCAGGCGGCTCGCCGCTGCAAGCTCGATCGGAACTACGCTCGAATGGTATGACTTCACCGTCTACAACCTGATGGCTGCGCTGGTCTTCAACGTCATCTTCTTCCCTTCGTTCGACCCGTTGGCCGGTACCGTCATTGCTTTCTCCACGTATGCGGTTGGTTATGTCTCGCGCCCTTTGGGCGGGATCATCTTCGGCAGCCTGGGCGACAAGCTCGGCCGGCGCTGGGTTTTGGTAGCGACGCTGATCTTGATGGGCACAGTTACCGGGCTGATGGGGTTGTTACCTACCTATGAAACCTGGGGTATTTGGAGCCCAATTCTTTTGGTTCTGCTGCGCTTCCTGCAAGGGGCAGCTATTGGTGGGGAGTGGGCCGGGTCGGTTTTGTTGTCCATGGAGCATGGCGAAGATCGCCATCGTGGCCGGAATGCTTCCTTCACACAGGTAGGACCGGCCTGCGGGACCCTGCTGGGTGCCGGGTTCATTGCCTTGATCACTTTTGTCATGACGCCAGAGACGTTCCAGGAGTGGGGCTGGCGTATTCCATTTCTATCCAGTGTGCTGCTGGTAATGCTCGGTTTCTGGCTGCGTCGTGGTGTAGATGAAACGCCGGTGTTCAAGTCGATCGAGGCGAAGGAAGCCAAAGTCGACGCACCGGTGCGGGAAGTGTTCGTTGGCCACTGGCGGCGTTTGCTGGTCGCAGGCGGCGCACGTATCGGCTCGGACATCGTCTACGCGCTGCTGGTGGTGTTCACGCTTGCTTATGTGACCAACGTACTCCACTTACCGCGTTCTACTGCGCTGACTGCCACGATTATCGGTTCCGTGTTCCATGCCATCAGTGTTCCGCTGTTCGGCATGCTCTCCGACCGATTGGGGCGCCGCCCGGTCTACGCATTGGGAGCCGTGCTATCGCTTGGCTGGGGGTTCGTATTCTTCGTGCTGCTGGATACTGCATCCCCCGTGCTCATCTGCCTGGCAGTCATTGTCGGCATGATCTTCCAGGCAATGATGTTCGGCCCCCAAGCTGCTTTCGTTACCGAGCAATTCCCCACCCGCGTCAGGTATGCCGGATCGTCGTTGGCCTATACCTTGGCTGGCATCGTCGGAAGCGGACTGGCCCCACTGGTTATTACGGCAATATTCAAGCTCTACGAGTCTTCGTTCGCTGTAAGCCTGTATATCGCTGGCGGGCTGGTCATCACTTTGATAGCACTCGCATTCGCGCGTGAAACCGCCAAGAAGCCGTTAGAAGACTAATCCGAAATAGACAGGCAACTTCCCGATGTGCAATGGGGGTTGCCTGCCAAAACTTCGCTGTGGGATCTAGCCATGCGAGATATAGATATTATTGAAACGCCTGCCGCCGAATTATTTTTTAGCCCGTCAGGTTGTGGTGCAGTGCTTGTTGATAGTTCCCAGTCGGTTTTTTCGCCAAGCGTGCAAAGAAAGTTTTTTTCACTCGCGCGCGCGCTGGAAACTGATCAACAGATCAGTGAATTGCTGCTCGGGGTGAACAATCTGTTGGTCATGTTTGACCCGCTCGTTAGTTCGCCGTCGGCGATTGAACAACTGATTCATAGCCTTTGGCTGTATCCCGATGCGCTTCCTTCCACCCCCAGGGTCATGGAAATCCCGGTGAGCTACGGCGGTGAAGCCGGCGAGGACCTGGCCATGCTCGCCGAGTACGCGGGGCTCAGCATTGATCAGTGGATCGAACGTCACAGTAACGCGACCTACGAGGTGGCGTGCGTCGGCTCCATGCCCGGCTTCGCCTACCTGACCGGGCTACCCGCCGAACTGGCCAGACCCAGAAGAGCTTCGCCGCGGGCACAGCTCGCCAAAGGCTCCGTGATTATTGGCGGCACGCAAGCTGGCGTGATGCCGTGCACTGCACCGTCAGGCTGGCACGTGGTTGGGCGTACCGACGTCGATTTGTTCGACATTCAAAGACAGCAGCCATGCCTGCTGTTGCCCGGCGATCAAGTCCGGTTCCTGGTCCGGGAGGAAGTGTCATGATCGAAGTGCTGAGCAGTGGTGCCCTCAACCTGGTCCAGGATCTCGGGCGCTCTGGGTGCATGGCGATGGGGGTGAGCCGCAGTGGCGCCATGGATGCCCCCGCGCTGATGATTGCCAACTGGCTGGTTGGCAACCAGGAAAACGCAGCAGGGCTTGAAGTCAACATCTTTCCGTTCCGTTTCAAGCCAGAGCGTACGTTGCTCGTCAGTTGTACCGGTGCACACTGCGCAATGAACGTGGATGGTTATCCCGTACCCAGTTGGACTTGCCTGGAGATCAGGGCCGGCCAACAAGTGGTGGTTGAGCGCCCACGATTTGGGGTCAGGGCTTATCTCGCGTTTTCAGGTGGTGTTGACGCACCGGTGCAGTTGGGCTCCCGTGCGACAGATCTGAAGGCGGGGTTTGGCGGTCATGAAGGACGCGGCCTCAATCGTGGCGACCGTCTCCAACTGTTGCCCCAAAGCCTTTCATCAACAGGTCGTGCCATTCTGCCGCTTGAGCGTGTGCTGCATGCAGAGGCCATGCGTCGCCAGCAGGTGACGGTGCGGGCGATCGCTGCAGCTCAGGCTGACGACTTTTCCTCCACCTCGTTGGACGCGTTCTATTCCACGCCCTACGAAGTTACCCCGCAGGCCAACCGTGTCGGTTACCGCCTCCAGGGCCAACCCCTGCAGATCCTTCGCCCCATCGAGTTGCTCTCCCACGGCATTGCGCCGGGCACCGTCCAGGTGCCGCCGGCGGGGCAACCCATCGTGCAACTGGCAGAAGCCAATACCTGTGGTGGCTATCCAAAGATCGCCACGGTGCTCGATTGCGATCTCTGGCGCCTTGCCCAAGCAGGTGTCGGCTGCAGCATCTATTTCAAGTCCATCACTGTGGCCGAGGGCATCGAAGCCCTTGCCCATCACCGTGCGGCGCTCGCGAACATTCAGCGACAACTGGGCGTCAGCCCATCAGCCTGATTCGAGGAACAGACAATGAACCACAATACGTTACGCATCGATATCAACTCGGATATGGGCGAAGGCTTCGGCCCCTGGAAAATGGGTGACGATGACGCGATTCTCGATATCGTGACCTCTGCCAACGTCGCCTGCGGACAGCATGCCGGCGACCCTGAGATTATGGCTAGCACCTTCGCCCAGGCCAAAGCCAAGGGTGTGGCAGTGGGGGCTCACCCCGGTTTTCCGGATCTGTGGGGTTTCGGTCGCAGAGTGATTCCCCACACGACTGGCGAAATTGAGCGCTTCGTCGCATACCAAGTCGGTGCGGCTGTGGCGCTGTCGAGTTACGCAGGGCACCCCATCACTTTCGTCAAAGCCCATGGTGCGCTCGGGAATCTCACCCAAACGGACCCCGAGGTTGCCAAGGCGATCGCCAGGGCCGTCAAAGCCGTAGACCCCAAGCTTGTCTGCGTTACGTTCGCGGGGGGGCTGATGATTCCGATTGCCAATGATATGGGCCTCGAAACCCGTGCAGAGGTCTTCGCGGACCGCGCTTATACCGAGGCCGGCCATCTGATTCATCGTAAAGAGCCTGGTGCAGTACTCCATGACGTGGATTTCGCCGCCCAGCGCATGCTGCGCATGGTTAGGGCAGGCGGTATCGAAACGGTGAGCGGGCGCATGCTTCCAGTCCATATCGACACCATTTGTGTGCACAGCGATACGCCAGGTGCGATCAGCATGGCAGGGGTGCTACGCAAGACATTGGAGTCGGCCGGCGTCCAGGTCTGTGCTTTTGCCGGGGGATCCTGCTGATGGACAAACCCCTTGTCGAACGGCTCGTCAGTCTGTTCGAAAACAGCGCGTTGAGTGAAATCGAATACTCGGCGGACGGCACGCGTATTCGGTTGGTGAAAGCGTCGGGTCAAACTGTGCCTGAGCAGCCGCGGCTGACTGAAGCGCAGCCACCCATGCCAACCCCGACACGCCAATCGAGTTGGACCATTGATGCTGGACTGACTGGCATTTTCTACCGCGCACCTTCGCCGGATGAGCCCACTTTCGTCGACGTTGGCACTGTCATCGAGGAAGGCCAGCAGGTCGGAATCATTGAGGCGATGAAGATGCTTAACGTGCTCGAAAGCGAGCGCAGCGGGCGTGTGGTACGCATCCTGGTGGAGGACGGTGCTTCGGTCGAAGCTGGGACGCCGTTGTTCGAGCTGCAGTTGAGGGAGGACGCCCATGTTTGATTCAGTGTTGATCGCCAACCGAGGCGAGATTGCCTTGAGAATCCTGCGTGCCTGCCGGGCATTGCAGATCCGGACTATCGCCGTGCACTCCACAGCAGACGCCGATCTGCGCCATGTGCAACTGGCCGACCAGGCCCTGTGTATTGGTCCCGCAGCTTCGGCGCAAAGTTATCTGGACATCGATCGCCTGATGGAGGCCGCTGAGTTGACCGGCGCGGGCGCCATCCACCCCGGCTACGGCTTTTTGTCTGAGCGTGCCGATTTTGCCGAGGTTGTCGAACGCTCCGGGCGAGTGTACATCGGCCCCACTGCTGCGGCCATTCGCCTGATGGGCGACAAGGTCAGTGCCAAGAAGGCCATGCTTGAATCCGGTGTGCCCTGCGTGCCCGGCTCGGACGGCGCTCTGCCTGGCGACCCCCAGGCGGTGGCTGGCATAGCCCGGGATGTTGGGTATCCGCTGATCGTGAAGGCCGCAGGCGGTGGAGGCGGGCGGGGAATGCGCATCGTCCGCGAGCCAAGCCAGTTGGCTCAGGCGGTGGCCACCACGCGTGAGGAAGCCAATCGCGCGTTTGGTAACCCGGCCCTTTACATCGAACGTTTCCTCGAAAATCCGCGGCATATCGAAATCCAGATACTGGCGGACGGATTCGGCAATGCCGTATGGCTCGGCGAGCGTGACTGTTCCATGCAACGGCGGCATCAGAAGGTGATCGAAGAATCTCCTGCCCCCGGTGTTTCGCGGGAGGCTATCGCAGAGATCGGGCAACGCTGTGTCGACGCCTGTATGCACATCGGCTATCGCGGCGCGGGCACTTTCGAGTTTCTCTACGAAGACGGGGCTTTCTACTTCATCGAGATGAACACCCGAATCCAGGTCGAGCATCCGGTGACTGAGTTGGTGACCGGTATCGATCTGGTGGTGGAGCAGTTGCGAATCGCCCGGGGGGAGCCTCTGTCGTTCAGCCAGAAGGATGTTGCCGTGACCGGGCACGCCATTGAGTGTCGCATCAACGCCGAGGACCCATGGCGGTTCACGCCGGCACCGGGCACAGTCGACCATTGGCTTGCGCCTGGGGGCCCGGGAGTTCGTGTCGAGTCCCACTTGTATTCCGGGTACCGAGTACCGGCCCATTACGACTCGCTGGTGGCCAAGATGCTTACGTATGGCAGCAACCGCGAGGAGGCCGTCAGCAGGATGCGCCAGGCACTGGCAGAAACCGTGCTGGAGGGAATTTCATGCACTATTCCACTGCACAGACGGTTGATGGATGAACCTGGTTTCACAGCTGGCGGCTACAACATCCATCACCTGGAACATCTTTTCGAACAAGGCTTTGGTCATTCTCCGGAGAGCCCTCATGAGCGTTGAAGAACTCGCGATACTGGTTGAGCAGTTGCAGGGGCGAGGCATTGCGCGATGTGAGTACGAAACTGAGCAGGGGTCGGTGGTTCTGGTCTTCGCGTCCCATTCCCTTACACCTGTCGTGGAACCGGTTCAACTGCCTGTCCCGAGTCACCAGGACACTTTGATCGAGGCTCCGAAGGCCGGCCAGTTCTTGTCTTCCCATCCACTGCAGGGCGTCGCTCTGGCGGCCGTTGGCGAACCTGTCGAGGCGGGTGCAATCATCGGCTTCATTCAGGTTGGTGAGTCCGTTCAGCCCGTCAAAGCGAAAGCCGCCGGCGTCATGGCCGGCTATTGCCCGGTCGACGGCGAGCTTGTCGGCTACGGGGCGCCAATCGCCAGGCTGATCCCTTCCTAAGGGAAAGCCAGCAAGCGCACGAACTTATCGTGCGCACTCCCTCTCGCGGTATTCATCTATTTCAAGAAGAAGAGGTCGCTGCATGCGTGCACATTGGCCCGTGGTACCTGCTGTCCTGTGTTTGACCTTTGCAACGGACCTGAGAGCCGCTGGCTTTCTCGAAGACAGCCGGGCGAACGTCGACTTCAGAAACCTGTATTTCGATCGAGACTTTCGCCAGCCTGGAGGTAACACTGCAAACGGTCAAAGCCAGGCACGGGAATGGGGTCAAGCCGCCGTTCTGACAGTCCAATCCGGATTTACCCAAGGCGCGTTTGGGCTGGGGATCGATGGCATCGCCATGACTGGCTTCAACCTCGATTCCAGCCCAGATCGTGCAGGCACCGGCATGTTCCCAACCGAGCGTGACGGCAGTTCGGATGATGAATTCAGCCGACTGGGCGCGAGCTTCAAATTGAAGTACTCCAAGACACTTGTTCGCTCAGGTGTCATGGCCTTTCGTAAGCCCGTGCTTCAAAGCGCCGACTCTCGTCTGTTGCCTGGTCTGTTCAAAGCCACCACGCTGGAATCCAGTGAGCTGGCGGGCCTGACGCTTCAGGCTGCACGCGTGACGAAGATGATGGGTTTGGATTCATCCAACTGGGAGCGGCTGACCAGCCGCTATGGCGGGCGCAGCGGCGATTTCACCCTTTACGGAGCGGATTACGCGCTGAATGGCAAAAGCCAACTCCGGGCGTATTACGGAAAGCTGGACGGCATTTACCAGCACACGCTGGCCAATTACCTAGGGCGCGTCGATTTCACGGCGGATCGACACCTCTCTTTCGATTTGCGCTGGGCGAAGGCGGGGGAGGTAGAGGACTTTCGCGACATCGACAACAGGGCAGTGGGCGCCTTGGTAGGGTTGCGCCAGAAGCACCACACATTGAGTGTGGGCTTCCAGAAGATGAGCGGGCGCGATGCTTATCCGTACGTAAACGGAACCGATCCCTACCTTGTTAACTTCGTTCAGATCCTGCAGTTCTCCAATGCTGGAGAGCGTTCGTGGCAGTTGCGCTACGATCTGGATCTGGCCGCATGGGGTGTTCCTGGGTTGAGCTTCATGAGCCGATACGTCCGGGGCGACCAAGTACAACTTTCGAGCGGCGGCGAAGGACGAGAATGGGAGCGCAATAGTGAACTCACCTATGTCATTCAGGGCGGCTCATGGAAAAACGCCTCAATCAAATGGCGCAACGCCACTGTCCGCTCAACCTTTGGCAATGATATCGACGAAAACCGCCTCGTGATCAGCTACCCACTGAGCCTGTTCTGATGGATCATCGACCTTAGATGAACGCCCCGCTTGGTAGCGGGGCTATCCGCCGGATCAAGCTCGTGGGGAATCAATGAATACGCGTTTCATCGAGGCGTTCTTGCAGATTGCAAGGCTGAAAAGCTTCAGAGCTGCGGCTGAGCATTTGCACCTGACTCAGGCTGCCATATCCAACCGGATCGCTTCGCTTGAAGAAGAGATCGGTGCTCGGTTATTTGAGCGGGAGACACGAGAGCTCAAGCTGACTGCGGTCGGCTCGCGGCTGGTCGACTATGGCGAGCGCATGCTGGATCTGGAACAAGAGATCCGCCACCTGGGTCGACCCAGTCACGAAGTTTTGGGGTTGGTACGCATTGGCGCTGTAGACAGCGTGGTGCATACCTGGTTGATAGCCTTCCTGAAGCGCTTGCAGTCGACATATCCTGGTATCGAAGTTCAGCTGACCTCGGAAACCAGCGCCGGGGTCTACAAGGCGCTGCGTGATGGGGTGATCGATATCGCCCTGCAGACGCATCCCATCGAAGGTGACGGTATCACCAGCATTCCCTGCCTCTCGATCGCCACAGGGTGGATAGTAAGCAACCAAGCGATGATCAGTACCCAGCAGCCCATTCTGGATTTGTTGGGTCAGCCAACCATTACCATGAGCCAGAACTCACAGCCACATCTGGTGCTCAAGGAACTCTATCGCAGATTCTGCCTCCCGGTCGGCAAGACGCATCACGTCAGCTCCATATCCGCACTGGTGCAGCTCGTTGAGGCTGGGTTTGGTAACGCGTTCGTTCCCCTTGCGCCCGTGCGTTATGCAATTGAGTCGGGTCGAGTGAGGATGGTGGATTGCGGCCTGCCGATCCCTAACCAGCCACTGGTTGTAAGCTACACCCAAGCGCATTCGTCCGAGGCTATTCGATTGGTAGCCGAGCTTGCGTGTCTTGAATGCGACCAGTACGTGCGCTCACTTGTGCCCCCATACGCTGCCACCTGATTGATCCACTTCAGTCAGCCTCTGGCGGAACCTTCCGCTCGGTGGAAGGCTCGGGCTTTCCATTCATCCAATAAGAAAAACAGATACCTGCTTAAGGATTTCATGGAGGCGGGGAAGGGATGCCCGCCTTAGAGTCACCTTCGTCCATAAGTCAGATGGCGCTTACCGTTGCGGCAAGCATTCGCCTCGGCTTGGTCCCTACAAAAACAAGAAGGTGAAAGCATGAGCAACGAAGCGGTCGATATCAAGGCATGGATCGACGACCGACCAGTATCCCGGTATCAGTGGCTCATCATGGCCCTGTGCTTTCTGGTTGTACTGTTCGATGGTTTCGATGTGGCGGTGATGGGTTTTGTCGCACCTTCATTGATCCAGGAGTGGGGCCTTACCCGGGCTGCTTTTGGCCCGGTCATGAGCGCCGGCATGGTAGGCCTTGCGATTGGCGCTTTGACCGCAGGCCCTTACGCTGACCGCTTGGGTCGCAAACGGGTGCTGCTGATCGCCGTGACTGGGTTCAGTGTGCTGAGCCTGGCCTGCGCCTTTGCCCGCAACCCCTACGAACTGGGCTTACTGCGTTTGCTCACCGGGGTAGCGTTGGGTGCAGCGCTGCCGAACACCACCACTTTGCTGTCTGAATACCTGCCAGAGCGAAATCGCGCGCTTTTCATCACCATCATGTTTACAGGCT
Organism: Pseudomonas sp. SAS7; assembly: GCF_052112345.1. Classification (NCBI taxonomy): domain Bacteria; kingdom Pseudomonadati; phylum Pseudomonadota; class Gammaproteobacteria; order Pseudomonadales; family Pseudomonadaceae; genus Pseudomonas; species Pseudomonas sp. SAS7. Next base: position 46,550 of record NZ_JBEGGO010000012.1, on the reverse strand, counting down.
TCAACATGGGTTCCGGGCTTGGCGGTTTTCTGGCTGCCTGGCTGATCCCGGCGTATGGGTGGCATGCAGTATTGCTCGCGGGTGGCATCATGCCGCTGGTACTGCTTCCGCTTCTTTGGTTGTGGTTGCCTGAGTCGGCACGGTTCCTTGCTGCTCGCAATGCACCTGCTGCCGAGATCGCCAAGGTGTTGAACCGGCTCGGTGGTGCGTTCACTGCCGCTACGCGGTTCATCGTCAGCGAGGGCCAAGCGAATCACAAGGCACCGGTACGCATGCTGTTCACCGGTCAGTTCCGTTTCGGCACGCTCGCGCTGTGGAGCACCTATTTCATGGGCCTGCTGGTGATCTACCTGACCATGGGCTGGATGCCCACACTGTTGCGTGACAGTGGCTTGTCCATCGAGCGGGCAGCCAGCATCACCGGCTTGTTCCAGCTCGGCGGCACCGTGGGCGCCATTGCAGTGGGCTGGGCAATGGATCGGCGCAACCCCAATCGCGTGATTGCCGGGGCTTATGTGCTGGGTGGCTTGTGCATCCTCTTGCTGGGCGCCACCAGCCTGGAGTCGACGCTGCTTGCCGTTGGGGTCACCGCGGCGGGATTTTTCATGAGCGGGGCACAAACCGGGCTCAACGCGTTTGCGCCGGGCTACTACCCAACAGATTGTCGCGCTACCGGGGTCAGCTGGATGCTAGGGATCGGGCGTTTTGGGGCGATCTTCGGCTCGCTCATTGGCGGCGCAGTGTTGAGTATGGGCTTCGCTGTTCCAGTGCTCTTCGCGTTGTTGAGCGTACCGGCCTTTATCGCTGCGATGGCGATCCTGGCCAACGGCCATGCCCGGCGCCGGCCAAGCCAGGCTGCAGTGGCCCAGTAGCTTCATTCAAGTAAAGGAACATTCCATGGCACGTATCATCGGCGGCCTCGCCGTCTCTCATACACCCACTATCGGTTTCGCGGTCGACCACGACAAGCAGCAAGATGCGGCGTGGGCCCCAATTTTCGAAGGGTTCGAGCCAATCAAGGCATGGCTCGATGAGAAAAAGCCCGACGTCCTCTTCTATATCTTCAACGATCACGTGACGTCGTTCTTCTTCGACCACTACGGTGCTTTTACCCTCGGCGTCGACGAACGCTATGAGGTTGCAGACGAGGGTGGAAACCCTCGCGATCTGCCAGCGGTGAATGGCCATGCGGCACTGTCCCGGCACATCGGCGAAAGCCTGGTGGCTGACGAATTCGACATGGGTTTTTTCCGAGACAAGCCGCTTGATCACGGGTTCTTTTCCCCCATGTCTGCGTTGCTTGCCTGCGACGACGGCTGGCCGGTAGAAATTGTTCCGCTACAGGTAGGCGTGCTGCAATTCCCCATTCCGAGTGCCCGCCGCTGCTACAAGCTGGGGCAGGCGCTGCGCCGGGCGATTGAAAGTTACCCAGAGGATCTCAAGGTGGCCATCGTGGCCACAGGTGGGGTTTCTCACCAGGTCCATGGCGAGCGCTGTGGGTTCAACAACCCCGAATGGGATGCGCAGTTCCTGGATCTGCTGATACATGACCCGCTGCGCCTCACGGAAATGACCCTGGCCGAATTCGCTACGTTAGGCGGGCTGGAAGGGGCAGAGGTGATCACCTGGTTGATCATGCGAGGTGCGCTGTCATCCAACGTGAAGAAGCTGCACCAGGACTACTACCTGCCTTCGATGACAGGCATTGCAACGCTGCTGCTGGAGAATGAGGATCGACCGGTGCCTGTCGAAACCACTGCCCGGCACCTCAAGCACATGCGGCACCAGCTCGACGGCATCGAAAAGCTGGAAGGTACTTACCCGTTCACGCTGGAGCGAAGCGCCAAGGGCTACCGTCTGAACAAGTTTCTGCACCGCATGATCGAACCTGACTGGCGCCGTCGCTTTCTGGAAACGCCAGAGGCCCTTTTTGATGAGGCGGGTTTGAGCGAAGAAGAATGCGACCTGTTACGCCGCCGTGACTGGCGAGGGCTGATCCAGTACGGCGCAATCTTCTTCGTACTGGAAAAGCTTGCTGCGGTAGTGGGGGTGCCAAACCTGCAGGTGTACGCCGCGATGCGTGGGCAGAGCCTGGAAGACTTCATGAAGACGCGCAACCAGCAGGTGCTGTATTCGGTGGCCGGCAAGCCATAACCGAAATCGCGGCGCGCTTTCAGCAATTTCTCTAGACGGTTGCCTGCTCGCCCGCCACTGCGCGGATCATGTCCATCAATGCCTGCGCTACTGGCGAGTGCAGGCAGCCGTTTCGGTATGTTAGCCCGATGGCGCGGGAAGTCTGTTTCAACTCGACAGGCAAGACACATAACTCGCCAGAGGCTATTTCTTGCTCCAACTGGTGTGCGGAAACGGCTGCGATCATGTCGGAACGCAGCAACAAACCTCTGATGATGGCCATATCGGCGCTTTCCACCACCGGGTGTGGGCTGGCCATGCCCAGTGCAGTGAAACATCCATCCAGCATCTGCCGCGCGGGTGAACCGGCCCTTGGCAATACCCATTTTGCGGTTGAAAGCGCGCTGTAGTTCAGGCTTTTCGCGAGTGGGTGGTGTTGCCGGGCCACAAGCACCATTTCCTCGGACAACAGCTTTTCTCCGGTAAGGTCACTTGCGTAAGCCGCACTGCGCAACGCACCGAATATAAAGTCGACATCGCCTGCGCGCAACTCGGTGGCCAGCAGGTCGAAAGGGCTTTCGTTGGTAATCACCTGGATATGCGGGTGGGCGGCCATCAGGCGCACGATGGCAGCAGGCAAGATTCGAGTTCGGCCCAGGGGCAGGGCGCCCACATGCACTGCGCCTTGCAATTGGCCGTGAAGGGCTGAGATGTCTGTTTCCATGTGGCGCAGTTCGTTGAGTGCACGCCGGATAGGGAACAGTATTTCGTGGCTCGTGCGGGTAGGTTGCAGGCCTCGAGGGGTTCGCTCGAACAGCGTTTGGCCACAGCCGCTCTCCATGACCTTGAGCGTTGAGCTGATGGCCGGCTGAGTCAAGCCCATGAGGTTCGCAACGGTCTGCATGTGATGCGTCTCGCAGAGGCTCACGAAAATCTGCAGCCGCTTTACCTGGAACAGGTACAGCGGCTCCACGGGCTGCTTGTCTGCCGGGGCAAGCAGCCGAGGGACAGTACCGAGCTCCTCCAGCACCCTGCGGGCCCGCGGCAGCACGCGCTCACCATAGCCGGTAAGACGCATGCCATTGGTGTGACGCTCGAACAGAGGCGCATTCAAGCGGGCCTCCAGCTCGGAGATCGAGCGTGTAACCACAGACTGCGCGCGGTACAGCGCTGATGAAGCTTTGGAAACACTCCCGAGCTCCGCGACGCGCACAAATGCCCGCACGTGCATCAAGCCTGGCAGCTCTCTGGTTTCCATGGCGACAGTCAACTTTCTGCTTGAGGTGGCGTTGACTATGCCGATCCCAGACGAGGAGGGCAATAAGGAAAACGCATACCCCATACACCCGAACGCATTACTGCTTCAGTCAGGCCGAATGCGAAGCTGTGCCTATCGAAACAGGAGCACTCGCAATGACAGGATCACAACAAAACGCATTGGTTGTCAGCGCCCATTCTGCCGATTTTGTATGGCGTGCAGGTGGCGCTATCGCGCTGCAAACCCAGCAGGGTTACAACGTGCACATCGTTTGCCTGTCCTACGGCGAGCGGGGCGAGTCTGCAAAGCTATGGCGAAAGGGCGACATGAGTGAGGGCAAGGTGAAAGCTGCCCGCCAGGAGGAGGCGATGGCTGCAGCCGAAATACTTGGCGCAAGTGTGGAGTTTTTCGACATTGGGGATTACCCCCTGCGGGCTGACAAGGACACGCTGTTCCGCCTGGCCGATGTCATGCGCCGTGTCCAGCCGGCTTTCGTACTCAGCCACTCGCTGAAGGACCCGTACAACTACGACCACCCGCTGGCAATGAACCTCACTCAGGAAGCGAGGATCATCGCCCAGGCAGAAGGTTACCGACCGGGCGAGAAGATTGTCGGGGCACCCCCGGTCTATGCCTTTGAGCCGCATCAGCCCGAACAGTGTGAGTGGCGCCCGGATGTGTTCCTGGACATCACCGATGTATGGGACAAGAAATACGCTGCGATTCAATGCATGGCCGGGCAGGAACACCTGTGGGAGTACTACACACGTGTCGCCCTGCAGCGTGGTGTACAGGCCAAGCGCAACGTTGGCATCACCTGCGCCCGCAACATTGTCTACGCCGAGGGCTACCAGAGCATCTTCCCGCGCGTGACGGAGAGCCTGGCATGAGTACGCTCGTGGGAAAAACCGGCGTGGTCCTTCGCAACATCGAGCGAGCGGGCGCGGGCCTGGTGGACGAACTGGCGGCATACGGTGTTGCCACCATCCACGAAGCACAAGGGCGCAAAGGGTTGCTGGCGCCCTCGATATCGGCGATTCAGCAGGGCACTTCTGTCAGTGGCTCGGCCGTCACTGTGCTGGTGGCGCCCGGGGACAACTGGATGTTCCACGTTGCTGTTGAACAGTGCCGTCCTGGCGATGTGCTGGTAGTGGCACCCAGCTCTCCCTGTACCGACGGCTACTTTGGTGACCTGCTTGCAACTTCGCTCAAGGCGCATGGTGTGCGTGCGCTGGTGATCGATGCCGGGGTGCGCGATACCCGTACCCTTCGGCAAATGGGCTTCCCTGTCTGGTCACGGGCGGTCAGCGCGCAAGGCACCATCAAGGAGACGCTAGGCTCGGTCAATCTACCGATCATTTGCGGCGGGCAGCTGGTCAACCCCGGTGACGTGGTCGTGGCGGATGATGACGGTGTGGTGATTGTGCGTCGCGATGAGGTGACGCAGGTGCTGGAGGCGACCCGTCGGCGTGCTGATCTGGAAGAGCAGAAGGCGTTGCGCCTGGCCAGCGGCGAACTCGGTCTGGACATCTACAACATGCGTCCCCGCCTGGCGGAGAAGGGGTTACGGTACATCGACAGCCTGGATGAACTGGGAGAGTAGGCATGGCCCAGACACGCATTCCCTGCCTGTTGATGCGCGGCGGCACCTCCAAGGCTGCGTGCTTTCTGGATAGCGACTTGCCGGAGCAGGGCGAGCTGCGCGATCGGGTGCTGTTGGCCGCCTTGGGCTCACCTGACAGCCGCCAGATCGATGGGATAGGTGGCGCAGACCCGCTCACCAGCAAGGTCGCGATCATCAAGGCGTCACGCCGACCCGACGCTGATGTGGATTATCTGTTCGCACAGGTGATCGTAGATGAGCCGCGCGTCGACTATGGCCAGAACTGTGGCAACGTCCTTGCTGCTGTCGGCCCTTTTGCAATCGAGCGCGGGCTGGTCACCGCGACGGGGGAGGTCACGCCAGTTCGCATTTACATGGAGAACACCGGGCAAATGGCGGTTGCGTATGTGCGTACGCGCGGCGGCTGCGTCGACTATACCGGTGATGTGAAGATTGATGGCGTGCCGGGAGCCGGCGCACCGCTGGTCATTGAATTCCAGGACATTGCCGGCTCCAGCTGTGGGGCGTTGCTGCCGACGGGCAACACGCAGGATGTGTTCGATGGCATCGCGGTCACTTGCATCGACAACGGCATGCCTGTGGTACTGATGCGCGCTGAGGCATTGGGCTGTAGCGGTTACGAGAGCCCGCAACAGCTGGAGGCCGATTCGGCGTTGAGAGGGCGGCTGGAAAGCATCCGCCGGCAGGCCGGCCCGGCCATGAATCTTGGCGATGTGAGCCAGCGCAATGTGCCCAAGATGTGCCTGGTGTCGGCTGCTGCCTCGGGAGGTACGCTGAACACGCGTACCTTCATTCCTCATCGCTGCCATACCAGCATTGGCGTGTTCGGCGCTGTCAGCGTGGCGACGGCTTGCACGCTACCGGGGACGGTTGCTTCGCAAATTGCTGGCGTAGCGCTTCAGGACCGCATGCGTTTGTCGATCGAGCATCCCACCGGAGAGTTCACGGTTGAAGCAACGCTTCAGAAGGGCGAGCTTCTGGGTTGCGGGTTGGTACGTACTTCCAGGGTTCTGTTTGACGGGGTCGTGTGTATTGCGCGGCCCCTTTGGGAAGGACGGTAGCGGGACACACAGGTGCGGGCGAAAGTAGTACCCCGTCAAGGCGATGAACGTCTCGCCGGGGTACTGTCGCTGGGGCCGGCTCAGCCGCCGAACGACTCCATGAGCACCTGTACCAGCTCATCGCCTTCAGGCGTTGCCCAACTGCCGGCCAGTTCGGCAATCAACTGGTTGGTGGTGGTCAGCGTTACACCTGCCTTGTCCATCCGGCGCAGCGCTATGTCATCGGCCATCGCGGTTGGGGACGCGCCGGCGTCGGCGACAACCTGTACCTCGAAGCCGTCACGGACCAGCGAAAGTGCCGGGTAGACGGTGCAGACATCATTGGTTACGCCAGCAATGATGAGCTTCTTGCGACCAGTCGCTTTGACGGCTGCGGCAAAATGTTCATCGTCCATCGCGTTGACGATCCCCAGGCGCTTGATGCGCCCCGCGAACTCGGCCGGGAGGATTTCTTCCAGTTCACTCAGCAAAGGCCCTTGCGCATGCTCCTCCATGCTGGAGGTGAGCACCACCGGTAGCTTGAGAATGCGCGCCGCCTTGGCGAGCATCAGCGCATTGCGTTTGAGCTCATCGAAGGGCATGGATTTGGCCCAGCCCATGGTCCCTACCTGATGGTCGATCAGCAGCAGGGCAGCGTTGTCAGCATTGAAATTTTCATGAGTCATGATGATATTCTCGCTAAGTAGAGGAACGGTGGTTGGCTTATCGGGTGTGCAGGCTGCCGAACAACCCGCGTTGGTAGCGCTGCACGGCCTCGTTCAGTGCAGCTGGTGACGCCAGCGCCATTGGGCCTTGCCAATGGACCGGCTGATTCAGCGGTGTACCTGAAAAAACCACTGCCTTTGCGGCGCCGTTCTTTGCCTGCACCGTCACAACCCGCCTTGGCCCTTGGGGCAGATTCACTGGGGCCTTAGGGTCAAGCAGACTGAAGGGCTGGCCGTCCACGGTCACCTCACCATCAATTGGCACGACGAACGCGACATGGCCGTCCGGGATTGGAATTTCTGCCTCGCTGCCCGCTTCCAGCAGGATGTCCAGCAATCGGACATCGGTGGGCAATGAAAGGGGAGAGGCGATCTCGCCGAACGCCCCGAGGGGCACACGAATCTTCACTCCCGGCAGGCGTACAACGGGTACATCGCGTGCTTCCAGGCTGAAGACATGAGGAGCCTGCGCCTGTTTGTCCTCGGGCAGATTGATGAAGATTTGCAGCATGTGCACGGTCTTGCCGGGCTCCGCTGGGACTTCTTCATGAACCACCCCGCTACCCGCCGCCGTCCAGTGCAAACCACCGGGCTGAATCACATTGCGATTGCCCAGTGAGTCCCGGTTATCGATCCCCGTTTCCGAATCCAGAAACAAATACGACACTGCCGAGAAACCCGCGTGCGGATGCGCTGGGAACGTCGGCCCGCTGATCCAGGCGTGATCCACGCCCAGAAACGGATCAATGGGTCTCGCAAACTGATCGCCACGAAGGCTCAACGCTCGGAACTGGCTGCCATGATTCATACGCTGCAGGCGTGCGGTGGGTAGCATGGTGGCGCTCCTCAGGCCCCTTGGGTCAGGGTTGGGTAATCTATGTAGCCTTCTGCGCCAGGCGCGTAGAAGGTATTTTTATCCGGCACATTGAGCTCGGCGCCTGCACGCAGCCGTTCTGGCAGATCAGGGTTGGCCAGGAAAGCAGCACCAAACACAGCCGCATCCGCTTTGCCGCCGGAGATAAGCGCTTCGGCGCTTTTTTTGTTCAGGCCACTGCCGACCAGGTAGCTCCCTTTGAAGAGCGGCCGCAGGGCGCTGTGATAGTCGAACTCTGCACCAAACAGCGCGACGTGCAGGTAAGCCAGGTTCAACGGCTGCAGTTGCTTTACCAGGTAGGTGTAGGTTTCTTGCGGCTGGGCGTCGACGATGTCGTTGAAGTTCATTTCCGGGGAAATCTTGATTCCCACGCGGTCGCCGCCCACTTCCTCGGCCATCGCTGCAAGCACTTCGAGAACGAAGCGAACACGGTGTTCAACAGGACCACCGTATTCGTCATTGCGCTGGTTGCTGCCGCTGGACAAGAACTGCTCCGGCAAATACCCCGATGCTGCATGCAACTCCACGCCGTCGAAGCCAGCCTCGATCGCCCGACGAGCAGCCTGGCGGTAAGCTTCCACGACGCCGGCAATTTCAACGACGCTCAACGCATGTGGGATGACGAAGTCTTGCAGGCCGGTAGCAGTATAGGTCTGACCTTCGGCCTTGATGGCTGAGGGTGCCTGGGGCTGGGCGCCGTCGATCAGCAGTGACGGGTGAGAAACACGGCCACAGTGCATCAGTTGCATGAAGATACGGCCGCCACGGGCGTGAACGGCTTCAGCGACCTTTTTCCACGCGGCTACCTGTTCATCGGTTTCGATGCCAGGGGTCCGCACATAGCCTTTGCCCAGCGCAACCGGGAAAACACCTTCGGAGATGATCAGGCCAGCGCTGGCGCGTTGCTCATAGTAAGTGGCGACGAGGTCGGAAGGGACGCCACCGTCGTCTGCACGCGAACGCGTCATGGGGGCCATGACCACGCGGTTGGACAGGGTGTAGCGGCCTACCTGGACCTGGGAGAAAAGAGAGTTCATTACAGTGCTCCTATGCGGTGATGGGGTTATCATCAATCAATGCGTTGCCGGGATAAATCCGGCTAAATTGAAATGACTGATCCATTTTTGGAGCAATGCTTGGAATACCTGAACGACATGGCCTTGTTCGTCGAGGTCGTGAAGATGCGCAGCTTTCGAGGCGCCGCACAGTCCCTGAACATGCCAAGCTCGACGCTTTCAAGGCGTATTACCAGCCTGGAAAAGCAGATAGGGTTGCGCCTTCTCCATCGCACTACACGCAAGATCGAGCTGACTGAGGCTGGCCAGCTTTACTTTGATCGGTGCAAGCGCATTGTCGATGAAGCGAGGCTGGCGCATGAGCAACTGGGTGAGCTGCTTGCCAGGCCCAGCGGCCTGTTGCGCGCCTCATTACCGGTGGATTTCGCCAACATCTACCTGGCGCCGTTGATTGCGGACTTTGCCCGACTGTATCCAGGCATCACCTTTGACTTCGATCTGACACCCCGGCAGGTCGATCTGGTCAGCGACCCCGTGGATGTGGTCATTCGGATGGGCGAGCCGGCCAGCTCCAACTTGATTGCGCGAAAACTGGCCACCCTGCAACGCGGCCTGTATGCCTCACCTCAATATCTGGCAGGATCCGGTGAGCCCCGCGAGCCAGCGGAGCTTGTGCATCACGAATGCCTGCGGATGTCCGGGGCGGGCTCGGACAAGTGGACCCTGACCAGCGAGGCGGCTGTCGAACAGGTTCAGGTGGGTGGCCGCTTTGAACTGAACAGTGTGGGGATGTTGCGTCGACTTGCCTCGCTGGACCTTGGCATCGCACTCCTGCCTGCCGGTATCGCTGCTCCAGATGTCGAGGCTGGTGTTTTGCAACGGGTGCTGCCGCAGTGGCAAGCGACTCCGGTTCCCGTGTACGCATTGACAGAAACCCGACTGCTTCCTGCCAAAACCCAGCGCTTTATCGAGTATCTGCGAGACCAGCTGGAGCGGCCCTAGCGACGAACAACCGGGGGCGCCCGCATGGCGCGTGAGCTGGCGCCATTGATGACGGCTCGGGGATCAGGTGATGGCGCCGATCTGCCACGGCACGAACTCGTTCTGGCCGTAGCCATGCTGTTCGCTCTTGCTGCGTTCGCCCGAGGCGATGCTCAGCATCATCCGGTAGATGTGTTCGCCACGCTCCTCGATGGTCATGCTGCCATCGGCAATGCCGCCGCAGTTGACGTCCATGTCCTCTTCCTGAGTCTCCCAAAGGCGTGTGTTGGTCGCCAGCTTGATCGACGGCGAGGGCGCGCAGCCGTAGGCCGAGCCGCGGCCAGTGGTAAAGGCGATGAGGTTGGCACCGCCGGCGACCTGGCCCGTGGCGGAGATGGGGTCGTAGCCGGGCGTGTCCATGAACACCAGGCCGTGGGCGCGCACCGGTTCGGCGTACTCGTAAACATCCATCAGGTCACTGGACCCGGCCTTGGCCACGGCACCCAGGGACTTTTCAAGAATGGTGGTGAGGCCGCCGGCCTTGTTGCCCGCCGAGGGGTTGTTGTTCAGCTCGGCGCCCATCCGCTGGCAGTAGGCCTCCCACCACTGGATGCGGGCGATCAGCTTCTCGCCCACCTGCTGGCTCACTGCCCGGCGCGTCAACAGGTGTTCGGCGCCGTAGATTTCCGGGGTTTCCGAGAGGATTGCGGTGCCGCCGGCTGCCACCAGGCGGTCGACCGCATTGCCCAGCGCCGGGTTGGCGGTGATCCCCGAATAGCCGTCCGAGCCCCCGCACTGCAGGCCGACCGTGAGGTGGCGGACGCTGACCGGCTGGCGTTCGACCTGGTTGGCTTCGGCCAGCAGCGACTTGACCTGGGCGATGCCGCTGGCAATGGTCTTCGACGTCCCGCCGGTGCCCTGGATGGTGAACGTGCGCAGTGCGTGGCTGCTTTGCAGGCCCTGGGCCGCCAGCAGGTCGGGGATCTGGTTGGTCTCGCAGCCCAGGCCGATCAACAGCACCGAAGCGAAGTTGGCATGCACGGCATAGCCGCCGAGGGTGCGGCGCAGCATCGCCAGCGCCTCGCCACCGGGGTCGACCGCGCAACCGACGCCGTGGGTCAGGGCGACCACGCCATCGACGTTGGGGTAGGGCGCCAACGCCTCGGGGTGGATGTCGCGGCGAAAGTGGTCAGCGATCGCCCGTGCCACCGTGGCCGAGCAGTTCACCGAGGTGAGGATGCCGATGTAGTTGCGCGTGGCTACCCGGCCATCGGCGCGCACGATACCCATGAAGGTATCGTCGTTGGGCGCCTGCTGGCCTTTGGCATCGACGCCGAAGGCGTAGTCGCGGGCAAATTCGCCCATCGCCAGGTTGTGCACGTGCACATGTTCGCCTGCGGCGATCGGCTGGCTCGCGAAACCGATGATCTGCCCATAGCGGCGCAGCGGCTGGCCCGCGGTCAGCGCGCGGGCAGCCACCTTGTGGCCCGCCGGGATCGGCTCGCGCACCACGATGCCCTCGTCCAGCAGCAGGCCTTCGGTCAGCGGCTGGCGTGCCACCAGCACATCGTCCAGTGGGTTGAGTCGGATCACGGCGTTGGCAGCGCTTGCACTGCCTGTTGTTGTAATGAGTTGCATGGTGTTCACCTCAATAGGGCGCGTGGCTCAGGCCAACCCGCGCTCGCGGTAGTCGATCAGGCCAGAAAACAGCATCAGGCCGAAGGCCATGACCACGAAGAAGATCAGGGCCAGGAAATAGGAACCGGTGAACTGCACGATCAGACCAATGAGGATCGGCACCAGCACGCCCACCATGTTGCCGCAGAAGTTCATGCTGCCGCCGAGCACGCCAGCTTTGGACTTGCCACCGAGGATCGCCGGCAGGCACCAGTACATGCCGCACCACCGGATGAAGAACAGCGCCACGCAGAGCAGGGCGATGACCAGGCCGGCATCCGGGGTGTAGGCCACCAGCAGGATGCACAGGGCGGCGACTGCGGCGGAGCCGGCGAACATGCTGCGCATGACGGTATTCGGCTGGCCACCTTTTGCTTTCCACTTGTCGGAGATCCAGCCGCCGATCAGTTCACCAATGAAGCCACACATGAAGATCAGGAAAGTCGCACCACCCATCGCCTTGATATCGAGGTTGTGTGCCTGGTGCAGGTAGCTGGGCATCCAGGTCAGCAGCCCGTAGAACACGCTGTTGTAACAGGCATAGCCAGCAAACATGCACAGTACCGAGCGGCTCTTGAGCAATTCCTTGAGCACCGCCTTGCGGATGCCGTTGGCCTTGCTCGCGGCGTCGTTGGCCTGGGTGATGTAAGCCAGTTCAGCGGCGTTGACTTGCGGGTGCTCGCTGGGGTGGTTGCGGATGTACCACCAGGCCCAGATACCGGCGGCCACCGTGCCGACCCCGGCGACGATGAAGGCGATGCGCCAAGAATCGAACCAGGTGATCAGGCCCGCGATGATAATTGCGCCGAATGCGGTACCCAGCGGCGCGCCGCCGTCGACCAGCGTGGCACCGCGGCCACGCTCGTTAGGCGTGAGCCAGGCACCATTGAGCTTTGCGCCGGCGGGCATGATCGGCGACTCTGCCACACCAAGGCCGATGCGCGTGACCAGCAAGGTGATCCAGTTGTGAGCAAACCCGCCCAATGCCTGGAAAGCACCCCAGCCGATGGTCGCGACGCCAATGATATTGCGCACCTGGAAGCGGTCGAGTAGCACCCCGGCAGGAATCTGCATCAAAGCGTAGGACCAGAAGAACGCGCTCAGGATCAAGCCTTCGAGCGCTGGAGTGAGTTCAAACTCGGCAGAAATCAACGGCAGCGCCACAGACAGCGAAGCGCGGTCGATGTAGTTGATCGCGGCCAGTAGCAACAGGATCAGGAAGATGCGCCAGCGCACGGTGGTTGGCTTGGCGCTGTCGGTGTTGGCAGTCGCCAGGGCCGGCGCGGGGGCCGGAGGGTAGGGGCTGTTGTTCATGCTCATCTCACTTTTGTGATTGTTATGAAATGCTGCGGCGGCGCGGCCCTGCGCCGCCGTCGGGTCAGAGCGTCTTCACCGCGCCGGGTGAGATGGCCGCAGGCGTCTCGCTGATGCCGTTTCGCAATGGTGCGCCGAACTCCGCCAGGCTGATTTCGAACACATCGCCCTCGACGGCCTTGACCTGGTCGGCAAACGACAGCGTTGCAGTACCGAAGAAGTGGATGTGCACATCACCGGGGCGCAAAAACTGGCTGTACTTGAAATGGTGGTACTCGAGATTCTCCAACGAGTGGCACATGTTGTCCTCACCGCTGAGAAAATCCTTTTCCCAGATCACCTGGTCACCGCGAAGTATTCGGCTGGTGCCCTGCAGATGGCGTGGCAACTCGCCGACCCGCAGTTCGGGGCCGAATGAGCAATTACGCAGCTTGGAATGCGCCAGGTACAGGTAGCTACGGCGCTCCATCACGTGGTCGGAAAACTCGTTGCCGATGGCAAAGCCCAACCGGTAAGGCAGGCCATCATCACCGATCACATACAGGCCAGCCAGTTCCGGTTCTTCACCAGCATCCTCGGCAAAGGCGGGGGCCTGCAAGGCTTGCCCTGGGCGGACGACGATCGAGCCATCGCCCTTGTAGAACCACTCTGGCTGCGCGCCGGCGCTGCCTGCGGGGGGACGGCCACCTTCAATGCCCCACTGGAACATGCGCGCGGTGTCGGTGAGCGCCGCCCCGTCATCGATTTTTTGTTGGTGCATCTTGTCGCGGGTGGAGGCACTGCCCAGGTGCGTGAGCCCGGTTCCGCTGATCAGGCAGTGTGCCGGGTCTTCGTGGTCGAGCGGTGGAAGGACCCGGCATTCGTTCAAGGCATCGCTGTAGCGCTGGCCGGTGCTGTGCAGGCCGCGTTCGAGCACTTCAGCGGCGAGACTGCGCTGGTTGCGGATGGCAGCGAGGGCCAGTTCTCGCAGATGCGTGGTGTGGCGCACAACCTGAATCAGGTCGCCTTCCACTACGCCGACATGGCGCTGGGCGGGTACGGTTTCAAATTGGATCAGGCGCATGCTGGCTCCGGTTTGTTGTTGTGGGGTAGCACTTGCCAGCCACTTTAAATTTCCATGGCATTGCTGCCTAATGAGAGCTGCGGACTGCCCGATAACTTTTAGTGATCCCCTATGCTGCCATCATTAAGCTCCATGGCTTCGCGCCTTCGTTTACGCCAACTGCGCCTGTTGATCAGCCTTGACGAACTGGGCTCGATACACAAAGCCGCAGAGGCGATTTCGATCACCCAGCCTGGCGCTACCAAGGCGCTTAATGAAATTGAGTCTACCCTTGGCGCAGTACTGTTCGAGCGGACCAGCAAAGGGCTCGAAGCCAATGACCTGGGCCGCTGCGTGGTGCGTTATGCGCGGTTGATTGGCAATGACCTTGCGCATCTGCGTGAAGAGATGCTGGGCATTCTCCAAGGACATGGGGGACGTTTGTCGGTGGGCACCATCATGGGCGCCGTGCCGATCATGGTGGAAGGCCTGGCGCGTTTGCGCGAGAACCAACCGGACTTATCGGTATCAGTGGTAGAGGACACCAGTGACCGCTTGCTCAACCTGCTCGACCAAGGGCGTGTGGATGTGGTCATTTGCCGAACCAGCGTCAGCCCAAGACCTACAGCCTATGAAAGCCGGGTTAAACATCAGGAGCAGTTGGTGCTGGTGGCAAACCCGGCGCATCCGCTGGCAGCCTGCGCGGCATTGACGCTTGAGCAACTGGCGCAATCGCGCTGGGTGGTGTTCCCGGTAAACATGCCCATGCGTCTTACCCTTGAGCGCGAGTTTCGCGAGGCAGGCTTGAGCTTCCCGCAGTACCCCATTGAAACCTCGTCGACTTTCACGACGCTGTCCATGCTCATGCAAGATCGCGATCTGCTTGCGGTGATGCCGTGGGACGTCGCCAGGATGGCCCTGGACCACGGTATGCTTGTGCGTTTGCCGCTGCAACTCAAATCGCGCAGCGAGCCCTACGAGGTGGTGACTCGGGTTGGTGTCGAGCTGAGTAAGCCTGCGCAGGTGCTGGTAGACATTCTGATGGACTAAACCCCTTCGAGTGCCCGCGAGGCCCATCAGAGCCAGGGCTTCACTACACAGAGCGGACAGCCTGGTACAAGTCGATGAGAAATCGCGCGCAAAAGAAAGCCCGCTGCTAGGCGTAATGCTGTTCACTTAGGGCTGCTGCGCAGCCCATCGCGGCACAAGGCCGCTCCTACCACGACCGCGTAAGCCAATATTCACGTGGCTCACGCGGATACTGTAGGAGCGGCCTGGTGCCGCGAAAGGGCCGCAGAGCGGCCCCGGCGATCTTAAGTGAACAGCATTACGCTGCTAGGCGGGCAAGGTCTATCACACGTAGGGATAGCGATTCGGCTCACTGGCTGGCTATCCGAACGATGGCCAACAAGCCTTGCTGCTTCGGCCTCGCGCTGAAATCAAGCGTGTGACTGAAGCGCAAGACATCCATAGGAGCTCTTGAAATAACCGTTGTTAAATCAGTGCTCCTTTCGGTCATCAGCGGGACATCCAGCCTATCGTAGCCGCGAGGTCTTCGTCGCTGCAGTCACTGCAGAGTCCACGTGGTGGCATGACACTCAATCCATTCACTACGTTTTTGAGCAGTACGTCTTGCCCTTGAGCCAGGCGTGGTTGCCATGCAGCGACATCACCTTTCTTAGGCGCGTTGGGGAGTTGACCGTTGTGGCACATGGCGCAGGTTTTTGCGAACACGGCCTCAGGCTCTTGGCCTGCCTGGGCAGAAGCAATCATGAAGGCTGTAGCGGCAATCAGCAGTGTTTTTGTCATAAATGATCTTCTTCTTGTTGTTCAAAAATTGTCTTTCCACTGGCGCATGGCAGCAAAGCATTCCTCGGCGGTTGTGATGGACAGGCCCGCTTGGCGTTGGACAACCTCAACGATCTTCGCTTCCCGCACACGGAGGAACGGGTTAATTGCGCGTTCAACGCTAATGCGGGTAGGTAAGGTGCACTGCCCGCGGTTGCGGATTTCGCTGACCTCAGCCAAGCGCTCGGCGATTTGCTGATTGCCTGGGTCGACAGCCAAAGCAAAACGCAGGTTGGAGAGGGTGTACTCGTGTGCGCAGTACACCCGCGTCTGCTCTGGCAGCACGGCAAGGCGTTCGAGCGACGTCAGCATCTGCAGCGGCGTACCCTCGAAGAGGCGCCCACAGCCGGCGCTGAACAGCGTGTCCCCGCTAAACAGCACATCCTCATCAACCAGGTGGTAGGCCAGGTGCCCGCAAGTATGGCCAGGTACACCGATCACCTTGATGGTTCGCCCCAGTACCTGGATTGAATCACCGTCCTTCAGTGGCCGATCCCTGGCAGGGATCGGCTCGTTTGCAGGGCCATGCACGCGGAGATCGAATGCACACTTCAGCTTCTCGCCACCGCCCACATGGTCACCGTGATGGTGAGTGATCAGCACATCGGTGAGCGCCCAGCCGGGATGCTCAGCCAACCAGGCTTGAACTGGCCCGGCATCACCTGGATCTACAACCGCACAGGCCTGGTTTGAGTGATCGAGCAGAAGCCAGATGTAGTTGTCGGTAAACGCCGTGAGTGCGCAAATCTCCAGGCGGTTGTCGGCGCTGGTAGTCATGCCGCATGCGTCCTCAGCGCATCGGCAATGTACTCCGCCTGACGAATCGCCAGGCTGACGATCGTCAGGGTAGGGTTCTCGGCTGCGCTGGTGGTGAACTGACTGCCATCTGAAATGAACAGATTTGGCACTTCATGGCTTTGCCCGTATTTGTTGCAAACACCATCGGCTTCCTTGTGGCTCATACGACAAGTGCCCATGTTATGAGTCGAGGGGTAGGGTGGTACGCGGTGTGTCTTCAGTGCACCGACGGCCTCATAGACCGCGCTACCTTGCTGATAGGCGTGCTCGCGCATTGCAATATCGTTGGGGTGGTCGTCGTAGTGCACGTTGGCCACAGGAATGCCAAAGCGGTCTTTGACGTTATCGCTCAGGGTAATGCGATTGGTTTCCCGGGGCATGTCCTCACCGACCAGCCACATGCCAGCCAGATGCGTGTAGTTGTCCATGACGCGGGTGAAGTCGCGTCCCCAGGCGCCGGGGTTGAAGAACGCAGCCATGAAGGAAGGGCCAAGCGAGATGGTTTCCATTTCGTAGCCTCCGACAAAGCCCCTGTCGGGATTGAAGTGCACCTCGTCACCGATCAGGCCGGCCATGATGGTGCCGCGGTAGAAATGCACCGGATCCTTGAACTCTGCGAACACAGATCCGGTGGTATGGCGCATGTAGTGCTTACCGACCATCCCGGAGCCGTTGCCAATACCATGAGGGAACAATGTGCTGGTCGAATTAAGCAGTAGGCGAGGGGTTTCAATGGCATTGCCTGCGACCGCAACAAGTCGCGCTTTTTGGCGTTGCAGACGCCCTTGCGCATCTGCGTAGACCACACCGGTGGCTCGCCCTTTTGCATCGTGCTCGATCTTTACTGCGTGCGCCTGCGTACGGAGCTCGAGCTTGCCTGTGGCCTCCGCTGCCGGAATCTCGGTGTACAGCGTTGACCACTTTGCCCCCATCTTGCAGCCCTGGAAGCAGAAGCCAAGTTGCATGCACTGAGCGCGTCCTGCGCGGGCACGGCTGTTGATCGCCATGTGGCCGGTACTGCATTTTTTGTAGCCAAGCTTGCGAGCACCGTTGTACATCACCTGAAAATTGTTGTTTCCCGGTAGCCCAGGAATGTCGTTGGTGCGCGTCACCCCCATCTTGTCCTCGGCCCTTGCATAGAAGGGCTCCAGTTCCGCGAGCGTCAATGGCCAGTCGAGCAGGTTCGCATCCTTGATATCGCCATAGGTCTGCCGCGCTCGGAATTCATGCTCCTGGAATCTAAGGCTGGCACCTGCCCAGTGAGTGGTAGTTCCACCCACCGTTTTGCAGATCCAGGCGGGGAGGTTCGGGAAGTCCTTGGCGATCTGCCAGGAGCCCGAGGTAGTACGGGTATCGCCCCAGGACAATTGCTCGAACGAGGGCCATTCGTCATTGATGAAAGTGGCAGAGGACTGGCGCTGGCCAGCCTCCAGCAGAACGACTGGAATACCTTTCTGGCACAGTTCATTGGCCAGTGTTCCACCACCCGCACCAGAGCCGATGATCACCACTACCGAGTCATCGTCGAAATTGAATGTGGTCATGTACGCATCCTCAGGAAAAGGCTGGAGGGCTGGCTTCGGTAGGGGCGGCAGGTAGCCACTTCAAGTCGTTGAAGCCGCGCATCAGGTAACCGCCTTTGGGGAAAGAGGCACCTTCGTAGCCGAAGTGCTGGTAGGCGAGTTCGTTGCTGTACAGGGCATTGACCGAGACTGACCTGACCAAAGTGAAAAACGGGGTGCTCTGGATCGACTCGAGCACAGCCAATTGGCGCGGCTCATCCAGTTTCAGCCAGGCGCCATCAGCTGACTTGTCCAGCTCGTTCAAACCTTGTTCAAGCAGGGGAAGAATGGAAGGGTCAGTCACGGCGCGGTCGTCCAAGGCTTTGATCGCAAAGGCGTACACAGCGTCTTCCATCTGATCGTGAGGGTAGATCCGGCGCACTATAACCATCAGTCGTGCGGCTTGATCGTTGTTCAGCATTTTCATCTCAAGCGCCCAGGTGGTACTGGGGGCGAGCAGGGCGATGGGGCCGGAGGTGAAAAGCAACGTGCCCAAGAGAATTCCGCCGCTGCCTTTCAGAAAGCTACGGCGGCTGGCTTGTATATCCTGCATGCTGTTCTCCTTGTTGTTTTTATTAGGAGCCTGACATCACGGGTGCTGCTTTGTTGGGGATTGGCGTTTGCCGCGCAACATTGATAGACGACGCCCAGGCGTCTGATGCGTGTGGCTGCGTTACTGATAGTGGCCGGCGCGCTGCAGCACCTCGATCTTGTAGCCATCCGGGTCCTGGATGAAGAAGAAGCGAGCGAGCAGCGCTTCACCACGCTTGAATTCTTTGATGGGGGCAGGAGAGAGCCCCAGTTCGCTCAAGCGAGCGTGATGGTGATCGAGGTCTTCTACTGCGAAGGCGACATGGCCATACCCACTGCCGTGGGTGTAGCCGTCTTGGCCCTTGTTCCAGGTCAGTTCGATTTCGGCACCGCTTTCCCGGTCGCGTAGGTAGACGAGCGAGAAGTCGTCGAACTCAAGGCGGTGGGATTCCTGCAGGTCGAATGCTTGTCCGTAGAAACGCATGGAGGCATCCAGGTCACCTACACGGATCATGGTGTGAAGGAATTTCGGCATGATCAGGCTTTCCTGTGGTGTTGTTATGCACTCAGGATGGCAGTATGAAAAATTGATGGGTAATAAGTGGCTATTACGTGCGCCCCAAAAGCAAAAGGGACACGTGTAATAGCGGTGTATTACCCATGTGCTGCTTTGGGGCGGTACCTTCAGGCGTGGGCGTATGCCCTCGACGTGACTTAGCCAGGTAAAGCCAGCGGAGGCACCATGTGTGAGCTGTATGTGAAGGCAGACCCGATCCTTTATGAATCGCGCTCGCGCTCCTTGCGCATCCGGGGCGTGGTCACCACCCTGCGTCTGGAAAACCAGTTCTGGGACATCCTGACCGAGATTGCTGGAGCGGATAGCGTCAGCACCAATCAGCTCATCGCCAAGCTGTACGAGGAGGTCATGGACTACCGCGGAGAAGTGGTGAATTTCGCCTCGTTCCTGAGGGTAAGCTGCACCCGCTACCTCAGCCAAAAGCAGGTGACCAACAGGGTGGTGCCACTTTCAATCGCAGCGGGGTAAGCCTGTGCCTTGTGGGGCTGTGCTGCCATGCTTTCCATCGCCGGTAACCGAATGGCCACAGCACTTAAACTGACATAGAAATCGGTAGGCTGATCTACCTATCCGCAACGGCGTCTTCGGGCGCCGTTTTCTTCGCCCTCATTCTTGGTTCCTCAATTCAGGCCTGGCTCCTAGGATCTCCATTCTTTCTGGTTGCATTTGCAACTAGCTTGCATTATCCCTATTGCACACCGCAAGAGGAGTTTCATGGATGGACAACCTTCGCTTCCAGCGTACCCCTGACACCATATCGGCCGCACAGGCGTGCATTCGCCATATCGAACGAGGCTACGGAGAAAGGGACGGGGCGCCGGGCTCACCCCTGGGAACTGCTGTCGATATTCTCAAGCGACTTGAGACCGGCTCCAGCACCCGCGGACAGTTTGGGTTGATCAATGATCGGATAAGCGAGCAGTTGAGCACCACTACGATCAGCGCCTGGCCCCTCTGGTTTAGCGAGCAGTCACGTGCCGCTGAGCGCCCGCTGTTTTACATGACTCAGTCACCGACATCCGCCCAAATGTCGATGCTAAGCGCTCAGATTGCTGAGCGAGGCATCATCCTCAACGACATTGAGTCCTCGCACTCCCGGTGGGCGAAAGGGGCGCATCCCTGGTTACCATTGTGGTTGGCATCCAATCGCCGATGCATACCTTTCGATCCCGCATGTGGAGACGAAGTCAAAGCTATTTGGGTTGGGGCGTTGCAAGAGTTGTACGTGGAAGGAGCTCCTGGTTTTTGCTACATGACCTTGCATGACGAACCAGGGGAAGGGCGGGTATGTGATCGCTCCCAGGCGTACCTGGGAATGTATCGTCTGTCTGAGGGTGTTGAAGAAGAAGTGTCGGTTCGGCTGCTAGGTGCTGGGTCGATGCTTCGCGAGGTATGTGCAGCCGCCGAGCTGCTGCGAGCGGAGTGGGGGGTGAAAGCCGAGGTATGGAGTTGCCCGAGCTATACCAGACTTGCCCGGGACGCAGAAAAGCGAGCTCGTCTTCAACGGTTGCGTAGAGAAGAGAACCTGTCCAACTGCCATCTTCAACTCTGTCTTGGCACGGCAGACACACCTGTCATCGCGGTGACGGGGTACGATGAATTTGTGGCTGCGCAACTTGCTGCACATGTCACTGCGCCGTTCACGGCGCTGGGTGCGGATAGCCTGGAGCCTAGCCAACACCTCAATCGTCATTGGGTAGTGTTGACCGCACTGCGCGCCTTGGTTGGCCGAGGCGTAGTCGACAGTTCTTGGGTAAGCGGGGCAGTCAGGCGTTACCGACTGGACTAATTAGCACGCCTGTTGGTGCGGGCGTTACGGCTCGCACTTTCCAGGGCCAGCGCAAACGTCCTCTGTTGCTCCTCACTGAACTCCGCTAGAAAAAGCTCCTCGACGGACTGTTTGTAAACCGTCCACATCCGCTTGCGAAGATCGCGACCGCTGTCGGTGATGCGAGCGATCGCACCTCGGCCGTCATCTGCCGCTTTTTTCCGTACTACAAGTCCATCCTTTTCCAGGCGATCAACCAGGCGGGTGAGGTTGTAACGCTCGATGGCCATCACGTCGGCCAGTTCATGCATGCGACGGGCACCATCTTCCCCACTTTCGATCCCCCATAGCGCGTCGTACCAGGCATAAGGCGGCAGATTCTCTTCAGCCAGGCGACGCTCGATTTCCCGGATCAGACAACGATGCGCACGAATGAAGTTGTACCAGAGGTCTGGCGTGGGGGTGGTCATGGCGTCTCCAGAACGAGGTTTTTATTGCAGTTGCAATCATAGCGGGATTGAGGATAGATTCAATTGCAAATGCAACAAGGTGCTGGTTGAACAACGACCAGTCGAGCCACATCAAGGAGAGTTATCGATGGCGCACAGCTACCCGCTTCGCGATGAAGATCCACAAGAGACCCGCGAATGGATTGACTCGATCGCTTCGGTCGTAGAAGTGGAGGGGCGGCCCCGAGCGCACTTCCTGATCGACCAGCTTCTCGACTTCGACGTTTCTGTACACGGTGATTTCCATGGTCGAGTGACCACGCCTTACGTGAATAGCATTGCACCGGAGCGCGAGTTGCCCTACCCGGGAGATCTCGACATTGAGAAGCGCCTGAATGCCTATATCCGCTGGAACGCACTGACCATGGTGCTCCGCGCAGGCAAGCATTCAGGCGTGGGTGGGCACATCGCGACCTATGCCTCGGCGGCGGTACTCTACGACGTTGGCTTTGACCATTTCTTCCGAGGGCGTACCGAGAGCTTCGCGGGCGATATGGTGTACATCCAGGGGCATTCGGCGCCCGGCATTTATGGCCGTGCTTACACCGAGGGCCGCCTGACCGAAGAGCAACTGGACAACTTCCGTCGTGAAACTGATCGTGACGGCGTCTCTTCATACCCCCACCCGCGCCTGATGCCAGAGTTCTGGCAGTTCCCCACGGTCTCTATGGGCTTGGGGCCCATTACGGCCGCCTATCAGGCGCGCTTCATGCGATACCTTGAAAACCGTGGTTTGAAGGAACACCAGGGCCGTAAAGTCTGGGCGTTCCTGGGCGATGGCGAGATGGATCAACCCGAATCGCTGGCGGCGATCTCCCTGGCCGGGCGGGAGAAGCTCGACAACATCATCTTCGTGGTCAACTGCAACCTGCAGCGTCTGGATGGGCCTGTTCGCGGTAACGGAAAGGTGATCCAGGAGTTTGAGAGCCTTTACCGCGCCGCTGGATGGAACGTCATCAAGGTGATCTGGGGAAGTGGCTGGGACGCCTTGCTGGCCAAGGACAAGACCGGGCTGCTTCGTCAGCGCATGATGGAGTGCGTCGACGGTGAGTACCAGACCTACAAGTCCCAGAACGGTGCTTATGTGCGTGAGCACTTTTTCGGCAAGTACCCGGAGCTGCTGGACCTGGTCAGCGACGTCAGCGACGAGCAGATCTGGAAGCTTGCACGCGGTGGCCATGATCCAGTCAAGGTCTATAACGCTTACGCTGCAGCAACCCGCCAAAAGGGTCGTCCCACTGTCATCCTGGCCAAAACGGTCAAAGGCTTCGGGATGGGTGAAGCGGGTGAAGGGCAGAACATCAATCATCAACTCAAGAAGATGGGCGCAGAGGCAGTAAAAGCCTTCAGTGATCGCTTCGGTCTGGCGTTGAGTAACGATCAGCTCGGCGAGTTGCCGTACTTGCGGCCCGACGAAGCAAGTGCAGAAGCGCGATATCTGAAAGGGCGCCGCGAAAGTTTGGGTGGTTATGTTCCGGCTCGTCATGCACAGGTTGAGTCGTTGCAAATTCCGCCGCTGTCCGCATTGGAAGGACAGCTCAAAGGCACCGGCGACCGCTCCATTTCAACGACCATGGCGTTCGTGCGGATCCTCAGCACGCTGCTGAAAGATCCGAACATCGGCAAGCTCGTCGTCCCCATCGTGCCCGACGAATCACGCACCTTCGGTATGGAGAGCCTGTTCCGGCAGATTGGTATCCACTCCCATGTCGGTCAGCTCTACATACCTCAGGATGCCGGCACGTTGTCCTACTACAAGGAGAGTACGGACGGGCAGATCATGCAGGAAGGCTTGAACGAATCCGGTGCCACTTCATCCTGGATAGCGGCTAGTACCTCGTACGCCAACCACGGTGTGATGACCCTTCCGTTCTATATCTTCTACTCGATGTTCGGCTTCCAGCGCGTGGGCGACTTGCTGTGGGCAGCCGGCGATGCCCGTGCTCGAGGTTTCTTGCTTGGTGCAACTTCAGGGCGCACCACGCTGATGGGCGAGGGCCTTCAACACGACGATGGCCACAGCCATGTGATGTCGGCCACTGTGCCGTGCTGTATTTCCTACGATCCGACATACGCTTACGAGCTGGCTGTGATCGTGCATGACGGCATGCGCCGCATGTATGTCGAGCAAGAAGACATTTACTATTACATCACCTTACTCAACGAGAACTACCCTCATCCCGACATGCCTGAAGGTGTGGAGGAGGGGATTCTCAAAGGACTGTATCGACTGCCACTTGAGCGAGAGGTCAAGAAGGATCTGCATGTCCAGCTCATGGGCAGCGGTGCTCTCTTGCCGGAGGTCATCGCCGCTGCGCAGATCCTGGAGCGTGATTATGGCGTGAGCAGCGAAGTCTGGAGTGCCACCAGCCTGACCGAAGTACGTCGTGAGGCACAGCAAGTTGAGCGTTGGAATCTTCTGCACCCCTTGGAAGATCCGAAAGTTCCTTATCTGACCCAATTGCTGGGCGGTCACCCTGGGCCGGTAGTGGTCTCCACCGACTACATGAAGATTCACGCCGACCAAATCCGCCCCTGGATCGGAAATCGCCGCTTCGTTGCACTGGGCACCGATGGTTTTGGACAATCAGATACCCGCGAAGCGCTGCGTCGACATTTTGAAGTTGATCGGCAGTTCGTCGTGTTGGCTGCATTGAAGGCCCTGGCCGACGACGGTGTGCTTGGTCGTGATGTCGTGGCTAAAGCACTAGCTGAGATGCAGATTGATGGTGAGAAGGTAGATCCGATCAGCGTCTGACCCGAGCTGACAAGGAGGTGATTGGCATCAGCTCCTTGTCTAGTTTTTTAGCGAGAGTGTGAGGTGATGCAAGGGGCTGGTTTTTCATCAAGTGCGCCAATCGTTAATCGATGAGACATGGCCAAGCACCTGTATTTACTGCCTTAGATAGCATTTTTTCGGATTTGTGAGACAGTCTACGGGAATGTCTCATATTGATTTGTACATTCTCCAGGAGTGTCTCATTAAAATTTTACACCACTACACGTAATATCCCGGATTAGATTTCCAAAACGAAATGAACAAATTGACATCTGTCAATATTGGAGTAATGTTTTTCTCGATTTCCAGCGTTTGCTGAGGCTGCGGCCAGAAGATTCATTAAATGCCAGCTTAATGAATTTACTCAAATGTTTCGAATTTACGAGATGCGCGTATTTTCGTACCTGTTTATTGATCAAAAATCTTTAATTCTCATCGGTTTTCTCGATTCGTCAAGATTCGTTATGTTACGTTATTTCGTCATCTTTTAAGTTGCCCTAGACACTACTACCTCCTCTGCAGAAGGCGCTGTGCCTAGATGCCATTAGGATTGGTGGGTATATGCGCACGTGGGGAAAAATTCTGTTCGTCAATATATCGCAAATGTTTTTTTGCCTGATTTCAAAGCTCAGCCCACGAATGCCTAGGTTGACTTACGGGAACTTGGAAGTCCTACTAGGAAAGCTTCACGGCGCTCAGTTGTGAAGATGCTCTTTAAAAACCAAGCTTTCAGGCCAGTCGCATGTCTAAACATGGATGCTGCGGCTAAAAACCGGAACTCAATATGTCGATCGAAAACAAAGAAACGAGCGAACTCAAAGGACTTCTTGATGTTAGAAGCGGAGAAAAAACGCTAGCTGCACATTTTGAAGCACAAAATCGTTTCAATGTGGTAATGGATTTCAAGAGCGGAAAGATCAACCGCGCTCAGGCGATGGAGATTCTGGGGTTAAGCAGGTCACATTTCCATCGACTTGTCACAAAGTGCAGAGGCGCTACAGGATACACAGCTCTGCTTCAGCAGAAAAAAGGGCGGAAGTTCGGTAGTCTCCGCGGTCGAAGTGACGTTCGTGATTTGATAAGAGAAATGTTTAACAAACATTTTCCTACAACGAGAACAATTTCGGGCGTATGGACTGCGTGTCAGTCTGAAGCCGATGCTCGCAGGATTCCACGCCCCAGTTATTACCTCGTTAAAAGGTTTTACGAGGCTCAAGATCCTGCCTTAGTGTATAAGCACAAGCATGGGTTGGATGCGGCCAAACAGAAATTCGAACTTAGGGACGGATACAAACAAACAAACCGCCCCCTGGAGTGGGTACAAATTGACCACACTCCAGTCGATCTATTAGTGGTTGATGATCAAGATCGAAGTCAAATCATAGGGCGGCCATATATAAGCATGGCCATTTGCCTTCATTCTAGAGTCGTATTGGGTTTTTATCTAAGTTTTTTGGCGCCTAGTGCGGTATCGGTTGCAATGCTCATGGAGAATATTGTTTTACCAAAAAACGAAAAATTGAAATCATGGGGGCTGCCCGATGATCTTTGGCCAATGTATGGCAAGCCGGAAGTTATTCACTCCGATAATGCTAAGGAATTTGTATCGGACGTTTTTGTGCTAAACGCAAGTTCCTATGGGATAGCAGTTAAGCATCGAACTAAAGGGCGTAAGCATGAGGGAGCGCACATTGAGAGTTTGATTGGCAAGCAGATGCTTCATACCATCCATCAAATTCCGGGAAGCACAGGTTCTAACACGCAGCAGCGAAAGATGATGAACAGTGAAGGAAAAGCATGCTTCACTTTGGCGGCGCTCCGCCAGGCATTGGTTTATAGGATCAAGGCTTATCATGAAACCATACACTCTGCGCTAAACAAGAAAACACCTGGACAGGTTTGGGAAGAATATTTCACTAGAAACCCGCACAGTCGAGATTTGTCGAGCGAGGAGTATGAGAATTTTAAATATACTTTCTATCCGGAAGCACCTAAGAAGAAGAAAGTCTCACCAGAAGGTATCGAGATTTTTCGCCGATTCTATTCCTGTCCCTTGCTTAAAAGCAAAGTCTCGCAAGAACTGGACGTCAAATATGATCCTTACGATCTGAGTTATATTCTTGTGAGAATTGGCAACAAATGGGATAGGGTGCCTTGCAGTCGAAATAAATTAAACAAAAGTATTGATTTTGAACTGTACAGAAAACAGCGTCAGGAAAGGGGGGTGAGGGATGGAACAATGACGGTCGAAGGCGCTAAAGCCCAAGGAGTATTTCATCAGAAAGTTGAAGAGCAGGTTAAGTCGACGCGGGCTGCTAAGCGAGCCAAAAAGCGAGAAAAAGGTAAAGAAGATTATAAAAGTGAGCGTAATAAAGCCCTGAGTGAAAAACCATGTCCAGCGAAAAGCTCCACCTCCTCTCAAACAGGTTGGCCCCAGAAATCACAACAGCCCTCAAAAAAAATTGATAGCAATGTATATAGTCTCACTGGCTATATGAGCTCTTCCACTGATGTTGATAGTGATGAAGCCGAATCTCCTGTCATATACGGTAGTAGCCCCATGAAATGAATCTGCTGGCGGGTTGCCGAATTGCGCATGTGAGGTGTGTGGTAACCCGCAGGTTTTTGCGGCTTTGAATAAATAGTTGGTATTGAAAATTGAACTTTGATCATGTGCATCAAGCAGCACACAAACTTTTTGACCTCAACGACCAAGATCGAATGCTTGCATGCTCAAGTGACTTTTGGGTAAAGCACCCCCGGGCGGAAAGGTTGATTGACTCGATTTATTTCGCTATGAAAATGACAGGGAGAATCAATGCTCCGTGTATGCTCTGCACTGCAGAAGGTGGGCAGGGGAAAACAGCACTGATTCTTGAGCTGAAGAAGAGGAACATTTTTGCTGATAATAAGATGCTATTTGTTACGATGCATCAGAATGCAAATAGCCACAATTTGCGCGATCTGATTCTGATTGAAATGGGAGTTAGTGTGGGTCGCAGGGCAAGGGCTGGGGATAATCTGACACCAGAGTTACAGGCTCGTATAAAGTCTCAAAAGATTAGAGGTATTGTTATTGATGAGGTGCATGACGCACTTACTCTGACCACGGTGCAGCAGAAGCAAAATCTTTCTCTACTAAAAAATCTTTCGAGTGACATCTATGGGCTTTCTGTCTTTGCGTTTGGAATTCCTGACGCCGCAAGAGTACTCCGTCGCGACCCTCAATTAGAGCGTCGTTACGCAGTAAAGGCTTTGGCTGGATGGGATAACGGCCCTGATTTCCGTAATTTTGTAGCAACGTATATCAACAGATTTCCCCTAAAAAAACCTACGAATCTTAAAGATCAAACTCTTTACCTGAAAATTCTAGAAACCAGCCTTGGTTTGACTGATAACATCGTCAAGATTCTACAGTCTGCGGCGATGGCGGCGATTTTAGACAAAAGTGAATGCATAAGCCATTACCATCTCGATAATATTGAAGAGATTATGGAAAATTTCAATTTTTCTCTTCGTCTCAATGAGCCCGCCAATGAAGCTGAAGGCGATTGATTAGGAACGTTCCCAGTGACCTCGCTTGATCTAGAGGCGGCTCGCGAAATATTGGAGGGCCGGCATGGCTTCCAATATTTTAGTCAGTTGCGCCTTAGCCTAATTAAAGAACTTTTAGAGCCTAATGTTACAGGGTTAGGCCAGATTCTGCTCCTTACAGGCCCTTCCGGTGCGGGTATAAGTACATTATTGAAAGCTCTTTCTGAACATCCGGAATTCTATGGTGTGAATGTCCCGACCAGTGTCCTTGACTATGAATACAGAATGACCAATCACATCATTCGTGCTTATGGATTTTTCACTCAGTTGGGGAGAGGCAAGGGCGTTCCATCGGTGTTAAAAGAGTACGTACAACTTACTGGGAAAGGTAAGATCATACTGGATGATATAGATTGCTTATCATCAAGATCTTTTGAATCAATAGTAGAAGAGCTGCAATGGTTTCAGGGTGCGCAGGTGGGATTCAACTTGATAATTTCATCTAGAAATCCACAGCTGCTTCGAATTATTTCGAAAAAATTGAAAGGTATACGATTGATCTCGCTAGAGCGTAACTTGCCTGAGCCAGTTTGTATTGAGCTTGTTAACAATTTTTGGGCTTGGTGTAATGCTTCATATTGTTTGAAATTCCAAACTCCTAAGATTTTAGTCGAGATCTGTAGAGGTCTCAGCTTCGATTTAGACTACGTCATGAGCGCTATCGAATGCATTTACGTGTATCAGGCTTGTTGTGGAATGGAAGCTGGGCACCACCATATAATCTCTCTCGAAGAAGCTAGGTTCGAAGTGGAGTCGCTGATTTATGCTTAAGCAAATTCAAGGCGAAAGCTTATCATCTTTAATGTGGAGGATGCATGATGAGAATTTGGCGCCCGAACTATTCCAGAGTCCTGCCGTTGCTAGTGAGTGGGACGATGATCCTGATTTCATAAAAACAAGTAAGTTAGCGCAATTTTTTTTGGAGGGAGGCGGAGTTATAGCCTATGACTACCAGATCGAACTGTGTGCATCTGATACTATAGTGCCGATAGGGTTCAGAAAGTCATATTGTTACGAGTGCCTTGCCCAAGCGCTATCAGAAACACGCACATTCGCCTGGAAGTTTGAGTGGCGGGCTCTGATGGCCCCTTTCTGCTCCTATCATAATACTTTACTCCGAGATGCTCATGAAAGCGTAGCTATGAGCTTCGATTTTGGTAGAAAAATATTTGAAAGTCATTGGTGTGAGGACAGCTTCAAAGAACGCCATGATCTGGCAGTTGAGCACGATCTAGAACTGCTGAAGCTTGGTTCGCGGTGTCAAAGCTACATACTCTCTAAACGGTCGGTAGTAACGCCAGGTAATAGAGCGCAATTCGATAAGTTTATCGTTGCGCTAATGCGCGCTGCTCTGATGCCATTGTTTCACCAGTGTTACTTTCAGACGACAATGTCAACATGGCGCGGGTCTGAATGTTTTCCTGGGCGAAACAATTTTTACATAAATTACTACTTTGAAATATACAGGGTGTCTACGTTTGCAAGGGGTAGAGCGTTAGTGTTAGTTGGATTGATGCTAGGATGCATTTCTTCGGATGAGCTACATGCATCTGTGGGAAGGAGTCATTATATGATCACATCGGTTAGAGATGTATGGCGTCAGATAGAATCTGATCGTCAATTAAATAATTGCCTTGCGTACGAGTTATCCGTAAACGCCACCTCAGACCTGTCGCTAATGGATTTGATCAGAAATGTATAAGTATATTTTTCCAGTGTATCTGAGGCCAAGCTTCACAGTTCTGTCAGCTGACGGCTATGCCAGTTCAACTACGACCATATGCTTTGTGATAGACTCTTCGTTATTAACGGTTTTAGGATGGGCTGCTTGTGTCGGCCCGCCCGACATTCATCTTTATAATCGCGCTATAATGCGACTCAAGAAATCGAGGTTGAGGCGGGGCAAAGATAAAACAATTAATAATTTTGAATGTATGTTACCTCCAGTTTCCAAGTGGGGTTATATGAATAATCAAAAAAATGTCACTGAAAATTCATTTTTTGCCGGGCCGAGTGGTTATGCTCGATCCTACATGTCCGAGCGCTACGCAGAACCATTGCTGCGCGCGCTCTATAATTGGGATGGAAGGATCCTTCGGCAGATTTGTGACCCATACCGTATTTCCACCAGGGCTTTGGAGTCCATTATTAACACAGCGATTTGCAGCTATAATTCTTCTCTACAATGAAGATTAAGTGGGCTTGCTTCTATTTTCTCCATAATCTGTTCACGGTGCTTTGAGGTGCGCCCAAAATCTCGATGACTTCCTTTTGTGTTTTTCCTTGAGACTTAAGTGCCAATATTTTTTCCAAAAGATGATTGTTTGCCTTTCTGCCTCGCAGGTGAGGGATCAATTTCCCTGCTTCAAATTGCTGAGTTACAGCTGTAGAGATTCCAAGGGAATCCAGCTTCACCAGTTCCTCGCGAATTTTTTCGATTTCAGTTTCAGTAGAACTAGGGCCAGGGTGGCTTGATGCTAG
Source organism: Pseudomonas sp. SAS7 (assembly GCF_052112345.1). Taxonomy (NCBI): domain Bacteria; kingdom Pseudomonadati; phylum Pseudomonadota; class Gammaproteobacteria; order Pseudomonadales; family Pseudomonadaceae; genus Pseudomonas; species Pseudomonas sp. SAS7. Next base: position 16,419 of record NZ_JBEGGO010000012.1, on the reverse strand, counting down.
CACCAGCAGCGTCGTGGGAGCGACGCCAAGGCCTGTGCTTAGACGCTGCAATGTGTCTACTGTGATACCTCCAGTGCCGTTCTCGAGCTTGTGGAGGTTCGTGCTGCCCACACACCCATTGAGATCTTCCCGGGTAAGCCCTTTCACTAGCCTTATCGCGCGGATCACAGCCGCCAGGGTTTCCCGCGTGAGCATTGATTGCATCCCCAAAATCGAGAATACAGCCACATCAGCCAAACCCACGCCATTGCCTAATGCGTATGTATTTGGGTATTATCAGGGCGACTTCGGCCGATGGCATCCGTGCCGCGGCCAGCAGGGGCTCAAGCGGGCGGGGCATGATGGGGATGGAAAAGTGTTTGTAACCAGTAGGAACGAGCTGCAGGGGCAGTTTAACGCCCCGGATGGGGCCCGAATGCTCTGGAGAACTGTTGATATCAGCCGGTGCGAGTACTTATTTTTGCTCGAGGGTATGGGTATCGAGGACGGCTGCATAGGGCCAGTAGCGCACTATGTCACCGACGTTCCGACCGTACAAAAAATGCGTAGCGCCGAGCTGGGCAATTTCCTGAGCGTAAGTAAGATTCACCTGATCACGCCTCCCGAAAAAAATCAACACGGATCGTACGTTATGGAACTCCTCTCTGAAATCAGGATATTGGGGGATACAGGGGCTCGCCCGGTTTACGAATTCGTCACCAATGATGGACGTATTTATTCGAGCGACCGACCATAGCACACTGGTTTAACGGATGCGTTAGCCGTGGGATAGAGGGGCGGTACGTTTGATATTTTGGCAAAAATCGCAAACCCGCCGAGGGCCGTAAATTGTAGTGACCGATAAGTTTATCCATTAGTTTGCGAATAACAGCCTTCCTGTCCTTCAAGTTTTGAACCCCAGCTAGGCCTGGGCGATGAGTAACGAGACAATTCCAAAAGGCAATGCTGTCTATTCGTTTATTGCGTAGCTAATCCAGCAAATCGATACACGCTGCTTTCGAGGCGGTGGGGATGCTTGCGCGCTGTAAAAATTGCAGGAGCAGATTTTGTTCAAGTTTGATTGCAGGCAGGTCACTGGGGTGATCGAAACCCTCCATGTCTCGAGCACGGAGCAGGGCACGGTAACGGCCTACATGGTCATCGATGGGCAGGTGCTTCCCAAGGTGCTGCTGCCAGGGAAGATCTATGAGGAGCTCGACAAGGGGCAGCGAGTGACCCTATACGGCATCTTCACCAAGAAGAAGGACAAGATGGAGAACAAGGCCGTCATCTACGCCATGAAGGGCGAGAACGGCACGCTGGTGGCAGCCCGTGAGTATCAGATCAAGGTGCCGATCCTCATCTTGGTGTCTGCGATTCCTGTGATGATTTTGACCTTCATCATCGGCTGCTTCGCCTCCCCGTATTTTATCTACCTGGTTACGGGTAGCGAGAACCCGGATTACCTGGTGCCGACCACCTTCGTCTGGGCGTTTTGGGAAGGCATCATCGCCGGTCTAGTCATGGTTGGTTTTGCGATCAACTTCATCCGGAAGAGCAACGACCCAGAGGGGTGGGCGCCGATCGGCATTGCTGAGCTTTCTCAGCGGTTCAGTAAAGCGTTCAAGTAATTGCTAGTAGCCAGGCCTCCACTCCGTTGGAGGCACTGGATGAGCGATTAGCCTGCCGATACGGAGACCAGGCGATACGATGAGAATCACGGTCTACTCAGATCTCCACCTGGAGTTCATCGACTTCCAACCTCCAGCCACAGATGCTGATTTGGTCATCCTAGCCGGCGACATCTCTGTGCGTGGTCGGGGAGTAGCGTGGGCGAACGACACCTTCGAATGCCCTGTGATCTACGTCTGCGGGAATCATGAGTTCTACAAGGGGCACATCGACCGGACGCTCACCAAAATGCGTGAGCCGGCTGCTGAGCACGTGCACATCTTGGATAACCAGAGCCTCATCATCGGTAAAACGCGCTTCCTGGTCGCCACAGCCTGGACGGATTACACCGCCACGGGCGATTACAAGGCTGCGATGAGGGTGAGTGCGGAGTGGATGACCGACTTCAAGAGGATCCGGATCGGGGAGGGGTACAGCAAGCTTCGGCCCGTGGATCTCATCGCTCGGAACATTGCCACTCGAGAGTTCCTAGCGACAGAGCTGGCCAAGGATTTCGACGGCAAGACCGTGGTGATTACCCATCATTGCCCCATCCAGGATGTCGCCGGCGATGGTCATGAAGGCCATCTTGGCGCGGCGTACTTCAACCAGTGGCATGACCTGGTCGCTCAGGCTGATGTTTGGGTTTTTGGTCACACGCATCACGCGGTCGACACGGTCATTTCCGGCTGCCGACTTGTATCGAACCCGCGAGGCTATCCAGGCGAGCGCACAGGCTTCTCGCCGGATTTCACCATCGAGATTTAATCTGCCGTGGGTGTTGCTCGAGCATCCAGCACCAGGGTCAGAAGTAGGAGCAGAACAACCATGTCAGACGAAGTCGTCATCGAGTACCACGTGAAAGAGTTCTCGGATTTCCAGCTCAAGCGGATCGCTCGTGCCATGGCTCAGCAGTACCCTGTGCCGATCACTGCCTACCTGAGCGATGTGTTCAACTCGTCAGAGTGCGCCGCAGGAATCGTCTTTGGCCACAACGATCCAGGGCCCTACGAGCAGCATGCGAATGGGCACATTTTGCAGACCGCGCCGATCTACGAACTGCGAAAGTTTGGAAGGTTTTGGGTGGTGTTCACGAACAGCGGCAACTATGTGCTGGCTTCGTTCAAGGGAGACTTGGGGAGGAGAAGTTTGAGGGCACTTATTGCAGCTGCTGACAAACCAGATTTGCCAGCTGCTTGATTATGGTAGCCAGGCGCCTCCGTGCGCTGAAGCATTGAATCGAGGAGCAGTTCAAGTGCTTCTTAAGACTATGCGCCTCCGATGAACGCTGCTGAGGATTTTGAAATCTCGAAGTCGGTCGGTTGTGAGATGTCCCGCATCCACTAATCCCTGGATGTAGCCTTCAGCTTTGCCGCGGGCTTCACGCAGGTCAGCTTCAGTGCTGCTGAGGTGGATGTCATCAACGATGAGTTGCCATCGCTGGTTCTGACGAACGCCAATCGGGTCGTCGGAGAACACTGGGGCGGTGAGAAGAGTTTCGTAGTAGCCAGGAACAGGATTGCTCAAGTAGGGCGCTCCGCAGATTGAACCTGCGCAAAGGCTAACATACGCGTGCTCAATCGCCTGTTACTGGTAGGCCTTTTGGGTGACATCTCGTGAGGAGTGTTCAGAGATTGTCATAAGCAGGAGAGAAAAATGATCAAACGGCGAGCGCCGCTTTCCACGTCCAAAATTGTCGATGTCTCGCCATCAGCCATGCCCAGCACGGTTGCCAAGGCGATGCACATCGACTTCGATTTGGAAATCACGGCGTACCTGTCTTCGGTTGAATATGGGCCGCATGAGCTCTTCTTAAGAGGAGTGGTTTTTGGTGACCGTGAGCGGCGTTTTGATGATGGTGATCCCATTCGCACCTCCAACATCGTCACGTATGAAGAGATCCAGGGCTACGTGGTAGCGCGCACCCTAAACAGCACATACGTCATCTGCGATTGGGCGGCAGATGGCGCGAGAGGGGGCTCAAAGGCTCAGCACTAGCACCGCCAGCTGAGATTTTGATTTGGTAATTCACCACCTGACAGCGGCGAGGGGGATAGCAGATGAAAGTCACTAGCGAAACCGATCCAGGTTTAGTCACAGATATCATCTGCGACATGTGCGGCGATTCAACACGCGTTGCCGCCGGCGAGCTGCAGTTCGGGACGATGCATGCGTCTTGGGGAGAGGGCTCTTCACATTGCGGCGAGGAGTACGAACTCCACCTCTGCGAGAACTGTTTTTTCGTCCAAAAATCAACCATGCAGCGCACGCGTTGGATCGGCGTGATGTTTGAGGATGAGGGTGATGAAATCTTGAAAAATCAGGCTTACGGTCTCATTGGGCAGCACAGCGCGTCAGGCGATAAGAAATGATTCATCGAGGCTGAGCTGAATGGCTGGCCGATCAGCTATGGACTGCGGCGTTTTTGGCAGCAAAGATGCCGGCGACTCAAGTCCGAGCAAGATGAGCAAGATGACCAGGATTAGCCCCGATTTTTTGAGCATGACCTCCTGTCTATTGATCGTTATTCTAGCGCGCTGCTTCAATAGAAGCGTGTCAGAAGGCTGAGTTAGTCTCTGGCCTTTGCCCAAGTATCTTGGAAGCTAGGGCCGTCAGAGATAGGCGGTTGAGCTGGCCGGCCAATCTGAATCGTTACTGGGATTGGGAAATCTACTCCTACCATAGCTACTTCCCCTTGCTTCAGTTTGGGTAAGAATGCAGCAGCTGAGCGATCAATTTCACCGCAAGCCCTTTCCACTACCTCACGATCTCGATCATTGGTCAATCTGTGGACGAGTAGGGTACCCATTTGACTAAGCACGCCCTCGGTTATGTCTCGGGGCCGCTGGGTAGCTAGGCAAATGTTGAGACCATATTTACGGCCCTCTTTGGCAATGAGCTCGAAGGCGTCCAGGTTCTGTAGGTCATCTTCACTTCCGACCGTTTTGCCTAGAAAGTTATGAGCTTCGTCGAGGATGGTTATCAATGGTTTCGTCCTGAACACCTCTGCACGGGCGCGCTGCAATAGAAGTCTTCCAATTACGTTGGCGACAACCTCTCGGGCGTTCACTGCTCCTGTTCGTTCACGCCGGATTTCAACGGATGGATGCCATCGCAGATCTGCACGCAGTGAATCGCGCTGCCAGGAATCTTTGCCAGAGTCTCGAGCTTGGATTCACTGCGAACGAAATGGAGCGTATCGAGCACAAGGCCGCCGTTAGGGGCCCCGGCACGCTCAACGATCTCCCAGCCTTGCTCCAGGGACGACACGCCCCACATTGGGATAGGTTGGTACCAACTACCGAGGGCGAATTTTCCGAACAGCTCGGTACTCCATGAGGCGTAGAGCGTTTGATGTTCGTCTCCCACTTGGGCGTCCCGTGCTTCAAGCCACCATTCGGCACCATGACGGCAATCGACCTGACCTCTGGTGAAACCAAGTGGCAAGTGCCTATGGGTACAATCCAGGACGCCCCAGTTCATGGGATCGTTCCAGGCGTAGACATTCCATTGGGTATGCCCACTATGGGTGGCCCGCTGGTCACCAAAGGCGGTCTGACCTTCTTCCATGGCTCCCTGGATTACTACATCCGTGCCTTGGATAACGACACGGGTGAAAAACTGTGGCGTGGTCGACTGCCGGTGGGTGGTCAAGGTGCTCCCATGTCGTATGTTGGTCGTGACGGCAAGCAGTACATTGTTGTAACCGTTGGCGGTGCCACTCGCACGGGCTCCAATGAAAACCGTTGTGACTACATCATCGCCTACGCTCTGCCAGGCGCTGCTAAGTAACATCTGACCCAGGCTGCAGGGCTTCTCTGCAGCCGCTCAGGCCATTCGAAATGCAGATACCATCCGTGTCGGAAGACAAGTGCGGCTTCGGCGATCTTGCCTTGGATACTTCAAGTCGCGAGGTCGTTTGCGGTCTGCGGCGGATTCCTGTGAAGGCCAAATCATTCAGGATATTGGAGTTGCTGGTTCGACACGCGGATCAGGTGGTCAGCCGTCAAACCATTTTCCTGAATGTATGGGGCTACCATTTTGATCCCGGCACGAAAGTGCTCCAGGTTCAACTGAGCTACCTACGGCGTGTGCTTGCAGCAATGGGATGCGCTTTGAAGATTGACACCCACCGTGGCCAAGGCCTTCGGCTTAGAATCTTCTCCTAGGATGAGAGCCGCATTGGCCATCCACGAGCGGGGAGTGCGGAGCGTTGCTCCCGCTTTAGGCAATCGACCTGCTTGGCTTCTGCTTAGCGATTCGGTTGCCTTTTCCAACGTGCTCGTCCAATCAGCACGATGAGGTCATAGGTCAACACCCTACCTGTACCAGCTGCTAGCACTGTGATCGCGAACGTGACCCAGCCGCAGTCGTCTCGGCGAGCGTGCGGCATTGCATTCATCACCTCTACCGTCAGGCTGAGCATATCTCTCGGCCTCACTGGCCGATGCATGATGAAGCTATCGATGCGGTGACCAGCCACGATATGCGTCATGGAGAAGAGCGCATCACAAAGCATTCGCTGAGCAATAGCGAAGGTATGTACGCCGCTTGCACAATGTATCCCAAGGGGGCCGGAAAGCGCTCGTACCGGGTCAGTGTGAATGTAGAGCGGATCATACTGCTTTGCGAAGGCGATGATTTCGTCCTCACCCAAGGCTTCACCTCGATGGTGAGTCCACTCTTGTCCGACTGAAAAATGCTCCCAGAACATAACGCTGGCACTCATGAAAAGGGCCTTCAACAGGTGGGCTGAACATCCTGGAGGTATGGTGGAGAATGAAGCAATGCCCGCTTACCTCAGTTGCTGTGACTTCTAAGGGCAGAACTCCAAAACTTGTTGCAATAAAAAGTGGGTAGGCGTTGACATCTGGCATAGTGATATTGGTACGGTGATCTTCTATGGGATTGCCTGCTTTGCTAGGCCATCCCGGTATTGAGTTAGCGACGGAGCCCCAGATGGAGTTTTCTGCACACAAAGGCACCACGTCTATCAGCCTCGTGCGGGACGCACTTCAGGGAGCAGAACAGCGTGGCCTGGATGTGGCTACCTTGCTCAGCCACGCGCACATAGATCCTCTCTTGCTAGCTCAGAATTACGCCAGGGTGCCTGCCGGTACGTTCTCCCGATTGTGGATTGCGTTGGCTGACTTACTCGACGATGAGTTCTTCGCGGCCGATAGCCATCCTCTAAGAAGAGGAAGCTTCAAGCTGATGGCTCAGCTGGCCTTGGGGTGCGAAACCATTGGACAGGCGCTCAAGCGAATCTTGGCGTTCCTCAGGACAGCCCTTGATGACATCTACGGGACGGTGGAATGCGATGGGGAAAATGTTGCGATAGTTATCCATGACCACGGTGAGCTGCGAAGGGCGTTTTGCTATGGGGCCTGGTTGGTACTCGTGCACGGCCTACTCTGTTGGTTGTGCGATAGGCGTATCCCTGTCCTGAAGCTGACGATGCGGCCTCCTCAGCCGGAAGACGATAGCGACTATCGAATGCGCTTTTGTGAGGAGATCCAGTGGAGCGCAGACAGAACCTCCGCTGTTTTTGAGAAGAGCTTTCTGGAGTACAAGGTTTGCCAAACCCTCGGTTCTCTTCCTGCATTTTTGAAGGGGACGCCAACCAATTTCCTGGTGAAGTACCGAAACGATGACAGCACAAGCATTCTGATCCGGAGGCGGCTGAAGCTTCTCTCTCCGTATAGTTGGCCTGAGCTCGATGAACTCGCCCGCGAGCTGAACATGTCCAGCTCCACCCTACAGCGAAGGCTCTATGCTGAAGGCTTCACCTATCAACGGCTGAAAGACAATCTGAGACGGGATATTTCCATCAGCCTGCTTTGCCAGGCAGGTATGACGGTCGATGATGTTGCCTCAGAGGTCGGCTTCATTGAGACCAGTGCCTTTCACCGGGCATTCAAGAAATGGACGGGCATCACCCCTGGTGCCTACAGGCGCTCCTTGCGTAGGCCTCGAGGTGCCTAGCCCTCTGTGTTCGGGCTGATCATTTTATCCGCAGTGTGAAGCCAGCTCGTTTCCAAAAATGCCCGTTCCGGTCAAACAGAACGATGCCATTGGGCATGGTTGGTAATTGCCGTTAGGCCTACGATTTTTCTCAGGCGCCTCCCAGTGCGGGCGACTCACAACTCCCCCGACTAACAATCGGAATCACGCGTACTTGTACGTGTGGTCGAGTTGTGCTGAATCGCTATACGTATGTGGACTTCAAAAGACAAAAATAAGATTGAAGGAGACACGGTATGAGTTCTTTGAATATGTACACGGTGGCCGGAGAGTCAAAGTTCAATCGCTTTCATGGATTGATTCTTTTTTGGTGCGTGTTAATTCTTATAATTGATGGTTACGACTTGGCGGTGGTTGGCGCCGCTCTGCCAGCAATCATGGCTGACATGCAAATTGACGCTACCAGTGCTGGTGTTATGGCTGGCTCAGCGCTGTTTGGCACAATGCTCGGGGCAATTTTCCTGGGCACTCTGGCAGATCGAATCGGTCGGCCAAAGATGATTGCAATCTGTGTAGCTCTCTTCAGCGTATTCACCGCTGCGGCAGGTCTCACTGACAACCCGCTCACCTTCAGTATCATGCGCTTCATCGCCGGCCTGGGGATCGGCGGCGTGCTCCCTATCTGCACGGCGCAGATGGGGGAGTTCTCTCCACTGAAAGTTCGCACCCGCCTGGTGACCATCGTTTTCGCGGGCTATTCGGTGGGCGGAATTTTGGTAGCGCTCACGGGTAAACAACTGATCGAAAGCTACGGCTGGCAATACGTGTTCTACGTGGCGGCCCTGCCAGTAGTTTTGATTCCCTTCATACTGAAGACCATGCCCGACTCCATCGGCTTCATGTTGAAGCAAGGCCGGCAAGACGAGTTGAAAGTCATTGTCCGTCGTCTCCGTCCTGACCTTATGATCAAGGACGACACTCAGCTCGTCGGCAACCCTCAAATTATCTCTGCCCAAGACAAGCCTGTACGAAGCCTTTTCCAGGAAGGGCGTGGGTACAGCACCGTCATGATTTGGTTGGCATTCATGACCGGACTTTTCATGGTGTACGCGCTCAACTCATGGCTCACCAAGCTGATGGCCATGGCGGGCTTCAGCCTCGGCTCCGCCCTGAATTTTGTCATCGTGTTCAATCTCGGTTCGATCTTCGGTGCCATTTTCGGTGGCTGGCTCAGCGACAAGTTCAGCATCAAGCACGTCTTGGTGGTGTTCTACGTAGTGGGGGCTGTTGCACTCACGCTGCTGGGTTATACGCGCTCTACTGAACTGCTCTTCGTCGTAGTGTTCATCGTGGGTGCCTCGACGCTCGGTACCCAGCTCCTGGCCTATGCATACGCCGGAGATTTCTATCCCTCCACCATCCGCTCCACTGGGGTCGGTTTTGCGTCGGGCGTCGGTCGCATCGGGGCGATTGTCGCGCCTGTTTTGATTGGTGCCCTCGTATCGATGGCCCTGCCCCTGGAGCAGAACTTCATGGCCATCGGTCTTGCCGGCCTGATTGGTGCCGTTGCTGTGACCATGATCAACCAATCTCGCGCGGACTCCGCTGTGGTGAGGAAGAAGGCCACTGTTTCGCACGATCTGACCTAACCGTAAATCTGAGAGACAGGTTCAAAAATGCTTACTGATCGCTTGCGCAAGTCACCGGTAGGTTCGGACGAGACGGCTCGCTTGATCGACTGGGCAATTGTCTCACGTCGGAGCATAAGGTCGTTCCTTACTACTCCCGTACCTCGAGAGGAAATTGAAGCGATTCTCAACGTGGCTCGCTATAGCGCAACGGGAGTCAACATGCAGCCCTGGAGAGTGCATGTTGTTACAGGTGAGATGAAGGCTCGGTTGTCCGCTGCACTCACCGAGGTTGATGACCGTCCGGATGATGACCAGAGTTTTTCTGATCCCTATGAGTATTACCCGAGGGAGTGGACGTCCCCCTACATTGAGCGACGAAGGGAAGTGGGTTGGGGGCTCTATAGCCTGCTGGGGATCAGTCGAAGCGACAAGCAAAGAATGCATGAGCAGCATGGCCGGAATTATCGTTTCTTCGGGGCGCCGGTTGGCCTGTTCTTCACAATCGACCGCGTACTCCAGGAAGGAAGTCTGCTGGACTACGGAATGTTTCTGCAGAACATCATGATCGCGGCCCGGGGAAGGGGATTGCACACCTGTCCCCAAGCAGCATTCCTCAAATATCACAGCATCATCTCTGAAATGCTGGGAATACCCGATAGCCAAATGCTCGTCTGTGGGATGAGCCTGGGTTATGCGGACGATGACAGTATCGAGAACACTTTAGTTACTGGCCGTGAACCAGTGCGCGCATTCACTACCTTTCACTCAGAATAAAAAAGAGGTTCAGCGAATGAAATACAATGCCTATGACAAGGGGCTAGACCGTGGCCCTGCAAACCATGTCCCGCTAACACCTCTGGGTTTTTTGGAACGAGCGGCACTCGTTCATCCAAACAGAACTGCTGTTGTACATGGTGAGCTGCATAGGACATGGCTTGAAACTCGAGATCGCTGCTATCGCCTGGCATCCGCTTTGGCTAACTTAGGGATCGGGCGTGGTGACACTGTTTCGATCATTTCCCCTAACACTCCTGCTATGTTAGAGGCTCACTTCGGTGTTCCACTAGCAGGCGCTGTCTTGAATCCGCTGAATTACCGCCTGGATGCAGATGGCCTGGCTTTTATTCTTCGTCATGGTGAGTGCAAGCTGCTCCTCGTCGACCGCGAATATGCAGAGGTCACTAAAAAGGCCTTGAGCATGCTGGAACGGGCTCCCATGGTCATTGATATCAATGACCATTTGGCAGGCCCTGGTTTCCCAATCGGCATTACTGACTATGAGGGTCTGCTGTCGTCGGGTGATATCCAATATCCGGGTAAGTGGCCCGAGTCCGAATGGGAACCTATTTCGCTGAACTACACCTCCGGAACGACTGGTGATCCGAAAGGTGTTGTAGCTAGCCATCGCGGAACGTATCTGATGAGCATTCTGCAGATGACGAACTGGCCGCTTACAAGAAATCCAGTTTATCTCTGGACGCTGCCAATGTTCCATGCAAATGGATGGTGCTTTACCTGGGCGATTACTGCCGCAGCGGGTACTCACGTATGCATGAGAAAGGTGTCGGCTGAAAGGGTGTTTGACGCCATTCGTAATCACAATGTCGATCACTTCTGTGCGGCACCTATTGTGATGGCCATGATCGCGAATGCAACCGATGCAGAGCCGCTGACGCGGCCTGTGAAGGTTCTAACCGCAGGATCACCGCCGCCTGCTGCAATCCTCGACGCGGTTGTGTCCCTCGGCTTCGACGTAGATCACGTCTATGGCATCACCGAGGTTTCTGGTACGCCTATCAGTTGCGTCTGGCAAGACAATTGGAGCGACCTGCCACAATCGGAACAAGCTTCGCTTCGGGTCAAACAGGGCGCCAGGGCAGCTGCTTTCGAAGCCTTGATGGTGGCTGATCCAGACACCTTGGAGCCGGTGCCGCACGACGGTCATACTCCAGGTGAGGTGCTGTTGCGTGGCAATACGATGATGATGGGCTATCTCAAGAACGAGGCGGCTACTCAGGCAGCGTTCAAGGGTGGTTGGCTGCACACTGGGGATATTGCAGTCGTCCATGAGAATGGTTACATCCAGATCACTGACCGTTGCAAGGATGTAATCATTTCTGGGGGTGAGAATATTTCATCCATCGAAGTGGAAGAAATAATTTATCACCATCCTTCGGTGCTGTATGCCTCAGTTGTTGCACAGCCTGATGATACCTGGGGTGAGGTGCCATGTGCGTTCATTGAATTAAAGCCAGGTCATGTCCAACCGTCGGAGCGTGCAATTATTGAGTTCTGTCAGGAGCGACTAGCGCGATTTAAGTGTCCTCGTCGAGTGATTTTCCAAGAGCTTCCAAAAACTGCGACTGGCAAGGTTCAGAAGTTCATTCTTCGAGAGTTGGCCGGAAGTCGAGATGCAATCACTAGATTGACGTCTAATGGTTAATCCGTCAGCAGGGGTTTGATCCTACCCAGGGTCGGCATTTACATGGGTCGCTGATGTGCGGCCCATGCTCAAGCACACAACAAGAACAAGGTGCCTGTGATGTCTATTGTTTTTAAAAAGTCGTTAGTGTGTTCTGCTGCACTGTTGGTCGCGCCTTATGCTTCTGCTGCGTTCGTCGAAGACTTCAAAGGCAGTCTCGAGCTTCGAAATTTCTATTACAATCGTGATTTTCGCAATGATGGGGCCGCACAGTCCAAGCGCGATGAGTGGGCACAAGGCTTTATTCTGAACCTGCAGTCTGGATTCACAGAAGGGCCAGTGGGTTTTGGTATCGATGCCATGGGCTTGTTGGGGGTTAAGCTTGACTCTAGCCCTGACAGAACGGGGTCTGGGCTGCTTGCCTACGATTCCGACAGAAATGTGGAAGACGAGTACGGAAAATTTGTGGCCACCGCTAAAGCGAGGGTAGGCAAGACTGAGTTGAGGATAGGAGGGGTGAATCCTCTGATGCCTCTCCTCTGGAGCAACAATAGTCGCCTACTGCCTCAGATTTTTCGCGGCGGTTCTCTGACCGTCAACGACATTGATAAATTGACGGTAACGGCTACAAGGGTCAACGCTGTGAAACAGCGTAATTCCACCGACTTCGAATCACTCACAGCGTTTGGCTACGCCCCGGTCGAGGCTGATCACTACAACTACCTAGCATTTGACTTCAAACCTGCGAAGGACATGACATTCAGCCTGCACGCCGCCGAGCTTGAAGACCTCTACAAATCCTACTTCGGCGGAATCAAAGTCATTCAGCCGTTTTTGGAGGGCAATGTAATCGCGGATGTTCGCCTCTTCGATGCCAGCGAGACCGGCTCCAAAAAACTGGGTGAAGTGGATAACCGAACGCTGAGTAGCTACTTCGCCTATAGCATCAAGGGGCACACCATCGGGGGCGGTTACCAGAAGGCTTGGGGCGACACGCCATTTGCGTTTGTAAACGGCACAGATACCTACCTGTTCGGCGAATCGTTGGTCAGCACATTCACTGCCCCCAACGAGCGCGTCTGGTTCGCGAGGTATGACTTTGACTTCGCTGCTTTGGGTGTGCCTGGCTTGCTGTTTACCACCAGGTACATGAAAGGTGATGATGTTGATCCTGATCTGCTGACAAGTCGCCAAGCAGCTTCCCTCCGCCTCAACGGGGAGGAGGGGAAAGAATGGGAACGGGTCACTGACATTTCATATGTCATTCAGAGTGGGCCGGCAAAGGGGGTTTCGTTCCAATGGCGTAACTCCACGAACCGTTCGACCTACGCCGATAGCGCTAATGAAAATCGATTGATCATGCGTTACACCTTCAACTTCTAAAGTAGCGAAGTGGGCCGGCTCTGCCGAGTCGGCTCTTCCTTCCCACTCACTCCCAGTCGAAGGGTTCGCTCTCTCCCGTTTGAATTGCACCAGGGGTTCGTGAAAAACGAGGTGCGGGAGCTACATGGAGAACGCCATCTCGTTCCTGGTAGATATTTCTGTCTCGGATATGAGGATGCTCTACCGCCTCAGCGAACGACAGCACAGGAGCGAAGCAGGCGTCAGTCCCTTCAAGCAATGAGCACCACTCTTCTCGTGTACGAGTTGCAAAGAGCTCGGCCAGGCGTTCGGACTTTTGCATCCAGCTGCTTGAGTCTGACTCCGGGTCAATCAGCTGTACCGAAGCGCCGATTGCCTGAAGCAACACTCTCAAGAACTGAGGTTCCAGTGCGCCTACAGCGATCATCTGCCCATCGGCGCAACGGTAGCAACGATAGTTTGGCGCGCTTCCTGACAAAACGTTTTGGCCCCTAGCCAAACTGATTTTTTTACTCGGGATCAAGCCTGTGAAAAAGCTCATCATTGAGGACACGCCATCAATCATTGCCGCGTCAATCACCTGACCCAGGCCTGATTTCTCCCTTTCCCAGAGTGCACTCACAATACCGAACGCCAGGTACATCGATCCGCCTCCGAAATCGCCAACTAGGTTAAGGGGAGGGCGTGGGCATTCGGAGGGATCACCCATGGCTGCAAGCGCGCCGGTGAGAGCAATGTAGTTAATGTCGTGACCGGCGCTTTTGGCTAGCGGCCCTGTTTGGCCCCAGCCTGTGACACGTCCGTAGATCAGTCGTGGGTTAGCTGCGTGTGCTTCCTTCGGCCCCAGGCCGAGGCGTTCCATCACTCCGGGCCTGAACCCCTCGATTACTACGTCTGCTTTCTGAAAGAGCTCGAGGCACTTCTCCTTGCCAGCACTGCTCCTGATATCGATGCTGATTCGCCTTCGCCCCCGGTCGACCACCGGATTGTCCCAGCCATTGCCGAATTCTTTCTCGATGCTGAGCACTTCGGCACCCATGTCGGAAAGTAGCATCGCACAATGTGGGCCTGGCCCAATTCCCTTGAACTCTAAGACCTTCAGGCCCGCAAGGGGCCCTTGGCGACAATTGCTCGACTTCATCACTCACCACCTCTTTTTATCCAGTACCTCGTTTGCTGACTCCGTTGTTCATTCCATGCAGCCGTCACATTTTCAGAAGGCCATACCGCCTATTCAACGTTCGGAGAGGTCACTGTTTTTGAGGTTTTTGGGCATACGGGGTGGAAACAGCATGATGTCTCCATCGCCATCGGAAGGTACCTACCTTGCGGTTACACGACCTTCAGGGCGGAGTCATATTCGGAGCTGGTGGATCGAGTGGGCGAGGCTGTCTGCCGCTACTTTGGGGACGTTCTAGGAGGGCAGCCGGAATGGCTGGGGCGAGGTCTCATCGAATCCTGGGCAAAAGAAAGCCCGCTGGGGGCGGGCAAGGGAGCTTCTATCACACGTAGGGATAGCTAACGTTCCCACACCGCATGTGAAAAGGACGTGAAGATGCGGTGTCAGACGACAAGGACAGTGACTAGCCCTGCACGACGTTGGAAGTCAGTCGTCCGAGACATGATGCCAAAACCGACGCAACGTCGACTCCGGCATCCCCAGCTGCCTTGCGGCCTCAATCTGAGTGAGTCCTTTTGCTTTTAGCTTTTGGACTGCCTCCAGCTTTTCCCTTGCTCCTGAGATGTTCATGGGAGTCAGCCGTTCTGGCTCGGTGGGGAGAGAGGCGTCAGCTAGATCCAGGCCCTCAATCTCAGCTAGCGAAGTAAGAAGAATTTCTCGAGCCGTGCGACGGTCGTGAGAAGCAATGGTCAGGGCTACGAGGGTGACGGCTTCAATCTCAAGCCCAGCAGCGAGCTTATAGCTGGTTTCAAGGGAAACGGAGCTCTTAGCCAGCTCCAACTTACTCACTGTCTGCTGATTCACATGCTT
Source organism: Pseudomonas sp. SAS7 (assembly GCF_052112345.1). NCBI lineage: Bacteria > Pseudomonadati > Pseudomonadota > Gammaproteobacteria > Pseudomonadales > Pseudomonadaceae > Pseudomonas > Pseudomonas sp. SAS7. The sequence continues at coordinate 1,400 of NZ_JBEGGO010000012.1, read as the reverse complement.
GGTCATGGCAGGCTGAGTTAAGGGTGCGGCGAACTCACCTACCGAACTCCCGCTTTAAGGGCGATGGTGTCCGCGTATTTTTTTTGCGGACGCAATCTCCCTTATCGCCAGGATTTCCATGCGCCAACGAGGCTCTTATCCGAACCACTCTAAGCTCAGGTCGTTCAGGAATGCCTGCAACTTGGCGAGAAGGTGTCCAGTGTCGCCATCAGCCACGGCATCAATGCCAGCGTCATCCGCAAATGGATGCCGCTCTATCGAGATCAGCCCGTAGCAGCTTCACTACCGGCATTCGTCCCGCTAAAAGCCGCACCTAAACGGTCAGCCGAAGCGTCAGTGATCATTGAGTGACCCACGGCCGGGCAAGTGATCACGGTGAAATGGCCAGCCTCGGATCCTGGGGGTTGTGCGCTGTTTAAGGTGAGGCACCACCAGCGCTAATAGCGCTTCCACCGTCCAGGGCTTGGGTAAAAAGCTGACTCCGTGAGGCAGTGAGTCATTTATAGCCGAATGATAACCACTGGTGACGATGATGCCTGCCCTCGGGAGTTTAGGACGAGCCAGGGCAGCGAGCTGGAGTCCCGAAGCACGCCCGGGTGTGCGTACATCTGTCATGACTACGGCCCATGGCGGCTGTTGATCAAGCAAAGCGATTCCTTCATCGGCAGTAGCCACTGCGGTTACCGTGGCGCCAAGGTCTTCCAGCATGAACGTGATCAGATCCCGCAGGGCTGGTTCGTCTTCAATCAGCAAGACAGCGGCAGGTAATGCAGCGCTGGGTGCTGCAACAGCAGGTAAATCATTCATCAGGGAGCTCGCGAGATGCGCACGTCCGAAAAACCATCCATCCTTGATCCGCCCTAGCGGCATGGTGACGTGCGATATCACTACGACATCGCAGTCATGGGAAAGATTCAATCAGGTGTCTCATGACCGATTCTGGTAACTGCCTGGTTGCAAAAGCGTTACCAGGTGCCTCGGCGCGGTAGCGTCACTACCTTATCGATCATCGCGATGAGGTCTGAAACTCCCCACGGTTTTGGCATGAACATAAAATGAGCAGGAAGCTGGGAAGGATCAATGACCACATCGCCCGACGTCAGGATCACCGGTAGCGTGGGCCACCTGCGCCAGATTTCCTGAGCCAGCGCGGTGCCGTCCAGGCGTCCAGGCATGTGGATATCGGTGGCCACCAAGGTGTGCGTTTCATAGTGAGACAGACGATCCAGCGCCTCGTCAGCATTTGCACAGGCCACTATGTTTACGGCTAGGGTGACGAGAGGCTCTCGGCGGTGAGGTCTCGCAGTAAATCATCGTCTTACACAATCAGAATGCTTTTTGGCATAAGCGGTGTACTCGCTTCTCAAATGCATTAGGGCACCCCGTGTTTTTTACGTTGC
>NZ_JBEGGO010000011.1:0-226282 GCF_052112345.1 Pseudomonas sp. SAS7 | reverse complement strand
GGCCAGCGCAGAAAAGCTGACTATTTTTTGTACACATAAATGTCACCATAAGTGCCATTTTTGTGTGCACTTTCTCCAGAAACACCCCATTGCGTTACACACTCCCTGCAACTAATTTTGACCATTCGATCAACTAAATAGTCGATGGACAATTTAAACCTGTTCAATTGGTCAACTTATACCTCACTTATTTCATTAACTTATCTTTCAACAAGATAAGTTCGAAATGTCCATCTGTTGAAACTTGCTTTCCCTTGGCATGGAACTCGCTTTTGTGTGTTCGTGTTTTGTATACAACTTGAACAAAACATAAATACACAAGAACCCGCGACGCCGGTCCAAAGCCGGCCGCCGCGCCCAGAACCCTGTGATGCCAAGCTGCACCGACGAGATGGCGAGCCCGTGCGCATGCCCGCTCATCGCAGTCAAAGTGCATCAGGAGCCCGCCGGAATGAGTAGCAGCCTCGACCTTGCCCCTGAACTATCCGTCGCCAGCACCCACCCCGCTTCCAACCTCGTCGGCAATGCGCCGGAATTGGCCCTGAGCCCGCGCCTGCACAACCGCGATCTAGCCCCGACACGCACCGAAGGGCGGCGCTGGGGTGGCTACAGCATCTTCGCGTTGTGGACAAACGATGTGCACAATATTGCCAACTACTCGTTCGCCATGGGCTTGTTCGCCCTTGGCCTGGGTGGTTGGCAGATTTTGCTGTCGCTGGCCATTGGCGCGGCGCTGGTGTACTTCTTCATGAACCTGTCCGGCTACATGGGGCAGAAAACCGGGGTGCCGTTCCCGGTCATCAGCCGCATTGCCTTCGGCATCCACGGCGCACAGATACCGGCACTGATCCGAGCAGTCATCGCCATTGCCTGGTTCGGCATCCAGACCTACCTGGCCTCAGTGGTGCTGCGCGTGCTGCTCACCGCCGTGTGGCCGCAAATGGCCGCCTATGACCACGACAGCATCCTTGGCCTGTCGAGCCTGGGCTGGGCGTGCTTCGTGTCGATCTGGCTGGTGCAGCTGGTGATCCTGGCCTACGGCATGGAGATGGTGCGCCGCTATGAGGCCTTTGCCGGCCCGGTGATCCTGCTGACCGTGGCCGCCCTGGCGGTGTTCATGTACTTCAAGGCCGACGCGCGTCTCGCCTGGTCGGTAAGCGAGCCACTGACCGGCGTTGAGATGTGGCGCAACATCTTCGCCGGCGGCGCCTTGTGGCTGGCCATTTACGGCACCCTGGTGCTGAACTTCTGTGATTTCGCCCGTTCCTCGCCGTGCCGCAAGACCATCCGCGTTGGCAACTTCTGGAGCCTGCCGGTGAACATCCTGGTGTTTGCCGTGATCACCGTGGTGCTGTGCGGCGCGCAGTTCAAGATCAACGGCCAGATCATCGACAGCCCGACCCAGATCGTCGCCGCCATCCCCAGCACACTGTTCCTGGTACTGGGCTGCATGGCGTTCCTGATCGTCACCGTGGCGGTGAACATCATGGCCAACTTCGTCGCCCCCGCCTTTGTGCTCAGCAACCTGGCGCCACGTCACCTGAACTTCCGCCGCGCGGGGCTGATCAGCGCCACCCTGGCGGTGCTGATCCTGCCGTGGAACCTGTACAACAGCCCGCTGGTGATCGTGTACTTCCTGTCCGGCCTGGGCGCCCTGCTCGGCCCGCTGTACGGGGTGATCATGTCCGACTACTGGCTGCTGCGCAAAGGCTGCATCAACGTGCCGGAGCTGTACACCGAGCACCCGACCGGCGCCTACCACTACAGCAAGGGCATCAACCTGCGCGCCGTGGCGGCCTTCGTGCCGGCCGCGCTGCTGGCCATCGTCCTGGCCCTGGTACCCAGTTTCCACAGCGTGGCGCCGTTCTCCTGGCTGATCGGTGCCGGCATCGCTGCCGTCCTGTACCTGCTGATCGCGCCACGCAATCGCCACTACCACGATGTCAGCGGCGAATGCATCGCCGTCGACCACAGCAGCCATTAATCAGGGAGGACTGCCCATGCGTATTCTGATCGCCAACGTCAACACCACCGAAGCCATCACCGAAGCCATTACCCAGCAAGCCCGAGCCGTAGCAGCGCCCGGTACCGAAATCGTCGGCCTTACCCCTTGGTTCGGTGCCGAGTCGGTGGAAGGCAACTTCGAAAGCTACCTGGCCGCCATCGCCGTGATGGACCGGGTGCTGGCCTACGAGGGCCCCTACGACGCAGTGATCCAGGCCGGTTACGGCGAACACGGCCGCGAAGGCCTGCAAGAACTGCTGAACGTGCCGGTGGTGGACATTACCGATGCGGCCGCCAGCACCGCGATGTACCTGGGCCATGCTTATTCCGTGGTAACCACCCTGGACCGCACCGTGCCACTGATCGAAGACCGTCTGAAGCTGTCTGGCCTTTATGACCGCTGCGCATCGGTGCGGGCCAGCGGGCTGGCGGTGCTGGAGCTGGAAGCCGACCCGCAGCGCGCCGTGCAGGCGATTGTCGAGCAGGCCGAACGCGCCGTGCATGACGACAAGGCCGAGGTGATCTGCCTGGGTTGCGGTGGCATGGCCGGGCTGGACGAGCAGATCCGCCAGCGCACCGGCGTGCCCGTGGTGGACGGTGTGAGCGCAGCGGTGACCATTGCCGAATCGCTGGTGCGCATGGGCTTGAGCACCTCCAAGGTGCGCACCTATGCCATGCCGCGGGTGAAGAAAGTGGTGGGTTGGCCGATGCGCCTGGGCCGCTGATTCTAGGTTTGCCTGTACTGGCCTCTTCGCGGGTAAACCCGCTCCCACAGGTATCCCACAGCATTCAGGCTTGTGGTGAACCTGTGGGAGCGGGTTTACCCGCGAAGAGGCCGGTATGGTCAACCGATTTCTCTAGCCAGCCGCTCTGCACTGCCACAGGCCAGTGTAAACCCCAAGGCCCCATGCCCCAGGTTCAGCCACAGGTTGCGATACACCGTCCCCCCTATGATCGGCACCCCGGTCGGTGTCGCCGGTCGCATTCCCGCCCACTCCACCGCCTGGCCATAATCCGCTGCCATCGGTAATGTCTCCAGCGCCAGCCGTCGCATGCTCTGCAACCTGCGCTTTTCCACCGATTCGTCGAACCCGACAATGTCCACCATCGCCGCTACCCGCAGCTGCTGCCCCAGGCGGGCATAGACGATCTTGCGCTCATAGTCGGTAAGGCTCACCTCCGGTGCCCGATGCCCGGCGCTGATCGGTGCCGTCAGGCTGTAGCCCTTCAGCGGGTAGACCGGGATCTGCACCCCCGGTAATGCCAAGCCTGGGCCACGATGCCCGGCACACAGCACCAACTGTTCCACGTCCAGTTGCTCGTTGCCCAGTTGCAGCGCTACGACCTGGTCCTGGCGCCGTACCAGCTGCGTCACTGGCCGGCCAAGCAGGAAACGGCATTGCCCCGAAGCGCGCAACAGTGCCTCCAGGCGCAGGCAGAACAAGTGGCAATCGCCAACCTCTTCATCCGCTGTGAACACGCCACCCACAAACGGTGCGCCCTCCAGGGCAGGGTCCAGCGCGCGCAACTCGGCGGCCGCCAGCACCCGCTGGCTGGCCGGGTCGGTCAACTGTGCCCGGCCATCGGCAAAGGCCCGCTCGCTGCGAAAAGCCACCAGCTTGCCATTGCGCCGCCAGTTGAAATCCCCCAGGTCATGATGCTCGCGCCATTGCGCCAGCACAGCCTGGCTTTGCAGCGCCAGCTCCAGCAGTTGCCCGGCATTTCGGCGGTTGACACTGCGCCGGCATGCCAAGGTGAATGCCAGCAGCCAGCGCCACTGCGCCGGGTCCAGACGCAAGCGCAGGCGCAGCGGCGACTCGCCCTGCAACAGCCAACCCAGCGCCTGCCACGGCACCCCGGCATCAGCCAGCGGTGCCACATAGCGATAGGACAATTGCCCGCCATTGGCGAAGCTGGTGGCCGACGCCAGGCTGTCGCGGGCCTCGATCAAATCCACCGACCGCCCTTCACGCACGAGCGCGTAGGCCGTTGCCAGGCCAACCACCCCGCCACCGATTACCGTTACCCGCTGCTTCATCGCGCTTCCCTGTTCCGGCTTCCTGGCCAAACAGTACCAGCGGATCAGGTCGGGCAGCTATGCGCACCGTCATTCAGGCCCTGGCGCACGTTGCGGCTGAGCAGGCTGGCCTTGCCGTCGTGCCAGGTCAGGGTCAGTACATAGAGGGTGTCGAAGTCATCGCCGCTCCAGTCCTGGGTGATCACCCGCTCTTCACCCAAGGCCTTGCCGGCGACCGTGTTTATCAGTTCAGGCAGGTAGCCGTGGGACCAGGCGGTATAGACGGTCGCATTGCGGTATTTGTCGCTCAGCAACTCATCGGCCAGTTCGTCGGTGTCGTTGGCGCCGTAGTCGATATTCACCGGCAAGCCGAGGCGGATGGCGCTGGGGGTGATGGTCATCAGCGGGCGAATGTAGCTGTAGCTTTCGTCCTTGCTGCCTTCCTCGACATGCCGCGAAGGGTTGGCGGCAAACACGTAGTCGGCATTGCCGAAGCGCTCCGGCAGCAAGGTTGCCAGGTCCAGTGCGCGATTGAGGCCCTGGCAGTTCAACTGGCCAAGCCCCTCACCCGGCTTCTCGGCATGGCGCAGGAACACCAGGGTCTGGGTGCCATCCACCGGCTCAGCCCGGCTTTCGACAGCCTCCAGCGCCAACGGTACGGCGACGGCCGTGAGTACCAGGCTCAGCAGCAGATGGCGACGACGGCGGAAGAATGTTGGCAACTTCATCAAGGCAGGCTCGTGTGGCAGAGAAATCGGGTTGACCCGCCACATCGCCCTGTCAGCTGCAGGGCGCCCTTGTAGTGAATGCCATCCGTGGCAACGAGTGAGGGTCAGAGTGCCCTGAACCCGTTTGGTTCCTCCCTGGAGGTGGATGCCGTTCCCTGGGCAAGGCCTAGGTTAGGGGATGGGTGTTGCGCAATTGTGTAAGGTGCAAGAACCTGAGGTTGCAATGCAGCCACTCAATCATCCCGCGTCAGCACTTCCAGCAATTCGATCTCAAAGGTCAGGTCCGAGCCAGGCGGTATCGCCCCCACACTGCGCTCGCCATAGCCCAGGTGCGCTGGCACCAGCAGTTTGCGCTTGCCGCCAACGCGCATCCCCATCAGGCCCTGGTCCCAACCCTTGATCACTCGACCGGTGCCGATCACGCACTGGAACGGCTTGCCGCGTGACCAGGATGAATCGAACTCGCTGCCGTCGGCCAGCCAGCCGGTGTACTGGGTGGTGATCAGGGCGCCTTTGACGGCGGCTTTGCCTTCACCCTCGACCAGGTCGATGATCTGCAGTTCTTGGCTCACGGGCACACTCCAACGCTGAATAACAAAGCCGCCCTTTTCTCAGGAATGCACCGGTTTGGCAAGCAGGACCGACGGCACACTATTAGCTGTTCTGCTCAAACACCTCTTGGCCGGTCAGCTCTTTGGTCTGGTTGGCAAAGCAGTACCAGGCGGGCTTCTGCTCGACAAAAATCTGCAGATCGAAATCCCATTCCTGATCCCCATCCAGCAGGCCGACCGGCACCGCATGGAAGTCGTTGGCCTTCAGCCGGTAATACAGGTGCGTGCCGCATTGGCCGCAAAACCCTCGCTGGGCCCAGTCGGACGAATCGTAGACACTGGGGGCACGCCCTTCGATCACCGGTGGCTGGCTGCAATGCACCACCAGCAACGGGCCGCCGGTCCACTTGCGGCACATGCTGCAGTGGCAGGCGCTGATATGGGTGTTGTCGACGGTGACCTTGAGCGTGGTGGCGCCGCACAGGCAGGTGCCGTGTTTTTCCAGGGCCATGGCTGGCTCCTCGAGCGGAAGATGGGCCAGCAATTATAGATGCCAGCTGCAACGCGGTCGGTGTAGGAGCGGCCTTGTGTCGCGATCGGGCTGCAAAGCAGCCCCTTGAGTGATGCATCCACGCGAAAATCGAGGGGCCGCGTGGCGGCCGCTCGCGACACAAGGCCGCTCCTACAAAGGATCGCGTGAAGCTTCAGATGTACACAGTACCGCGCAGGTACAACGCCGCTCGCCCGCTAATGATCACCCGGCCATTGCCCGGTACTTCGCACAGCAGCTGGCCTTTGCGTGCCCCGCCCTGCTCGCAACTGAGAACATGCTTGCCCAGGCGCTCAGCCCACACTGGCGCCAGCGAGGTGTGTGCCGAACCTGTGACCGGGTCTTCGTTCACGCCAACCCGCGGGCCAAACCAGCGGGTGACGAAATCAAAGCCACGCCCTGCCGCCGTCACGGCAATGCCACGCACGTCGAAGGCCGACAGCGCCACAAAGTCGGGCTTCAGCGTGTCGAGCAACAGGGCGTCATCAATCACTACTACATAGTCATCGCTGTGGTACACCGCCTGTGCCTGGGTCAGGCCCAGCGCTTGCAGCAGGCCCACCGGGGTTTCCACGACGGCCGGTTGCTTGGCCGGAAAATCCATGGCCAGCAGCCCGTCAGCGCCACGGCTGACGCGCAGTTCGCCACTGCGGGTGTTGAAGCGCAGTACCTGCGCCTGCTCACCCAGCTGCTCGAACAGCACATAAGCCGACGCCAGGGTGGCGTGGCCGCACAGGTCAACTTCCACAGCTGGGGTGAACCAGCGCAGGTCGAAGGTTTCGCCGTTGCGCACGAAATAAGCCGTTTCCGACAAGTTGTTTTCTTCGGCAATGCGCTGCAGCACATCGTCCGGCAGCCAGGCCTCAAGCGGGATTACCGCCGCCGGGTTACCACCGAACGGTTCAGCGGAAAAGGCATCGACCTGGAAGATTTCGAGTTGCATGCACACGCTCCTTGTTGCCCGGGCATTGCCAGGCAGATGTCGGGATAGGGGTTACGGGCGTACCGGGGTCAATACTGGTTCGCCGGCAAAGAAGGCCTGCAGGTTGCGCAGCACCAGGGTCACGGTATCGCGCGCGGCTTCCGGCGACTGGCCGGCCACGTGGGGCGTGAGCACGGTGTTGGCCAAGGCCTTGAGGGCTTCGGGTACTGCCGGTTCGTCGTCGAATACGTCCAGCGCGGCGCCAGCCAGTTGGCCCTGCTGCAATGCGGTGATAAGAGCCTGCGTGTCGACCACGCTGGCCCGGGCGATATTCACCAGATAGCCCTTGCCGCCCAGCGCATCTAGTACCTGGGCATCGACCAGATGCTGGGTATTGGCGCCACCGGGGGTGGCTACGACCAGGATGTCGACGGCAGCGGCCAGGTGCAGCGGGCTGTCGTACCAGGTGTAAGGCACATCTTCGCGCGGCGTGCGGCTGTGATAGCTGACGGGCATGTCGAAGCCCAGGTTGGCGCGCTTGGCAATGGCCTGCCCCACCGCCCCCAGGCCAAGAATGCCCAGGCGCTTGCCACTCACCGACGGGCTGATTACCCGGTTCCACTCGCCGCGGCGGGTGCTGGCGTCAGCACGGGGAATGTCGCGCAGCAGCGCCAGCAACAGCGCCAGGGTGTGGTCGGCGACCGCGCTGGCATTGGCACCCGCGCCGTTGGTAACGGTGATGCCGCGCTCGGCGGCGGCAACCAGGTCGACTTGCTCGTAGCCGGCACCGATCACACAGATGATCTGCAGATTGGGCAAGGCGTCGATTTCGGTAGCCGTCAGGCCCAGCGGGCCGCGCGTGAGCACGGCATCGATTTCGCTGGCGTGGCGCTGGATGGCCTCGGCGCGCAGTTGCGGTGAGGGGGCACGGATAAGGCGGTAACCGGCCTGCTCCAGCATCGGCAGGTAATCGTCGACGGTTTCTACCAATACCAGGACTGTCTTGCGCATGCCACCTCCTAATGTTGAAGGGGCATTATGCGGAATGACCGTGCAGTACAGTCAATCGGTAATTGCGCGCACAATTGTACTGTATTGGTGGAGTGGGAGATGAGATTGCGTACCGGCCGGGGAGTCCGGCGTTAGAGATGCGGTGCATGGGAGATCGAGCGCCGCGCGGGCGGCGCTCGATCTCGAACACCCAAATAACTCAAGACGGACCCGGAAAAGCCCACTACTGGGCGAACGCTCGCCCTAACCCACCCGGCACACCACTGCTGTCAGTATCCTGCCAAGGCCCATTCGGGCTCAGCGACCAGCTCCAGCCGTTATCAAACCGATAGTACGTACGCTGCCGGTAGAAGGTATTGGGCTGCTTCTCCAGTACATACACACCCAGCTTGGGGTCCCAGTGGCTCGCCCCGCCAGGTGGGGGCGCAAAGCTGGCCGAGGTGCGCGGCATCGGCTTGGGAATCGCCGCCGGTTTGCTCGGCTGGGTGGACGGTTGCCCACCCGGCAACGGCTTGACCACCGGCCCCTGCGGCGGCAGGCGCTCGATCGGTGGCGCGGGCTGTTCATACGGCTGATGCACCGTACACGCAGACAAACCCAGGGCCAGGGTGATCAGGGTCAGGCGGACGGTGCTGTGCATGGCTTTGCTCTCTTACGGGTCTGGGCTGTCGATGGTCAGGTGCTGGATAGCCTGGGTGGCACTGGGCAACGGCGCGCCCTGGCCAATCCACTCACCACGGGTAGGCTGGCCAGCGCGGGAAACCCGTGCAACCAGTTGGACTTCGGCAAATTGCGACAGTTTCATCTGCGGCATCATTGCGTCAGCATCGGACAACTCCACCTCGATCGGCAACTGTGCCACGGTCACCCGCTTGGCTGCCAAAGGCATGGGCGGGCCATTGCTGGCGCGAGCGAAGATGAACACCGTATCGTCCGGTTTTACCTTGTCCTTCAGTGCCGCCGCCAGTTCCACCCGTACTTTCAGCCGCGCAGCTACCGGCGCGGGCTCTGCAGCATGCCCTGCCGGCCCACCCAGGCGCTCGGCAGCGCGGTCGATGCCGCCCTGCAGGGCCGCACGCGATGCATCGCCTTCTGGCAACTGCGCCAGCAGGCGCTTCCAGTAGTCGATGGCTTCCTGGTAACGCTCACCTTCAAAGGCGGCAATACCGCGCAGGCCCAGGCTGGTCACTTCGTTGGGGTCGGCCTTCAGCGCTTCATCCGTCAGTGCCTGCAACCGCGGGCTCCACTGCTTGTCGGCGGCAAAGTACATGGCCTGCGCCCACTGGCCCAGCAGCTCGGGCTGGCGGCCAGCCAAGGCGACCGCACGCTCGAAGGTACGCGCAGCATCGGCCGGGCGCTGCTCGGCCATATAGGCACGGCCCAGGAAGTACAGGGCCTCGGCCGACTCAGGCTGGGCCTGTACCACACGCTCCAGGCGCGTGGTCATTTCTTCCATCGACTTGGGTGCTTCGGCGAATTCCTGGGTCAACGCCACTTTGTCTGCGCCGCCAAAATGCAGATACAGCCCCAGCGCCATCAGCGGTACCAGCACTGCGGCCAGCAGCGGCAGAGCTTTGCCCAGATGGCCCTGGCGCTGAGCCTCGGCACCTTCGGTATCGGCCAGCAGCTCGCGGGCAGCCTCGTCACGGCCCTTGGTCAACTGCGCCTCATCGAGCACACCGGCAGCCTGCTGGGCAGCCAGTTCGGCGACGCGCTCCTGGTACAGGGTCACGTTCAGGGCGGTACGGTCTTCTTCCTGCTGGCGGCCACGGCCACGCAGGATCGGGATCAGCAAAAAGCTGAGGGCGGCGAGCAGCAGCAGGCCCGCGCTAAGCCAGAATTCAATCATGGGTCTGTTCTTTTTCCAGCAGTTTGGCGAGTCGCTCGCGTTCTTCGACGGAAAGCTCGTTGTTGCCCGGCAAGGCCGTACCACGGCGTCGGCGCACGATCACCGCCAGCACCACGAAACCACCTGCCAACAGGATGCCCGGGCCGAACCACAACAGCCAGGTACGCCCACTGAGCGCCGGCTTGTAGCGCACAAAGTCACCATAGCGGTCGACCATGAAGTCGACGATCTGCTGGTTGCTCTTGCCTTCGCCAAGCATGCGGAAGATCTCGCGGCGCAGGTCGGCAGCAATTGGCGCGTTGGAGTCGGCAATGTCCTGGTTCTGGCACTTGGGGCAACGCAGTTCCTTGGTCAACTGCTGGTAGCGTTCGCGTTCGGCTTCATCGCGGAACTGGTACGTGTCGATGGCCGCCTTGGCCACCCCGGCAAGGCTCATGCCCAGCACGGCAGCTGCCAGCCAGCGCCTCATGGCTTGGCCTCGTCGACCAAGCCCTGGTACAACGGCGCCAGCTGCTCACGCCAGACGGTGGCATCGACAATGCCCACGTGCTTGTAGCGGATGATGCCCTTGGCGTCGATCAGGAAGGTTTCCGGCGCGCCGTACACCCCAAGGTCCAGGCCCAGGCTGCCCTGCTCGTCACGGATGTCCAGCTGGTAAGGGTTGTGGAACTCGGCCAGCCATTTCTGCGCGGCGGCGTTGTCGTCTTTGTAATTGACCCCGTGGATCACCACGCCCTGCTGCGCCAGCTGGTTCAGGTACGGGTGCTCGACCTTGCATGACGGGCACCAGGTGGCCCACACGTTGACCAGTGCCGGGCGGCCCTGCAAGTCCGCCTGGGTCAGTGTGCGGTCGCCCTGGGTAGAAGCCAGGGAAAACACCGGGAACGGTTTGCCGATCATTGCCGACGGCAGCTCGTCGGGCTTGAGAAACAGCCCCTTGTAGAGGAACACCGCCACCAGCAGGAACACTGCCAGGGGGACTACCATGATCCAACGCTTCATGCAGCTGCTCCAGACACGCCCAGGGCATCACGCACCCGGGTCTTGACCTTGACGCGGTAGCGCCGGTCGAGTGCCGCCAGCAACCCGCCCAGGCCGGTCAGCAGACCGCCCAGCCAGATCCAGCGGACATAAGGCTTGATGTGCACACGCACCGCCCAGGCGCCGTTTTCCAGCGGCTCGCCCAGGGCAACGTACAGGTCGCGGGTAAAGCCGGCATCGATGCCAGCTTCGGTCATCATCGACTGCTGCACGGTGTACAGGCGCTTTTCCGGGTGCAGGGTAGTCACTTCACGGCCATCACGGCTGACCACGACGGTACCTTTGTCGGAGATGAAGTTCGGCCCCTCGAAGTGCTTGGCGCCCTGGAACAGGAAGTGGTACCCACCCAGCTCCACGCTTTCGCCCGGGGCCATGCGCAGGTCGCGTTCGGCGCTGTTGTTGCTCGACAGCACTACGCCCAGCGCACACACCGCCAGGCCCAGGTGTGCCAGCTGCATGCCCCAGTAGCTGCGCCCCAGGCCAGGCAGGCCCCTGAGCAGGCCTTTGTGACGGGTCTTGTCGAGGATGTCGCGCAGCCCGCCGAGTACCACCCAGGCAGCCAGGGCGAAGGCGGTCAGGGTCGGCCAGTCGAAGTCGTCAACGATAAAACCGGCAACCGGGGCAAGGATGGCACTGCCGATCAGCACCGGGGTCATCATGCTGACCAGCCATTTGCCCGGGGTGTCCTTCCAGCGCACCAGCACGCCCACGCTCATTACCACCATCAGCAGTGCCATCAGCGGAAGGAACAAGGCATCGAAATACGGCGGACCCACCGACAGCTTGGCCCCGGTCAGGGCATCAAGCACCAGCGGGTACAGCGTGCCGAGCAGAATCATCGACGCGGCCACCACCAGCACCAGGTTGTTGGCCAGCAGCAGCGTCTCGCGCGACCACAGGGCGAAGCCGACCTGGCTCTTGACCACCGGTGCGCGCAGGGCGAACAGGGTGAGCGAACCACCGACCACGAACAACAGGAAGAACAGGATGAAAATGCCCCGCGACGGGTCGGCGGCGAATGCGTGCACCGAGGTCAGCACACCGGAACGCACCAGGAAGGTACCCAGCAGGCTCAGCGAGAATGCGGCAATTGCCAACAAGACGGTCCAGCTCTTGAACACCCCGCGCTTTTCGGTCACCGCCAGCGAGTGGATCAACGCCGTGCCCACCAGCCAAGGCATGAACGAGGCGTTTTCCACCGGGTCCCAGAACCACCAGCCACCCCAACCCAGCTCATAGTAGGCCCACCACGAGCCCAGGGTGATACCGACACCCAGGAAGGCCCAGGCGACGATGGTCCAGGGCCGCGACCAGCGCGCCCAGGCAGCGTCCAGGCGGCCGCCGAGCAAGGCGGCAATGGCGAAGGCAAAGGCCACCGAGAAGCCCACGTAGCCCATGTACAGCATCGGCGGGTGAACAATCAGGCCAAAGTCCTGCAGCAGCGGGTTGAGATCGCGACCGTCGGTGGGCACTTGCGGCAGCAGGCGCTGGAACGGGTTGGAGGTGATGATCAGGAAGCTCAGGAAGCCGACGCTGATCATGCCCATCACCGCCAGCACGCGGGCCAGCATCACCTGCGGCAACTGGCGCGAAAACACCGACACGGCAAAGGTCCAGCCGCCCAGGATAAACGCCCACAGCAGCAGCGAACCCTCGTGGGCGCCCCACACGGCGCTGAACTTGTAGTACCAGGGCAAGGCGCTGTTGGAGTTGCTGGCCACATAGGCGACCGAGAAATTGTCAGTCATGAAGGCATGGGTCAAACAGGCGAAGGCAAATGCCAGGAATGCGAATTGCCCCCACGCCGCCGGCCGCGCCAGGCTCATCCAGAGGCTGTCGCCACGCCAGGCGCCGAGCAGCGGCACACTGGCCTGCACGGCGGCAAAGCAGATGGCCAGAATCATCGCCAGCTGGCCGAGTTCGGGTATCACCAACGCCGCGTTCATGGCTTGGCCTCCGTGCTGGTGGCGGCCTGGCCGCTTTCCTTCAGGGCCTTGGTGACCTCAGGCGGCATGTACTTCTCGTCGTGTTTGGCCAGTACTTCATCGGCCACCACCACGCCTTCGGCGTTGACCTTGCCCAGGGCGACGATGCCCTGCCCTTCACGGAACAGGTCGGGCAGGATGCCGCGGTAGGTGATTGGCACCGACTTGTTGAAGTCGGTGACCACAAAGCGCACATCCAGCGAGTCGGACGAGCGCTGCACCGAGCCCTTCTCGACCATGCCCCCGGCACGAATGCGGGTGTCCATCGGCGCTTCGCCATTGGCGATCTGGGTCGGTGTGTAGAACAGGTTGATGTTCTGCTGCAATGCGCTCAAGGCAAAGCCGACGGCAACCCCGACGCCGACCAGCAGGCCGACGATGAGCAACAGGCGTTTCTTGCGCTGCGGATTCACTGGTTGTTCTCCCGGCGCAAACGGCGCGCCTCTTCTTGCAGGTAGCGACGGCGGGCCAGCAGCGGCGCGGCGACATTCAGCGCCAGCACCGCCAGGCAGATGCCATAGGCCGACCACACGTACAGGCCATGGTGGCCCATGGCGAGAAAATCACCGAAGGTGGCAAAGCTCATTGTGCGCTCCTCCGCCCCAGGCTGTTCAACACTTCGTCCCTGACCCAACTGGCGCGCGCCTCGCGCTTGAGCACTTCAAGGCGCATGCGTAGCAACAGCACGGCGCCGAAGAAACAGTAGAAACCCAACGCCGTGCACAGCAACGGCAGCCACATTTCGGCGGGCATCGCCGGCTTTTCGGTGAGGGTGAAGGTGGCGCCCTGGTGCAGGGTGTTCCACCACTCCACCGAGTACTTGATGATCGGGATGTTGACCACGCCGACAATCGCCAGCACCGCACAGGCCTTGGACGCACTGTCACGATTACTGATCGCCTGGCCCAGCGCAATGATGCCGAAGTACAGGAACAACAGGATGAGCATGGACGTAAGGCGGGCGTCCCACACCCACCAACTGCCCCACGTCGGCTTGCCCCAGATGGCGCCGGTAACCAGCGCCACGGCGGTCATCCAGGCGCCAATGGGCGCGGCACATTGCAGGGCGACGTCGGCCAGTTTCATCTTCCACACCAGCCCCACTACCCCGGCGACTGCCAGCAGCACGTAGCAGGACTGCGCCAGCATTGCCGCCGGCACATGAATGTAGATGATGCGGAAGCTGTTGCCTTGCTGGTAGTCCTGGGGGGCGAATGCCAGGCCCCAGGTGATACCGACCAGCAGCAGGAGCACGGCAGCGCCGGCCAGCCATGGCAACATGCGGCCGCTGATGGCATAGAACCATTTCGGGGAGCCCAGCTTGTGGAACCACGTCCAGCTTATTTTCATCAGGGTACATCCAGGGTATTTGCCGGGCTTGAAAGCCCGGGACTCGTTATTCGCCGACGCTGATCTTCAGGCCGGCCGCTATCGCAAAGGGTGCCAGGGTAACGGCCAGGGCCGTCAGGCTGGCGAGCCAGAGCAGGTGGCCGGTTGCGGGCATATTTTGCAACGCCGCTTGCAACGCACCACTGCCCAGGATCAATACAGGGATATACAACGGCAGAATCAGCAACGCCAGTAACAAACCACCGCGCTTCAGACCGACCGTCAGTGCTGCGCCCACCGCGCCCAGCAGGCTCAATACCGGTGTGCCCAGCAGCAGGGAACCGAGCAGTACCGGCAGGCAATGGCTTGGTAGCCCCAGCATCAGCGCCAGCAGCGGCGCCAACAATACCAGTGCCAGCCCGGAAAAGATCCAGTGCGCCAGCACCTTGGCCAGCACCAGCAGCGCCAGCGGGTGCGGCGACAGCACCCATTGTTCCAGCGAGCCATCCTCGAAATCGCTGCGGAACAAGCCGTCCAGCGACAGCAGCACCGCCAGCAGTGCCGCAACCCAGACCAGGCCCGGCGACAAGGTTTGCAACAATTGGCTTTCCGGGCCGACTGCCAGCGGGAACATGGCCACGACGATGGCGAAGAACACCAACGGGTTGGCCAGCTCGGCAGGGCGCCGGAACAGCAGGCGGGCTTCGCGGCGCAACAACAAGATGAATACGCTCATGCCGCCCATTGCCCCAGGTTCAGTTCACGGTAACCGGAGGGCTTGCGTTCCAGCGTGTGGTGGGTGGTCAGCACCACTGTGCCGCCCTGCTCGCAGTGGGCCGCCAGGTGCGCTTCGAGCTGCGCTACGCCTTGCTTGTCCAGGGCAGTGAACGGCTCGTCGAGAATCCACAGCGGCGGGCTGGCCAGGTGCAGACGGGCCAGGGCCACGCGACGCTGCTGGCCGGCCGACAGGGTATGGCAGGGTACGTCCTCGAAACCGCGCAAACCGACCGCCTCCAGCGCCGCCCAGATCGCCTCGCGGCTGGCTGGCTGGTGCAAGGCGCACAGCCAGGTGAGGTTTTCCTCGGCGGTGAGCAGGTCCTTGATGCCCGCGGCGTGACCGATCCACAGCAGAATGCTGGCCAGGGCATGGCGCTGCTCGGCCAGTGGCTTGCCGCCCAGCAGTATCTGCCCGGCGGTGGGTTGCATCAACCCGGCCAGCAGGCGCAGCAAGCTGGTCTTGCCGCTGCCGTTGGGGCCGCTGATCTGCAGCATGTCGCCGGCGCCCAGCTCGAAATCGAGCTGCTCGAACAGCAGGCGCCAGTCGCGCTCGCAGGCCAGGCCCGCAGCTTGGAGGTGAAGGGTCACGGTTTCGCCTTATCTTTGTAGGGCTTCGGGCCGGCGTCGCCTGTTTCGCGGGCTTGCCCGCTCCCACAAGGTCTCGTGCAGTTTCTGAAAGCTGCGCTGAACCTGTGGGAGCGGGCAAGCCCGCGAAGCAGGCGACGCCGCTCCAGAACCCTTGTGTCTCAAGTCGCCCCGCGCGCTGCCGTTATACTGGCAACCACGGGCGGTCGGCATTATTACACGCGCCACCGCGCTGCCAAGAGGCCGGGTTCGACAGGTTGTATACAATCATGACTGAAATCAATAGTCTCGGCGCACAAACCGCGATCAACAGCCAAGCCATGAAGGCTGGCATGACCGGCGAACTGCTGCGCCTGATCCAGGCGCAGCCCGGCCTGCTGGCACCCGGCGAGACCGCGCAGGCCGAGGTCGTGTCGCTGCGCCAGACGGGCCAGGAATTTCAGCTGGTACTGCGGTTGATGCAAGCCAACGGCGTGCAGACCCAACTGCAAGCCAGCGCCAGCCAGCCCCTGCCCCAAGGCAGCCAGGTCACTGTCAGCCAGACCGAAAGCAACCGCCTGGCAATCATGCTGCAGCAGGCCAACGCCAGCCAGATCACCACCCTCACTCGCCTGGATACCAGCAAAGTGCCCGTCGGCACCCTGCTGCAAGGCAAGGTACTGACCAACCAGGCGTTACCCCAAACGCCCGGCCAACCGGCGATCTACCGGGCGCTGGTCAGCCTGCTCAACAGTGCGCAGGCCGGCGCCACGTTGAGCGTCGACAGCCCGCGCCCACTGGCCATTGGCAGCCTGCTCAGCGCATTGGTGCAGGGTGACCAGTCGCTGCGCTTCGTACCGCTTAGCGGCAGGCAGGACCAACTGAGCATTGCCCAGCAACTGCTGACCCAGCAAAACCGCCAGGCCTCGCTGCCCGGCCTGCTCAACGCCCTGCAGCAGCTCACCCGCGACCCGGGCGTCGAGGGCGACCTGCGCGCCAGTGCCGAACGCTTGTTGGCCGGCCTGCCGGATGCCCGGCAACTGGGGGACGCCAAGGGCGTGGCCCAGGCTCTGAATAGCAGCGGTGCCTTCCTGGAAGCGAAACTGTTGGGCGGCTTCCCTGCCAGCGTTGCCACCGACCTCAAGGCACACTTGCTGCGACTGGTTGCCCAAGCCCCGGCCCTCCCGGCGGGCGCCCCCAGCCTGGCCCCCGCCAGCCTGGCCGTGACCATGCCGGCGCTGGCGCGCAGCGCCCTGGGCATGCTTGAACGGGTCAGCCCCAAGCCGCAGCCTGGAGCATTTCCGCTACCGTCGCGCCTGCTCAAGGCACTGGAAGACGAAGGCGACCTGCAACAACTGCTGCGCCTGGCCGCGGCCGCCATCTCGCGCCTGCAAAGCCATGCCATGAGCAGCCTGCAACAAACCGGCACGCTGGAAAACGGCAATCTGCAGACCACCTGGCAAACCGAAGTGCCGATCCGCCACGGCCAGGAGTTCATCCCATTGCAGGTCAAACTGCAGCGTGAAGAAACCCCACAACAGCAGGCCGACCGCCAACACGAAGCACAGGATCCGCTGCAAGCCCTGTGGCGCATCGAACTGGCCTTCGACCTTTCACCCCTCGGCCCGCTGCAAGTACAGGCGCAGTTCAGCCAAGGCCGCCTGAGCGGGCACCTGTGGGCAGAGCGCGAACAAACCGCAAGGCTGATCGACAGCCAGCTCGGTGCCTTGCGCCAGCGCCTGCTGGAACGCGGCCTGGACGTTGGCGACCTGGAATGCCACCCGGGCATTCCCCCTCAAGGCCCGCGCACACGGGTGGAGCAACGCTGGGTAGACGAAAACGCATGACACAGAAACCACCGCGTCAGGCCATTGCCCTGACCTACGACGGCCAACAGGCCCCTACCCTCAGCGCCAAGGGTGACGATGCGCTGGCCGAGGCCATCCTGGCCCTGGCCCGCGAGCATGAGGTGCCGATCTACGAAAACGCCGAGCTGGTGCGCCTGTTGGCACGCCTGGAGTTGGGCGAACAGATTCCCGAAGCGCTGTACCTCACCATCGCCGAGATCATCGCCTTCGCCTGGCAACTGCGGGGCAAGGTGCCCGCTGGTTTCAGCGACGAAGCCCAGGCGCCGCGCGACATCACTCCGGTAACCCCGCTGCTGCCACCCGCCAACCACCGGTAGTTATCTACCACCGCAGTCGGCGTCAGCCGTTCAGCCTTGCCATTCCCGTCAATGAGCAAGGTAAACACCATGTCCACAAGCCGCATCAACACCGCGGGCGTGCAATACGTTCGCGACCACCTGAGCCATATCCCCCGCCCTGACCGCGAAGCCAGCCGTGAAATCCACCAATGGCTGGCGCAGCGGGGCCATGACCTTGACCCCGACCAGATCGACGTAGTCACCCTGCACTACCGCGGCAATCAGGCAGTCATCGTTCAGCGCCTTTCACTTACCCAAGCGATGCTTTCAGACTGGCAGGGTGAAACAGCCAACAACCTGATCGGCCAGTTGCTGCCGGGCCACTGGGCAGGCACTTTGCCAGATGGCCCGATGGCTATCGTAGAGCGCCTGCCGGAGCTGGGGGAGCTTGACAACAGCGCCCGGTTCTCGGTGTTCAACGGTCTGTTTCGCCGGACTACGCCGGCCCGCTACGACAGCAGCACACATCTGCCGGTCGACGTCGAGGCCATGCAGCAGTTCATCTGGGATCTGGACTTTCACACCCGCTTCGTCGGCATGCTCGACGATTACTGGCAACACGCTACACAGACGCACCGCCAGTCGCTGCAAATCAGCTTCATGGCCGCCTGCAACAAGCAGGTTGAGGAAGGCTCATTGAGCGATGCAGGCCGCCAGATGGCCTGGCAAGTTGCGGGGCTGATGGCGAAAGCGCCCGGCTTGCAGGCGAGGCCTTTGAACGTTTACGGCTACGCTGCCACCGACCTGATCTGCATCACTGACCAGGCACAGCCAGAAGTACTCCTGTACCTGCCAGGCAATGCATCGCCCTTGCATGAATTCGACGGCATGGCAGCCATGCAAGACTGGTTCGCCGAACAGTGCCGCGACAACGAAAAACGCCTGCGCCTGCGCCAGTTTTTCCGGCTGGTCGACACCCCCGATGGCCTGGATTTCAGTGGGCTGGATACCGCGCTGGACGGCCTTGGCGCCTACCCGGGTATTCACCATCGATCGCCCAATCGTTCTGGCTTCACCGTCGACAGCCCCTGGCACCCCCGCGAGTACATCAACTACAAGGCCGAGCAGTACAGCCCGTTACTCGAAGGTGATCTGTTCGCAGCCCTCACACAACGTCAACGCGAACGCAGCTATGCCGATGCCGACTTCATCATCACCAGCAATGCACAGGTGACCAAGGCTCGCTGGCGCGGCTACCTGGTGGCGTCGATCAACCTGCTGGCACCGCTGGCCCTGGTGGTTCCCGAGCTGATTCCGCTGCTGGCAGCGGGCGGTGTCGCGCAGTTTGGCCTGGGAATCGATCAGGCGATCAACGGCAAGACGCTAGAAGACAAAGCCGACGGCGTGAGCAACATCGCCTTCGGCCTGCTTAATGCCGCGCCGTTGGCCTCGCTGCCTGCAAGTCGCCCCCGCATGCTCTTCCCAGGCAAAAGTTCGCGCTTCGTCCTGCCCACGCGCCTGAACGATCAGTGGGGCTACCCGCTGAGCCCCAACAGCCCTCCCCGGCTACCTGAAGAAATACTGGCAGACTTTTTCGTGCCAGCCGAGCCACCTGTGGAAGCAACGCGGATCGCCAGGGGCCCGTTGAATCGCGCAACGGGTACCAATCCGCTGCTGGCGCTCAACGACGGCAACGAAGTCGAAGTAGTGTATGACACAGAAAACGATGCCTTCATCCTCCAGGAGGATGCCAACGAAGTACTGCCCAACTACTACCAGGTAACCGCGGGTACGCGCGAACTGTATGAGGTCAACCCGGCCACGCGTGGCGCCAGCAATGCAATGCGCATGTACACGCTGCGCAACCTGGACGTTGACCTGCAACTGCCGCTGAGTGTGCCTGTGGTCAACAGCTCGGAAGCAGCCCCACTGCCGAAGAAAATTCTCAGCATCTGGGTCGGCAATAAAAGCATCCCCGATGAGCTGGTGGAGAACATCGCGAGCAATGCCAACCGCCTTGAGGGTACGGGCTTTACCTATGAGTTCTACCTGTCGAAGTCCAACCCTAAAGCCTTCATGAAAAACCGCGCAAAGCTGACCGCTGCTTCGAACGTTCAGATCAAAACCCTGGAAGAGCAGCCCTTCTACGCGGCCTTCGAGCAAACTGACTTCTACCATCAGTACCGCCAGGCACTGGATAGCAACGGGGCAAACTTCGCGTCTGCCTCCGACATACTGCGCTACCCGTTACTCCATTCGGAGGGCGGAATCTACATGGACGTCGACGACACACTGCGCAGCTTCGAAGACAACCCCGACAACTTCGCAATGATCAGCTCGGTAGCCTTGAAAACTACGCCTGATGGCCTGGTCCTCGGCAGCCCGGTGAACAACGAGCTGCTGGGCATGCATTGTGACTACAACAGCAACATGATCGGCAGCCATGCCAACAACCCGACCCTGCTCGCGATTTCTGCAGAGATGGACGCACGCTACCGCAGCAATCTGTCGTTCTACGACATCAGGCCGCTGGAAGGCACCCACGGTTACGCAGCCTACGCCAGGGAAATGAGCAGGATGACCGGGCCAGGCTTGCTAAACGATATAGTTGCTCGGCATCTACCCAGGCTGCAGTTCCTGCGGCAACTAAGCAAGCTGGAGTCGATTCCGCAGACCACTTATCGCGCCCTCACGGAAAACCTGGCCTTGCCCATTTCCCAGGCGCGCAACAGCGACCAGGCACTGAGTAGCGTGGTGACAATCGGCAACTACCACTCCTGGGGCAAACCCTGAGGTCGGCGTCCTGCAGTGCCAGGCCATCGGCCCAAGCACTTACGGCCAATAGGCGGTAGCACTATCTAACACCTTTGGGAGAACCGTTATCGCACCCTGTGGCCCCTCCATCTTCACAAGGGGTCACCGCATGCGCCACATCCCGCAAGATAATCTCGGCCTGGTTCGCCAGGCCCTGCAGGACTTCCCCCGCCCCGACCAGTTGGCCGAGCAGACGCTACGCAAGTGGCTCGAGCCGCAAGGCATCGCGCAGTCGCCGCTGGAGATCGACGTGCTCACTTTCCACTATCAGCTCGAACCCCTGGGAGAGGGCCGTACCCGGTTTCAGGAAAATGCGGTCATCAGCCAACAGATGAACCTGGTCGAGGCCCTGCTAGGCAACTGGCAGGGCGAACCTGCCGCAGGCTACAGCGGCTTCCACTACGGCAACTGGGCAGGCTTGCCACCACGCGGGCCGTTGACCCTGGTCGAGCGCCTGGAGCCACCAAGCGAGCTCAGCAATGCATCGCCCTACCTGGTGTTCAACGGTCTGTATCGACGCACGCAGCCACCTCGCTATGCCCCCGACACGCGCCTGCCGGTACGTGCCGAATACTTCCAGGCCTACCTCTGGAGCCTGAGTTTTCTGAATAGTTACAAACAAAGCCTCGACGCCTACTGGGACCATCACCTGACTGATTATCAGAAGGCGCTGCGCATTGCCTTCATTGCCGCCTGCAACCAGCAGATGCTGGAGGGCAGCCTGAACGAAACGCAGCGCCAACTGGCATGGCGGGCTGCCGGCCTGCTGCCGCGTGGCGACCTGCGGCTGTCTATGCTCAACGTCTACGGCTACAGCGCCACCGATATTCTGCAGATCAGGCCCGGGAGCGGGCCTGAAGTATTGCTGTACATACCCGGCAATGCGTCACCCTTCCACGGGTTCGCAGACGAATCGGCCTTGCAGCACTGGTTTGCGGCACAGTGCCAGGAGGCGCATAAACGTGAGGCACTACTGGCTCATTTCGCCCGTGCCGATTGGCCCGACGGCCTGGACTTCAGCGGGCTGCGCACCGCCTTGAGCGGGCTTGGGCTGTACCCTAGGCCGCACCGCTTCAGCGCGAGGCACCCCGGTTTTGCCACCAGCGGTTTCTGGAACCCGACGCAGATCATCGGCTACCGCCCTGAGACCTATAGCCCGCCGATCACCACCGACCTGTTCGAGTACCTGGCCTTGCTCCGCCAGGACCGTACCTACGCCGACGCCGACGCCCAGATCACCAGCAACCACGACATCAACAAAGCCCGCTGGAGCAGCTACCTGCAACTGGCCAGCGCAATACTGACGCCGCTGGTCATCGTGCTACCCGAACTGACCCCGCTACTGATTGGCGGTGGCCTGGCCCAGTTCAGCCTGGGCCTGGACCAGGCGATCAACGGCAAGAGCCTGGGCAAAAAGGCCGACGGCGCGGCAAACCAGGCCTTTGGCCTGTTCAATGCACTGCCCACGGCGGCCAACGCCATCGGCAGGCCCGCAGCAATGTTTCGCTATACCCGACCAGGTTTTTTCAGCCCCGCACGGCTGAGCGAACTGCTCGGCGCACCGATCGGCGCGGCACCGGAGGCACCGGCCCTGGATTCGGTAGAAATGGCCTTCCGCGAACAGGCGGTCGTTTCCAACACCACAGGCGCATTGGTGACGCGGGTCGACGAAAACCTCAGGCATCGCTTCATGGCCTGGTTGCAGACCCGCGATGGCCTGGTCAGCGAATGGGTCGAATATGAATTTTCCAGTGACAGTTTCATCCGCTCGCGCGATAACCAGTGGGTTGCGCCCCCCCGCTGGCGAGTGGCCAACGAAGGCGACACGGCACTGAGCCTGTCGACCGAGCGGCGCGTTGCCACCGACCAGCAGCGCGTGGCCACCCTGCATGCGCTGGGCATCGACCTGGACCTGCCGGTCGACTACTCGCTGTACACCCAGCAGCAGACCATGCCCCTTGCAAAGCTCATCAGCAGTGTGTGGGTGGGCGACCAACCGCTGCAGGGCCAGTTCCTCGAAACACTGGTGCATAATGCCCAGGTCGCCCGCGCCAGCGGGTATCGCCTGCAGATTTTCCTGTCGCGCCAGCACCCTGCCAGCTATGAGTTCAACCTTCGCACGCTCGGCGCGCGTGCCGAGGGTGCGCAGGTGCTGACACTGGAGCACCAGGGCTTTTTTCAGGAATTCAGCCGCTCGGTTTACTACCCGCAGTACCTCGACGCGCTCCATGGCAAGAATGGCGTTGGGCGCAACTTCGCATCGGCGTGCGACATCCTGCGTTATCGCCTGCTCCGGTATTATGGCGGGCTGTACCTGGACGCGGACGACCGGCTGCTTTCCGCCAGCGCTGCCGAAGCGCGCCCGCCTTTGGCCAATTGCACGCTCCAGGTTACCCCGGACGGCCTGCTGTTGGCGCCACCGGTATCGAACGACCAGCTGGGCATGTATATCAAATTCAACAGCAGCATGATCGCCAGCCACCCGAACAACCCGACGCTGGACGCGATATCCGAAGAGATCCTGCGCCGCTACCACCTGGCCCCGGATTTCTACCACAGCCGCCCGGACCCAAAGCTGCAGCCGTTGCCGTTCCAGGCTTATGCGCGGCGCCTGAACCTGATCTCCGGCCCCGGCGCGCTCAATGACGTGATCGACGAGCGGCTGCCGTTGCTTAGGCAACTGCGCGAAATCTGCCACCTGCTGGTCTCGCCGGTCTACGACCTGCACGCCACGTTGAACCTGCGCCAGTTCAGCGAGGTACTGCGCGAACAGGTCCCCCTGGACCGCATCGCCCATATGGGGCAGCAACATAGTTGGGCATTGCCTGATCCGCAGCCCGATACATAGTTAGCCCCTTGCGTGGCTGCCCTGGCACCACCTTTGTCGGCCTTCGACCGACAAAGGTGCAGACAGCATGAATACCCGCTACCTCAATGACAAAGGCGTGCAGTACGTGCGCGATAGCCTGGCGGCGTTCCCGCGCCCGGACCGGGCTGCCGCAGACGCCATCCGCCGCTGGGCCGACGCGCGCGGCCTGACGCTGGACCCGGACGCCACCGACGCAGTCACCCTGCATTACCAGTTCGACCCGGACCGCGGCTGGGTGGGTGTAGTCACAGAAAAGATGACCCTGACCCAGGCCGTGCTGGCCAACTGGCAGGGTGAATCCAGCAACAACCTGATCGGCGCAGCGCTGGGTGCGCCCTGGGGCGGCCATTTTCCCGAGGGCCCGTTGACCATCGTCGGCGCCCTGCATGGCAAGGGCCTTATTCACTACGGCGCCGAGTACTCGGTGTACAACGGCCTGTTCCGACAGACCGAAAACGCCGACTACAGTGCCCGCACCCACGTGCAACTGCCTGCCGAAGACTTCCAGGCGTTCATCTGGCAGCTGGATTTCCACAACCACTACAAAGCCACCCTTGACCGTTACTGGGCCGAAGGCCTGGACACCTACCGCAAGGCGGCGAAGATCAGCTTCATCACCGCCTGCAACAAACAGGTCAGCGAAGGCAGCCTCAGCGATGGCGGGCGCAGGCTGGCCTGGCAAGCTGCCGGGCTGGAGCGGCCAGGCCCGGTGCTGCGTGCCAACGGCAAGCCCAGCAGCAGGTCGCGGATTCGTGCCAGCCTGCTCAATGTCTATGGTTACGTCAGTACCGACCTGCTGTGCCTGCAGGACACCGTCAGCGGGCTGACCCTGCTGTACATCCCCGGCAACGCCTCGCCATTGCATGAGTTCAGCGACCTGGCGCAGATGCAGGACTGGCTGGCCGAGCAGTGTCAGGACCCGCGCAAGCGCGAAGCAGTAGAGGCACACTTCGCCCTCGCCGACCGTGAGGACGGGCTGAGCTACAGCGGTCTGCACACGGCTCTGAGCGGCCTGGGTTGCTATCCGCAGCCGTACCACCTGGACAGCAATCGCCCGGGATTCACCGCCGAAGGCATCTGGTCGCCCCGCGATTACATCAACTACAAGCCCGCCACCTACAGCCCGGCGCTCAGCGAAGACCTGTTCCTTGCCCTGGCCAGACGCCACAAGCAGCGCAGCTACCGCGATGCCGACTTCATCGTCACCAGCGACAGCGAAGTGACCAAGGCGAAGTGGCGTGGTTACCTCAACGCCTCGATCAACCTGCTGGCGCCGCTGGCGCTGGCGGTGCCCGAGCTCGCGCCATTGTTTGCCGCCGCTGGCGCCGCGCAGTTTGGGCTGGGCCTGGATCAGGCCATCAATGCAAAGCATGCCCAGGCCAAGGCCGAAGGTGTGGGCAACGCGGTGTTCGGCCTACTCAACGCCGCACCGCTGATCCACGCCGGGGTAACCCGGGCACCCGCGCTGTTTCGCCTCAAATATGACGGTTTCGTCGTACCCAGCCGGATCAACGGGCAAGTTGGCTACCCCTTGAGCCCACTAGACCCGCCAAAGCTGCCCCTGGCGGCGGCCGCAGAGGTGGAGCAATACTTTCACCTACCAGTGCCTGCGGCAGCCTTGGCCGGCGCAGATCCGCTGGTCGCCGGCGCAGTCCTCAGAACCCCCAGCTACGACGGCACGGCCGACACGCTGAGCGCGTCGATCGGCGGCTATTTCGACGATGTGGTCTACGACGTTGAAGCGGACGCGTTCATGCGCGCAAGCGACCTCAATGAAGTGGACCCGACGTATTTCCAGGCGGCCCCCGGCTCGCGCGATCTGGTGCCGGTGACCGTTGGCAGTCGCCCGGTGAGCAACGATATGCGCACGAACACCCTGCGGGCGCTGGGTATCGACCTGCAGCTGCCCGTGCAGTTACCCCTGCCTGCGGCCGCCACGCTGCGCCCCATCCCCAGGCAGATACTGAGCATCTGGGTCGGCGACCGAGTAATCGACGACACATTGCTGGCCAACCTCGCGCGCAATGCCGAACACAGTCGCGGCAGCGACTACACGCTGCGCCTCTACCTCTCCACCAGTACGCCAACGGCCTACCAGGAAAACCTGCGCCTGCTGGCCGAACGCGCCCCCCAAGTGCGTGTGCTGTCGCTGGAGCAGCAGCCCTTCTATGCCCGCTTCAAGGCCGGCGACAATTACCCGCAGTATGCAGCCGCGATTGATGGCAATGGCGGGGTGGCCAGCAACTACGCTTCGGCGTCGGATATCCTGCGCTACGCGTTGCTGGATGCCGAGGGTGGTCTGTACATGGACATCGACGATAGCCTGCTGGCCGCTGGCGAGCACCCCGCCGTTCTCGAAGGTGCAGCGCAGGGCGAGCCCGCAGAGGCGTTGGGCGACGTTGACCTGAGCACCACCGATGACGGCCTGCTGCTGTTCCCGCCCATGGCCAACGAGAGCATGGGCATGCGCTGCCTGTACAACAACAGCATGATCGGCAGTCACCCAGGTAACCCCACCCTGCGGGCCATCCTTGAAGAAATGCACGCCCGCTACCTTGGCGAACCCGGCTTCTATGACAGCAAGCCCTCGCGTGAAACCGATCGGGCGGGGTTCTACCGCTACGCCACCACGCTCAGCCGCCTCACCGGGCCGCAACTGCTCAGCGACATGGTCGATCAGCGTTTGCCCGTGCTAAGGGTAATGCGCCAGGTAACCAACCTGTATGCCATGCCACGGGTCAACGCCTATCAGTTCGTCGACCTGCCGGCGATACAGGCGGCGCAACGGCAATTGCTGCCATTGAACCGGGTTGCCCGCGTGGGCTCATATGGCTCGTGGGCCAGGCCCTGAGGCAGGCTTGTAAACCAGGTTACCCGCTGCGGTGCAGCTTGCTCATCAGCTCCGCCTCGGCCTGGGTCAGGCCACAGCTTTCGGTCAGCTCGGCCACGCTGGCGCCCATGCCGACCAGCTTGGCCGCCTGGGAGAAGGTGACGTTGCTGGGGTCGCGCTGCTCCAGCTGCTGGAGCCTGTCAGGCAGCGGGGCCATCGTCACGCTCAGTTCGTGCAGCGCCTCGCCCATGCGCACGGTACCGTTCTGGTAGTCGTCCAGGCGCTTGGCCAGGTCCTTGATGCGCTGGTCACGCAGCGCATCGCCCTCGGCTTGCTGCGCAGCCAGCTCGCGCTGGCGCTTGCTGTAGTTGAGGAAAAACCACAGGCTCAGCGCCCAGACCAACGCCAGGAAGATGACAGCAACCTGTAGGATCAACTCAGATATTCTCCAGCTCGGACCACTCTTCCTCGGTCATCATCTTGTCCAGCTCGACCAGGATCAGCAGTTCGCCATTCTTGTTGCACACGCCCTGGATGAACTTGGCCGACTCTTCGTTACCCACGTTCGGTGCGGTTTCGATTTCGGACTGGCGCAGGTAAACCACTTCGGCCACGCTGTCGACCAGGATGCCGACCACTTGCTTGTCGGCTTCGATGATGACGATACGGGTGTTGTCGGTGACCTCGGTCGGCATCAGGCCAAAACGCTGGCGGGTGTCGATCACGGTCACCACATTGCCGCGCAGGTTGATGATGCCCAGCACGTAGCTTGGCGCCCCCGGCACCGGGGCGATCTCGGTGTAGCGCAGCACTTCCTGTACCTGCATCACGTTGATGCCGTAGGACTCGTTGTCCAGACGGAAGGTAACCCACTGCAGGATCGGATCTTCGGAACCTTGTGCAGACGACTTTTTCATTCCCCTACCCTCAAAATCCGCTGTTTCGCGGTTGTGTTCTGTGTCATTTCTGTTTGGCGTGCAGCTGCTTGACCGCGCCGCTGGCGATCAGCTCGGCCAGTGCGGCGACGTCGAGCAGTGCACACATGTGTTCAATCACCGTGCCGGCCAGCCACGGCCGCTGGCCGCGCTGGCTACGCCACTTGATCTCGGACGGGTCCAGGCGCAGCGAGCGGCTGACCTGGTGCACGGCCAGTCCCCATTCGTAGCCCTGCACGGAAATCACGTAATTCAGGCCTTGACGAAAATCGTCGCGGTAGCGGTCAGGCATTACCCAACGCGCAGTGTCCAGCACCTTCAGGTTGCCGGCCTGGCAGGTCAAAATACCCAGGAACCAGTCAGGCTGGCCGAACAGCGGCGTCAGCTCCTGGCCGGCCAGGTTGTAGATCGAGCCCAGGCACACCAACGGCACCGCCAGGGTCAGGCCGGCGACGTCGAACAGCAGGCACTCGAACGGCTCCGCCGCCCACACCGGGCGGCCGTCGACGGTCGCCGGGGGCACCGGCAGATTGGGCGCCGGCAGGTGCACATCGACCAGCGGCACTGCGGGTTGCACGGTTTGTTCTTCGACCAGCACCGGAATGGCGGCCTCGGCGAGCACCTCCTGCTCGACCACCGTCACCACCGGCGCCTCTACTGGCACGACGCTGGGCAACACCGCCAGCCTGGGTTCGGCAAACGGCCGTTGGGCAAGGTTTCCAGGGGCTTCGGCTGGCACCGGTGTTGCCGGCTGACGGGCATCGCGTGCCTGTTCCTCGCGCACCGCCTCGGCGAACGCGTCCGGCGCGGCTGGCGGTTCCAACAGGTCTTCGGCTTCGGTGGCCTCCTGCAGCAGGCCATCGAGGTACGACTGCAGGGCCATCTGCGGCCGGGTGGTATGTCGGGTCTGGGTCATCAGGCCACCTGCCCCGCAGTCTTGTAGGTCAGCAGGTGCTTGAGCAGCGCCCGATAGGCAATCAGGCCGCGGCTTTTGCTGTCGAACTGCGAGGGCGTGACGCCCTTGCGGCTGGCATCGCGCAGGCGCGTATCCACCGGAATATAGCCCTGCCACACCTGTTGCCCATAGGTATCACGCAGCAGCTTGAGTGTGCCCAGGGAGGCCTGGGTACGGCGGTCGAACAGCGTTGGCACGATCTGGTACGGCAGCGCCTGCTTGCGCGAGCGGTTGATCATGGCAAGGGTGCCGACCATACGCTCCAGGCCCTTCACCGCCAAAAATTCAGTCTGCACCGGTATCACCAACTGCTGGCTGGCGGCCAGGGCATTGACCATCAGCACGCCCAGCAAGGGTGGGCTGTCGATCACGGCATAGTCGAAATCCTGCCACAGCTGCGCCAGACTCTTGGCGATCACCAGGCCCAGGCCATTCTGCCCCGGTGACTGGCGCTCCAGCACGGCCAGTGCGGTGCTCGACGGCAACAGCGAAATGCGCTGGTCGCTGGTGGGCAGCAGCAACTGCCCGGGCAGGCCGTCTGGCACTGCGCCCTTGTGCAGGAACAGGTCATAGCAGCTGTGCTCCAGCGCATCGGGGTTGTGCCCGAAATAGCTGGTCATCGAACCGTGCGGATCGAGGTCGACAACGACCACGCGCTTGCCTGCCTCAGCCAGCAGGCCAGCCAGGGCGATGGTTGTGGTGGTCTTGCCGACGCCACCTTTTTGATTGGCTACTGCCCAGACTCTCATCAAGCAAACTCTATCTATTGATTTGGCAGGGACACTGTAGAAAAAACTGCCTTGCTCAACACTTGGAAGCGTGTGCAATCAGTGTGGGAGCGGGTTTACCCGCGAACACCGGCGTAGCCGGTGCCATACACCGTGTCGCGTTGTTCGCGGCGGTTCGACGCCTCGATTAACCCGCTCCCACAGGGATCTTTGGCAATCTCATCAACTGGGTAACAGTGACAGAGAATTGACGAGTTACTGCCCCGCCACCGTTGCTGGCGTTGCAGGTGCACTTTGTGTGCCAGCCCGGCGCAATGCGGCATCTGGCGTTGCATGGGCACTGCCCGAGCCTGTCAGGCTGCGGCGCACTTCGAGGTTACGGGAAATCACCAGTACCACCCGGCGATTACGCGCGCGACCGTCGGCGGTGTCATTGCCGGCCACCGGCTGGTACTCGCCGTAACCCACCGAGGCCATGCGCGCCGGGTTGACCCCTTCCATGGCCAGCAGGCGTACGATGCTCGCCGCCCGTGCCGACGACAGCTCCCAGTTGGTCGGGTACTGCGCCGTGCGGATTGGCAGGTTGTCGGTGAAACCTTCGACATGCACCGGGTTGGCGAACGGCTTGAGGATGTTGGCCACCTTTTCGATGATGGCAAATGCCTTGTCGCTGGGCATGGCATCGCCACTCCCGAACAACAGCGACGAATTCAGCTCGATCTCGATCCACAACTCGTTGCCGCGCACAGTCATCTGGTTGCTGTTGATCAGGTCGCCAAAGGCATCGCGCACGTCATCGCTGATGGTTTTCAACGGGTCCACATTGGTCGCCGCCAGGCCCGCTTCGGTCTGCTCGCTGTCTTTTACCAGCGGCTCTGCCGGGCGCACGCTCAACGGCTGCTCATCGCCGATGGGGATCGGTTTCATGCTGCGCTCAGGGTCGTTGAACACCCCGAGCAAGGCCTGGGAAATAACCTTGTACTTGCCCTCGTTGATCGAGGAAATCGAGTACATCACCACGAAAAAGGCGAACAGCAAGGTGATGAAGTCGGCGTACGACACCAGCCAGCGTTCGTGGTTTTCGTGTTCCTCGGTATGACGACGGCGACGCATGGGTTACTCCATGAAGCCTTGCAGCTTCAACTCGATGGAGCGCGGGTTTTCACCCTCGGCAATCGACAACAGGCCTTCGAGCAGCATCTCGCGGTAGCGCGACTGGCGCATGACGTTGGCCTTGAGCTTGTTGGCGATCGGCAGCAGGATCAGGTTGGCGCTGGCAACGCCGTAAATGGTGGCGACAAAGGCCACGGCAATGCCATTGCCCAACTGCGACGGGTCGGCCAGGTTGCCCATCACGTGGATCAGGCCCATCACCGCACCGATGATGCCGATGGTCGGGGCGTAGCCGCCCATGCTCTCGAACACCTTGGCAGCCTGGATGTCACGGCTTTCCTGGGTCAGAAAATCGACTTCAAGGATACTGCGGATGGCTTCTGGCTCGGCGCCGTCCACCAGCAGCTGCAGGCCCTTGCGCGCATACGGGTCGGGCTCGGCATCGGCCACACCTTCCAGGCCCAGCAGGCCTTCCTTGCGCGCGGTCAGGCTCCAGTTCACCACGCGGTCGATGCCACCCGCCAGGTCGACCCGCGGCGGAAACAGGATCCAGCGCAAAATCTGCAAGGCGCGCTTGAAGGAGGACAGCGGCGACTGCAACAAGGCTGCCGCCAGGGTGCCGCCCAACACGATCAGCGCTGCCGGGCCGTTGACCAGGGCACCGGCATGCCCCCCCTCAAGGAAGTTGCCACCGACGATGGCGACAAAGGCGAGAATCAGGCCGATCAGGCTGAGCACGTCCATCAGACGCAGGCCTCCACCAGGTGCTTGCCGATTTCGTCCAGGCTGTACACCGCATCCGCCAGGTTGGCCTTGACGATGGCCATGGGCATGCCATAGATCACGCAGCTGGCTTCATCCTGGGCCCACACGGTGCTGCCGCCCTGCTTGAGCAGGCGCGCACCTTCGCGGCCATCGGCGCCCATGCCGGTGAGCACTACCGACAGCACCTTGTCGCCGTACGACTTCGCGGCCGACCCGAAGGTGATGTCCACGCATGGCTTGTAGTTCAGGCGCTCGTCACCGGGCAGGATCTTCACGGTGCCTCGGCCGTCGATCATCATCTGCTTACCACCGGGGGCCAGCAGGGCCAGGCCTGGGCGCAGCACGTCGCCGTCCTCGGCTTCCTTCACATTGATGCGGCACAACTTGTCCAGGCGCTCGGCAAAGGCCTTGGTAAACGCCGCCGGCATGTGCTGGATCAACACGATCGGCGCCGGGAAGTTGGCCGGCAGCTGGGTCAATACCCGTTGCAGGGCCACCGGGCCGCCTGTCGAGGTGCCGATGGCCACCAGCTTGTAGGGTTTGCGCTTGGGGGCTGGCGCGTGCGCCGCCGGGGCCGCTGCACGGGCAGGCGCCGCAGGGCGGGCCGGCGCCGGGTTGGTGAAGCTGCTGGCGGGCGCAGGGCTGCTGGCCGGCGCAGGCGCGGCGGCCGGTGCCGTCCTGGCATAGCTGCCAAGGCGACGGTTGCTGCGCGAAATGGTATGCACCTTCTCGCACAGCATCTGCTTGACCTTGTCGGGGTTGCGCGAAATGTCCTCGAAGTTTTTCGGCAGGTAATCCACCGCGCCAGCATCCAGCGCGTCGAGGGTGACGCGAGCGCCTTCGTGGGTCAGCGAGGAGAACATCAACACCGGCGTCGGGCAGCGCTGCATGATGTGCCGCACCGCGGTGATGCCGTCCATCATGGGCATTTCGTAGTCCATGGTGATGACATCGGGCTTGAGCGCCAGCGCCTGGTCGATTGCTTCCTTGCCATTGGTCGCGGTACCCACTACCTGGATCGTCGGATCCGCCGAGAGGATTTCCGAGACGCGGCGGCGGAAGAAACCGGAATCATCCACCACCAGGACCTTGACTGCCATAAACACTCCATTAGGCGGCGCCACCCGCCAGGGTGCGCCACCGAAATCAAATACGCCGCGCGGCGTAACGCTTGAGCATGCTCGGGACGTCGAGAATCAACGCAATGCGACCGTCACCGGTGATGGTGGCCCCGGACATGCCCGGGGTGCCCTGCAGCATCTTGCCCAGCGGCTTGATTACCACTTCTTCCTGGCCAACCAGTTGATCGACGACAAAGCCGATGCGTTGCGTGCCGACCGACAGGATCACTACATGACCCTCGTGCTGCTCTTCGTGCACCTGGCCCTGTACCAGCCAGCGCTTGAGGTAGAACAGCGGCAGCGCCTTGTCGCGCACGATCACCACTTCCTGGCCGTCGACCACGTTGGTGCGCGACAGGTCGAGGTGGAAGATCTCGTTGACGTTGACCAGCGGGAAGGCGAACGCCTGGTTGCCCAGCATCACCATCAGGGTGGGCATGATCGCCAGGGTCAGCGGTACCTTGATGACGATCTTCGAGCCCTGGCCCTTGGCCGAGTAGATGTTGATCGAACCGTTGAGCTGGGAAATCTTGGTTTTCACCACGTCCATCCCCACGCCACGGCCAGACACATCGGAAATTTCGGTCTTGGTCGAGAAGCCCGGGGCGAAGATCAGGTTGTAGCAGTCCGATTCGCTCAGGCGCTCAGCGGCATCCTTGTCCATCAGGCCTTTTTCCACGGCCTTGGCGCGCAGGATGTTCGGGTCCATGCCCTTGCCGTCGTCAGAGATCGACAGCAGGATGTGGTCACCTTCCTGTTCGGCCGACAGCACCACACGGCCCGTGCGAGCCTTGCCAGAAGCTTCACGCTCGTCGGGCATCTCGACACCATGGTCGACGGCGTTGCGCACCAGGTGCACCAACGGGTCGGCCAGGGCCTCGACCAGGTTCTTGTCCAGGTCGGTTTCTTCGCCGACCAGCTCCAGGTTGATCTCTTTTTTCAGCTGGCGGGCAAGGTCGCGTACCAGCCGCGGGAAGCGGCCGAACACTTTCTTGATCGGCTGCATGCGGGTTTTCATCACCGCCGTCTGCAGGTCGGCAGTGACCACGTCGAGATTGGACACGGCCTTGGACATGGCCTCGTCGCCGCTATTCAGGCCCAGGCGCACCAGGCGGTTACGCACCAGTACCAGTTCGCCGACCATGTTCATGATCTCGTCCAGCCGCGCGGTGTCGACGCGAACGGTGGTTTCCGCTTCGCTGACGGCATGCTTCTCGGCAGCCGGCGCCGGCGCACGGGGGGCTGGGGCAGGCTTGCTGGCGGCCGCAGGTGCAGGCGCAGCAGCGGCTGGCTTGGCCACCGGCTGGCTGTCGGCCTTGGCCTGGGCAGGCGCTTGCACCTTGGCGGCAGCCGGGGCCTCGACCGCAGCAACGTCACCACCAAACTTGCCCTTGCCGTGCAACTGGTCCAGCAGCGCCTCGAACTCGTGCTCGCTGATTTCGTCGCTGGCGGCGCTGTTGTCAACCGTGACCGGCGCCGGCGCTTTGGCGGCAGGCAAGACGTCGGCCTGGAAAGTGCCCTTGCCATGCAACTGGTCGAGCAACGATTCAAATTCTTCGTCGGTAATTTCGTCGCTAGTCGCGTCTACAGGCACGACCGGCTGTGCCGCGACCTCGACACTGAACTGGCCTTTACCGTGCAACTGGTCGAGCAGCGACTCGAACTCGGCGTCCGTGATTTCGTCTCCGTCGCCACTGGCAGCCTCGCCCTGCATCTGCTCGTCGACCGCGGCTTGCGCCTTGACCGCATCGAGCGAATCGAGCAGCTGCTCAAACTCGCTGTCGGTGATGTCCTGCTCATCGGCAGGGGCCGATACCGCGACAGGCACCTCGGCGACGGCTGCCGCTGTGGCAGGCGCCTGGGCAACCTCGGCGCCACCGGGTTCGGCCAGCCGCGCCAGGGCCGCCAGCAGCTCTGGAGTGGCCGGGGTCACTTCGGCACGCTCACGCACCTGGCCAAACATGCTGTTGACCGTATCCAGTGCCTCAAGCACCACGTCCATCAGTTCCGCATCGACCCGGCGCTCACCTTTGCGCAGGATATCGAACACGTTCTCGGCGATATGGCAGCACTCCACCAGCTCGTTCAGCTGAAGGAAGCCGGCGCCCCCTTTTACAGTGTGGAAACCGCGAAAGATCGCATTGAGCAGGTCGGCATCGTCGGGTCGGCTTTCCAGCTCGACCAGTTGCTCGGACAGTTGCTCAAGAATTTCGCCGGCTTCTACCAGGAAATCCTGGAGGATTTCTTCATCGGCGCCGAAGCTCATCAAACGTGCTCCTTAAAAACCCAGGCTGGACAGCAAATCATCGACATCGTCCTGACCGGACACAACGTCTTCACGCTTATCGGCATGAATCTGCGGACCTTCACCCCGAGTCGGATGTTTTTCTAGATCTTTTTCTGCGCGCAATTGATCGTGGTCATGCTGGATACCCGCAAAGCGGTCGACCTGGCTGGCCATCAGCACCAGTTTGAGCAGGTTGCTTTCCACCTCGGTCACCAAAGTGGTGACGCGCTTGATCACCTGGCCGGTCAGGTCCTGATAGTCCTGAGCCAGCAGAATGTCGTTGAGATGCCCGGCAACCTTGCGGTTACCTTCAGCGCTGTGCGTCAGGAAACTGTCGACGCGTTTGACCAGGTTACGGAACTCAGGCGCAGCCACTTCGCGGCGCATGAAGCGCTGCCAGTCGGTGCTCAGGGCCTTGGCTTCGCTGGCCAGGTCGTTGAGCACCGGGGTGCTTTCCTCGACCAGGTCCATGGTGCGATTGGCCGCCCCCTCGGTCAGCTTGACCACGTACGACAGGCGCTCGGTAGCGTCAGTAATCTGCGACACCTCCTCGGCCTGCGGGATGGTCGGGTCGATCTGGAAGCTGACGATAGCGCTGTGCAATTCTCGGGTCAGCTTGCCGACTTCCTGATACAAGCCACGGTCGCGGGTCTGGTTCAGCTCGTGAATCAGCTGTACCGCCTCGCCAAAACGGCCCCGTTCCAGGCTTTCGACCAACTCCTGGGCATGTTTCTTCAGGGTCGATTCGAACTCCCCCAAAGACGTTTGTGATGAATCCATGGCGCGCCCCCTGACGTGACTCAGCCGTTGACGCGTTCGAAGATCTTCTCGATCTTTTCTTTGAGCACCTGGGCGGTGAACGGCTTGACCACATAGCCATTTACGCCGGCCTGGGCCGCTTCGATGATCTGGTCGCGCTTGGCCTCGGCAGTCACCATCAGTACCGGCATGCTTTTCAGCTTTTCACTGGCACGCACTTTACGCAGCAGGTCGATGCCGGACATGCCGGGCATGTTCCAGTCGGTCACCAGGAAGTCGTAGTGGCCGTTTTCCAGCATCGGCAGCGCCGTGGTGCCATCGTCGGCTTCTTCGGTGTTGGTGAAGCCCAGGTCACGCAACAGGTTCTTGATGATCCGCCGCATCGTCGAAAAGTCGTCAACGATGAGGATTTTCATGTTCTTGTCCAATTAGACCTCCAAGCAGTCTCAAACGCGCCCGGTCTACCGGGCACGCACTCATTCAATTCGGTACAACGTGGATAACGCGCGTGGAAAACGACTGCAACGACACCGGGCTCAACGTGCCCGCCATTCCCCCAGGCGGCTACGCAGGCGCGCGGCACACTGGCTGTGCAACTGGCTGACCCGCGACTCGCTGACCCCAAGCACCTCGCCGATTTCCTTGAGGTTCAGCTCTTCGTCGTAGTACAGCGCCAGTACCAGGCGCTCACGCTCCGGCAGGTTGGCAATGGCCTCGGTCAGGGCAGCCTGGAAGCGTTCGTCCTCCAGGCCACGCGCGGGTTCGACATGGCCACTGGCGCCATCCTCATGCAGCCCTTCGTGCTCGCCGTCCTGCAACAGGTCGTCAAAGCTGAACAGGCGGCTACCCAAGGTATCGTTCAAGATCCCGTAGTAATCATCGAGACTCAATTGGAGTTCGGCAGCAACTTCATGATCTTTAGCGTCTCGCCCTGTTCTGGCTTCAACGGCACGCATCGCGTCACTGACCATGCGGGTGTTGCGGTGCACCGAACGCGGGGCCCAATCGCCCTTGCGCACCTCGTCCAGCATGGCCCCGCGGATGCGGATGCCGGCGTAGGTTTCAAAGCTGGCGCCTTTGCTGGCGTCATATTTGTTGGCCACTTCAAGCAGGCCGATCATGCCGGCCTGGATCAAGTCCTCGACCTGCACGTTGGCCGGCAACCGCGCCAACAGGTGGTAGGCAATGCGCTTCACCAACGGGGCGTAGCGTTCGATCAGCTCGTACTGGGCGTCTTTCGCGGCCCGGCTGTACATCTTGAAGCCACTGGCGTTCATAGCACGGGGCCCGCGCTGGTGGGCTGCACCAGGCGCTCGACAAAGAACTCCAGGTGGCCGCGTGGATTGGCCGGCAGCGGCCAGCTGTCAACCTTCTGGGCAATCGCCTTGAAGGCCAGCGCGCACTTGGAGCGTGGGAAGGCTTCGTAGACGGCGCGCTGCTTCTGCACTGCCTTGCGCACACACTCGTCGTACGGTACTGCACCTACGTACTGCAGGGCCACGTCGAGGAAGCGGTCGGTGACCTTGGTCAGCTTGGCGAACAGGTTGCGCCCTTCCTGCGGGCTCTGCGCCATGTTGGCCAGCACGCGGAAACGATTCATCCCGTAGTCGCGGTTGAGCAGTTTGATCAGGGCGTAGGCATCGGTGATCGAGGTGGGCTCGTCGCAGACCACCAGCAGGACTTCCTGGGCGGCGCGAACGAAGCTGACCACCGACTCACCAATCCCCGCCGCAGTGTCAATCACCAGTACGTCGAGGTTGTCGCCCACTTCGCTGAACGCCTGGATAAGCCCGGCATGCTGGGCCGGGGCCAGGTGCACCATACTCTGGGTGCCCGAGGCCGCGGGGACAATGCGCACCCCGCCAGGGCCTTGCAACATCACGTCGCGCAGCTCGCAGCGCCCTTCGATGACATCGGCCAGGGTACGCTTGGGGGTAAGGCCCAGCAACACGTCGACGTTGGCCAGGCCCAGGTCGGCGTCCAGCAGCATGACCCTGCGGCCAAGCTCGGCCAGCGCCAGGGACAAGTTCACTGAAACGTTAGTCTTGCCGACGCCACCTTTGCCACCGGTCACGGCGATCACCTGTACGGGATGCATGCTACCCATGTCTGTTCTTTACCTTGTCTCGCTGGGACTCAGGCCACACGTGGGGCAATTCTGCGTACCCCTTGGCATAGCTACTTTGCACACGCTTCATGCTCAACCCGCCCGCCGGGGGTTGTGATAGAGATCAGCGAACATGTCGGCCATGGCCTCTTCGCTGGGCTCGTCCTGCTGCTGCACATTGACCGCACGGGACACCAGCTGGTGGCCGCGCGGCAGGTGCAGGTCGTCCGGAATGCGCGGGCCATCAGTCAGGTAGGCCACGGGCAGTTCATGATTGATGGCAAGGCTCAGCACATCGCCAAGGCTTGCCGTTTCATCCAGCTTGGTCAGGATGCAACCGGCCAGGCCACAGCGCTTGTAGCTGTGGTAGGCAGCGGTCAGCACCTGTTTCTGACTGGTGGTGGCCAGCACCAGGTAATTCTTCGCGGCAATGCCACGCCCGGCCAGGGTTTCCAGTTGCATGCGCAGTGCCGGGTCGCTGGCCTGCAGGCCGGCGGTATCAATCAGCACGACGCGCTTGCGCAACAGCGGTTCCAGCGCCGCAGCCAGCGACTGGCCAGGGTCGACGTAGGTCACTGGCACGTTGAGGATGCGGCCCAGGGTCTTGAGCTGCTCCTGGGCGCCGATACGGAAACTGTCCATGCTCACCAGCGCCAGGTTGTGCGCGCCGTACTTGAGCACGTAGCGTGCGGCCAGCTTGGCCAGGGTGGTGGTCTTGCCCATGCCGGCCGGGCCGACCATGGCAATAACCCCACCCTCTTCGATCGGCTCGACTTCAGGAATGTCGATCATCCGCGCCAAGTGCGCCAGCAGCATGCGCCAGGCTTGGCGAGGCTCTTCGATCTCGGCAGTGAGGTCCAGCAACTCACGGGCGATCGGCCCGGACAGGCCGATGCGCTGCAGGCGGCGCCAGAGGTTGGCCTGCTGTGGCTTGCTGCCCTGCAGCTGGGTCCAGGCCAGCGAACCGAGCTGCACTTCCAGCAGCTCGCGCAGGCCCGACAGCTCGGAGCGCATGGCATCGAACAGGCGCGGATCAACCGGCGCCGCAGCAGGTGCAGCAACAGCCTCAGGGGCATCGACGTGCGGCTCGATCAACGGCTCGGCGGCCGTCAGCGACTGCCCGGCAAACAATTGGCGGTTGTTGTCGCTGCTGTCCTGGCGGTGGTCCAGCTCGGCCTGGGCAGTAGCGATGCGCGTATGGGTCTTGCGCAGCTCTTGTTCCAGCTCGGCGTTGGGCACGCGCGGGGCCAGGGCGGACAGCTTGTAGTCCAGCGCGGCCGTCAGTTCGACACCGCCGGCAATGCGGCGGTTGCCAATGATCGCGGCATCGGCGCCCAGCTCGTCACGGACCAGCTTCATGGCCTGACGCATATCGGCGGCGAAAAATCGCTTAACTTGCATTATCCACTACCTCAGCCGTTAGGGCCCACGGTGGCAACGATGGTGACTTGCTTGTTGTCCGGTATTTCCTGATACGCCAGAACATGCAAATTCGGTACAGCCAGGCGACCGAAACGCGACAGCATGGCGCGGATCGGGCCGGCGACCAGCAGGATGGCCGGCTGGCCCTGCATTTCTTGGCGCTGGGCCGCTTCGATCAGCGAACGTTGCAGCTTCTCGGCCATGCTCGGCTCCAGAAGAACACCATCTTCCTGACCTTGCCCGGCCCTTTGCAGACTATTGAGCAAAATCTGTTCCAACCTTGGCTCCAGGGTAATCACTGGCAGCTCCGACTCAACGCCGACAATGCTTTGCACGATGGC
Source organism: Pseudomonas sp. SAS7 (assembly GCF_052112345.1). Classification (NCBI taxonomy): domain Bacteria; kingdom Pseudomonadati; phylum Pseudomonadota; class Gammaproteobacteria; order Pseudomonadales; family Pseudomonadaceae; genus Pseudomonas; species Pseudomonas sp. SAS7. The sequence goes on along the minus strand of NZ_JBEGGO010000011.1, from coordinate 187,762 downwards.
GCGACACAATCCGACGCGCACTACCGCCACCAGCGCGGCGGTATCTTGACTCTTGCCAGCGTTGTTGGCGATGGCTTCGGCAATACTGCGAATATCGCGCACCGGCACCTGTTCCGACAACAGCGCTTGCAGCACCTTGAGCAGGCCCGACAACGAAATGACACCCGGCACCAGCTCTTCTGCCAGTTTAGGCGATGCCTTGGACAGTACCTGCAGCAGTTGCTGCACCTCTTCGTGGCCGATCAGCTCATGGCAGTGCTTCTGCAAGATCTGGTTGAGGTGAGTGGCCACCACGGTGCTTGCGTCGACCACGGTGTAACCCAGCGACTGCGCCTGGGAACGCTGGCCGACGTCGATCCACACCGCCTCCAGGCCAAACGCCGGGTCGCGCGCGGCAATGCCGTTCAGGGTGCCGAACACTTGCCCGGGGTTGATCGCCAGCTCCCGGTCCGGGTAGATCTCCGCTTCGGCCAGGATCACCCCCATCAGGGTCAGGCGATAGGCGCTGGGCTGCAAGTCGAGGTTGTCACGAATGTGCACGGTGGGCATGAGGAAACCCAGGTCCTGGGACAGCTTCTTGCGCACACCCTTGATCCGCGCCAGCAACTGGCCGCCCTGGTTGCGGTCGACCAGCGGGATCAGCCGGTAGCCAACTTCCAGGCCGATCATGTCGATGGGCGTCACGTCGTCCCAGCCCAGCTCCTTGGTATCGAGCGCGCGCTGCGGCGAGGGCAGCAGGTCTTGCTGGCGCTGCGCCTCTTGTTGCGCCTCAAGCTTGACCTTGTGCTGCTTCTTCCACACCAGGTAGGCGCCGCCACAGGCCAGCACGCCAAGGCTGAGGAAGGCCACGTGCGGCATGCCCGGCACCAGCCCCATGACGATCATCAGCCCGCCGGACACCGCCAGGGCCTTGGGCGAATCGAACATCTGCCGGTTGATCAGCTTGCCCATGTCCTCGGAGCCCGAGGCGCGGGTGACCATGATCGCGGCGGCGGTGGACAGCAGCAGTGATGGCAATTGCGCCACCAAACCGTCACCAATGGTCAGCAGGGCATACACCTTGCCGGCATCGCCGAAGCTCATGCCGTGTTGCAACATGCCGATCAGCATGCCGCCGATCAGGTTGATGAACAGGATCAGCAGGCCGGCGATGGCGTCACCGCGGACGAACTTGCTGGCACCGTCCATCGAGCCGTAGAACTCCGCCTCTTGCGCCACTTCGGCACGGCGGTGCTTGGCCTGGGCCTGGTCGATCAGGCCGGCGTTGAGGTCGGCGTCGATGGCCATCTGCTTGCCGGGCATGGCGTCGAGGGTGAAACGCGCGCTCACCTCGGAAATACGCCCGGCACCCTTGGTCACCACCACGAAGTTGATGATCATGAGGATGGCAAACACCACGCCACCGACCACGTAGTTGCCGCCGATCACCACCTCACCGAAGGCCTGGATCACCTTACCGGCAGCGCCGTGGCCCTCCTGGCCATGCAGCATGACCACGCGGGTGGACGCCACGTTCAGCGCCAGGCGCAGCAGCGTGGCCACCAGCAGGATGGTGGGGAAGGCGGCGAAGTCCAGCGGGCGCAGCGCGTATACACACACCAGCAGCACCACGATCGACAGGGCGATGTTGAAGGTGAAGAACACGTCGAGCAGGAACGGCGGTATCGGCAACATCATCATTGCCAACATCACCAGCAGCAGCAGCGGCACGCCCAGGTTGCCCCGGCCGAGACCGGCCAGGTTATTGCGGGCGTTGCTGATTAACTGAGTGCGATCCACCGCGAGTCCTCTTGATGCAAAACTTTGACGCCCAAGGGGCGCCTGGGCGTGGCTTTGCAAGAAGCCTTCCAACTTTGCACTGGAGAGGATGCTGTTTTTGTAGGAGCAGCCTTGTGCTGCGAAGAGGCCATTGCAAGCGAAGATCAACTTCAGCCTTACCGGCCTCTTCGCAGCACAAGGCTGCTCCTACAGGCACCGCGCCGCCCCTCCGGATAACAAGAGGTCAGCTGTCGCGGCGCAGGTCCGGCGGGATCGGCAAATCTTCTTTCAACGGCTCTGGCCGCTTGCCCCTGCCAGCGCGGTACTGGCGGATCTGGAACACATAGGCCAGCACCTGCGCCACAGCCAGGTACAAGCCGGCGGGAATTTCCTGCTCAGGCTCGGTGGAGTAGTAGATCGCCCGCGCCAGCGCCGGCGATTCGAGGATCTGGATCTTGTGCTCCACGCCAATCTCCCGAATCTTCAAGGCCATGAAGTCGGTGCCCTTGGCCAGCAGCAACGGCGCCGCCCCGCCCTTCTCCGGGTCGTACTGCAGGGCCACCGCATAGTGCGTCGGGTTGGTGATGATCACATCGGCCTGCGGCACCGCCGCCATCATGCGCCGCTGCGACATCTCGCGCTGCAGCTGGCGAATGCGTTGCTTGACCTCGGGCTTGCCCTCGCTGTCCTTGTACTCGTCGCGCACTTCCTGCTTGGTCATCTTCATTTTCTTGTGCGTCTGGTACAGCTGGATGGGCACGTCCGCCGCTGCGATCAGCAGCAGCCCGGCCGACATCCACAGCGCACTCCAGCCCACCACCTGCAGGCTGTGAATGATCGCCTGCTCCAGCGGTTCGTTGGCAATCGACAGCAATGCCTGGCGGTCGTTGATCAGCACCACCACCGCCACCGCCAGGATCACGAAAAACTTGGCCAGCGCCTTGAGCAGCTCGGTCAAGCCATGCATGGAGAACATGCGTTTGAGCCCGGCCAGTGGGTTCATGCGGCTGAATTTTGGCTGCAGCAGGCTGCCAGAGAACAGGAAACCACTGAGGGCAATAGGTGCCACGAAGGAAATCACGAACAGCAGGATCAGCACCGGCTGCACCGCCCATATCGCCATCTTGCCCGAGGCCAGCAGGAAGGCGCCCATGGCCCGCTCGTCGACAATGATGTCGCGGGTCAGGCTGAAGTTGATGCGCATGATGCTCAGCAACGTCTCCGCCATATGACCGCCGAATGCCAGCAGGCCACCCGCGCCAGCCAGGGTCACCGCCACCGTATTCAGCTCCTTGGAGCGGGCGATCTCGCCTTTCTCGCGGGCATCGCGCTTACGCTTGTCGGTGGGGTCTTCTGTCTTGTCCTGACCGCTCTCGCTTTCTGCCATGCTCAGCGCGCCCTCGCCAGTTCACGCAGCCATTGCAGCGCTTCGCTGGCCAATGCCTGGTAGTGGGACAGCACATCGGCCAGGCCGACCCAGAAAATGAACATACCCATGACCAGGGTCAGCGGAAAGCCAATGGAGAAGATGTTCAACTGCGGCGCGGCGCGGGTCATCACGCCGAAGGCAATGTTCACCACCAGCAACGCAGCGATCACCGGCAGGATCAGCAACAGGCCGGCAGAAAATACCCAGCCCAGCCGCCCGGCCAGCTCCCAGAACTGGTTGACCACCAGCGCATTGCCCACCGGCAAGGTGGTAAAGCTTTCGGTGAGTACCTCGAACACCACCAGGTGGCCGTTCATCAACAGGAACAGCACGCTCACCAGCATGGTCATGAACTGGCTGATGACCGTGACGTTAACGCCGTTGGCGGGGTCGACCATCGAGGCGAAGGCCATGCCCATCTGCACCGCGACGACCTGCCCGGCGATAACGAAAGCCTGGAACAGCAACTGCAAGGCCAGGCCGAACAGCGCGCCGACAATGATCTGTTCGCCACACAGCAGCAGGCCACGCAGGCTCAGCGGGTCGAATTCGGGCAACGGCGGCAGCGCCGGCACGATCACCACGGTAATGGCCACCGCCACGTACAGGCGCACCCGCGCCGGCAGCATGCGCGTGCCAAGGATCGGCATGGTCATCAGCACCGCAGTCACCCTGAACAACGGCAGGATGAAGGTGGCAACCCAGGTGCCGATCTGCGCGTCGGTCAGCTCCAGCATATCCGCGTCAACCGATCAGCTGCGGGATGTTGGTGTAGAGGGTGGTGATGTACTCCATGAACTTCTGCACCAGCCATGGCCCGGCGACGATCAGCGTGATCAGCATCACCAGCAGACGCGGCAGAAAGCTCAGGGTCTGTTCGTTGATCTGGGTGGCGGCCTGGAACATCGCAACCACCAGGCCCACCAACAGGCTCGGCACCACCAGCACGGCGACCATCAGGGTGGTCAGCCACAGGGCATCACGGAACAGGTCGACAGCTACTTCAGGTGTCATCGGCGGCTCTCCTTGACGGCGTCAGACGCCGCCGAAACTGCTGGCCAAGGTACCCATGATCAGCGCCCAGCCATCCACCAGCACAAACAGCATGATCTTGAACGGCAGCGAGATGATCAGCGGCGACAGCATCATCATACCCATGGCCATCAGCACACTCGCCACCACCATGTCGATGATCAGGAACGGGATGAAGATCATGAAACCGATCTGGAACGCGGTTTTCAGCTCGGAGGTGACGAATGCCGGCACCAGGATCGTCAGCGGCACCTGGTCGGGGCCGGCGATGTCGGTGCGCTTGGACAGGCGCATGAACAGGTCGAGGTCGCTTTGCCGGGTTTGCGCCAGCATGAAGTCCTTTAGCGGCACCTGGGCCTTGTCGATGGCCTGCTGGGCGGTCATCTGCTCCTTGAGGTACGGCTGCAGGGCGTCCGTGTTCACCCGGTCGAACACCGGTGCCATGATGAACATGGTCAGGAACAGCGCCATGCCGGTCAGGATCTGGTTCGACGGCGTCTGCTGCAGGCCCAGGGCCTGGCGCAGGATCGAGAACACGATGATGATGCGGGTAAAGCTGGTCATCAGGATGACGAACGCCGGGATGAAGCTGAGCGCCGTCATGATCAGCAAAATTTGCAGGCTGACCGAATACTCCTGCTGCCCGTCCGCCCCGTTGGACAGGGTAATGGCCGGGATCGACAACGGGTCGGCGGCCAGGGCCAGCGGCGCAGCCAGCAGCAGCGCCAAAGTCAACAACAAACGCAGCGGGCCGCTCATCACTTCTTGTCCTTAGGGTCCTTGCCCATCAGCTCCATCAGCCGCTGGGCAAATTCCGGCGTTGCCTGACGTGCGCCAGCCGGCACTTCCACGGGTTCGGCCAGCACATGCAGGGCCTCGATGCTACCGGGGGTGTGGCCAATCAGGATCTGCTCCTTGCCCACCTGCACCAGCAGCAGGCGGTCACGCGGGCCGATGGCCCGACTGCCGACGATCTCGATCACCTGCCCGCCCTTCACCGCCGTGCTCTGCATGCGCCGCAGCACCCAGGCCAGGAAGAAAATCAGGCCCACCACCAGCAGCAGGCCGAAGACCATCTGCGCCAACTGCCCGCCAAGGCTGCCAGGCGCCGTCACCGGGGTCGCCGCGGGCGTGGCCGCAGCCAGGCACGCCTGGCTGGCCAGCAGTGCAGCGAACGCCGCGATGGCGCGCATCGTGCCCTTCACTCAGCGCAGCTTCTTGATACGTTCGCTGGGGCTGATCACGTCGGTCAGGCGAATGCCGAACTTCTCGTTGACCACCACCACTTCGCCATGGGCGATCAGCGTGCCGTTGACCAGCACGTCGAGCGGCTCGCCGGCCAGGCGGTCAAGCTCGATCACCGAGCCCTGGTTGAGCTGCAGCAGGTTGCGGATATTGATTTCGGTGCTGCCCACTTCCATGGAAATGTTCACCGGAATGTCCAGGATCACATCCAGGTTCGGGCCTTCGAGGCTGACGTTTTCGTTCGGCTTCGGCGAGCTGGCGAACTCTTCCATCGGCATGCGGCCAGCGCCGCCGCTGCTGCCGGTGTCACCGCCCAGCAGCGCATCGATGTCGGCCTGCCCGGCCGAGCCGGTTTCCTCAAGGGCCGCAGCCCACTCATCGGCCAGCGCCTGGTCCTCTGCGGAGGTGATCTCGTTTTCGTTAGCCATGGTTTCCTCGACAGGCATTCAATTCGTTATGAGCGACCGGCACGCCGTCAGCGGCGTTCGATCGGGTCGATGATCTGCAGGGCCAGGTTGCCCTTGTGCGAGCCCAGCCGCGCCTTGAACGACGGCACACCGTTGGCGCGCAGCACAAGGTGCTCGGGCAGCTCCACTGGGATCACGTCGCCAGGCTGCATGTGCAGGATGTCGCGCAGCTTCAGCTGGCGCCGGGCGACCGTGGCGGTCAGCGGCACGGCCACATCCAGCACGTCCTCGCGCAGGGCCTTGACCCAGCGCTCATCCTGGTCGTCCAGGTCGGACTGGAACCCGGCATCGAGCATTTCCCGCACCGGCTCGATCATCGAGTACGGCATGGTCACGTGCAGGTCGCCGCCACCACCGTCCAGCTCGATGTGGAAGGTGGACACCACCACCGCCTCGCTGGGGCCGACGATGTTGGCCATGGCCGGGTTGACCTCGGAGTTCATGTACTCGAAGGTGACCGGCATGATTGCCTGCCAGGCTTCCTTGAGGTCGACGAAACACTGGTCCAGGACCATGCGCACCACGCGCAACTCGGTAGGGGTGAATTCGCGGCCTTCGATCTTGGCGTGGCGGCCATCGCCACCGAAGAAGTTGTCCACCAGCTTGAACACCAGCTTGGCATCGAGGATGAACAGCGATGTGCCGCGCAGCGGCTTGATCTTGACCAGGTTGAGGCTGGTCGGCACGTACAGCGAGTGCACGTATTCGCCGAATTTCATCACCTGTACGCCACCCACGGCCACGTCGGCGGAACGGCGCAGCAGGTTGAACATGCTGATACGGGTGTAACGGGCGAAGCGCTCGTTGATCATTTCCAGGGTCGGCATGCGACCCCGTACGATACGGTCCTGACTGGTCAGGTCGTAACTTTTGATACTGCCAGGCTCGGATGCACTTTCGGTCTGCACCAGCCCGTCGTCGACGCCGTGCAACAGGGCATCGATTTCATCCTGGGACAGCAGGTCCTGTACGGCCATTGCGGACTCCTACTGCAATACGAAATTGGTGAACAGCAACTGGTCGATGACCGGCTTGCCGACTTCCTTCTGCGCCACTTCCTGGACCACGGCGGTAGCCTTCTGGCGCAACATCTCCTGCCCGACCGGGCTGCTGGCCAGGGTGTCGAAACCCTGCCCGGAGAACATCATCACCAGGTTGTTGCGGATCACCGGCATGTGCACCTTCAGGGCATCCAGGTCCGCCTGGTTGCGCGCCTGCATGGTGATGCTCAACTGCATGTAGCGCTGGCGGCCGTTCTGGTTGAAATTCACCACAAATGCCGGGGTCAGCGCCTCGTAGATCGCCGCTGGCTTGACGTTGCCGGCCGCAGGCTCGGCAGCCGGGGCCGAATCGCTCTTGTGCATGATGAACCAGGTAGCGCCCACCGAAAGGCCGATCGCCAGCAACAGGCCTACAACGGCCAGCAGGATCAGTTTGAGTTTGCCTTTAGTGGCGGGGTCTTTGACTGCTTCGCTCTTCGCCATGCCAATAATCCGTCGTCCATCGGGGGTTCAAAGGTGGATGGCTTGGCTTGAGCAAGTGTTATGCCAGAATGGGCCTGGACAGCCTGTACCGGCCTCTTCGCAGCACAAGGCTGCTCCTACAGGGGAATGCGATACCTGTAGGAGCAGCCTTGTGCTGCGAAGAGGCCGGCGCAGGCGAATGAGTTTCAGGCGTAGTAATCAACCGCACTGTCGCCGATAACCACCTGCTGCTCCACAGGCCGGGTGCCTTCGACGGGTTCGCCCCCGCCTTGCTCCGCCTGCCGCGCCGCCACCCCGGACAGGTTGCTGCCCTGCGCCTGCCCCTGCTGCTGTTGCTGCCCGCGCGACTGGTCGGCCACGTTGACATCCGGCTGGGCTAGCCCCTGCTGGGCGAACAGTTCGCGCAGGCGGTGGACCTGGCTGTCGAGGGCATCACGCACACCGGCGTGGCCGCTGATGAAGGTGACCTGGGTCGACTGGTCCGTCGCAACATTGACGCGAATGTCCAGGCGACCCAGCTCCGCCGGCTCCAACTGGATATCCGCCGACTTGAGGTTCTGGCTGGACAGGTACATGACCCGGTTGACCAGGCCCTCGGCCCAGGCACCCTGGTTCATCGGCAATGGCTGGTGCAACGGGCTGGCATTGGCCGGCACGGCATTGGCGGTCTTGGCCGTGGCAGCCTGGGTCAGGCTGGCCAGGCGATTGGCGAAATCATCGATGCGGGTGTCGCTGCTGGCGCTCTTGGTGTCTTTCAGGCCATCTTCAAGCAAGGCACCAAAGGCCTTGTCACTCGCCTCACCCGCTTCACCCTCGCTGTTGTCCACCAGATTCGCCAAGGTATTGACGGCTGCCTGACCATCTTCGCCTTGGGCCCGGGACGGATCCAGCGCATGTGCCGAAGTACCCCCCTTGGCCTGGGCGCTATGTTCCAACGCCAGGCGCAAGGTTGGCAGGTTGGCCAACGGGTCGGCATCGGGGTCGAAGGCTTCTTCGGCAGCGGGTTCTTCGGGCAGCGCAGCAACCTGCGCCGTGGCAGCCTGCAGTACCGGCGCGACGGCCTCGGCCTGGGCCTGGATCAGTTGCGCACCAGGCTGGGCGTCGGTGACCTGGCCGGCCACCAGGCTGGCATCACGCAGCCCGATATCGGCCTGGGCCGCGTCGTCAGCTGGCAATTTGTTGCCGTCATCGGCAACCGCAGTTTTGTCGGTGGGGTCTTTCTTGCCACCCGCTGCCGCCTCAGGTTTGTCTTTGGGCTTGGCCGGGGCAGCCTTGTCATCCTGCCCGACGGCCTTGTCACGCCCCTGCCTGGCCATCACCTGGCCAAAGCCGTCGCCCTTGTCACCCAGCGCCTGCAGCGGTTTATCCGCCTGCGCGGTGGCCGAACGCGAGGTGCTGGTAATGGCGTTGGCTTGCAACAAAGGGTTGGGTGCGACAGGCATTGAGCGGTCTCCGCGCCAGGAACAGAAAGATCATCCAGCCGGAGAAAAGCAAGACTCGCGCCAACTTACACATCAGCCTGCAGAAATACGCTGATGCTCATCGCGGTAGAAGTGCTGCACCTCGACATATTCCAGATCAATGCGGTTGATCAGGTCTTCGATCCCATACAGCGGGCGCTGCCGCGCGCGGTCTTCCAGTTGCTGGCACAGGCAAGCCAAGGCCACGGCGCCCATGTTGCTGCTGCTGCCCTTGAAGCTGTGGGCGGCCGCACCGAGCTCTTCGGCGCTTTTGGCCGCGTGCAGCTGGCTCAGGCGCCGTTCAGAGTCGTCGAGAAAGGTTTGCACCAACTGCAGGTAGCCATCCTCCATGACTTCACGCAGGTCACTGAGGACCTTGTGGTCAATATGCATGTCAGTCACTTGTTCACTCCTTGATCAAGCCAGATTATGCCCGAGCCAGCCTGTGGCTCACCATACGAACTCCACATGTGCGCAACGCCCGCCTTCGCTCCAGCGGGCATTGCTGGCCAGCCGCTGAATCAGGTTAAGGCCCCGCCCGCTCAGGCCCTTCGCCAGCGAGGGCCGCGACAGCACACGCTGCACATCGAACCCGGCGCCGCTGTCGAGGACCTCAATCATCAGACGCCCGCCATCGGCATGCGGTTCAACCGTAAAGTCGATACGCACGAAACCGTCGGTCAACGCACTCAGACGCCGGGCGCGCTCCTGATAATAATCGGCAAACCCCTGTACATCGCGCTTGAGCCGCGAGTCCAGGCCCAACACGCCATGTTCCAGGGCGTTGGAATACAGTTCGCTGAGCACTGCGTGCAGGCTGCCGGTGCGCGCACGCAGGCCGTGTATTTCCTGTAGCAACTGCACCAGGTACGGCACCGGATTGAAGCGCTTGAGGCTCTCGCCACGCACCTCGAACCCCAGCGACCAGTCCAGGGGGCTGGAGCGGCCGCTATCAGAGTAGATCATCGGCGCCGGCACCCGCTCCTCAGCGCTGAACATGCGGATGTCGCACAGGCTGATGTCATCACGCGGGTGCCCGCCAAATTGCTCCAGCGCCTGCATCACTTCATCGAACAGCTGCGCAGGGTCGCGGTTGTCGGCCAGCACCGCACGCAAACGCTCCACGCCGAATAACCGTTCCTGGTCATCGGCGGTGTCCAGCACGCCGTCCGACAACAGCAACAAGCGCTCGCCCGGCGCCAACGGCAGCACTTCAGTGCTGTCATCGAAACGCTCTGCAGCCAGGATACCCAGCGGCAGGTGCCGAGAACTCAGTGATGATAGCATATGGCCATTTACCGACAGGCGATAGCCATCGGGCATGCCCCCGTTCCACACCTCGACCGAACCGCGCTGCAAACTGAGGTCGAGCAGCAGTGCACAGCAGAACATGTCCACCGGCAGGATGCGTTTGAGCTTGGCGTTCATCTCGCGCAGGATCTGCGCCATGCCGTAGCCCTTGGCGGTCATGCCGTAGAACACTTCGGCCAGCGGCATCGCCCCTACCGCCGCTGGCAGACCATGGCCGGTGAAATCGCCAAGCAGCACACGCATGTCACCGGCCGGCGTGAACGCGGCCAGCATCAGGTCGCCGTTGAACAGCGCATAGGGCGATTGCAGGTAGCGGATGTTGGGGGCAGAAAGGCAGCCGGAGTGGGCCACCTTGTCGAACACCGCCTTGGCCACCCGCTGCTCGTTGAGCAGGTGGTGGTGATGCCGGGTAATCTGGTCACGCTGCTCCAGCACGGTAGCCTGCAGCCGGCGCAGGCGGTCCATGGCGCGGATCTTGGCGCCGAGGATCACCGCACTGTAGGGCTTGGCCATGAAGTCATCGCCCCCGGCCTCCAGGCAGCGCACCAGGCCCTCTTCCTCATTCAGCGACGTCAGGAAAATGATCGGCACCAGCGCCTCACCGGCCAGGGCCTTGATCTGCCGCGCCGCCTCGAAGCCGTCCATCACCGGCATCAGCGCATCCAGCAGCACCAGCTGCGGGCGCCGCTCGACGAACAGCGCCACCGCCTGCTCGCCGTTTTCTGCGGTGAATACCTGATGGCCCTGGCGGCGCACGATCTGCGCCAACAGCATTCTATCGGCGGCACCGTCTTCGGCGACCAGCACGCTCAACGCCTGTTGGGGCGGCATGTCGGCGCTCAACTGATGTCGAACAATTTTTCGAAATTGGAGATGGCGAGGATCTTGCGCACATCGGAGCTGGCGTGCACCACGCGCACATCCGACTCATCGCCGCCCGCATGGTCCCTCAGCAACAGCAGCATGCCGAGCGCAGAACTGTCGAGGTAGGTGGTGTCTTTCAGGTCAACGATTACCGAATCAGGCCTATAGGGCTGGCGTTCGTAGGCGTCACGAAATTCCTGATGTTTGCCGAAATCGAAGCGCCCTTTGATCTTGATCGTCAGCTTTTTCCCTTCCTGCGAAAAATCAGTCTCGACTGCCATGCTAGCGATTCCTTCGATGATGGCGAATGCAACTCCATTAAGGTTTAGCAGGCGATGGCATGGGTGGCAAGGATATGGCTCCAGCAGGCGACGTGGCCCCTGCAGGAGCAGCCTTGCGCTGCGAAGAGGCCGGTAACGCCAAAGATTAGCTTTGGCTGCAATGGCCTCTTCGCAGCGCAAGGCTGCTCCTACAGGGGCGCGCGGTTGCCTGATTGATGGTGCAAGACAGGATTAAAAGTGGTTTTGGCGGGGCAGGCGCTGCGACAGTTCATCCAGCAGCCGCTGCTCACGCTTGTCTTCGGCGCGCCGGGCTTCGTCCAGGTAGCGCTGCACCAGCTTGCGTAAACCCTCTACCCGGGCATAGGCCTGCTGCCAGGTGCCACGGGCGTTGTTGAGGTTGTTCTGGTGCCACACCAGGCTCTGGCGCTGCTGGGTCATGGCCGTTTCCAGCTGCCCCAGAAAACGCTGGTAGTTGACCAGCCAGCTGCCATTGACCCCCTGCCCGCCGCGGTTGATCCACTGCAGCTGGTAATCCTCGCGAAACCGTTCGAGTTCGGCCAGCTTGGCCTGGGACGTGGCCACCTGCTGCTGGAAATGCCCAAGGCGCTGGGCGGCCTTGCGCTCGGCTTCCTCGGCCATGTCCACCACCGGCGCCAGGCGCGCAGCGCGTCCGGGCAGCGCCATGGCCTATCAGCCCGCCGGGGGCGTGAAGATCGCCCCCAGCTGTTCGCGGCTCTGCGCCATGCCCACATTCTCCTGCAGGCCTTGGCGCAGAAACTCCACCAGCTTCGATTGCAAGGCAATGGCCAGGTCGGTTTCCGGGTCACCGCCAGCCACATAGGCGCCCACGCTGATCAGGTCGCGGCTTTGCGACAGGCGCGACCACAGCTGCTTGAACTTCTGCGCCTGGCGCAAGTGGTCGGCATCGACCACCTGGGGCATCACCCGGCTGATCGAGGCTTCGATGTCGATGGCCGGGTAATGGCCCTCTTCGGCCAGCCGGCGGGACAGCACGAAGTGGCCGTCGAGCACACCGCGCGCCGAGTCGGCGATCGGGTCCTGCTGGTCATCACCTTCGGACAACACGGTGTAAAACGCGGTAATCGAACCACCGCCCGCCTCGCCATTGCCCGCCCGCTCCACCAGCTTGGGCAGCTTGGCGAATACCGACGGCGGGTAACCCCGGGTGGCCGGTGGCTCGCCGATGGCCAGGGCAATTTCACGCTGGGCCTGGGCGAAACGGGTGAGCGAGTCCATCAGCAACAGCACGTTCTTGCCCTTGTCGCGGAAGTACTCGGCAATGCGCGTGCAATACATGGCAGCACGCAGGCGCATCAGCGGCGCATCGTCGGCAGGCGAAGCCACCACCACCGAACGCTTGAGGCCTTCTTCGCCCAGGATGTGCTCGATGAACTCCTTCACCTCACGGCCCCGTTCGCCGATCAGGCCAACCACGATGATCTCGGCTTCGGTGAAGCGGGTCATCATGCCCAGCAACACCGACTTACCTACGCCAGTACCGGCGAACAGGCCCAGGCGCTGGCCGCGACCGACGGTCAGCAGGCCATTGATGCTGCGGATGCCCACGTCCAGCGGCTTGCTGATGGGGTCACGGTTGAGCGGGTTGATCACCGGGCCGTCCATCGGCACCCAGTCCTCGGCCTTCATCCCGCCCTTGCCATCCAGCGCACGCCCCGCGCCGTCCAGCACACGGCCGAGCATGCTCATGCCCATGGGCAGCCGGCCGCCGTCATCCAGCGGCACCACCCGGGCGCCGGGGGCGATACCGACAATGCTGCCGACGGGCATGAGGAACACCTTGGGCCCGGCAAAACCCATGACTTCGGCTTCTACCTGGACCGGGTGGTAGCTGTCGTCGTTGATCACCAGGCAGCGGCTACCCACCGCGGCGCGCAGGCCTTCGGCCTCCAGGGTGAGCCCGACCATGCGCAGCAGGCGGCCTTCGACGATGGGCTGGGCCGGCAGCTCGATGGCCTCGGCATAACTGCCCAGGCGCTTGCCGAAGCTGGTGCGCTTAAGGTGCATCAGGGCTTTCCACCGAACGCTCGACCGGGGCGTCCAGGTCTACCGACATGTCTGGCGCCGCCGGGTGCAGGGAATGGTCGTGCAACTGGTCGAACAACTGCGCCACGGCTTTCTCGATGCGCGTTTCCATGGTCGCATCGATGCGGCTATGGGCAGTTTCGATACGGCAGCCCCCCGGCAGAAGTGCGCTGTCTTCCAGCAACCGCCAGTTTTCCTCATGGCGTTCGCGCAGGGCTTTGGCCAGCTCGAAGTCCTGCGGGTTGAGGTGGATGCGGATATTGTCCGCGCCCACGGGCAGCAGCTTCAGGGCTTCGCGCAGCACCTGGGTAATCTGGCTGGAGTCGTTGCGCAATTCGCGGCCGATCACCTGACGTGTCATGTGCGCCACCAGGTGCACGAGGGTTTTCTCGATCTGGGTGTCTTGCTCGGCGATCGGCTCCATCAGGTTGGCCATCAGCTGCTCAAGGCTGTCGAGCTTGGCCTGCAGGGCCGCCTCGGCCTCTTGGCGGACCTTGAGCTGGGTGCTGTGAAAGCCCTCTCGCTCGCCGGTGGCGAAGCCTTCGTTGTAGGCTTCCTGGCGGATGGCCTCGAGCTCTTCCAGGGTGAGCGGCTGGACTTCTTCCAGCGGCACTTCCTCGATCTCTTCCTCGACCGGCTCGGGTTCCGGCTCAGGCTCGGGTACGGGCTCTGGCTCCGGGTCGAAGCTGGGCAGCGTCCACACGTCCACGCCCTCGAGGTCGCGGGCGCGGATCAGGTCGCTGGGGTGATGTTCTTTGCTGGACATGTTTTAAAGTACTCAAAAGCCATCAGCAACCAACGCGCCCCCTTGTAGGAGCGGCCTTGTGTCGCGACAGGGCCGCAAAGCGGCCCCGGCAATAGTTGCGGCGAAGCTGAAATCTGGGGCCGCTTTGCGGCCCTATCGCGACACAAGGCCGCTCCTACAAAGTGCGGTGTCGGCCTGTAGAGCGCAAATGCTTTAGATCATTTCCTCGGCACCCTTGCCGCCGAGCACGATCTCGCCGGCCTCGGCCATGCGGCGGGCGATGGTGAGGATTTCCTTCTGCGCCGTTTCCACGTCGCTGACCCGCACCGGCCCCTTGGCCTCCAGGTCGTCGCGCAGCAGTTCGGAGGCACGTTTGGACATGTTCTTGAAAATCTTGTCCTTGACCCGCTCGTCGGCGCCCTTGAGCGACACCACCAGCACGTCGGACGACACTTCGCGCAGCAGCGCCTGGATGCCACGGTCGTCGACGTCGGCCAGGTTGTTGAAGACGAACATCAGGTCTTCGATCTGCTCCGACAGGTCGCTGTCGACTTCGCGGATCGCATCCATCAGTGCACCTTCCACCGAGCTGTCCAGGAAGTTCATGATGTCGGCAGCGCGCTTGATACCGCCCAAGGTGGTGCGCGCGGCGTTGGAGTTGCCCGAGAACTGCTTCTCGAGGATCTGGTTCAACTCTTTCAGCGCCGCCGGCTGCACGGTGTTCAGCGACGACACGCGCAAGACGATGTCCAGGCGCACCTTGTGGTCGAAGTTGCTCAGCACTTCGCCGGCCTGGTCAGGGTCGAGGTAAGCGACCACGATAGCCTGGATCTGCGGGTGCTCGTAGCGGATCACGTCGGCTACCGCGCGCGGTTCCATCCATTTCAGGCTGTCCAGGCCACTGGTGTTGCCACCCAGCAGGATGCGGTCGACCAGGCCATTGGCCTTGTCCTCGCCCAAGGCCTGGTTGAGCATCTTGCGGATGTAGGCATCGGACCCCACGCCCAGGCTGGTCTGGTCGCCGACAATGTCGACGAACTCGCTCATCACCTGCTCGACCTGGTCACGGTGCACATTACCCATCTGCGCCATGGCCACACCCACCCGCTGCACTTCCTTGGGGCCCATGTGGCGCAGCACCTGGGCCGCATCGGTCTCGCCCAGCGAAAGCAGGAGGATTGCCGCCTTGTCGACACGGCTCAGCTTGGCGGTAACGGCTCGGTTATCACTCATCGGCGTTGATCCAGTCTTTGACGACCTGGGCTACACGGCCCGGGTCTTCGGCCACCAGGCCTTTGATTGCGTTGAGCTGTGCCTCGTAACCCTCGCTCGGGCTAGGCAGCAGAATGCTTGTCGGGCCACCCAGGCTGACGCGGTCGTTGGCCAGTTCGCCATCCAACCCCACCATGCCGCCCAGCTCCATGTCGCTATCCGAAGCAGCCTGCTTGCCGCCCCCTGTAATGTTGTTGAGCACCGGCCGCAGCACGCCGAACACCAGCACCAGAATGAACACCACGCCCAGCACTTGCTTGACGATGTCCCAGAACCATGGCTGCTGGTAAAAGGCGATATCGGCAATTTCTTCGTTACGGTCGGCGGCAAATGGCACGTTGATCACCGTCACGCTGTCACCACGGCTAGCGTCGAAGCCGACCGCGTCCTGCACCAGGCGGGTGAAGCGCGCCAGATCTTCGGCAGCCCACGGTGCACGGCTGGTGTTGCCGGTGGCCGGGTCGATCTTGACCTGGTCGTCCACCACCACTGCCACCGACAGGCGGGTCATGCGCCCCTGCTGCTGGCGGGTGTGGCTGATGGAGCGGTCCAGCTCGAAGTTCTTGGTGCTTTGCTGGCGTTTGTCCGACGGGTACGGTGCGAGCATCGGTTGGCCGGTGGCCGGGTCCATGATCTGCTGGCCGTTGGCATCCACCAGCGGTTGGCCAGGCTGAATGGCTGCGGCCGGGGTAGCGGCGCCACCAGTGGTTTGCGGTGCCGAGGCAGCGCCTGGCGGCTGGTTGCTCAGCGCGCCAGGCACGCCTTGCGGGCCCTGGCTGCTGGCGCGTTGTTCGTCAACCGACTGTTCGCTGCGCAGCGCCGGCTGGTCGGGGTTGAACTGCTCGGCGGTGGACTCGACGGCACTGAAGTCCAGGTCGGCAGACACCTCGGCCTTGTAGCGGTCATTGCCCAGCACGGGCTGCAGGATGTTGCGCACGCGCTGGGTGAGCATGCTTTCCATGCGGCGGCTGTAGTCGTACTGCTTGCCGGCCTCGGTCAGGGCAGAGTCCTGCAGCTGCTCGGACAGCAAGTTACCTTTCTGGTCGACCACGGTGACCTGGGATTTGTCCAGCTCCGGCACACTGGTTGCCACCAGGTTGACGATGGCCGACACCTGACCGGCTTCCAGGGCACGGCCCGGGTACAGCTCGACCAGTACCGAGGCGCTGGGCTTGCGGTCGTCGCGCACGAACACCGAGCTTTTCGGGATAGCCAGGTGCACGCGTGCGGCCTTGACGTTGTTCAGGCTGGAAACGGTACGCGCCAGCTCGCCTTCCAGGCTGCGGCGGTAGCGAGTGGCTTCCATGAACTGGCTGGTGCCCAGGCCCTGCTCCTTGTCGAGCAGTTCGAAGCCAACATTGCCATCGCTGGGCGCCACGCCGGCGGCCGCCAGTTTCAGGCGCGCACGGGAGAGGTCGTCGGCCTTGACCAGCAGAGCACCGGAGTTGGGCTCGACGTTATAGGGGATGTCAGCAGCAGCCAGGGTGTCCATGACCTGCTTGGTGTCCATGCCCGACAGGCTGCCGTACAGCGGACGGTAATCGGGTTGTTGCGACCACAGCACCACGGCAAAGCCGATTGCCACGCTGGCCGCCAGGCCGACCATGAGGCCGACTTGGCGCAGCATGGGCATCTGCGCGATGTTTTCCAGGAACGACATACCTGGCAGCGGGCGCTTGGCCGCTGCCGGGCCCGTCTTGGCGGGGGGGTTGTCGACGACTGCTTCAGCCATGGTCTACGTCCGTCCTCAAACCGGCATCTGCATGATGTCCTGGTACGCCTGGACCAGCTTGTTGCGTACCTGGGTCATGGCCTGCATCGACACACTGGCCTTTTGCGAAGCGATCATCACGTCGGTCAGGTCGACGCCGCTCTTGCCGATCTCGAAGGCATTGGCCAGCTGGGTCGATGCCTGCTGGGTCTCATGCACCTTGCCGATGGCCTGGCCAAGCATGTCGGCAAAGGTACTCTGCCCCGGCGCCAGCTCGGGGGCGGCGGTGACCTTGGGCAGCGACATGGCATCGGCCTGCATGGCCCGCATGTCCAGCATCAGACGATTGAATTCAACACCTTGGCTCATGACCCTTCTCTCTCCTGCGGCCGCATTTTTTTGACACTCATGCGGCGAATAGCCTACGTAAAGCAACAAAGGTGCCAGCCTTTGCGACCACGCCCACTTGGTTTAACGCCTCCCCTGTAGGAGCGGCCTTGTGCCGCGAAAGGGTCGCGCAGCGGCCCCCGGCATTCTCTGCGGCGAAGCTGAAATCTGGGGCCGCTTCGCGACCCTTTCGCGGCACAAGGCCGCTCCTACAGGGGGTCGCGCCTGCTGCCAGGTGCGGTGTTCGTCAGCCGAACAGGCTGGCCTCGACGTCGAACCCGGCATCGCGCATCTGCGCCAGCTTGTAACGCAAGGTGCGCGGGCTGATGCCCAGGCGCTCGGCCGCCTCTTTGCGCCGACCGCGCTCGGCGCGCAGGGTCTCGATGATCATCTGGTACTCATGGCGGCGCATGTCATCGCCCAGCCCGCTGGCCTCGGCCGCTACTTCAGGTAATGGCTCTATGCCAGCCGACAAGGGAATGGCGCCTGCCAGACAAAAATCCGCCGCCTCGATCACACCACCCTGCTGCAGGATCAACGCCCGCTGAAGCGCGTTGTCCAGTTCGCGCACGTTGCCCGGCCAGGCATAGGCCTGCAGGCAGGCCCGGGCCTGCGGCGACAGGCGCACCGGGGCGTGTTTCATCTTGACCGCGTGGCGGGCCAGCAGGCGCTCGGCCAGTTGCAGGATGTCGCCTGGGCGCTCACGCAACGGACACCAAGCCAGGGGGAACACTGACAGGCGGTAGAACAGGTCTTCACGGAAGCGCCCGGCCGCTACTTCGCCGGCCAGGTCGCGGTTGGTCGTGGCCAGCACGCGGATGTCCAGGCTGATCGGCTTGCGCCCGCCCACCCGTTCCACTTCGCGCTCCTGCAGCACGCGCAACAGCTTGGCCTGCAAGGCCATTGGCATTTCCGAGATTTCGTCGAGCAGCAGGGTGCCCCCTTCGGCCTGCTCGAACTTGCCGGCCTGGGCGGCAATGGCACCGGTGAAAGCACCCTTTTCATGGCCGAACAGGGTGGCTTCGAGCATGTTGTCGGGGATGGCCGCGCAGTTGATGGCCACGAAGGGCTGCGCCGCCCGCGGCGACTGCTGGTGAATGTAGCGCGCCAGCACTTCCTTGCCGGTGCCGGACTCACCAGAAATCAGCACGGTCGAGTCACTGCGCGCCACGCGCGCAGCCAGCTCCAGCAATTGGCGGCTGACCGGCTCGCAGGCCACCGGGCCCTCGTCAGCGGACACCCGCCCGGCGGCATGCCGCTCGACCAGGCTGAGCAGCGCCTTGGGCTCGAACGGCTTGACCAGATAGTCGGCAGCACCTTGGCGCATGGCCTCGACGGCACGCTCGACGGCGGCGTGCGCCGTCATCAACAGCACCGGCAGCTGGGGTTGCTGGCGGCGCAACTGGCTCAACAACTGATGCCCGTCCATACCGGGCATGTTCACATCGCTGACCACCAGGCTGAAGGCATCATCCACCACCGCCTCCAGCGCTTCTTCGGCACTGCCCACTGCCTGGTAGGCGAAACCGCCGATTTCCAGGGTATCGCCCAGCGCTTGGCGCAATACGCGATCGTCCTCGACCAGCAGCACCTTGATTGCCATTACACCCCCTCCGCCAATTGCCCGTCGATCAACGGCAGCTCTACCCGCACGCAGGTGCCTCGGCCCACCTTCGAACGCAGGCTGATAGCGCCCTGGTGTGCACGCACCACAGCCTTGACCACCGCCAGGCCGAGGCCGGTGCCAGTGGCCTTGGTGGTCAGGAACGGCTCGCCAAGGCGCGCCAACAACTCGGCGGCGATACCGCTGCCGGCGTCACTGACACACAGATGCAGGGTGCGCTCGCGACGGAACAGGTGCACCTTCAAGCGCGCTGGGCCGTCGCTGGCCTGCAGGGCATTTTCGATCAGGTTGAGCAAGGCGCCGACCAGCGTGTCGCGGTTGCACAACAGCTCACCCAGATGGCTGTCGCACTGCCACCGCACGGTGTGCCCCTGCACATGCGCCTGAGCCGCCTGCTGCAGGGCCTGGAAAAGGGCTTTTGGGGTAACACGATCACCCAGCGGCAACTCGCCACGGGCGAACACCAGCATGTCGCGCACCTGGTGCTCCAGCTCGTGCAGGCGCTCCTTCAAGGTACCGGCGAAACGCTGGCGGGTTTCCGGGCTCAGCTGTTGCTCGCTGTCAGCGAGGTGGCTGGCGTAGAGCATGGCGGCCGACAGCGGCGTGCGGATTTGATGCGCCAGCGAAGCGACCATGCGCCCCAGCGACGACAGGCGCTCGTGGCGGGCCAGCTGGTCTTGCAGGCGACGGGTTTCAGTCAGGTCGTTGAGCAGCACCAGCTGGCCGGGTTCGGCATCCAGCGAACGGGTGGCGATGGACAGCCGGCGGCCGTCGCGCAGCGAGATTTCATGGCCATCGTCCTTGCGCGGCGCAAAGCTGCGGGCGATCACCTGGCGCCACAGTTCGCCGATCAGCGGTTCACCGAGCAGTTCGCAGGCAGCCGGGTTGGCTTCACGTACAAGGCCATGGCCATCGATCACGATTACCCCACCGGGTAGCAGGGCCAGCAGGTTCTGCAGGCGGTTGGCCAAGCGTTCCTTTTCGCTCAGTTCTTCGATGCGCTGGGCACTGACCACGGCCAGCTCGCCCTTGAGTTCACTGACCCGGGCTTCGAGCAGGCTGTAGGACTGGCTGAGTTGGCTGGACACCTGGTTGAACAGGGCGAAGGCTTGCTCGATACCCTGGTGGCTGTCCTGCTCGACCGGGGTCTGCCCCTGCTGATTGGGGGCTCGGGTTACGTGGGCGGCCTGGGGCATCGTGCTCTCTCGCGTGGCTGACCGTCATAAAAACGGTGTGTTGCCAGCGGTGTAGCAATAGCCGTGCCGGAGATGAGGGTTTTTATTGCCTGTGCGGGCCTCTTCGCGGGTAAACCCGCTCCCACAGGGACTGCGCAAAGCTCAGGGCCTGCGCTGTACCTGTGGGAGCGGGTTTACCCGCGAAGAGGCCCGCACAGGCGACCGCCGTGTATCAGTCCGGCAGCCAGGCCTTGCGCCAGTTGCTCAGGTTGTCGCCTTCGAGCATCCAGCCGCCCAGCACTGCATTGCGCAGGGCATCGCCCGCCTTCGCCGTGGCATCCAGATCAGAGATGTGCATGCGAATGGCATCTACCCAGCCTCGGAAACGGTTCTTCACCAGTGTGACCGGCAAATCGCTGTAGCCTTGGTAGCAACGCAGGTCGCTGGCGATCACCGGGAAACCACAGGCGCCGTACTCCAGCAAACGCAGGTTGCTCTTGCACTCGTTGAACAGGTTCTGCTCGACGGGCGCCAGGGCCAGGTCCAGGTTCATGCTGGCCAGCTTCGCGGGGTATTGCTCGATCGAAACACCCTCGTGGAACTCATGAACATAAGGCCGCAGCTTGTCCGGGCACATCCCGAAGAACACCCACTCCACCTCGTTGGCCAATTCCTTGACCACGTCCGCGATCACTTCCAGGTCGCCCGTGTGGCTCGCCCCACCCGCCCAGCCGACACGCGGTTTGCGGGACTGCCGGCGCAGGGCACTGAGGCCTTTCCAGTAGCGGGTGTCCAGCGTGTTGGGCACCACTCGGATATCGTCATGCAGGCCGGCGAAGGCTTCGGCCAGCGGCTGCGTGGAGACGACGAAGCGGTCCACGTAGGTCAACCCATGACGAATAGAGCGCAGAATATCTTTGGGCATATGCGCCCTGTGCACGCTCTTGAGCGGCAGATTAGGCAGATAGTCGTCCAGCTCATAAACCTTGAAAGCCCGCGAAAACGCATGCATCCGGCGCATGTGTTCAATCTGATCGTCGTCAACCTGGCGCTGCAGGATGATGCTGTCCGGCTGGTAACGCTCAAGCTCTGTGAGCGCCAAGTGATTCCATGACAGCAGCCCCTCGGCCAGCCCTTCGCGCCGCAAGGCATCGAGCGGCTGGATGACCCGATAGTTGCCACAACCTTGCCCGTCCCCCGCATGGGCCAGGATAGTCGGCAGCGGTTTCCAGGACGACAGCGGCCGCCAGCAAAGCTCGGAAGGCGCCAAGCCGAGGCCATTGTTGGAAGACAGCGAGAAGTTCGGGTTGTGGAACGCGTCGCGTGCCAGTACTGGCAGCCAGCGGTCATACAAGGCATCTTCTTCTGCGGCGGTGGCGGGCGTCACCGCATCTTCACTGAGCAGCAATTGAACACGCGGCGTCCACACGTTCAGGTAGCCGCCACGGTGCAGGCGTAGGCACAGATCAACATCCGTCCAGCGCTGCAACTCGGGGGCCTCGTCGAAACCGCCCGCCTCCAGGAACAGGCTTTTGTTCACCAGCAGGCACTTGCCGCTCACTGCGACATAGTTCTGGTCCACTTGCAGGCGCTGCAGATAGCCGGACGCGTCCATCGGCTGACCGGCAAAAGCTTCGCCAACAGGGCCATTCAGGCCGAGCACGAAACCGGCATGGCTGATGGTAGCGTCCCCCGCCACCAGTTTGGCCCCCACCACGCCGACTTCCTGGCGCATGCCGTGGTTGAGCATCTGCTGCAACCAATCGTTATCGAGCACCGCAGCGCCTTCGTCCAGCCACAGCAGGAAATCACCACGGGCCTGCCCGGCGGCCTGGTTGCGCATTTGCACAGGCGCCATACCAGCCGGGAAACGCATGCAACGAATGGCATCGGTGCCAAGCCGGGCAACGTTGTCGAGCCACCCGTTTACTGACGGGCCGGCATTATCACGCGCCAGCAGCAGCACCTCGTAGTTTCGATAGGTTGTCTTCTCCAGAATGGTTTCCATGCAACGCTGCACCCGCTCGGTGCTGTTGCCCTGGAGCAGGATCAGGATGCTGACCGGCGCGTCGCCGGGGGCGCCATAGTCCAGATCATAACGCCCGGGCAGACGAGACCCGATGCGCGCCTGGGCAAAACCGCGTGCATGCAGATGGCGCTGAATGACCCCGCGCTCGTCCGGGCAGTCGCGCAACGAAGGGCCATCACAGATCAACAACGGCTCGCTGATATGCCCCAGCCCTTCGAAACCGGCAGACTCGATCAGGCGCAGGATGTAATCCAGCTCGAACGCCTGGCCCGCTTCCTGGCGGAAGCCGCCCATTTCCAGCCACACCTGACGGTTGAACAGCCAGTGACGTGACATGCTTGCTGGGAAACTGAGCAGTAGATCAAGGTTGAGATCAGGGCGCAGCACAGCGCCCATTTCTGCCCCATCGGAACGCAAACCCTCATCACCATAAACGGCCCGACAGCCCGGCGCCGCCAACAGGTCAAGCGCGGCAATCAGCAAGCCGCTTGCAGTGAACTCACTCCCCGCCTCTACCAGCATGAACCAGTCGAACTCACCCGCCTGAACAGCCAGGTTCAGCTGATCGCTCAAGCTGGCATCGGTCAAACGCATGAAATGCAGCTTGTCCTGCGCTGAAGTGGCGGGGACCTCGCCCGGCGTCAGCGCCAAAATTTTCAAAGTGGAATAAAGGCAGTGATCGCTACCCAGGCTTTGCAGAGAAGCTGTCAATGCATCGGCGCGCCCGTCAGCGCCCACCACGATTACCCCGATCACAGGGCCGCCATGATTCGCGTGCAGACGCTGAGCGATCAAGCGGCTCTGCATGGCATCCGGAACGCGTTCGGCCAGCCAGGTTTGCAGCGTCAACGCCTTGGGCTTGCCACCCAGATGCTCCAGCATTTGCTGACGCCCGCGGCTTACTTCTTCGCTGCCGACGTCGCCATGGCGGGCATACAACTCGCGATAAAGCGCTGGGTAATCTTTCAGTGCCTGCTCGGAACGTCGTGCAGGCGCACTGTCATCCAGGCGCATACGGACTTCCACCGTCTCGCAGCGAACATGATGGAAAGCGCTTCGCGCGCTCAGGCGCATGAGGAAATCCCAATCCTCCAAGCCTGCCAGCGACTCATCGAAGTCCCCCACTGACAGTGCGAGCGCGCGTGGGCAGGCAAACGTGTTGATCGGGATGTAGTTGTTTACCAGCAAACGCTCCCGGGAGTAAGCCTCGTGTGGATAGCGTTGTTCACGCGCCACCTCGGTCCGCTTGCCCGCCGTAATCGTTTCCTGAATGAAGACTGCATCTGTGTACACCACACTGTCGGGGTGGGTACCCAGCGCTTTGGCCAATGTTTCAAGATGGTCAGGCAGGTACAGGTCGTCGTCGTCCAGGTACACGACATATCGACCACGGGCTAGGTGCAAAGCGGTATTACGGGCCGCGGCAGGGCCGCGATTACGGCCTTGGCGGATATAGGTGATGGGGAAATCGTAGTCAGCCAGCAGCGACTCGACCGGCTCGCCGTTATCGTTGACCAGAATGACGTCAAGGTCCTTGAATGACTGATGAGCAATGCTGTTCAGCGCATCCTTGAGCAATTGCGGGCGGTTAAACGTGGTCAATATGATGGAGAACAGCGTTCTCTCGGCGTCTTGCGCAAGGGCTTCCAGACGCCCACACAATTGCCGAATCCGTTTGCCCAGCCCGGTATCCTGCTCTTGCGGATAAAGTGTCAGTCGCCGCTTGAGGTGCGCAGCAACTTCGCGTTCATAGCCTTTCAGCCGCCCTTCGTTACCACGCTCAAATACGCCTTCGAGAATACAGGTGTGCCCTTCCAGTGGTGCGGAGGAGACATAAAACTCATGGGAATGCTGTGCAGCATGAACTCGGTAGCTCACACCGGGAACAGTGGTGAAGACGAAGTCGGGATAAAGCTCCGCCAGCTGAACCATGAGCTGCCAATCACCAGACCCGCGAATTCTGACATCACGGCGCCAGGCTTTGAAAAAGGCAGCCCTCCGAATGATGGCCGCAGAGGGGGTGACATAGCTGTCGTAAACCAAAAGGTCCGCGACCTCATTACGCCCGCCAATATAATCAGCACTACGATGACCTGGGTGGCTAGGACCCACCAATGGCTCACCCTGCTCGCCAACCCAACATATCGGACTGTAGGCTACCGCGACCTCCGGATTGGTTTCCATCAATGGGAGGAGACGCTGCAGATGACCCGGATTCATAAAATCGTCGGCCATGAATAAAATTATGTACTTCCCTTTGGCCGCCCAAAATCCATTATGCGAACTGTTTCCGGCTCCAATATTTCGCCGATTACGCATATAGCGCACCCGCGCATCAGACGAAAACTCCGCCATGACCAATTGAGTGTTGTCCGTCGAGGCATTATCCACAACGAGAATTTCAACGCTCTCAATACCCTGACTCAAAATGGACCGTACTGTCTGCCCTACATAACGACCATAGTTATATGTCGGAATAACCACACTCAACAACGGCGCATTACCCCGCACCTCAGCAGCATCCAGTGCAACAGCGGAAGTTAACGCATTGATCCAAATGTCAACGGTGTAAGGATAAATACGCTCATCCGGTCGCGCACTGCCCTGCATGAGAAAAGACCGTAGGCGGTTCGCTAGCGTCTCGTAGTCGAGCCAGGCCATACTATCAAGAAAGGCGAGCAAATCCGTTTTATTGGTAAATGCACTACCGTCAACATAGCAATCCGCCGGAAACCACGCGGGCACCGCAGCGACTGCGGTATGCACAGGAACGGCGCCAGATAAGAGACAAGATTGCCACTGAGGTGACAGCCAATCAGATAACTCGGGCTCAGCGTCACACAATGCGAAGTGCGCCCGATCCAGCTCGACATCGTCGCGCCCAAGCACACAGGCCTTTGCGCTAAAAGCAGGGCGCTGGTTCAATTCTGTAAGCGGTAGTTCCAGCGGCTGATTGAGTCGTACCAAGCGCTGGCCGGTGAACGCCTCTTTCGAGGGTAGAAATACCCTATCAAACTGTTCGAATAGCTGTGCGCCATCTCTAGAGCTGGCTAGCTGCATCAGATAGCGTCGAGTATCGGACGAGAATCTCAGCACTTGCGAGCCTGCATGAACCTGCTCAATCAAGAGGACACCGTCATAGTGACCAGTGACGTCGGCTACCACCACCCGCTCTAAGACAAGACCGTTGGCATTACCATAGGTCTGCAATGGGCCAAGAGGAAATAGAGCCTGCAACTTCTCCCATTGCTCATCGCTTAAAAGAAAAGCCTTCTGCTCCTGCCCTAGCTGAACCCCGGCGATACCCACTCGCCAAGGCTTCCCCTGGCAACTACCGCCTGCAATTGAGGCCCAATCCATCACGCATCCCCTCTGTCACGGCCTCGCTTACACGCAGCCTCGTTGAAATTCAATTTCGTTCACCCAGGGATTTCGCCCAGGCAGCCATGCTGTCGATCGATTGGTCCAGGCTGGTCCAGACGTCCAGCCCCAACCCACGGGCATGGCCGATATCCGGTACATAAAAGGAACGCTCCGAACCCTCGGGGCGCCCCATGATCCGCACCTGTTTTCCTTGAGCCACTCGCGAAACAACCCGACGCGCCAGATCGGCAATGCTGATCGCCTGATCGGAGCCAACGTTGTAGGCCTCGCCGGATTTGCCTCTTGCCAGCAACACCAACAGCCATGCAGCCAGATCTGCACCGTGCAAATAGCTACGCACCGCCGTCCCACAAGAGCGGATCACCACCTGATCCGCAAACAGGGCGTCACGAACAAAGTTGCCAATCGCGAAGTGGCCATCAAGCGGCAAACCTGGCCCCGAAAAGGCGAAGCAGCGCGCCATGATTACGTCAATGCCATGCGTCTGTGCATAAATCGCGCCCAAGGTTTCCTGTGCTCGCTTACCTTCGGCATACGCACTTACCGCGCTGTTGCTGACACAAGCGCTAGCGAAGCCTTCCGCGACCCCGGCGACCTCATCGGCTCCTCCCCGCAGAACCCCGTACTGTGCACCGGAGCCAGTAAAAAGCACGCGCGCCTGATCCCTTACTGCCAGGTCGAGCACCCGACGCGCACCGGTCATGATGGTGTCGAAAATTTCCAACGGTTTGCCATGGGCAGCCGCGGAAGTTTCGGTTGCCGCATGAATAATCAGATTGACAGGCTGACCCGGAACGGTCAGCAGATCACGCACATCACCACAGACCCAATGCAGCCAAGCGCACTCACGGTAACAAGGCTGCGCATCCAGAAATCGGGATGGGTTGCGTGACAGAACGGTGACATTCACACCTGCGCCTTGCAGGTTTAGTTGCTGAAACAACGCCAACAACCATGATCCAAAAAAACCTGTACCACCGGTCAATAGCACATGCTGCCCCGCGAGGGCGTTGTGCAAACCAAGCGTGGAGGGGACGGCAAGCAACGCATTTCTGATTACGGGTGAAAGCGAGGAAAATCCAGGCATTGGCGTCAGGGACTCATGGGTAGGTTAAACGCGGGAGTGGAGACGCCGCAGCAGTTCAGGCGCCCCCAAAGCATGGCCGCCTGGCCACAGGCCTAATAGAAATACAGGGTAATGTCTTCCAGAATGTCCGCGTACAAGCGCATGCCCACCTTGTAATCGCTGCGAATGGACTGCACTTCATCGATCAAGCACCAATAATCGTCAGAACGATGATAAGCACAGACTGCCAACGCGGGCCTGTCGCGCTCGATGATCATGCGTGCGCCCCGCAAGGCAGATGCCTCCATGCCCTCGATGTCGAGCTTGAACAAGCCAACCTTGCCCGGCACCACGGCATCCAGCGGTACACCCTGAATGAACGAGGTGATGCTTGCGGGAACATCACTGCTTAATTCTCCAGCAATGTCATACGAAAGCTCTGGCTGATAGATGGCCCGGCTGGGCACTTCGTCCAGCCCCATGTTGAACAGCCAGACACTGGGCCGGTCCGAGACACTCTTGAGCGCCTCGTAGTAAGCGGGTAATTCGGGTTCAAACAGCCAGGCCTGCTCGACCGGGCCAAAGTGTTTCTCCAGCCGATGCAGGGTATCGCCCGCTGCCGCGCCAGCGTCCACAAAGCGCGCTGCCTGTTCAGGCCGTACAAATGCCTTGTCGAAATACTCTTCATCCCAAGGCGACTTGGCCTGCTCGGCACACGCAATTGACAGGCGTGTGCGCATACCGATCAATGCTTCAAAAACCTTGCGTGATGGCTCATCGTCCAGGCACAAAAAAGCAGAAATGAACCGCCAGGGATCACGTAATGGTGCCTCTGCAAAACTGGAAAACTTCTCGCACCCCAGGCCAGGCCCCGCGCCATCCAGCGCGTATAGAAATTCATGCATGTTGACCAGGCGAATCCCCGGCACCTGACCCAATTGCCTGGAAATGGCGTTGCCATGCCTGCCACTCGCGACAACGACGACCGCGTTGTCCAAAGAAAGGCTGGATGGGTGAGCGATCGAGATCCCCTCCATTGAACCGCCTTCCTTCGCCCGGTCATTGTCGAGAAAACCTTTGACCTCAACGCCTAGCGTTTGCGCGTGAAGCGCCAATCGCAAACCGACCTTGAAGGCCCCAAAGATATAGAACCCCTCACTCAGCCAGCCGAGCGCCTGCTTCTTTAGCGCCGCCAAATCGGCCAGGCCAGTGTTCGAGTCCAGCAAGCGCCTGATATTGGGGTAATTATCCAGACGTGATAATGCCTCCAGCCGAGACGGGTGCCTGATCACGATGTGATCTTGAGCATCACGCAGAGGCGCATCCGACCAGCAAACCGGCAAACGCTCGCCAGACGGAAGTGCAAATGAATAGATGCAACCCTTCTGCATCGCTGAAAAATTGGCGCCGAGTGAGGACAAGCCAGCATTCATCATATTACCTGCCTAACCGTTTGGAATGGCCACGAACTGCCATCCCGCAACATAAAATAAAACCAAGCACCTGAAAAAATCGTTTGTCACTCGATAACGATATCGAACAGTGCATCCGTGCGCTGCGGGTACAGTGCCGCCAAGCGCGGCCTGATACGCTCCAGCCTCTCAGCGATCCACTGATTCAACGTCAAGTTCGGATCAATCAGTAGCTTTTCTTTTGCAGACGTGGTGCTGCCGTTAACATCGACATAGTGCCGCGCAATTCCCGACACCTTTGCATCATCGAGATAATTCAGCATGACCGAAACATCAGGCGGCGGTACGTCGAGGCGGTCAAGCGCATACTCGATCGCCAAAATATCGTTGATGCTTTGCAGGTAGGTACGTAGCCTGACATTGCCCTCATCCACAAGATAGTGCTGAAGCCGGCCGTAAGTCGTTACGAAGCGGCGCTTGCAAAAGTCATAGACCCGAAGCAGGTTTTTCATCTCTGCAAAATTTTCACGCACGCTACCCAAGCGATCCGTCAACACACCGTTGCCGTAATAGAACATATCGGAAAAAATCGAGGCAACCTTGGGAGAGCTGCAACCAGGCACCACAGTGATATCGAACGCGGCGTCATGGACGGTCAGAGAGTTAAGATGATGAGGGTATGCCTGCGAAAATACAGCCTCCGGCATATCCATAAATTTCAAAGCACACAGTTCAATATCAGCAAGCAACAAGTTTACCTGCCCTGCCATGTGCTCTGCGCCCAGCAGCGGGGTCTTGTTATTGATAACATCATACTGCTTGGAGGTGATTGCCCGCTGCGGCTCGTAAAACGCAAGCAGGTCATAATCAGACGAAGCATTCCCCATACCAAGAGGAATAGAGCCCATCAGCGAATAGCACAAAACGCGTACCGGGCAGTGCTGCTCCATTCGCTGGATAACATCATCCACCGGCGCCTGCAAGTCAGGCTGCGCACACACATCAATCAGTTGCGCACGCATTATCGAGCCACCCACTCATCCAGTAAAAAGTCATACGCTTCGAGCGCAGCGGCCGACCGTGCGAAGCGATCGGATATGCGGTACAAATCCCTGACGCCACGGTCAAACTCGCTTTCTTGATAAGCATGGCAAACCGAGCAACCTAGCAGCGCAAACGCCTGTGCCAGCGGCTCGAGATCAGCACTTTCTGCCCGCAGATGAATGCCGCGGAGGCTGACCCTGCCGGTTTCGCTGAAGTTTCTCAGTACCAGCACCCGGCACAACTTCAGCAACGTCTCATAGTAGGCACTTTCTGCCCGATACGGCGCTCTCAGAAGATACGAGTGCATTACTGGATAGGGCAATTCAGCGATACCTGATCGCACCATGCAGTCAATCAGCGCTTTCAAAGCGGGGCGATTAAGGTAGGCCTCATAGTCCGCACTCGACAGCTTGAGCGGAACCAGTGATCGCTTGCGATGAATCTGGAAGGCGGCACGGTGTTTGCCGCTGTCCATGTTGAAGTGGTTTTCTTCACTGTTCCAGTCCGCCTTCACCGCATGGTTCAAGAAGAACAAGGGATCGATAGATTCCGTTTGCCGCATGCGCTCATACACCTGCCTACGGCTTCTCAGCACGTTATCCACCCACGCGGCCGTTTGCGCGATACCAAATTGATCAGCCGCGTTGCGACAGTAAAGGTCCATGTAGTGGTCCGGTGTTGCGCCCGCCTCACCGTCAAACCACTTGAACAGCTCCAGGTAGGGGAACAGGGTAAACACCGGACTGTCCTGGAACAGGCCATTCCCGTTACGGCGTGCACAGACCAACAAGGCCGGTATCCACGCCAGCACGTCCCCCGACGCGTCACTGATGAGCGCATCATCCTTGTAGTCCGGATGAAAAAGCCCTCTCAATGCAGGGATCTCAACGGGCAAGGTCAGCTGTTCGTCAATGATATGGTTATGAAGCTTTGCCATCTGCGCCCGGTCTTCAGCAGATCGCCACGACATGTTGGACCCATTCACCGGGCAAAAAATGACCCGTTCGAACCCCTCTGCGGCCAAGCCAAGCGCAATGCTTTCGTGCTCAAAAATATTGTTTACACAAATGATCACGAGTGCAGATTTGTCTGCATGCCCGACACTTGTGACCGGCAGCCCCTCGTGACGCTCTATTTCGGCAGCACGCTTGTCAATAAAGCCTGTGACATTGCAGCTAGCCCTCAGATAACGCGAAACCATCGTCCCACGATGGGCGGCACCGTAAAGAACTATCGGCGTCTCGGCAGTCCAGATCAAAACGGGCATACCCCCTTGAGCAGGCGCATAAACTCAGCGTCGGGCTCACGCTCGACTACGGGGAATGACATAAAAGCAGGATGCTTGACGAGTACAGGAAGCGTTTGCAGATGCCTGCAATAATCCATCAGCGCTTGCGCCTGCAGCTCTCTAAAATAAGCCTCCCACTCCGTCCGCTTCATTTTAAGCGGAATGCCGTAAAAACCCTGACGCTCCAAATAGAAGGCGCGATGAGAGCCATCGAGGATGTTGAAACGATGCGAACCGACATCAAACACCGCGACAGACGCAGCCTCGCGATAATAGTCCCCCATATCAAAAAATGTTTTCGCGCGATAAAAATCCAACTGCGCCTTGGTGAAAAAGGCATCATACGGAATTAACGCTTCAACGACCGGATCACCCAAAGGGACGTTAGTCGTCCTATCCATAACATCCTGCCCTTGATCTTGCCACTTGAAGTAGTCAGCGTAATCGTGCACTACCCCTTCGTAGCATCGCCTCGCGGTATACACATAATCCTTATGCACGATGGCGGTCACATAATCTGACAGCGTACTCAATAGATAGTCGCCCGCACGCACGGCATACAGCTCGTCAAAGCTGGAAAACGGTACTGCATAATCACCAGAGTAAAATGCGTTCCACGCCCGCGTCATGGCCGCCGCCTTTTCTCCACGAAGAAATACGGGCAGGTGCAACACCTTCGTATATCCGATACTTCGCAAGGCATGCGCAATCTGGGGGTGGGCAAGGCCATTTCCTATGGCGACGAAAACCGGGGAATTTCCGCTCCTTAGAATGCACTCCTCCACGGCCATCACCGGCACGGGCGCATTCGTTACGCCTTCCGGGTTGCGGTCAATGATAGCGTGAACCTTCACACCGCCCTGCATCAAGCGCCGGCATAAACCAACACCTATCTGGCCGCCACCATAAATAACGATAGGATCGTCTGCCGTGAAAATTTTATTCATAGTTCGCACGTCCAATTTCCTTGCAAACAATCGCTACGCGTTTCGCTGATGAAAATCATCGAGCTGCGGAAAACGAATGATGTTTCACAACTGATGCCGAGCAGCGCGCTTTGACGCACAATTTCGTACACCTTCATCCCTGAGGATCCAGCGAAACAGACATGTGCTGTGCCAGCTCCCCTCTGCTGAGGAACGGGTACAAGTCTTCCAGAGCGCCAGTTACCGGTTTGCCGTTTTCGTCAATAGAGGTCATGACGCGCGGCACCCTTGGCTCCTCGACGTGAACCAGCACTTCGCAAAGCACCGGGCCATCGCGGTCCAGCACAGCCTGCAGGCTGGCCTCCAGATTGGTATGCGACTCGATGCGCGCATATTCCACACCATATGCACTGGCCAGTTGCACCAAGTCCGGCAGCTGCAGGCCGCTGCTGGCATCGGCACCCACCAGCAGTTTGAAATGGGCACTTTGCGACGCACGAATCGAGGCGTAGCCTTGATTGTTGATGACGAAGCATTTAACCGGCAGCTTCTGAGTGGCCAGGGTTGCCAACTCCTGGATGTTCAACTGCAAACCGCCATCGCCTTCAACACATATAGTCCGCTGGCGGCCAGAGGCCAGACACGCGCCAATTGCCGAAGGGATGCCAAAGCCCATCGACCCTGTGCCACGATTGTGGAAGCAACGCTGGCCCTTCTTGAGCCGCAGATTGAGCAGGAACAACTCGCAGGCGAACCCAGAGCTGCCCGGCGCGATTACGTCACCTTCAGTGAGCAGCGAGGACAGCTGGTCCGTGAAGTAGTACATGCTCACGCCCTGACTGTCGTCGGCGTGTTCGCTCTGCAGCAGCGGGTATTGCTTGCGCCATTGCGCAATGCGCGCCACCCAGTCGGCGTAGGACGGCAGGCGATCACGGGAAATCTGTGCAGCCAAGGCTTCAATGAACGGTTTCACATCCGAGACGACGGAGACCTCGATGGGCATCTGCAACTTGGCGATTTCCGCCGGATCGATATCCACCACAACTTTCTTCGCATAAGGTGCGAAGTGAGCATGGTTGTAGGCAGTCAGCGCCATATCCAGGCGCGAACCAAGCACGATCAGCAGGTCGCAGTTCTGCAGCGCAAAGTTGGCCCAGCGCGGTGCTATGGAGCCTGGACGGCCGCCATAGAGCGGGTGCTCGTCCTCGATGATGTCCATGGCTAGCCAGGTGGGCATGACCGGTACGCCTGCGGCTTCGATCAACTGGTTGAATGCATCAACCGCACCCGCCATGCGAATACCACTGCCGGCGATGATGCCTGGGCGCTTGGCCTGGCGCAGCAAACTCACGGTTTGCTCGACCGCCGCACGGATGTCGGGTTGCTCCGCAGCCACGGGGCGCTGCGCCCGGCGCAAGGTCGCCGGGTCAATCCGGACAGCCTGAACGTCCAGCGGTACATCCAGCCATACCGGGCCTCGGCGCCCGCTGAGCGCGGCATGTTCGAGCTGGTCGAAGACTTCGGCGACCGCCTCGGGATCGGTCAGGGTGAAAGCCGCCTTGGTGATCGGCTCGACAATCGACACGATGTCGGCTTCCTGAACGCCCAGCATGCGCAGGCCGGTACCGGCTTTAAGGTCGGCACTCTTGACCTGGCCAGAAACGAAGAACACCGGCGTTGAGTCCAGCCAGGCACCCAACACTGCCGTAACCGTATTGGTCGCACCTGGGCCACAGGTCGTCATGCATGCTGCCGGGCCACCCGTGAGCTTGCCGGCTGCTTCGGCGGCAATAGCCGCCGCCTGCTCGTGCAGGCACAGCACCGGCTCCAGATCGGGGTGGCGCCCCAGGGCGTCATTGAGGTGCATCGCACCGCCGCCCGGCAGAAAGTAGACCTGCCCCACGCCCAGACGCGCCAGGCGCTCCATGATGTAATCTGCTACACGGACAGTCTGTGTCACCTTGAATACCCTCTCGAAACCGGCACTTAAGCAAGCCGCGTCAAAAACTGCAGCGCCGACCAGAAGCCGGCACCATGATCCTTGTGCCCTTGCCAGACTTCAGGAATGAAGCTGACCTCGGGATGATTGCGAATCTGCGCCCAGGTGGCCGGCCAGTCGATGTCGCCGGTACCCATCACTACGCCTTCGCCGTTGGTACCCTTGGCATCGGCCACGTGCAGGTGCGCCGAATGCGGCAGCAGCAGCGCCAGCGCGGCCTGGAAGTCGAGGCCGAAGTGGAAGCAGGTCATCTGCAGGTGCGACAGGTCCAGGCACAAGCGCAGGCCGTGCTCGCGGGCCTGCGCCGCCAGTTCGTCGGGCATCATGAAAATGTTCTGGTGGCGCTGGCCGCCGAAATGCCAAGGAAACGGCGGCATGTTCTGCGGGATCAGCTCGGTACCGGCAAAACCCACCTGGCGGCAGGCTTCATGGAAGCGCTCGTAGAGTTCGGGCCGCATGGCCAGCGGGCGCGGCGCGTCGGCGGAGAAACCGCCGATGTTGGCGACGATCAGCCGGGCATCAGCCCCAGGGAAGAACTCGCCGATCTGCAGGGTCGCATCGACCACGCGCTGCAGGTTGTCGATGGAGCGCCGACGGTAGGCCGGATCGTCCGCAACCAGATCCAGCAGCTCGCTGTTCTCGAACAGTTCCGGGGCGTGGACCACCAGGCGCGAGCAATGCACCTCGGCCAGGAACGGCTGCGGTTTCAGGCTGAGGTCGCGGTACGACAGGTGGAATTCGAACAGGTCCGGCTCGATGCGCCGACGGTAGTCGAGGAAGTCGTGGTAGCGCACCGGCACACCCCAGCGAATCGGCATGTCGAATGCCAGCTTCTGCTCGGTTTGCTGTTCCTGCAGGTCACTTTCAAAAAGGAAGTCGCCCTGGGCAATGTCGCGGTGGGCAGGCTTGCCCAGCAGTTCTGGCAGCCGGTACGGCGGCAGGCCCTGGCCTGGGCTGGCGATGCGCAGCATGCCCTGCTCCAGCACCGCGCCATGGGGGATATCGCGGGCAGCGATCACGCTCTTACCGAGGTTCTCGCGGTTCAGCAACTCACCCTGGCTGGCATGGCGCCCAGGCCCTTGCCAGGGCAGCGCCAGTTCCAGTTGGCGGATGCCGTCCACCAACTGGCGGAATTCGGTGGGTTCCAGGCTGGCCAAGTGATCCGGGCCTTCCATGTTGCGATCCAGGGTAATGTGGCGCTCCACCAACCGGGCGCCCAAGGCCACAGCGCCGAGGGTGATGGCAATACCGCGCTCATGGCCGGAATAGCCGACCAGGCCATGCAGCTCCTGCAGGCGACGCAGGTAGCCGAGCTGGATATCAGCTTCCGGTGCCGGATAGGCGCTGTTGCAGTGCAGCAGCGCGAAGGGCGTGCCCAGCGCGTTGAGCTGTTCGATGGCACGGATGATTTCGTGCTCGAACGACATGCCGGTAGACAGGATCAGCGGCTTGCCCAGGCTGGCGGCCTTGGCGATGAGGTAGGGGTTGCACAAGTCCGCCGAGGCAATTTTCAGGGCCGCCACGTCGAACTGGGCCAGGGCATCGACGCTAGGTTCATCCCAGGGGGTGCACAGATAAGTGATGCCCTTCTCAGCACAGTAGGCGCGCACCTGGCGGTGCTCGTCGAGGCTCAGTTCGACCTTGTCCAGCAGGTCCTGAATGTACTCCACACCGAGGTCTTCGGCACGCGAGCCGTCGGCCTTGCGCCGGTACAGCGCCTCGCGGTTACGCAGCTGGAACTTGACGCAGTCGGCGCCTGCCGCAATGGCGGCGTCAACCAGTTGCCTGGCTAATGCCAGCGAGCCGTTGTGGTTGTTGCCGGCTTCGGCGATGACGTAGACACGGTCGCCACCCAGGGCGATGCCGTCGAGAATAATTGGGGTCATTGGATTTTCGTCCGCCAGGAAGTTACACCGCAGGACTCGAAGCGAAAGCCTTGAGCCTGGCAGCCCAGTGCGCGCACCGCATGCACCACAAACTGGGGATGCTGGGGTTGTACGTAGAACAGGAAGAAACCAGCGCCACCGGCGCTCAGCAGCTTGCCGCCGAGCGAGCCAGCGGCAACCACGGCGGCGTAAATGTCATCGAAACGACCATGGCTGATTGCCGAGCAGAAGCGCATCAGCGCAGCCTCTGCAGGTAGGTTTCCAGGCAGCGCGCTGCATGTTCCAGGTGGTCATCGCTCAAGCCCGGCCACAGGCCGATCCAGAACGTGTCGTTCATGATCTTGTCGGTGACCGGCAATTCGCCGGAAACCCGGTAGTTCAGCCCCTGCATGTAGGGCTGGCGGGTCAGGTTGCCGGCAAACAGCAAGCGCGTGCCCACGCCCTGTTCATCCAGGTAGCGCACCAGCTCGACGCGATTGATGCCGCAGCCATCTCGCAGGGTGATCGGATAACCGAACCAGGAAGGGTCACTGTCGCGGGTGGCCTGCGGCAGGATCAGTTGGTCCGCACAACCGGCCAGGCGCTCGCTGAGCCACGTGAAGTTGCGTTTGCGCGCGGCCACGAAATCATCAACCCGGTCCATCTGCGCCAGCGCGCAGGCGGCCTGCATGTCGGTGATCTTCAGGTTGTAGCCCAGGTGCGAGTAGGTGTACTTGTGGTCGTAACCTTGCGGCAGGTCACCCATTTGCCAGCAGAAGCGCTTGCTGCAGGTGTTGTCCTCGCCCGGCGCGCAGTAGCAATCGCGGCCCCAGTCGCGGAACGATTCGATGATGCGCTTGAGCAACGGTGAATCGGTAAACACTGCGCCGCCCTCGCCCATGGTGATGTGGTGCGCCGGGTAGAAGCTGAGGGTGCCGATATCGCCAAAGCCGCCAACCATGCGGCCCTGGTAAGTGGAACCCAGGGCATCGCAGCAGTCTTCGATCAGCCACAGGCCGTACTTGTCGCACAGGGCGCGAACAACGCTGAGGTCGAAGGGGTTGCCCAGGGTATGCGCCAGCATGATGGCCTTGGTCTTCGGGCCGATGGCCGCTTCGATCAGCGCCGGGTCGATGTTGTAGGTGCCCATCTCGATATCGACGAACACCGGTACCGCGCCGAACTGCAGGATCGGGTTGACGGTGGTCGGGAAGCCGGCAGCAACGCCGATCACCTCGTCACCCGGCTTGATCGCCCGGTCGCCGAGGCGTGGCGAAGTCAGCGCGGAAAACGCCAGCAGGTTGGCCGACGAGCCAGAGTTGGTGGTAAGGACGCAACGACGCCCTAGGTACTTGGCCAGGCGCTTCTCGAACGCCTCGTTGAAGCGGCCGGTCGTCAGCCAGCCATCCAGCACGGCCTCGGTCATTGCCTGCAGCTCGCCGGCACCGATCACCTTGCCCGAAGGCGGAACGCTGCTCTGCCCCGCCACGAAGGGTTTGGGCGCCATCTGCAGCTCGGCATAGCGCCCGACCAGCTCGGCAATCTGTTGGCGCAACTGCTGCGCCGTACTGTCACTCATGGGTTCCGCCTTGGTGAACCGCGATCTGCTCGCGGGTAACGATGTTCATGTCACGCCCTGCGCGCCAGGCCAGATGCCAGTCCAGGGTATGTTCAAGGGTGTCATCCAGCGACCAGCGTGGCGCCCAGCCAAGCAGCTGCCGCGCCTTGCTGGAGTCCAGCGCCAGCAGGCCGGCCTCGTGCGGCTGGGCATCGCCGGCCACCGACCAGCGGGCCTCGCCTGGCCAGCGCTCGGCAAAGCGCCGGACGATCTCGCCCACGCTGGCCAACCCTGCACTGTCAGGGCCGAAGTTCCAGGCTGTGGCGTGCTGCTCGGCATCAGTAAACAAACCCTGCGCCAGCTGCAGGTAGCCCATCAGCGGGTCGAGCACGTGCTGCCAGGGGCGCGTCGCATGGGGATAGCGCAAGATCACTTCTTCACCGTCTTGCCAGGCGCGAAAGATATCCGGCAGCAAGCGCTCGGCAGACCAGTCCCCGCCACCCAGAACGTTGCCAGCACGTGCCGTGGCCAGGGCCACGCCGGCGGAGCGCAGGTACGAGTCGCGGTAGCTGGCGCACAGCAGTTCGACGCAGGCCTTGCTGCTGCTATAGGGGTCGAAGCCGCCCAGGGCATCCTGCTCGCGGTAGGGCCAGGGCCACTCGCGGTTGTCGTAGCACTTGTCAGTGGTTACCACCAGCACCGCACGTACCGAGGGCGTGGCACGCACCGCTTCCAGCAGGTTGAGCGTACCCATGACGTTGGTGGCGTAGGTGTCGCCTGGTGCACGGAAGGACTCGCGCACCAGCGGCTGAGCTGCCAGGTGCAGCACCAGCTCGGGTTGGAAATCCTGCAGGGCACGGGCCAGGGCCGAGGCATCACGGATATCGGCGAAATCACCTGGAATCTGCTGTTGCAGTTGCGCAACCTGCCACAGCGATGGCGTGGTGGCGGCAGGCAAGGCGAAACCGCGCAGCTCGGCGCCAAGCTGGCGCAGCCACACGGCCAGCCAGCCGCCCTTGAAACCGGTATGCCCGGTCAGCAGGACTCGGCGGCCCGCCCAGAATGCCGGGCTCAACGCCATAGCTGCCATGCTGCGTCGCCGTTTTTCCAGTGGGTTTCAAGCAGCTTGCGATCACGCAGGGTATCCATCGGCTGCCAGAAGCCACGGTGCAAGTGGCTCATCAGCTGGCCGTCTTCGGCCAGACGGCGCAAGGGCTCGTCTTCCCAGGTGGTGGCATCGCCCTGGATGTATTCGAGCACGGCCGGTTCAAGCACGAAGAAGCCGCCATTGATCCAGGCACCGTCGCCCGCCGGCTTTTCCTGAAAGCCACGCACCTGCTCGCCGTGCACGTCCAAGGCGCCATAGCGACCCGGCGGCTGTACAGCGGTAACCGTGGCCATCTTGCCGTGCTGGCGGTGGAATTCGATCAGGCGCGGAATATCGACGTCGGACACACCGTCGCCGTAAGTGAGGCAGAAGGTTTCATCGCCCACGTAATCGCGAACACGCTTCAGGCGGCCACCGGTGGCTGTGTTTTCACCGGTATCCACCAGGGTCACCCGCCATGGCTCGGCGTGGCGGTTATGGATATCCATGCGGTTTTCGGCCATGTCGAAGGTCACGTCCGACATGTGCAGGAAGTAGTTGGCGAAGTACTCCTTGATCACATAGCCCTTGTAGCCCAGGCAAATGACGAAGTCGTTAATTCCGTAGTGCGAGTAGATCTTCATGATGTGCCAGATGATCGGCTTGCCGCCTATCTCGATCATCGGCTTGGGGCGCAGGTGAGATTCTTCGCTGATGCGTGTGCCCAGCCCACCGGCCAGAATGACTGCTTTCATTGTACTGTTGGTCCGCATTGGTCGGAGGGGCGGCGACAAAAAACTGGCCCTTGGCCCTTTATGCTAGGCAAAGCAAAACGCATGCCTGCTTTAGGGTCGGACTCGCTGCGGAATCAGTGTTGTTACTGGGGCTTTCAAAGAAGGCTCAACCCGTGCCGGCGCCGGCCCTGACCGGCTAGCGAGCGGGGAAGAAGAAAGAATGGAGGGAAATTTGCCGGCCTCTTCGCGGGTAAACCCGCTCCCACAGGTGTCGCGCAATACTCAAAACTTGCGCCATTCCTGTGGGAGCGGGTTTACACGCGAAGAGGCCATTTCAGGCGCACTACCAGGCGTCAATCCTCCGCCTGGTCCTCGCCACCTTGGCGGCTCATGCCGTACTTGCGCATTTTCTCGACCAGGGTGGTACGACGAATACGCAAACGTTCAGCCGCGCGGGCAACGATACCGTTGGCATCGTCCAGCGCCTGCTGGATCAGGCCCTGCTCCAGGCTACCGAGGTAGTCCTTCAGGTCCAGGCCTTCAGGTGGCAGCATCGCAGGGTTGCTGAAGTTTGGCGTGTGACCGTTGATGGCCACGCGTTCTTCCAGATCGCTGCGCAGGCTGTCGACCATCTGCTCGTCTTCGTCGTCGACGTAGCGGAATTTTTTCGGCAGCTCGGACACGCCAATCACCCCGTACGGGTGCATGATCGCCATGCGCTCGACCAGGTTGGCCAGCTCGCGCACGTTGCCCGGCCAGCCGTGGCGGCACAACGACATGATCGACGCCGAGTTGAAGCGGATGGAGCCACGCTTCTCGTGCTCCATGCGCGAGATAAGCTCGTTCATCAGCAACGGGATGTCTTCCACCCGCTCACGCAGCGGCGCCATCTCGATGGGGAACACGTTCAGGCGGTAGTACAGGTCTTCGCGGAAGGTGCCGTCCTCGATCATGGTCTCGAGGTTCTTGTGCGTTGCGGCGATGATGCGCACGTCGATGCTCTGGGTCTTGTTGCTACCCACACGCTCGAAGGTACGCTCCTGCAGCACACGCAGCAGCTTGACCTGCATCGGCAACGGCATGTCGCCAATTTCGTCGAGGAACAGGGTACCGCCGTTGGCCAGCTCGAAACGCCCGGCGCGGCTGGTGATCGCCCCGGTAAAGGCACCCTTCTCGTGGCCGAACAGTTCGCTTTCCAGCAGCTCGGCCGGGATCGCGCCACAGTTGACGGGTACAAACGGCGCTTCGCGGCGCTTGGAATGGTAGTGCAGGTTGCGCGCCACCACTTCCTTGCCGGTGCCCGACTCACCCAGGATCAGCACGCTGGCGTCGGTATCGGCCACCTGCTGCATCATCTGCCGCACGTGCTGGATGGCACGACTGGTGCCGACCAGGCTGCGGAACAGGTTAGGCTCGCGCTGACGGCCGCGCTCGCGCGCCTGGTCGTACATCTCGCGATAGACCTGGGCACGGTGCAGTGAATCCAGCAACTGGCTGTAGCTTGGAGGCATTTCCAGGTTGGAAAGCACCCGGCGGCGAAGGTCTTCCGGGAACTCCGCAGAAGAAATTTCACCTAATAGCAGCACCGGAAGGAACTCATCCCACCCGGCCACTGTCTTAACGAGCCCAAGGAGATTGCCCGGAGCCTCTACGCTGCCGATGAGCACGCACAATATTTCACGGCTCGAAGACAACGACTCGACCGCTTGCTGCCAGTCATGGCTCGAGCAAGCGAGGTTTTCTTCACCGAGGAAATTAAGCACCACCGCCAGATCGCGGCGGCGCGCGCTGTCGTCATCGATCAGCAGAATCTTGGTTTCACGCCACATGCAATAGCAACTTCCCTAGTCATATCGCCGCCCTGCAGGGGCATGCTCGACATCATTCCGACTGAATGGTCAGTGTTCGGACGTCTGGAATTCGAGAACAGACACTAGTAAAGTCAAAAAGGCCCACACAGTCAAATTTATGGCGCCTTTTGTCAAGTTGTGCGCATCTTAACTGAACAGATGGTAAACCTTCGAAGCATTTTTCGCTTGGTTGATCTGCATCATCTCTTCGGCAATTGCCTGGCGTTCACCGGTTGTCACGTCGATCAGGTTGCGGTAGACCAGCAGCACCCCTTCCAGCTTCTCGCGCAGCAACGCCTGGTCAACCGCGTAGGTTTCCAGCACCTCGTCAATGCAGGCGCGGCACGCCACATCCAGCTTGGCAATGGCTTCCCAGTCACGCTCGCTCAGGGCGCCGACCAGAGCATCACAGGTGTCATCAAGGCGTTGCAGTGCGGTCACGGTAATCTCCTTGCCGTCAGCCGGCAGGCTGGGCGTCGGCAATGCCATCCCAACCACTTTTCACGGTAATCAGCAGCTGGGCAACTTCGTCGATAATGCCGGCATCGTTGTCGAGATTGGCCTGCATCAGGCGATTGGTCATGTAGACATAAAGGGCGTCGAGTTTTTCGACGTACTCCGGGTTTTCGCTCTTTTCAGGCTGCAGGCCATCACGCAAGCCGATGATGATGTCGATCGCCTTGCCGAGCATCAGGCCCTTTTCCGCGATGTCGCCACGCGCCATGGCACCCTTGGCCTGAGCCATGCGATCGAGGCCACCTTCCATCAGCATCTGCACCAGGCGGTGCGGTGTGGCTTCGGAAATCTGGGCATGGGAATTGACCTTCTGGTACTGACGAAGGGCTCTCATGGGATTCATCTTGCGACCTCGTGACGGGCAGGCTTAAGGGAGAGATATTCCTTGTATCGGGCAGGCGGTGAAAAACTTTACCGGCCGATGACATGAAGCCGGGCATCATGCCCGGACTTCATGCAATGTTCACGGTTTAATCGTCACTGCTCGACTTGTTCAGCGCATTCAGGGTACTCAGCACGGAATTCTGCTGCTGGCGCAACTGGGTGACCAGCGTATCCATGTTGTTGTACTTGTCCTGCAGGCTCTTCTGCAGGGCTTCCATCCGGGTGTCCAGGGTATCCT
This sequence comes from Pseudomonas sp. SAS7, assembly GCF_052112345.1. Taxonomy (NCBI): domain Bacteria; kingdom Pseudomonadati; phylum Pseudomonadota; class Gammaproteobacteria; order Pseudomonadales; family Pseudomonadaceae; genus Pseudomonas; species Pseudomonas sp. SAS7. The sequence goes on along the minus strand of NZ_JBEGGO010000011.1, from coordinate 146,073 downwards.
GCTCGCTCTTGAGCTTTGTCAGGCTTTCACTCAGGACTTTGGAGCGCTCGGCCAGGGTGCCGGTGCTGGCCTTGGCGAACGGCTCGGTCACTTTCTGCAGGCGCGCCAACAGGCCGTCTTTGCCATTGAAGATACTGGTCAGGTCCGCCGCGTTGGTGGAGGCAACCTTGTCCCACTTCTTGTCATCCAGGCTCAGCGCACCGCCATCCTGGGCGGATGTGACACCAAAGGCAGCGAGCGACTTCAAGGTACCGTTGCCCGATACCGCATTGAGCTCTTCACGAATGGAGGACATCAACGTACGCATCGTGGCATCACCGGTCAGCGCCGCAGCAGTCATGGTGCCATCGGCATTCTTGGTGACCTTTGTTTCGGCATTCATGACCGTCAGCAAGGCATTATAAGTATCAATGAAACCCTTCAGGCCGGATTTCAAAGTCGTAGAACTGGTAGTCAACGAGAGAACGGTCGCCGTGACCTCACCACTTGTAGCATTGGTCGGTGAAACGCCTACCAGCTTGATGTTCAGACCGCTGACGGCATCAGTGATATCGTTAGTCTTCGACTTCATCGCGACACCGTCCAACGTGTACTCAGCGTCCGCCGGCTTTTCGACAACAGTATAGCCAGTATCTATACCCGAATTGCCCGAAAGGGTAATGTCAGACCCTAAACCCATTTTGGTAGAGGTAATAATCAGGCGGGAACCAGTAGCATCCGTCAGCACGTTGGCGCTCAGACCCGCCACACCGAACTGGCTATTGATATTATCGCGAACCTGCTGCAGCGTTGCACCAGGAGGAACACTTAGATCGTATTTCTGACCACTCTGACTGATGCTTAAGGTGGTCGGGGTGCTACCGGCATTGACCACCGAACCCGCACCATTTGCGTAAACCTTGGTCGAAACCTTCGACGCTGTCGCCAGCTTGTCGACAATCAACTTGAACGAGCCGTTGGCAGCCCCGGTACCCATGGTTACGGTTGCAACCTTCTCATCCGAAGATTTCAGGCTAAGGCCACCGAAACTGTTGTTGTCCGTCATGTTGGTCAAGGCGCCGCGAAAGGCATCCAGGGCCGACTGAATCTTGCCGATAGAGGACAACGTGGTGGTTGCCTTCAGTGTTTGGGTATTGATCTGCGCCTGCTTCGGCGCTTTCTGCGCGGCCACCAGGGAATCGACGATCGCCTGGGTATCGATGCCCGAGCCAATACCGCTGACTGTTGTACCTGCCATCATTGCTCTCCTTGTTCAGTAGCTGCCGGATCCTTGGCGGATAAATCCATCAAATAGTCGACAGCAACAAAAATCATGCCAGCCTATGCCTGATCATCGAACAGCAGGCTGCTGGCTTCACTGAGGCTCTGCGCCAATTTCAGCGCAGTTTCCGACGGAAGCTGCCGGATCACCTCACCGGACTGGGTGGCAATGACCTTGACCACGACCCGACCGGTTGAATCATCAATGGAAAAATCCAGCTGACGCTGGCTCGACTGGACGAAATCACGAATCTCGCCCACTGCTTTTTCCAGGTCTTCGCGCGAGTGCGGCTTGTCATCGGGGGCCGCAACGTCCTGCACCTTGGCAGGCACTGCCGGGTCCCGCTCCCGATCAGCTACTGGCGCCTGGGGTAACACCGACGGATACACCTGGCTCAGCTTGACACTCATGTCCATGTTTCGAACTCCTCATGTCAAAAAGGGTGAAAGGGCACGTAAACGCACCCTTTCACCCTTTACTCAGGCGCCTGAATTACTGAAGCAGTTTCAGGACCGAAGACGGCAGCTGGTTAGCCTGCGACAGGATCGCAGTCGAAGCCTGCTGCAGCGTCTGCTGCTTGGTCAGCTCGGCAGTTTCCGAAGCGAAGTCCACGTCCTGCACGGTGGAACGGGCAGCGGTAGAGTTCTTCTGGATGTTCTGCAGGTTGTCGACAGTGGTTTGCAGACGGTTCTGGGTAGCACCCAGACCCGAACGGACGCTGTCGATGGAGCCGATGGCCTTGTCGATGACAGCCAGAGCATTCTGGGCGTTGGTTGCGTCTGTGACATCGGTTTTGGCAATAGTGACTTTGGTGGACGAAACGGTCGCACCGGAGAACAGATTAGATACGCCGGTACCAGCATCGCTCAGAGAATAACCCTTAGCCGAATCCAGCGAAATCTGGCCGGTAACCACGACTGCAGCAGCACCAAGTGCCGCAGGGGTAGCTGTAACGCCGGAACCATCTTTGGCACCAACTTTAATGTTCGCTTGAGCATTCGTGTCAGCACCGGAAAACACCAGGTTTTCGCCAGAATCCGACTTCACGCTTAGGCTTTTGTTGGACTCGTCGTAGTTGACACTGATGCCCAATTTCGCAGCGTTAGATTTCAGCTGATCAGCCAAGCTCGCCAAGTCAGTAACACCGACAAAGTCGACAGTGCCGCTATTACCAACAGCCAGCTTGAAGTTAGACGGAGTGGTTGCACCAACCTCAAGTTTAACTTCGGTACTCGCGCTGGCAGTCAGGCCACCGATCGAACCATTCAGAGCACTCGCAATTTCCTTGGCCGAAGCGCCGGCAGCGTACGAAACACCCTTGGATTGGCCGTTACCTGTAACAGTGATGCTGCCACTGGCGACACCAGATGCACTTGGAGCGATTGCCTTGGATTTGATCTGTTGCGAACCGATGTTGCTTGCAGCAACGTTGTCCAACGACAGGTTGATGGTTTCGTTGGCATTTGCACCCACCTGAATAGCCTTGGTGCCGTACGAACCATCCAGCAGCTTCTGGCCACCGAAAGTAGTGGTATCCGAAATACGGTTCAGCTCAGCGGTCAGAGCCTGGTATTCGTCGTTGTTCGACTTACGGTCGTCGGCGCTCAGGGAGCCAGTAGCCGAGGACAGGGCCAGGGTACGCATTTTCTGCAGGATGTCGGTCGAAGCCTGCATTGCACCTTCAGCGGTCTGGGCGATCGAGATACCGTCGTTGGCGTTCTTCACAGCCTGGCCCAGGCCATTGATCTGGCTGGTCAGACGGTTGGCGATCTGCAGGCCGGCAGCGTCGTCTTTAGCGCTGTTGATACGCAGACCCGAGGACAGACGCTGCATCGAAGTGGTCTGAGCGTTGCTAGCCTTGGTCAGGTTGCCCTGGGTGGTGATCGACGCAATGTTGGTGTTTACAGTTAAAGCCATGACGAAATCCTCGTTGGATGGGTACTGCGGCTTCCGGCCTTGGCAACCGCCGGACTGGCCTAGAGAACCTTCGTAATAGTTATCGTCGGGTGCGCGGGATGCTTGAGGGGTTTTTCGAAAAAAAAATGCTGGCATGGGGCCAGCCCTGAGAAATCAAGGGGTTAAGGGCGGTTTATTGGCGTCAACAATTGGGGGATGGCCAGGATCTGGCTTGGGTTTTGTGATGGGGCGGAGATCGAGCGCCGCCCGCGCGGCGCATCGCGAGCTGCGCTTGCTCCTACGTTTGTTTCGGGCCAGTAACGCCTGTGGCAGGCGCGCGCGACCGCCTGGTTTGTACGGAGCGATATCGCGCCATGCGCCAAGGCGTACGCGCGCAAATCCCCCAGGACTGACGGGCCCGAAACAAACGTAGGAGCGAGCGCAGCTCGCGATGCGCCGCGCGGGCGGCGCTCGATCTCACAGCCACTAAAATCCCACGACAAACACACCCAACCCACAAACAAAAAAAGCGCCGGGCGGGGCCGCCGGGCGCTTTTTGGGGGTACAGGGAGATCAGTCGCGGTACAGGATGGCCGAGCCCCACGACAGGCCTACGCCAAAGCCGCTGATCGCCACACGCTTCCAGCTGCCGTCGAGCATGTGCTTCTGCAGCAGCAGCGGCACACTGGAAGACACGGTATTGCCGGTTTCCAGCATGTCCTTGACGAACTTCTCCGGGTGCTGCTCTTCGAAGCGCCGGGCCACGGCGTCGACAATCGCCGCACTGCCCTGGTGGATGCAGAACGCGTCGATATCCGAAGACTTCAGGCCGCTGGCATCCAGCAGCTCGTGCAGGTGCGCCGGCACCTTGACCAGGGCGAAGTTAAACACTTGGCGGCCGTTCATGAAGAACTTGCCGTCAGTGACTTTCAGGTGCTCGGCACCGGAGCCGTCAGTGCCAAATCGCGCCTGGCCCAGGTTCCAGACCGCGTCTTCACCCATCCAGGTGGCTGTGGCGGCATCGCCGAACAGCATGGTGGTGTTGCGGTCTTCCGGGTCGACGATCTTCGAATACGGGTCGGCCGTGATCAGCAGGCCGTTTTTCAGCCCTGCCGCTTCCATGAAGCCTTTGATCGCGTACAGGCCATACACATAGCCGGAGCAACCCAGCGACACGTCGAACGCCGCCACGCGGGTAGACAGGCCAAGCTTGCTCTGGACGATGGCCGCAGTGTGCGGCAGGCCTTCTTCGTCACCGTTCTGGGTGACCACGATCAGCGCGTCGATCGACTGCGGGTCAAGGTCAGGGTTGCTGGCAAACAGGGCCCGGGCGGCTTCTACGCACAGGTCGGAGGTTTCTTGCTCTTCGGCCTTGCGCGGCAGGAACGACGCGCCGATCTTGCCGAACATGAACTCTTCGTCCTTGCCGAACTTCGCACCCTGGACGTAGTTGTCCAGGCCAGCGGTAGGCACGTAACTCGCAATGCTTTTGATGCCAATCATTCTGGCTTCCCAATGAAAACAGCCAAAGACCACCACTCGATGAATTGAGGGCGCCAAATACCGGGGCGCGTCACCGCCAGAGGTTGAAGGCAGGGCTCACCTGCGCACCGGTAACAAAATGCTGCAACAGCTGCTGCATAGAATACAGGGAAGATGATCGTTTTGACTCATTGGTCACATTGAAATGCTACGAAAGCCGTGCCAAGGGCGTGAGAAACCAGAATTTTCGCGGACATGAAAAGGACGGGGCCGCTTTACGCCCCTTCGCGGGCTTGCCCGCTCCCACAGGTTTTGCGTGCGCCTGAGGCCCGCGCAATCGCTGTGGGAGCGGGCAAGCCCGCGAAGGGGCGCAAAGCGGCCCCGGTTTCAGCAAGACAGATCAGAGCTTGTTGAACAGGCTCAGCTGCGAAATGCGCGAGAAGGCCAGCTGTGAGGCCTCCAGCATGGCCTGCTGCAAGGTCAAAGTGATGGCCGCCTGCGACATGTCGGTGTTACCGATGGCGTTCTGGGTGGTCTTGTTGGCCAAGCCCAGGCTGGTGTTCTCCTGGCGCTGGATCTCCAGCGAATTGCCCCGGGCGCCGATCGAACCACGGGTGATATCGACCTGCTCACGGGCACTGGCCAGGTTGGCGATTGCCGAGGCCGCCGCATCCTTCAGCGCATTGGCCTGGCCTACACCCGTTACCGGCGTATCCAGCGCAGCACGCAACTGGCTGAGGGTTTCCAGAACGTTCTGGTTCTGGTGCGTATTGGCGGTAACCGCGAACTGGTCACCCGCCTCCGGCGAACCGCTCACCTGATACGTGACACCCGCCACCGTCAAGGCTGGTGCGGTGTAGGTGCCCGTGGCTACTGCCTTGCTGTCAGCCGTCAGGGGCTGGGCGTAGAGCTCGTAGGCGCCAGGCCCGGTAAACTTGATCACAGCCCCGTTACTGGGGAAGGTGCTGCGATAAGCCGCTTCGTCGGACACGGTGCCGCTGGTGACCTGGGCGCTGGAGGTGTTGCTGGCGTTGCGGGTGGTGTTGAACGAGTCCGGGCGCGCCTCCAGGGAAAACTCGCGCCCTGCCACCGCGGCGTCGGCATCGGCGCCCTCCTCCACGGTAACGGTGATTTCAAACTCGACGCCACGCAGGGCAATGCGGTTGGCGCCTTCGGTCTTGCTGTCGAAGGTACCGTTGGTGGCGGTTTCAGAGGTGATGTCCCTGCCACTTGCATCGGTGATGGTGTACTGGGTCGCACTGGTGAAGGTCAGCTTGTACGGCTGGCCGGCAGTAAAGCTGTTGTTGTAGCTGGTACTCGAGGTCATCAGGCCAGACGATACCCCGACCACGCCATCGTCAGTGGCGGGCACCACCAGGGTCGACTGCGTGCGGCTCTTGTTGCTGGCGGAATCGAAGATGGTGAAGCCGGTGTCGTTGGTGGCCAGATTCAGGGTGTCGGACACCTGCAGGCTCAGCTGGGTCTGGTCACCGTTGTAGCTGTAGGTGCCGTCGGAGTTGCGCACATAGGGTGGCGTGGTGCTCTTGGAGCCGCCGAACATGTAGTCGCCGTTGGCATCGCGCGAGTTGAGCAGGCCGAAGATGTTCGCCTCGATCTCTTTCAGCTCGGTACTGATGGCCACACGGTCAGAGTCGGTAACCCCAGGGCCGCCAGCACGGATCGCCAGCTCGCTGGCGCGCTGCATGGCGTCGTTGATGGTGGAGAGCACGCTCTCCTCCTGCAGCAGGGCATTGCTCACCGTGTTGATGTTGCCGCTGTACTGGTCCAGCAGCGACTGCTGCTGTTGCAGCAGCAGCAGACGCGCCGCGCCGACCGGGTCATCGGCCGCGGTCTGGATGCGAATACCCGACGTGACCTGATCGTTGGTCTTGTTCATGGCGGAGAAGTTCTTGGAGTAGCTACTGGCGCTGGCCTCATAGAACTGAGCAGTGGAAATACGCACGAGAGTCTACTCCTTACAAGGCATTGATCAGGGTGCTGAAGGTTTCTTGCGCCGCCTTGATGATCTGCGACGAAGCCGTGTAGTAGTGCTGGAATTTCACCAGGCTGGCCGCCTCGTCATCGAGGTTGACGCCAGACACCGCGCTGCGGCTTTCGCTGGCGGACTTGAGTACCGCCTCGGTCGCCGTGGTGTCGATGGTCGCCTGGTTGGCCTTGGCGCCCACGCGCTCGACCAGCGAGGCATAGGCCGACGTGAAGCTGGTGCCACCGCCGGAACCGGTGTTCACCGTCGCCTTGGTCTGCAGGCCCAGCAGCGCCGTGGCGTTGCGGTTGTCGGCCTTGCCGTCGGCATTGAACGACAGGGTAAAGCTGTCATTGGCTGCCGGGCTGCCGCCGATGGTGGTCTCGACGCTGAACGTGCGCGGGTTGCCGCTGCCATCGAGAATCGGCTGCCCGGCAGCATCCAGCATTGGCACAGCCACCGACAGCTTGTTGTCGGTACCCGGCACCACGCTGCCGGTGCCGATCTGGGTGCCCTTGGCATCGAACAGCTTGTAGCCCTGGGAGCCACCACTGGCGGCGTCGAACACTACGCGCACCGGCATCGAGTCGCGAATCGACTGCTGGATCAGTGCAGTGTCGGCACCGCCATAGATATCCAGCGATTCGCCCAGCGTAGGCTGGGTGATGGTCCCGGTGCCGCTGTTGCCGCTACCCGAAGTGGCACTGATCGGCCCGGCGAAGGCCAGCTTGTTGGCATCGGTCAGGGTGGTGGTGATGCTGCCGGCCGCCGCACGGGTAGGGATCACCTTGAAGCTGTCGCCGGCCGCCAGGCCACCGCCTTTCAGCGACAGGCTGAAGCCGTCGATCACCGGCGCCGGGTCGGTGCTGAGGTCGAAGCTGCCCATGTCGGTGCCGTCGGAGCGGCGCACGCTGTACTGGTTGGCGCTGGTGAACTTCACCTCGTAGTCGTAGGTGGTCAACGCACCGCTGTTGGCGATGGTCACGTCCAGGTTGCCGGAGCCGGTGCTGTTGTTCGACGAAGCCAGGCTGCGCTGGGCAACGGCAGTGGCGCTGTTGATGCTGGAGAACAGCGAGCTGCCAAACTGGCCATTGGCATCCAGGCCCTGCCCCAGCTGGCTGTTGATGCTGTCCGACACCACCAGGGCGACACGGCCCAGCTCGTTCATGGACGGTATCAGCACGTCCTGGCGGTAACGCAGCAGGCCGCCGATCGCACCACCAGTCACCACCGAGGTCACGTCGGAGCTGAACGACTCATAGTTGATGCGCAGGCTGGCCTGGCTCTTGTCGGCAGCACCCGGCTGCACCGACAAGGTGTTGGCCTTGTTGCCGGTAACCAGCGACTGGCCGCTGCCCAGGTACACGTCGTAGTTGCCGTCACGTTCCTGTACGGTCACGCCGACCAGCTCGTTGAGCTGGCGCACTGCTTCGCTGCGCGCATCCAGCAGGCTGTTGGGCGTGTTGCCGGTGCCCGAGGCCGCCGCGATCTGCTTGTTGTACTCGGCGATGCTGGCGGTGAGCTTGTTGACCTGGCCAGCCATGGTGTCGAGCTGGGAGTTGATCGTTTCGTTCTGCTGGGTCAGCTGAGTGCTCACCGCGTTGAAACGGTTGCTCAGGGTTTGCGCCTGGGTCAGCAACAGCTGCCGGGAGGCAACGTCACCGGGCTTGGCCGCCGCCGTCTGCAGGGCCGAGAAGAACGCGGTAAGGACCGAGCTGATGCCGGTATCACGGTCGGCCAGCAGCTTGTCGATGCTGGTGATCTGGTCCTGGAAGGCAACCGAGTCCGCCTGCAGCGAGGTAGCGGTCTGCAGCTGGTTGTCCAGATACGAGCTGTAGATGCGGCGCACGTCCGCCAGCGTGGTACCAGTACCCAGGAACCCCGCGCCGATGTTGTGCGAGGGCCCTGCCGCCTGAACCGTCTGCTGGCGCGAGTAGCCACTGGTCGCGGCGTTGGCGATGTTGTTACTGGTTACCGACAAGGCCGCCTGGCTGGCACTCAGGCCACTCAGGCCGATGGAAATCAGGCTCGACATGATTTAGTCCTTTTATAGATTCGTGGTTCTGCCAGCCATGGCGTATTGCGGGGTTGACTGCATTTGCTGGGCGATGCTGATGATCTTCTTCGCATAGCCCGGGTCGGTCGCATAACCTGCCTTCTGCAGCTCTCTTGCAAACTGCTCAGGGTTATCGGCCGAGTCCAGCGCATCTTGATAGCGAGAATTGCCCTGCAGCAGGTTCACCAGGTCGTGGAAGCTGTCCTGGTACGAGTCATAGCTGCGAAACGCCGCGGTTTCCTTGACGAACTGGCCATCGCGGAACTCGCTGGTGATCGCCCGCGCCTGCTCACCCTGCCAGTTGCCGGTGGCCTTGATGCCGAACAGGTTGTGGCTGCTGCTGCCATCGGTATTGCGCATCACCGATTTGCCCCAGCCGGTTTCCAGCGCGGCCTGGGCCACCAGGTAGCGTGGGTCGATACCAATGCGCTTGGCCGCTTGCTCGGCCATCGGCAGCATGGTGGCGACGAATTCGTCACTGTCGGTAAAGGCCTTGTTCGGCGCCAGCGGCGGCTGGGCCACGGCGCGGCCAACAATGCGCAGGCCGTTGTCCGGCACGGCGAAGGCCTTGGCCACTTGCTGGCCGTCACGGGCCGGCACGGCGGCGTTATTGGCCGTGGCGGCCGATGGCACGATGCCGGCCAGCAGGCGGTCGGTAAGCTTGCTCGGCAAGGCCAGGCGCCGCGAGTTGAGCGCGGCGACGTCGTTGCGGGTGGCGGCCGAGTCCGTGGCATGCACCGGCTCTGCCACCTTGTTGCCCCACAGCGCCGGGCCACTGCCGTCGGCACGCGGGAACGGGCTGGTGTTGATCGACGCACTGCGGCCCTTGGTCAGCTGGCGCACCAGCACATCCTGCAGACCGATACCGCCACCTTCGCGGGACATGCTCACGGCCAGTTGCTGGTCGTACATGTCGCGGTACTGCTTGACCGTTTCGGTGTTCATCGGGTTGTCATCGGCCAGCACGTCGCTAGCCTTGCGCGAGGCCTTGAGCATTTCGCTGATGAACAGCGACTCGAACTCCTGGGCCACCTTGCGCACGTTGGCTTCGCTGTCGCGGTCACCGTGCTTGAGGGCACTCAGGCGGTTGAGGTCGGTGTACGCGCCGCTGTCGGCACTGCCGGAAACCTGGCTTTTGATGTTCATGCGCGCCGTCCTCAGATCACGATCAGGTCGGCCTGCAACGCGCCGGCCTGTTTCAGGGCTTCGAGAATGGCCATCAGGTCGCCGGGCGCTGCGCCCACCTGGTTCACCGCACGGACGATCTCATCCAGCGTGGTGCCCGGGCCGAACTTGAACATCGGCTTGGCTTCCTGCTCGGCGTTTACCCGAGAGCGTGGCACCACGGCCGTCTGGCCATTGGAAAACGCCCCCGGCTGGCTGACGATCGGGTCTTCGGTAATGGTCACGGTCAGGCTGCCGTGGGTGACCGCTGCCGGCGACACCTTGACGTTCTGGCCGATGACGATGGTACCGGTACGCGAGTTGATGATGACCTTGGCCACCGCCTGGCCCGGGTCGATTTCGAGGTTTTCCAGGATCGACAGGTAATCCACGCGCTGGCTGGGGTCCATCGGCGCACTGACCCGCACCGAACCACCGTCCACGGCCTGGGCCACACCGGGGCCGAGCAGGTCGTTGACCTTGTCGACGATGCGTTTGGCGGTAGTGAAGTCGGGGCGGTTGAGGTTCAGGGTCAAGGTGTTGCCCTGGTTGAAGCCGCTCGGCACGGCCCGCTCGACACTGGCGCCGCCCGGGATACGACCGGCCGACGGAACGTTGACGGTAATCTTCGAGCCGTCACGGCCTTCGGCGTCAAAGCCCCCCACCACCAGGTTGCCCTGGGCGATGGCGTAGACGTTGCCGTCGATACCCTTTAGCGGGGTCATCAGCAGGCTGCCGCCACGCAGGCTCTTGGAGTTACCGATCGACGACACGGTAATGTCCACCACCTGGCCGGGCTTGGCGAACGCCGGCAGGTCGGCATGCACCGACACCGCCGCGACGTTCTTCAGCTGCACGTTGCCGGAGCCGGCCGGCACCTTGATGCCGAACTGCGACAGCATGTTGTTGAAAGTTTGCAGGGTGAACGGTGTCTGGGTGGTCTGGTCACCCGTGCCGTTCAGCCCCACCACCAGGCCGTAACCGATCAACTGGTTGGAACGCACGCCAGAAATGCTGGCGATGTCCTTCAAGCGCTCTGCCTGGGCACCGAAGGCACAGGACAGGAGCAGGGTTGCGGCAATCAGCTGCCTCACGTTGAACATGGTCATCCGTACTCAGAAAGGCCAAAGCGGGCTGATGAAGAAGCGGTCCAGCCACCCGGGCTGGCTGGCATCGGCGAACGAACCGGTACCGGAATAAGTGATGCGCGCGTCGGCCACACGGGTGGACGGCACGGTGTTGTCGGTGGCGATGTCATCGGCGCGGATCATGCCGGCAATGCGCACCAGCTCTTCGCCGGTGTTCAGGGTCAGCCACTTCTCGCCGCGCACGGCAATGATGCCGTTGGGCAGCACTTCGGCCACGGTCACGGTAATCGAACCGGTCAGGGTGTTGCCCTGGGTAGCCTTGCTGTCGCCCTTGGTGGCACGTTCGCCGTTGTAGCCGGCCTCCAGCGACAGGTCACCGCCGCCAAAAGGGTTGTTGGTGTTCGGTGTGCTGCCGAACAGCGAGGTCAGGCCGATGTCGGCCTTGCTGTTCTTCTGGATCTGCGAACCTGCGTTCTTGCTGGCCGAGGTTTTCTCGTTGAGGGTGATGGTGATGATGTCACCCACCCGGAACGCCTTGCGGTCGCTGTACAGGTTCTGCTCGAAACCGGCCTGGTAGATGGAACCGTTGTTGGCCGCTGCCGGCAACGGGGTGCGCGGCAGTACCGGCGCGTAGTACGGGTCGTTGGGCTTGGGCGTCGGGCCGACGCAACCTGCCAGCAACACCGCCCCCCCCAGGGCGAACACGGACAACAGACGATTCATGGTGCATACCTCACGGGTGTAACGAAGCGACAGGGCTTAGAGCTGTTGGGTCACGAACGACAGCATCTGGTCGGCGGTGGAGATGACCTTGGAGTTCATCTCGTAGGCGCGCTGGGTGGTGATCATGTTCACCAGCTCTTCCACGGTGCTGACGTTGGAGTTTTCCAGGGTCTGCTGCTGGGTCGTACCGAAACCGTTCAGGCCCGGGGTGCCGACTTGCGGCGCGCCACTGGCGGCAGTTTCCAGGAACAGGTTGTCGCCGATGGCCTGCAGGCCAGCCGGGTTGATGAAGTCGGCGGTCTGGATGTTGCCGATCACCTGCGCTGCAGGGTTGCCGGCCGTGGTGATCGACACGGTGCCATCCTGGCCCACGGTGAAGGTTTGCGCGTCGTTCGGCACGACCACGGCAGGCTCCAGGGCGTAGCCGTTGGCGGTGACGATCTGGCCGTCGGAGTTCAAGTGGAAGGTGCCGTCACGGGTGTACGACACGGTGCCATCCGGCTGCAGGATCTGGAAGAAGCCACGGCCGTTGACCGCCATGTCCAGCGGGTTCTCGGTGGTTTGCAGGCTACCAGCGACGAAGCTTTTTTGCGTACCGACAATGCGCACACCGGTACCCACCTGCAGGCCCGAAGGCAACTCGCTGTCCTGGGTCGACTGCGCGCCAGGCTGACGCTTGATCTGGTAGAGCAGGTCTGCGAACTCGGCGCGATCACGCTTGAAGCCGGTGGTGGAAACGTTGGCCAGGTTGTTGGAAATGACCGTCAGGTTGGTGTCCTGGGCGGACAGGCCGGTTTTAGCGACCCAAAGAGCCGGAAGCATGTAGTTTCTCCTCGTGCGCCTGTTTTACGGCACCCGTTCAAAAGTGATTAGCCGATTTGCAAAACCCGAGCCATGGCTTCGTCGCCTTCCTTGGCCGTGTTCATCATCTTGACGTGCAGTTCGAACTGGCGGGACAGCGCCAGCACCGAGGTCATTTCCTCGACAGCGTTGACGTTGCTACCTTCCAGGAAGCCCGCTACCACCCGTACGTTGACGTCGGCGTCGGCCGGCTGGCCGGAGGTGGTGTGAATCAGACCGTCGGGGCCTTTTACCAGGCCTTTGGTGTCCGGGTTGACCAGCTTGATACGGTCGACCTCGGCCATCACCCGCGGGTCTTCGCCCATGGAGCGAATGCTGAGGGTGCCGTCGGCGCCCACCTCAACCTTCTGTTCTGGCGGGATGGCGATCGGGCCACCGTTGCCGATCACCGGCATGCCGTTGCCGGCACGCAGCACGCCAAGGGCGTCGATGTTCAGGCTACCGGTACGCACGTAGGCTTCGCTGCCGTCCGGTGCCTGCACGGCGATGAAGCCCTTGCCGGTCACGGCAACATCCAGGTCACGACCAGTCTCGACCATCGGGCCTTCGCTGAAGTCGGTGGCCGGGCGCTCGGTCATGGCAAAGGCACGCGCCGGAAAGCTGTCGCCGAACACCGGCATCGACCGGGCCTGCTCCAGGTCGCGGTGAAAACCGTTGGTGGAAATGTTCGCCAGGTTGTTGGCGTGGGCCTTCTGCGCCAGCGCGTTCTGGCTGGCGCCGGTCATGGCCACATAAAGCAACTTGTCCACAGTATCTCCTCTGCGCGTCGCTGCCGCGCTGTCACTGGGCAGGTTCGAAGCAATAATCGAACCAAGTCTGAAACCGCCTGTTTACGGGGGCTTCAGCGCGGCAACAGGCAACAAACGTCAGTTTGTCGGCGGAAGTTTGCCGCCTGCGGCAAGGGCTTGCTCAGAAGGTGCGGCAAGCGGCGTTATTGTAAGGGCCGGAATGGCGTACCCAGCCCTCGCCCGGGTTGTTGGCAGAGCACAGGTAGCGGCCGGTGGCCAGGCTTTGCCATTGGTAGAACGGGGCGGGAGCGGCCGAGAGCGGCAAGGCCATGGCCAGGAGGGCGGTGAGCATTAGCCGTTGCATGGAGGGGGAACCTTCGAGAATCTGGGGCCGCTTTGCGGCCCATCGCGGCACAAGGCCGCTCCTACAGGGAAATGCGATCTCCTGTAAGAGCGGACTTGTGTCGCGACGGACTGCAAAGCAGCCCCACGGCCATCAGGTCATCTGGATGATGGTCTGCATGATGGTGCTTTCGGTGGAAATGGTCTTGGCGTTTGCCTGGTAGTTGCTCTGCGCCTTGATCAGGTTGACCAGCTCGCCGGTCAGGTCGACGTTGGAGTCCTCCAGTGCACCGCCGGTAATCTGGCCCAAGGTCCCGGTGTCCGGGGCGCCGATCACCGGCACGCCCGAGGCGTAAGACTCTTTCCAGTTGGTACCACCAATCGGGGTCAGGCCCTGCAGGTTGGCAAAGTTGGCGATAGCCACCTGGCCGATCACCTTGTCCTGGCCGTTGGTGAAGTTGGCAAACATGTTGCCGCTTTCGTCGATGGTCAGGCCCGACAGCTCACCCGTGGCAAAGCCGTCCTGGCTCTTGGCGGTGGTGGCCGAGGCTGCGTTGTACTGGGTGGTACCGAGCATGTCCAGGTTGACCCCGGCGACGTTGGCGGTAGCGCCGTTGGCGCTCCATACACCGGCGGCATTCTTCTGTGCCGGGATCCAGTTGTCGAGGGTGAAGGTCTTGTTGGCCGCGATGGTCATGCCACCGGCCACCGGACCTGCCGTCATCGAGGCAGAATCTAGCGTGCCGTCAGACTTGAACGGCAGATTGTTGGCCAGCGGCGTGGTCGAGGCCGGGTTGGCCGGGTTGCGCCCGTCGATGGTGGTGTACATGGTCCAGGAGTTGCTGGTGGCATCCTTGACGAAGTACTGGTTCAGCTGGTGCGCGTTACCCTGGCTGTCGTACACGTCGGTATTGAACGTGTAGTTGTAGGTGCTGGTGTTGGTCGGATCGAATGGCGTCTGGGTGGGTGCAGTCGCCGTGGAGTTGAGGTTGACGTTCTCGGAAATGCGCCCGGTCGGGTTCGGCGTCAGGTTCGAGGTGTCGATCTGCAGGTTGGTCAGCACGCCCTGGACGATCTTGCCGTTGGCATCCACCGCATAACCTTGCAGGTTGGCGCCCGACGAGCTGACCACGTAGCCGTCCTTGTCGCTGTAGAAGGCACCGGCGCGGGTGTAGATCTTCGAGCCGTTGTCGTTCATCACGAAGAAACCGTTGCCATCGATGGCCATGTCCAGCGCCTGGCCAGTGCCATTGATGTTGCCCGGGGTGAACATCTGCGACACGGCGGCAGTCTTCACGCCGGTGCCCACCACGTTCTTGCCGGCACTGGTGCCGCGAATGGAGTTGGAGTACTGGTCGGCGAACTCGGCGCGCGACGACTTGAAACCGGTCGTGGCAACGTTGGCAATGTTGTTGCCGGTAACGTTCAGGGCCTTGTTCGCTGCATAGAGGCCGCTAAGGCCGGTATTGAAAGACATGTGTAACTCCTGTCGTTTTGCTCAGGCCCTAGATGCCGATGCTTTGGATTTTGGAAAGCGCGACACTGCCCAGCCCGGCCAGGTTGAGTGTCATCTCCGAACCGTTGGTACCCATGGTCACACTGGTAACCGAGGCCGGCAGGTTGGTGGTCATGGCCGTGGCCTTGCCATCGATCGAGGCAGTAGCCTTGAAGGTGTAGGTACCGGCTGGCGCTGCTTCGCCGTCGTCGTTCAGGCCATTCCAGGTAAAGTCGACCTTGCCGGCTTTCTGGGTACCCAGGTCGAGGGTGCGCACCAGCTTGTCGTCCTTGTCGTAGATGCCCACCGAGGTGGCGGTGCTCGACGACGTCAGGTTGACCGTGCCTTTCATATCCTTGCTGGTGTCGACCACGGCCTTGTCGGTCTGGACAATCACATTGCGCCCGACCAGCGACGAAGCCTGCAGCGCCTGCGAGGACTGCAGCCCTGCCGCGATATAAGTCACCGAATCGTTGAGCGACTGCATGCTCTCGAGGCTGCTGAACTGCGCCAGCTGCGCCACGAACTCGCCGTTTTCCTGCGGATCGAGCGGGTTCTGGTTCTTCATCTGGGTAACCAGCAACTGCAAGAAGGCATCTTTGCCCAGCGCACTGCCGGCAGCGCCGGTGCTGCTGTCGGTCTTCGACCTCTGCTGTTGCAGCGAGGTCAAGTACGCGCTGCCGACGTCAGAGGTGGAGTTGGTAGTGGTCATGTCGGTTTCCTATCACTGCCCGAGGGTCAGGACTTTCTGCATCATGCTCTTGGCCGTATTCATCAGCTCGGCGTTGGTCTGGAACGCACGACTGGCGGAGATCATGTCTGCCATCTCCTCGACCACATTGACGTTCGGGTAGTAGACGTAGCCGTCCTTGTTCGCCGCCGGGTGGTTTGGCTCGTAGCGTGCTTCCAGGGTGCTCTGGTCCTCGACGATGCCTTTTACCTGGACCCCCTGCCCTGCTTCGCCCTGGTCTTCGAACAGCGACTGGCTGCCGCCGGCTTGCGCATCCTGGAAGGTGGTGGCGAACACCGGGTGGCGGGCACGGTACGTCTGGTCGATGCTCGAAGAGACGGTTTCGGCGTTGGCAATGTTGGAAGCCACGGTGTTCAGGCGCGTGTTCTGCGCGCTCATGCCGCTACCGGCAATGTTGAAGACACTGGAAAGGGACATGGTCATTCTCCCCGCAGGGCCGATACCAGCCCTTTGAATTTGCTGTTGAGCAAGGTGAAGCTGGCCTGGAAGCCAATGGCGTTTTCGGTGTAGTTCGATTGCTCGATCTGCGCGTCCACGGTGTTCTGGTCAATCGATGGCTGCAGCGGCGTGCGGTACTTGAGGGTATCGTCGGCCGCGATGGCGAGGCCTTCGGCTTCGATGTGACGGCTATTGGTGCGGTCCATGGCGAAGCGGCCGCTCTGCTGCTTGTCGCTTTCGGCGGCGAGCACAGAGGCAAAGTCCATGTCACGCGCCTTGTAATTGGGCGTGTCGGCGTTGGCGATGTTGTTGGCCAGCACTTCGGCGCGCTGGGCGCGGAAGCCCATGGCCTTTTCGTGAATACCAAGCGCCTTGTCGAAGCTGATGCTCATGTCGGGGAAACCTTCAGAGGTTGACCGGAATTTCGTTGAGCAAGGTATAGCAAGGGCTGTGCCAACCCATGCAAAGCCCACAAATACGGGGCTACGAGGCACAGTGCTGTCAGGGTGATGCCAGAAAAGCGGCAAAGGCCTTCCGCCCTGGGCGGCGAAAGCGGCAATTGCCGGGCGGCAAAAGCGGCAAACCAAAAAATTGACGTCATTGTTTGGCGATAGACGTGGTTGGCGATAGACGTGTTTCGCCTGGAGGATCGAGCGCCGCCCGCGCGGCGCATCGCGAGCTGCGCTCGCTCCTACGTCTGTTTCGGGCCAGTAACGCCTGTGACAGGCGCGCGCGACCGTTTTGTTCGTTCGACGCAATTTCGCGCCATGCACCAAGGCGTTCGCGCGCAATTCCCCCAGGAATAATTGGCCCGAAACAAACGTAGGAGCGAGCGCAGCTCGCGATGCGCCGCGCGGGCGGCGCTCGATCTCACAAACGCCGCCCACCTCAAGACATACCTTACTTGGCCTGGTAGATGATCCCCGGGCTGCACTGGACCATCTGGTAATGGTCCGGCAACCCGTTCAGCGCCTCCGAGGCACCAAGAAACAGATAGCCACCTGGCTTCAGCGTGCTGTGAATGCGCAGCAGGATGTCGCGCTTCACCTGTGCCGAGAAGTAGATCAACACGTTGCGGCAGAACACGATGTCGAACTTGCCCAGGCTGGCATAGCTGTCCAGCAAGTTGAACGAGCGAAACTCCACGCGGCTGCGAATCGCCGGTTTGACCGCCCAGCGCCCCGGCCCCTTGGGGTCGAAGTAGCGCTGCAAGCGCTCCTGGGACAGGCCGCGGGCAATGGCCAGGCTGTCATACTCACCGGTCTTGCAGTTGGTGAGCATGGTGCCGGACAGGTCGGTGGCAACGATCTGCGCACCCATCTTCAACTGGCCAAGGTTGCTGCGCTCGAACTCGTCGATGGCCATCGAGATGGAATACGGTTCCTGCCCCGACGAACAGGCCGCCGACCACATGCGCAGGCGCTGGCCGGGGTTGTTGCGGATGAACTCGGGGATCACCTTGTTCTTCAGCACTTCGAACGGGTAGGTATCGCGAAACCACAGGGTCTCGTTGGTGGTCATGGCATCGACCACCTGCTCGCGCAAACCACTGCGCGGCTGGGCCTGGATGCGCTGCACCAGCTCGCCCAGGCTCTTGATGCCCTGTTGTTCCATCAGCTTGTTGAGACGGCTGGAAACCAGGTACTGCTTATTTTCGCCCAGCAGGATGCCACAGGCTTTCTCCAGGAATACCCGGAACTGTTCGAAATCCAAATTACCCGTAGACACTACTGCCGCCTCTTTTCAATCACTGGTGCCGGGGGCTTGCCCCGGCTGCTTCAATGCGCTGCCTTGATCCGGTCGACCACCCGCTGGGCCAGGTCGTCCGGCTTGAACTTGGCCAGGAAGTCATCGGCGCCGACCTTCTTGACCATTGCCTGGTTGAACACCCCGGAAAGCGAAGTATGCAGGCAGATGTGCAATTTTTGCATGCGCGGGTCGCTGCGGATCTCCGCCGTTAGCGTATAGCCGTCCATTTCCGGCATTTCAATGTCCGAGATCATCATAAGGAACTCTTCTTCCGGCTTTTTGCCCTCATCCACCAGCTGACGCAGGTAGTTCAGGGCCTGACGGCCATCATTGAGTGCCACGACTTCCACCCCCACGGTCTGCAGGCAGCGGCTGACCTGTTTGCGCGCCACCGACGAATCGTCGACGGTCAGCACCCGCATCAACACGGCCTTGTCCTGCGTCTCGGCATCGATCACGCCGGCCGACACCGATTCGGACGACGGCGAAACCTCGGCCAGCACCTTCTCCACGTCGATGATTTCGACCATGCGGTTATCTACCCGGGTGACCGCGGTCAGGTAGTGGTCACGGCCGGTGCCCTTGGGTGGCGGGTGGATCTCTTCCCAGTTCATGTTGACGATGCGCTCCACCGAGTGCACCAGGAAACCCTGGGTCTTGGTGTTGTACTCGGTAATGATCACGAAGCTGTTGCGTGTTTCTTCCTGCAGTGGCCGCAACCCGGTGGCCATCGACAAGTCGAGGATCGGGATGGTCGCTCCGCGAATGTTGGCAACGCCACGCACCACAGGGTGCGCCTTGGGCAGCAGGGTCAGCGCAGGGCATTGCAGCACTTCCCTGACCTTGAACACGTTGATGCCGTAAAGCTGTTCGCCGTTGAGGCGGAACAGCAGCAATTCCAGGCGATTCTGCCCCACCAGCTGCGTGCGCTGGTTGACCGAATCCATAACACCCGCCATGCCAGACTCCTTAATCTTTCAGCCTTTCGTTGCAACTCAGGTTACGAGTCGGCACGGGCTTTGCTTTTTTGAGCGTCATGCATACGAAAACGACATTTTTCCGACGATTGACGCGCCTGCTGACTGGCTCGCTGGCCACGCTGTGCCTGCTGGCGCCCGGCGTTCGCACGGTAGCGGACGCGCTCACCTTGCCTGAACAGCTTATCGGTGTCACCCAAGGGTTTCTTGAATTCACCGTAGAAGATTACCTGGCCACCACCCAGACCCCCGGCCGCTATGAAATCCAGGTCAACCCGCTGGACCCACGCCTGCGCATGCCGTTGTGCAGCCAGCAGCTGGACGCCTCGCTGGAAAGCCCTTCCCTGCCACTTGGCCGGGTAACGGTACGGGTGCGCTGCGACAGTGCGGCCCCGTGGACGGTGTTTGTCCCGGCCACGGTGCGGTTGTTCCGCGACGTGGTGGTGGTCACCCGCCCACTCAAGCGCGATAACACGGTGGGCGAAGGCGACGTGGCCCTGCGCGAGCGCGATGTCGGCACCCTTGGCCAGGGTTTTCTGACCGAACTGGACCAGGCGGTGGGCATGAAGATGCTGCGCCCCACGGTCATCGATCAGGTACTCACTCCGCAGCATCTGGAGCAGGCCGAGGTGGTGCGCAAGGGCGACCAGGTGGTGATCATCGCCCGCAGTGGCAGCCTGAGCGTGCGCATGCCGGGCGAGGCCCTGAGCAAGGGCGGCCTGAGCGAACAGATACGGGTACGCAACCTGAATTCCAAGCGGGTGGTCAAGGCCAGGGTGACTGGCCCGGGCCAGGTCGAGGTGAGCATGTAGCCAGCCACAGATTGCGCTGGCAGTGAGGAACCGCTTTTCCTAAACTGTGTCAGAGAACGGGTTGGCGAGCTTGCTGACAGGCGGCCAAGCATTTGTGCCTAAAGTTTCTTTCGGGTTGGCCGAAAACAAGGCAAGCGTCCAAATACCCAGAGGTTCCTGATCATGGTCATCGACTTCAGTCGTTTGAATAACTCTCCGTCCGTCACGGGCGGCGTGCGCGGCAACAGCGCGCCCGGCAGCGCCGAAAAACCGGCCGCCAGCCAGGAAGCGGCCACCAGCACCAGCGCCAGCGGAGAAGCGGTACACCTCAGCCAAGAGGCACAGCAGTTGCAGAAGATCAGCGACAAGCTGCGCGACGAGCCAGTCGTCAACAGTGCCCGTGTGGCCCAGTTGAAACAGGCAATCGCCGACGGCAGCTATCAGGTCGATGCCGGCAAGATCGCCAGCAAACTGCTCGATTTCGAAGCCCAGCGCTGACCGTTCGGCGCGCTGACTTCACGGACGCTAGAAAAGCCAAGAGTTAGCCATGCACGACACCACCTTGCTGCAACTGATCGAAGATGACATTGCCCCGATGCAGGAACTGCTCGACCTTCTGAATAAAGAAGCGATCGCCCTGCATGGCCGCGACATGCCGCTGCTGGAACAGATTCTGGCGCGCAAGCAGTCGCTGATCATCTTGCTCGAGCAGCATGGCCAGCGCCGCAGCCAGTTGCTCGGCAGCCTGGGCCTGAGTGCCGATCGCACTGGCGTGCAAGCGGTAGCTGCCCAATCGCCCCATGGCGAGGCGATGCTGCAGCGGCTGGACATGCTGTCGAAACTGATGGATGACTGCCAGCAGGTCAACCAGACCAACGGCCGGATCATCCAGGTGCAGCAACACGTCACCAACAACCAGATCAGAATCCTCATGGGCGGCGACTCGCCGTCGCTCTACGACAGCCGCGGCAGCACCTCGCTGCTGGCCAAGCCACGGGCCCTCAGCCAAGTGTGATTTTTCTATCAAGGCACGGAACATACTGGCAAAATGCCGTTACTTGCGTGTGTCGCTTTTGCCTGGAGAACGATAAGCCGTGTTCAATGAAACCGAAGCCCCGCAACCGCCAAAGGTGCTGAACACCCCCTTGGAGATTGCGGCCAACTTGCGGCAACTGCAGGAAAGCCACGACCCCCTGATCATCACCTTCCATGACCGCAGCCAGCGTTTCCAGAGTTACGTGGTGCACGTGGACCGTGAAAGCAACACGCTGGCACTGGACGAGATGATCCCGCGCGACGGTGAAAAATTCATCGAAAACGGCGAGCACTTCCGCGTTGAGGGCTTCCACGATGGCGTGCGCATCGCCTGGGAATGCAACCACGCGCTGAAGATCAGCGAAGTCGACGGCCACCGCTGCTACAGCGGCGCCATGCCGCAAGAGGTGACCTACCACCAGCGCCGCAACGCCTTCCGCGCCGCCCTGAAGCTGTCGCAACTGGTCGACATCATCCTCGATGGCACCCACCTGAAGGGTAACGGCGCCTTGCGTGGCAAGCTGCTGGATATCTCGGCCACCGGCTGCAAACTGCGGTTTGAAGGCGATGTAGAAAGCCGCCTGCAACTGGGCCAGGTGTACGAGCGCTTCAAGGCGGGCAACCCGCTGGGCCTGGTGGACACCATGGTCGAGTTGCGTCACCTGCACTATGAAGAGCACATCAACACCACCTTCGCTGGCGTGCGCTTCCATAACCTGAGCGGGCAGGCTCAGCGCAAGATCGAGAGCTTTGTGTACCAGCTACAGCGTGAGGCGCGGCGGTTCGACAAGGACGACTACTGACCCTTCCGGCCTGGCCGGTAACCAGAAACGCTTCCTGCTGCTTCTCCTTACCCTGAGCCGTTACTGTCTCCAGGACGCGCCCTGCCCTGAGGCGCTCCAGGAGTAGCAACCTTATGATTCGTTCCGATTTCATCGCTGAGCTGCATTGCAGCTACGGCCAAGTTGGGATAGCAGATACGCATCTCATCCCTACCCTTGGCTCGGTCTTCAACGAGTTGACCCAGGATGGGTGGCTATGCGCCAGGAAGGGGCGCCCCGGTAACGGGTTCGAGCCGATCGTATTCAAGTTTGAGTACCTCGAAGAGACGGCCGACCGCATTCACTATCAGATCAAGTGCAGGAGCCCAGCCAGCGATGGCTGGGCGCGGCTTGAGCAAGGTCTCGACGGCTGGCTCGGGTTGTATGGCACCAACCTCATTGGCGCAGCCACTGATCTGCTCGACCCTCCAAGGCTACTGGACCGTCTCCAAGGCTCGAACTTCTGGAAGATCGAAACGTTGCAGGAATGGGACGGCGAGCTTGCCAGCGCCGAAGCGGTCGACTTCTACCTGCGCGACGCCCAAGGCTACAGGGTATCGAACATCTATTCTTCACCAAGCGACACCTGGTACTTCCATGCCGGGAACCGTGAGGGCGAAATACTGACATTCTCGTTACGCAACATCAGGCTAGCATGACTGCCAAGTCATGACTTACGCCCACCGCTGCATGGCAGGCAGTGCATGGACGGTGGGCATCAGGGTCAAGCCGACCTGTCTACCTCGGCGGGCGGCATCACCTCGCGTTCAGCCGATGCCTGATCGGCTTCCGTGTCTTCTGCCGCCACGGGGGTCTGCATCACGTCCTGCACGGTCTGCTCATCCACCCGCGGGTCCAGCGCTGCCGACAAGGGCGAGCCGGCCGCCGGCATCGCCACGTGGCCCAGCGGTGCATCCTGCACCTGGTGCAGCCCGGTAACCGCTTTCGGCCGAATGCGCCATACCAGCACCAGGGCGAAGAACACGAAGAACGCATACAGCATCTGCGGGCCCAGCACCTTCATCAGCACGCCCGCCGCCAGTGGCCCGATGCACGCGCCCACGCCATAGGTCACCAGCAGCATGGCCGTCAGCGACACCCGCCGCTCGCTTTCCACGTGGTCGTTGGAAAACGCCACCGCCAGCGGGTACAGGCAGAACTGCAGCAACGAAATCAGGAAGCCGATACCGAACAGCATCTCCAGCGGCACACTGGGCAGTATCGCCAAGGGCGCAGCCGCCAGCGCCAGGCCTATTGCCACGCTGCGGATCAGCACCGCCCGGTCGTAACGGTCAGACAACCAGCCCAGCGGCCACTGCACCAGCAGGCCGGCAAAAATACAGCTACCCATGAACAGACCGATCTGCTCGGTCGCCATCCCCTGGCTTGAGGCATACAAAGGCGCCAGGCCGTAGAACGAGCCGACGATCAACCCCGAGCCCAATACCGTGCTGAGCGACTGCGGCACGCGCTTGATGAAGAACTTCGGCTCCATCGGTGCCGGGCGCAAGGGCGCCGGGTGAATGCGCCGGGTCATTGCCACGGGCACCAGGCACAGGGCAAAGCACATCGCCACCAGCATCAGCAGCTCCGGGCCAAGCTCAGGGTGCACCACAAGGATCAGCTGGCCGAGCACCAGCCCCAGGTACGAGGCGATCATGTAGCCGCTGAACACCGCACCGCGGTGTTTCACATCGGCCTGCTCGTTGAGCCAGCTCTCGATGACCATGTATTGGCACATCATGCCCAGGCCGACGATCATCCGCAGCCCGACCCAGGCCGGTAGCCAATTGGTCAGCCCATGCCCCAGCACCGCCGCACCGACGATACCGGCGCAAGTGGCATAGGCGCGAATGTGCCCGACCCGGCCGATCAGCCGGTGGCCGACCTTGCCGCCGACGGCCAGGCCAAAGTAGTTGGCCGCCATCAACGCACCCACCCACAGGCTGTCGACATGGTCGGCCGCCAGGCGCAGGGCCAGGTAGGTACTGAGCAGGCCCGAACCGATCAACATCATCAGCGCGGCGAAATACAACGACTGAAACGGCTTCCATACATTTCGCATACGTACCGAGAAGCTCCCTGGTCTGGTGACGGTTGGGTGGTAGAAGCATAAGGGCAAAAACCGCGTCGCGCAGGCCCTCGGCAGCGAAATAGCGCTACCAGGGCGTGCCCGGTGCAGATGGTGTCGCGATCAGGCCTGTGCCGCCAGCACCCGGCGCTCCCACGGGGTGATCTCGTCGAAGAAATCAGTCAGCTCCAGGGTCTTGCTGGCGATGTAGCCTTCGATGAACTCGCTGCCGAACAGTTCCCGTGCCAGCGCGCTGCGCTTGAGCCGTTCAAGGGCGGCATGCAGGGTACACGGCAGGCTCAGGTGCTCGGGCACTTCAAACTCGCCCTGAATGGCCGGGGAAGGTTGCAGGCGCTGCTCGATACCGTGCAGCCCGGCAGCCAGGCTGGCGGCGATGGCCAGGTATGGGTTGGTGTCGGCACCGGGCAAACGGTTTTCGACCCGCCGCGCTGCCGGCGCACTGGCCGGAATGCGCAGGCCGGCAGCGCGGTTGTCCTCGGACCAGCAGGCATTGTTTGGCGAGGCATAGGGGTGGCACAGGCGCTGATAGGAATTGACGTTGGGCGCGAACAGCGCGGTGAAGTCGGCCATGCACGCCTGCAGGCCGCCGATGAAATGGTAGAAGATGTCGGTCGGCTGGCCCTGCTCGTCGCTGAACACGTTACGCCCGCTGCCGGCCTCGACCAGGCTCTGGTGAATATGCATGGAGCTGCCAGGCGTACGCGACAGCGGCTTGGCCATGCACACCACGGTCAGCCCATGCTTGAGCGCCACTTCCTTGAGCAGGTGCTTGAACAGGAAGGTCTGGTCAGCCAGCACCAGCGGGTCGCCGTGCAGCAGGTTGATCTCGAACTGGCTGACGCCCATTTCATGCATGAACGTATCGCGCGGCAGGCCGAGCGCGGCCATGCAGTGGTACACCTCTTTGAAGAACGGGCGCAGGCCATTGTTGGAACTGACACTGAACGCCGAATGGCCAAGCTCGCGACGGCCATCGCTGCCAACGGGTGGCTGGAACGGCTGCTGCGGGTCGCTGTTGGGGGCAAAAACAAAGAATTCGAGTTCGGTCGCCACCACGGGCGCCAACCCCAGGGCCGCGTAGCGGGCGATCACCGCCTTGAGCTGGCCACGGGTGGACAGTGCCGAGGGCCGGCCATCCAGTTCAATGGCATCGCAGATGGCCAGGGCGCGGCCGTCGCTGCTCCAGGGCAGGCGATGGACCTGGCTGGGTTCGGCCACCAACGCCAGGTCGCCGTCGTCGCTGCCGTAGAACTTCGCCGGCGGGTAGCCGCCCATGATGCATTGCAGCAACACCCCCCGGGCCATTTGCAGGCGGCGGCCTTCCAGAAAGCCTTCGGCGGTCATCACCTTGCCGCGCGGGACGCCATTGAGGTCGGGGGTGACGCATTCGATTTCATCGATGCCCTGAAGCTGAGCGGTGCTCATGACGCTTGTCCTTGTTGTTGTGCGCTGACAACAACATAGGCTGGGGGTGTTTAAAATATCAAGCACCCGCTTTAAACACCTGTACTGGCCTCTTCGCGGGTAAACCCGCTCCCACAGGTACTGCATAGTCTTCAAGACTTGTGGGGTCCCTGTGGGAGCGGGTTCACCCGCGAAGAGGCTGGTACATGAGCCAGCTATTCCCGCAAGGTCATGCCATTGGCCGGCAACGGCAGAGCCGTCTTGTACCGTACCTGCTTCAAGGCAAAACTCGAGCGGATATTGGCCACCCCCGGCAACCGCGTCAGGTAATCGAGAAACCGCTCCAGCGCCTGGATACTCGGCAGCAGTACCCGCAACAGGTAATCCGGGTCCCCGGTCATCAGATAGCACTCCATTACCTCTGGCCTTTCGGCAATTTCCTCCTCGAAGCGGTGCAGCGACTGCTCCACCTGCTTTTCCAGGCTGACATGGATGAACACATTTACATCCAGCCCAAGCGCTTCGGGTGAAAGCAACGTCACCTGCTGGCGGATTACCCCCAGTTCCTCCATGGCCCGCACCCGGTTGAAACAGGGCGTGGGCGACAGGTTGACCGAGCGTGCCAGCTCGGCGTTGGTGATGCGGGCGTTTTCCTGCAGGCTGTTGAGAATGCCGATATCGGTACGATCGAGTTTGCGCATGAGACAAAATCACCGGTTTTTTTTGTTTATGCGGAATGTTTATCTGCACCGCTCGGCAAAGGCAATCAACTTGAGAGAAAAATTCTCCTGCCGGGCCACTAAGATGTAGATGACGCTGACCTACCAGTCACAAGCCGGTATTCAGCGGCGGCCGCTTCAGAGCTCACAAAAACAAATACCCGAGCGAGCGTAAAAAGCATGAACGAGTACGCCCCCCTGCGTTTGCATGTGCCCGAGCCCACCGGCCGGCCAGGCTGCCAGACCGATTTTTCCTACCTGCGCCTCAACGATGCAGGTCAAGCCCGTAAACCCCCTGTGGATGTCGATGCTGCCGACACCGCCGACCTGTCCTACAGCCTGGTCCGCGTGCTCGATGAGCAGGGCGATGCCCAAGGCCCGTGGGCCGAAGACATTGACCCGCAAATCCTGCGCCAAGGCATGCGCGCCATGCTCAAGACGCGGATCTTCGACAGCCGCATGGTGGTTGCCCAGCGCCAGAAGAAGATGTCCTTCTACATGCAGAGCCTGGGCGAAGAAGCCATCGGCAGCGGCCAGGCGCTGGCGCTGAACCGCACCGACATGTGCTTCCCGACCTACCGCCAGCAAAGCATCCTGATGGCCCGCGACGTGTCGCTGGTGGAGATGATCTGCCAGCTGCTGTCCAACGAGCGCGACCCGCTGAAGGGCCGCCAGTTGCCGATCATGTATTCGGTACGCGAGGCTGGCTTCTTCACCATCAGCGGCAACCTGGCGACCCAGTTCGTGCAGGCGGTCGGCTGGGCCATGGCTTCGGCGATCAAGGGCGATACCAAGATCGCCTCGGCGTGGATCGGCGACGGCGCCACGGCCGAGTCAGACTTCCACACCGCCCTCACCTTTGCCCACGTATACCGCGCCCCGGTGATCCTCAACGTGGTCAACAACCAGTGGGCCATTTCTACCTTCCAGGCCATCGCCGGTGGCGAGTCGACCACCTTCGCCGGCCGTGGTGTAGGTTGCGGCATTGCCTCGCTGCGGGTTGACGGCAATGACTTCGTCGCCGTGTACGCCGCCTCGCGCTGGGCCGCCGAACGCGCCCGCCGCGGCCTGGGCCCTAGCCTGATCGAGTGGGTCACCTACCGCGCCGGCCCGCACTCGACCTCGGACGACCCGTCCAAGTACCGCCCCGCCGATGACTGGAGCCACTTCCCGCTGGGCGACCCGATCGTCCGCCTGAAGCAGCACCTGATCAAGATCGGCCATTGGTCCGAAGAAGAACACCAGGCCACCACGGCCGAGTTCGAGGCTGCTGTGATTGCCGCGCAGAAAGAAGCCGAGCAGTACGGCACCCTGGCCAACGGCCACATCCCGAGCGCCGCCTCGATGTTCGAGGACGTGTACAAGGAAATGCCCGACCACCTGCGCCGTCAACGCCAGGAACTGGGGGTTTGAGATGAACGATCACAACAACAGCATCAACCCGGAAACCGCCATGGCCACCACTACCATGACCATGATCCAGGCCCTGCGCTCGGCCATGGATGTCATGCTTGAGCGCGACGACAATGTGGTTGTCTACGGCCAGGACGTCGGTTACTTCGGCGGCGTGTTCCGCTGCACCGAAGGCCTGCAGAACAAGTACGGCAAATCCCGCGTGTTCGACGCGCCGATCTCCGAAAGCGGCATCGTCGGTACCGCCGTGGGCATGGGCGCCTACGGCCTGCGCCCGGTCGTGGAGATCCAGTTCGCCGACTACTTCTACCCCGCCTCCGACCAGATCGTCTCGGAAATGGCGCGCCTGCGTTACCGTTCGGCCGGCGAGTTCATCGCCCCGCTGACCCTGCGCATGCCGTGCGGCGGTGGCATCTATGGTGGCCAGACGCACAGCCAGAGCCCGGAAGCGATGTTCACCCAGGTGTGCGGCCTGCGCACCGTCATGCCGTCCAACCCGTACGACGCCAAAGGCCTGCTGATTGCCTCGATCGAATGCGACGACCCGGTGATCTTCCTTGAGCCCAAGCGCCTGTACAACGGCCCGTTCGACGGCCACCACGACCGCCCGGTAACGCCGTGGTCGAAGCACCCGCACAGCGCCGTGCCCGACGGTTACTACACCGTGCCGCTGGACAAGGCCGCCATTACCCGCCCCGGCAATGACGTGACCGTGCTCACCTACGGCACCACGGTGTACGTGGCCCAGGTGGCCGCCGAAGAAAGCGGCGTCGATGCCGAAGTGATCGACCTGCGCAGCCTGTGGCCGCTGGACCTGGACACCATCGTCGAGTCGGTGAAAAAGACCGGCCGCTGCGTGGTGGTGCATGAAGCCACCCGTACCTGCGGCTTCGGTGCCGAACTGGTGTCGCTGGTGCAGGAGCACTGCTTCCACCACCTGGAGGCGCCCATCGAGCGCGTCACCGGTTGGGACACCCCCTACCCTCACGCGCAGGAATGGGCGTATTTCCCAGGGCCTTCGCGGGTAGGTGCGGCATTGAAAAAGGTCATGGAGGTCTGAATGGGCACGCACGTCATCAAGATGCCGGACATTGGCGAAGGCATCGCGCAGGTCGAGTTGGTGGAATGGTTCGTCAAGGTCGGCGACATGATCGCCGAGGACCAGGTGGTGGCCGACGTCATGACCGACAAAGCTACCGTGGAAATCCCTTCGCCGGTCAGCGGCAAAGTGCTGGCCCTGGGTGGCCAGCCAGGTGAAGTAATGGCGGTCGGCAGCGAGCTGATCCGCATCGAAGTGGAAGGCAGCGGCAACCATGTGGATGTGCCACAGGCCAAACAGATAGAAACGCCAGCGGCCCCTGCTGCAGCCAAGCCAGAACCGCAGAAAGACGTCAAACCCGCTGCGTACCAGGCACCCGCCAACCATGAGCCGGCGCCCATCGTGGCGCGCCAGCCGGGCGACAAGCCGCTGGCCTCGCCAGCCGTGCGCAAACGCGCGCTGGATACCGGTATCGAACTGCGTTACGTGCATGGCAGCGGCCCGGCCGGGCGCATCCTGCACGAAGACCTCGACGCCTTCATGAGCAAGCCGCAGAGCGCCGCCGGGCAAGCCCCCAATGGCTATGCCAAGCGCAGCGACAGCGAGCAGTTGCCGGTGATCGGCCTGCGCCGCAAGATCGCCCAGCGCATGCAGGACGCCAAGCGCCGGGTCGCGCACTTCAGTTATGTGGAAGAAATCGACGTCACCGCCCTGGAAGCCCTGCGCCAGCAGCTCAACAGCAAGTACGGCGACAGCCGCGGCAAGCTGACCCTGCTGCCGTTCCTGGTGCGTGCCCTGGTCGTGGCGCTGCGTGACTTCCCGCAGATCAACGCCACCTACGACGACGAAGCGCAGATCATCACCCGCCATGGCGCGGTGCATGTGGGCATCGCCACCCAGGGTGACAACGGCCTGATGGTGCCCGTGCTGCGCCATGCCGAAGCGGGCAGCCTGTGGGCCAATGCCGGCGAGATTTCCCGCCTGGCCAACGCTGCACGCAGCAACAAGGCCAACCGTGAAGAGTTGTCGGGCTCGACCATTACCCTGACCAGCCTGGGCGCCCTCGGTGGCATCGTCAGCACGCCGGTGGTCAATACCCCGGAAGTGGCGATTGTCGGCGTCAACCGCATGGTTGAGCGGCCGGTGGTGATCGACGGCCAGATCGTCGTGCGCAAGATGATGAACCTGTCCAGCTCGTTCGACCACCGCGTGGTCGACGGCATGGACGCCGCACTGTTCATCCAGGCCGTGCGTGGCCTGCTCGAACAACCTGCCTGCCTGTTCGTGGAGTAAGCATGCAACAGACTATCCAGACTACCCTGTTGATCATCGGCGGTGGCCCTGGCGGCTACGTGGCCGCCATCCGCGCCGGGCAACTGGGCATTCCTACAGTGCTGGTGGAAGGCCAGGCACTGGGCGGTACCTGCCTGAATATCGGCTGCATTCCGTCCAAGGCGCTGATCCATGTGGCCGAGCAGTTTCACCAGACCTCGCGCTTCGCCGGGCCGTCGGAACTGGGCATCAGCGTTACCTCGCCGCGCCTGGACATCGGCCAGAGCGTGGCCTGGAAGGACGGCATCGTTGACCGCCTGACCACCGGGGTGGCCGCCCTGCTGAAAAAGCACGGGGTCACGGTGATTCACGGCTGGGCGAAGGTGCTCGATGGCAAGCAGGTCGAAGTTGATGGCCAGCGTATCCAGTGCGAGCACCTGTTGCTCGCCACCGGTTCCAGCAGTGTCGAACTGCCGATGCTGCCGCTGGGTGGACCAGTGATTTCCTCGACCGAAGCGCTGGCACCGAAAGCCCTGCCGCAGCACCTGGTAGTGGTGGGCGGTGGCTATATCGGCCTGGAGCTGGGCATTGCCTACCGCAAACTGGGCGCGCAGGTCAGCGTGGTAGAAGCGCGTGAGCGCATCCTGCCGACCTACGACAGCGAATTGACCGCCCCGGTGGCCGAGTCGTTGAAGAAGCTGGGCATTGCCCTGCACCTTGGCCACAGCGTCGAAGGTTACGAAAACGGTTGCCTGCTGGCCAACGACGGCAAGGGCGGGCAACTGCGCCTGGAAGCCGATCAGGTGCTGGTGGCCGTGGGCCGCCGGCCGCGCACCCAAGGCTTCAACCTGGAATGCCTGGACCTGAAAATGAACGGCGCCGCCATTGCCATCGACGCGCGCTGCCAGACCAGCATGCACAACGTGTGGGCCATCGGCGACGTGGCCGGCGAACCAATGCTGGCGCACCGGGCCATGGCCCAGGGCGAGATGGTTGCCGAAATCATCGCTGGCAAGGCACGCCGCTTCGAGCCTGCCGCGATTGCTGCGGTGTGCTTCACCGACCCGGAAGTGGTGGTGGTCGGTAAAACCCCGGAGCAAGCCAGCCAGCAAGGGCTGGACTGCATCGTCGCGCAGTTCCCGTTTGCCGCCAACGGCCGCGCCATGAGCCTGGAATCGAAAAGCGGTTTCGTGCGCGTGGTGGCACGGCGGGACAACCACCTGATTCTGGGCTGGCAAGCCGTTGGCGTGGCGGTTTCCGAACTGTCCACGGCGTTTGCCCAATCGCTGGAGATGGGCGCCTGCCTGGAGGATGTAGCCGGTACCATTCACGCCCACCCGACGCTGGGTGAGGCGGTACAGGAAGCGGCATTGCGCGCCCTGGGCCACGCCCTGCATATCTGACACTGAAGCGGCCAAGGCCGATTTGGCCCGCTGCGCCGAGAGGCGCCGCGGGTCTTTTTTCATTCAGGCGCTGATCCCTATCACCTGCGCGATCCCTTGTAGGAGCGGCCTTGTGTCGCGATAGGGCTGCGAAGCGGCCCCAGGATCTCTGCACCACAGCTGATATTGCTGGGGCTGCTTTGCAGCCCTATCGCGACACAAGGCCGCTCCTACAAGGGACCGCGCCAGGCTATTGGGCTATGGCATTCTTGCCGGCCGCCTTGGCCCGGTACAGCGCCTTGTCGGCACGCGCCAGCAGCGCATGCTGGTCCTCCCCTTCCTGCCATTGCACAACGCCATAGCTCATGGTCAGCCGGCAATCGCCCACCGGCTCCAGTTGCTCCATCACCTGGCGCAAGCCCGCCGTCACATCCAGCGCCTCACCCAGCGTGGTCTGCGGCAGCACGATGACGAACTCATCGCCACCCCAGCGCGCCAACAAGTCGAGCTCGCGCAGGCAGGTATGCAGGTTTTCGGCCACCCGCACCAGCGCCGCATCGCCACGGGCATGGCCGTAGCGGTCGTTGATCGGCTTGAAGTCATCCATGTCCATGGCGATCAGCGACAACGGCTGGCGGAAGCGCTGGGCCCGTTCGCACTCCAGCTGCAAGGCCTTTTCCAACCGATAGCGGTTGGCAATGCGGGTCAATGCATCGCGCTCGGCCAACTCGCGGTTTTCGTCCAGTTGCCGCTGCAACTGCTGGTTCACCCAGGACAGCTCGCGCGTGCGCTCGGCCACCTGGCACTCAAGCGACTGGTTCTTCTGTTCCAGTTGCGCCACCCGGCGTTTGCCGGCGTCGATATTACGGTGCGCACCGAGCATGCGCGCCACCGAACCGTCCTGGTTATGCGCAATTATGTAGCCGCTGTCTTCGATCCACAGATAGCTGCCATCCTGGCAACGACAGCGGTATTCGATGAGGTAGCGCCCATTGCGCTGATTGATATACGCCTCGAAATGCGCCATTACCCGCGGGTAGTCCTCTGGATGGATCACGCTTTCCCAGGTGAGCACCGAATTGGCCATTGAATGGCTGGCGTAGCCGAGCATGGCGTACCAGCCCGGGTTTCGATAGACGTAGCCGGTATTGGCATTCCAGTCCCAGATGCCATCGCTGATCAACTCGAACAAGGTGTGCAATTGCTGTTCACTGAAGCCGGCGGGGGCCGGCCTGGTTTCCTGATTCATGGACGCTCTCCCTGATGCCCAGCAACTGCGCTCCGGTCAAGGGGCTGCCGACAGTGGTGGTAATTGCCGCAGGCGGCAAGATCATGCCTTTGACGGGCAAGCATATGCCCGCCAGCGCGCAACCGAAATAGCGCCAAAGGCCTGATTTCGACCGGCACAGCGCTGGCATGGTTTTTGCGCTTGGTACCTGCCCACAAGATTTCCAAGGAGGAAACATGATAATTGCCCCTAACGGCGTCAGCTGGCAGCCCACGCTCCAGCAGCCTCCGCACGCCAACGATGAGCAGACGGTGGCCGAGACTGCGCCAGCCCCCACGCCAATAACCACCGCCAACACGGCAACCCAACAGCAGCAAGGCAATACCGCTCAGCAAAACGCTGAGGATGCTCGTGAGGAAGCCTTTGCCAAATTCAAGGTGATGCTGCAAAACCTGGGTTCTGCGACTACCGACCAGGTGATCGGAGAACAAGTGCCGCCCAAGACTGCCCGGCAGGAATTTCACGACTTCATGTCCAAGTCACCCGGCGAGATGATCAAGGAAAAATTGCTGCTTGAAATAGGCCTGACCAAAGAAGAGTACGACGCCCTGCCGCCAGAAGTGAAAGCAAAGGTCGACGAATTGATCGCCCAGCGCATGAAAGAAGACATCGAGCGCAAGATCGAGGAGAAAGCGCAAGAACAGGTCGCGAAGATGGACGGTGGACTGGATGAAGAGCAACAAGCGGCCGGCACAGTATGAAAGAGCGGCGGCGGTCGATGAGGTAGCGCTGCGGTTCGTCCAAGGCTCCCCAACCTTACCGTTTTGAAGGTGTCCGGCGGTGTCGATGCTCAGATGGTGCAGGTTTCCTCAACTGCACCGTTACCGGCGCTATCACCGGCCTTAGGAAAAATCGGCAGGATGTTGTGCAGAGAATTCGTTTGAGGTCCTTGGCCTTATTGTCCAGGGTGGCAGGCTGGTAGCTATTTGCCACGCGTGGACGCAGGCGCATGACGATGCCTGCGTTGGGGGACGTTGTCGGATCCCTCCAACAATAAGAGAGGACAAGGAAATGCAATCCAACGGTTTGAAGCAAAGCCTCAAGCAGCGGCACATCACCATGATCGCGCTGGGCGGGGTGATCGGCGCAGGCCTGTTCATGGGTTCAGGCTCACTGATCGCATCGGCAGGGCCTGCGGCCATCCTGTCGTATTTCATCGGTGGCCTGGTGGTCACCCTGGTCATGTTCATGCTCGGCGAAATGGCCTGCCGCAACCCGGATGCCGGGTCATTCTCGACCTACGCCAACACCTGGCTCGGCGACTGGGCAGGTTTTGCAGTCGGCTGGCTGTACTGGTTCAAGTCAATGATGACCATCACCCTCGAAGCAGTGCTGCTAGGCGCCATCCTGCATGACTTTCTACCCTGGCTGCCGATCTGGGCAGGCGCCTTCCTGATGCTGGTGACACTGATGGCCAGCAACGCCTACTCGGTGCGTTCGTTTGCCGAAGTGGAGTACTGGCTGGCGGCGATGAAGGTCGCCACCATCCTCATCTTCATGCTGCTGGGCATCTCGATCCTGCTCGGCCTGCACCACGACATTCCGTCGCCTGGCCTGGTCAACCTCACCGCCCACGACGGCTTCATGCCCAACGGCCTGTCGCCGGTAATGGCGGGTGTCATCGTGGTGATCTTCTCGCTGGGCGGCAGCGAAATCGCCGCCGTGGCCGCAGGTGAGTCGGAGAACCCGCGGCAGAACGTGATCCGCGCGATCAAGAGCGTGATCCTGCGCGTGATGCTGTTCTACGTAGGCTCGGTGTCGATCCTGATCCTGTGCCTGCCATGGACCGACAAGGCCAACCTGGCCTCGCCCTATGTTTCGCTGTTCAGCCTGGCCGGGTTCGGTGGTGCTGCGGTGGCCATGAAACTGGTGTTGTTCGTCTCGTTCATGTCGGTGATGAACTCGTTCATGTTCTCCAACTCGCGCATGCTGTTCTCGCTGAGCCAGCGCGGGCACGCGCCCAAGCTGTTCTCGCGCACCAGCGCCAAGGGCGTGCCAATCAATGCACTGCTGCTGAGCCTGTCGATCTGCACGATGATCCTGACCGTGCACTTTATCAGCGCCGGCGACCTGTTCATGACGCTGGCCAAGAGTACCGGCAGCCTCGTGATGGTCGTGTGGATCTTCATCATCATCGCCCACGTGGCCATGCGCTGGAAAACCCGTCACGAAGCGGTCGACCCCAAGGCCTTCCGCGCCTGGCTGTTCCCGTACGCCAATATCGTTGCACTGTTCGCCTTACTGGCGGTGATCGGCACCCAGGCGTTCGAACCGGCGTCGCGTTTCCAGTTCTGGTTCACGGTACTGACGGTGGTGCTGGTAGTGGCGGGGTACTTCCTGACGCGCCAACGGACGGCGGCGCCTGCGCAGGAGGCGGAGGCAAAAATGGTAGAAACAAGAAATGGCGTCCCAGGCAGGAATTGAACCTGCAACCTTCCCCTTAGGAGGGGGATGCTCTATCCAATTGAGCTACTGAGACGCTACGACCGGCAGCAAGCGCTGCACAGCGGGACGGCCAGCATGTTAACCAGCATGCTGGCGTTTGTCATGCACCTACCGGGCTTTTTCGCGTAATCCTTTTCTGGCACTGCTACACCGGTGGCAGAACTCCTTCATCGCGAAGCAGCCCGAACAGGGCTGCTACCGCTGCCTCCAGGGTTGTCGAGTTGTCCAGGACATGCACTGAAGGATCGGGCGGTGCCTGCAAACGGGCGCTGCGAGCCAGGCGCTGCTCGATTTCCTCGGCGTTTTCGCGGCCCCGGGCCAGCAAGCGCTGACGCAGCACTTCGGGCCTGACCTCGACCAGTACCGCCAGCAGGTCCGGGTAACGCTGGCGCGCTTCGGCCAGGTAGGCCCGCGAGCCATTCACCAGCACTGCCCTGCCCGCCGCCATCCACTCGTCCACCTGCTGCGCAATACCATAGTCCAGGCCGTTGGCGCGCCAGTGCATGGCAAATGCGCCCTGCGCACGCAGGGTCTCGAACTGCTCGGGCGTGACCCCATGAGCGGCTTCGCCCTTGGCTTCGGCCGAACGGGTAATGACCCGACGGGCAATATCTACCCCGGCGGCCGCCAGCCGCTCACGTGAAGCGTCGATCAGGGAATCTTTCCCTGAACCCGACGGTCCTATCAGAAATATCAACCGGCCTGTCCCTGATCGACGGTCGCTTGCGTCATGTTGCATAGCCACTATGCTCTATGAAGGGAAACCGCCGCATTCTAGGTGTTTTCCTGGTCTTTTGCTGCGTTTTACCAGTTTTTGACGGCAAAAGTCTGACGGTTGGGCCAGCCGGAGCATGTAAAACTTTTCAAACCAGTGCTCATTTCTGATAATTGGTACTGGCATAAAGCCTTTATCCGGCTCACTATTTGTCACAGAATTGACGCCAAGGAAACGGCGACCCCAAGGCAAGATGAGCATCCATTTTTACTGACGGTTGAACATTTTGTCGTCGCCACGGTCGTATTTCCACCCCGTGCGGCCAATTTGAGAACCGCTTCCCCTGAACCAAAATCTGGTCAATTTATATGCGCCCAATGAAACAGGCTATTTATTCGAGCCGCACTGCTGACAAATTTGTCGTCCGCCTGCCAGACGGGATGCGTGAGCGCATTGCCGAGGTAGCGCGCAACCATCACCGCAGCATGAACTCCGAAATCATCGCGCGCCTGGAACAGAGCCTTATCCAGGAAGGTGCGCTGGGTGACGAGCTGAGCATGCGCCTGGACAGCCCTGAGCTGTCCCTGCATGAGCGCGAGTTGCTGCAACGCTTCCGCCAACTGTCCCACCGCCAGCAGAACGCCTTGGTGGCCCTCATCGCTCACGATGTGGAAATGGCGGCCGACGCTTCCTGAGGCCTGCAGCGAACATGAAAAAGCCAGCGTAAGCTGGCTTTTTTGTGGCTGGCCTACCGCAACGGCATACACCTTTGCAGGACCACTGTGGGAGCGGGCATGCCCGCTCCCACAGAGAAAGATCGGTTTACAGCAGGAACAGCGTAGCCAGGCCAAGGAAGATGAAGAAGCCGCCACTGTCGGTCACGGCAGTGATCATCACACTCGCGCCCATCGCCGGGTCGCGGCCCAGGCGGGCCAATGTCATCGGGATGAGCACGCCCATCAGCGCTGCCAGCAACAGGTTCAAGGTCATCGCTGCGGTCATCACCAAACCCAGTGACCAGCTGCCATACAGCCAGAAAGCCACCGCACCAATAACGCCACCCCACACCAGGCCGTTGATCAGCGACACCGCCAACTCCTTGCGCATCAGGCGGCTGGTATTGCCCGGCGACACCTGGTCCAGCGCCATGGCGCGGACGATCATGGTGATGGTCTGGTTACCCGAGTTGCCGCCAATACCCGCAACGATCGGCATCAATGCCGCCAATGCCACCAGCTTTTCGATCGAGCCTTCGAACAGCCCGATAACGCGGGAAGCGAGAAACGCGGTAATCAGGTTGATCGCCAGCCATGCCCAACGGTTGCGGAACGAGCGCCAGACCGAGGCAAAGATATCTTCCTCTTCACGCAGACCCGCCATGTTGAGGACTTCGCTTTCACTCTCCTCACGGATCAGGTCGACCATTTCGTCGATGGTCAAACGGCCGATCAGGCGGCCGCCTTTGTCTACTACAGGTGCCGATACCAGGTCATAACGCTCGAAAGCTTGTGCTGCATCATAGGCATCTTCCTCGGGCTGGAAGGACACCGGGTCGGTCGCCATGACCTCCGCTACCTTCTTCTCCGGGTCGTTGACCAGCAGACGCTTGATCGGCAATACCCCTTTCAGGATGCCGTCATAGTCGACTACAAACAGTTTGTCGGTGTGGTTGGGCAGCTCTTTCAGGCGGCGCAGGTAGCGCAGCACCACTTCCAGGCTGACGTCTTCGCGGATGGTGACCATCTCGAAGTCCATCAGCGCACCGACCTGCTCCTCGTCGTAGCTCAGCGCCGAGCGAACACGCTCGCGTTGCTGGGCATCGAGGGTTTCCATCAGCTCGTGAACAACGTCGCGCGGCAGCTCAGGGGCCAGGTCGGCCAGCTCGTCGGCGTCCATTTCCTTGGCGGCGGCCAGCAGCTCGTGATCGTCCATGTCGGCGATCAAGGATTGACGAACCGAGTCGGAAACTTCCAGCAGGATGTCGCCATCGCGATCCGAGCGCACCAGCTGCCAGACCGTCAGGCGGTCTTCCAGGGGCAAGGCTTCGAGGATATAGGCGATGTCGGCGGGGTGCAGATCATCGAGCTTGCGCTGCAGCTCGACGAGATTCTGGCGGTGGACCAGGTTTTCGACCAGGTCGTTGTGCGCGCCTTCCTGGCGGTGCGTCAGGTCTTCGACCACACGCTGGCGTTGCAGCAGTTCGACCACCTGGGCCAGGCGATCCTGCAGGCTTTCTTGCGCTTTTTTTACTTCTACTTCAGTCATAGGCGAACTCCACTCCCAGCAGCGGAGCACGCCGGGAGAATCAATCGGTCAGATCTTTCTGTATGAATCGTGTTAGCGAGTAACTACTGGGTAAGTCCATGGTGGTTTTCCACAAGCCCCGGCGGGGCTGACGGGCGCAATCATACACTGCTAAAGCTGTCAGATCGCTTAAATTTTTGGCCAGAACAATCGTTTGCGCGATAAAGGTGGGACAACGCTTGAAGCTATCAGTGCGACGGTGGCTCTGGCGTTTAAAGCACATTTGTTGTGGGCGTGGATGTGTTTGTTGCGGTGCCTGATCGGATTTGGCCCCGCACAGCGGCCTCAAGCTACACCACAAACATTACAGAAGAGCTTAGATCGACATGGCCAACAATTCAGTGGCGCAGAAAAACAAAAAGCCCGCTCAACTGAGCGGGCTTCTTGATGGGATATGGCGGACTCAGCAGGATTCGAACCTGCGACCGCTCGGTTCGTAGCCGAGTACTCTATCCAGCTGAGCTATGAGTCCGTAGTGGTAGTTTTAGACCAGGTTACCACTGGTTGACTGAAGTAGCTGTGCAAGCAGAGCCACTTCAAGAAAGTGGCGGACTCAGCAGGATTCGAACCTGCGACCGCTCGGTTCGTAGCCGAGTACTCTATCCAGCTGAGCTATGAGTCCGCGATTGGAAGTTTTATACCAGTTACCGCTGGTTGACTGAAGCAGCTGTGCAAGCAGAGCCACTTCAAGAAAGTGGCGGACTCAGCAGGATTCGAACCTGCGACCGCTCGGTTCGTAGCCGAGTACTCTATCCAGCTGAGCTATGAGTCCGCGATTGGTAGTTTTAGACCAGTTACCACTGGTTGATTGAAGCAGCCTTGCAAACAAAGCCACTTCAAAAGTGGCGGACTCAGCAGGATTCGAACCTGCGACCGCTCGGTTCGTAGCCGAGTACTCTATCCAGCTGAGCTATGAGTCCGTGTCTTGCCGCGCATTATAGGTCGCTGAAACATTTTTGCAAGAACGTTTTCGTTTAAAATCAACTACTTAGCGTTCTTACCGTTTACAGCGCCCTACGCAAATAATGGCGGTGAAGGGGGGATTCGAACCCCCGATACCCTTATGAGGTATACTCCCTTAGCAGGGGAGCGCCTTCGGCCACTCGGCCACCTCACCGCAACACGAGGCGAATATTAAAGAACCTCTTTCACCTTTGCAACCCTTTTTTTGAAAAAAACTTCAAAAAAATTAAAGGCTTGGCTCTTCATCCTTCTCTTTCTTGATCCGCAGGTAGATTTCCTCGCGGTGAACGGCCACTTCTTTAGGGGCGCTGACGCCAATACGCACCTGGTTGCCTTTGACGCCAAGCACCGTCACGGTGATCTCGCCGTCCCCAATGATCAGGCTCTCGGCGCACCGACGAGTCAGAATCAACATAGCTTTCTCCTTACGCAAACATTCAGGGGTAACAGTCTTTGGTATCAGGGCCTGATCGTAGACGACGACCAGGCTCCGGTTACTCGCCGCACAGGGCAGGACAAAGCCTGCGTGGCGAGCAGAAACGCGAAGGGCGCGGCAAGCCGCGCCCTTCCTGGCAGCGCCTTACTCGCCCTGTCGTACAGGTGCGTCGAGCTCGAACGCGGTGTGCAGCGCGCGCACGGCCAGCTCCAGGTACTTCTCTTCGATCACGACCGAAACCTTGATCTCGGAGGTGGAGATCATCTGGATGTTGATGCTCTCCTTGGCCAGGGCTTCGAACATGCGGCTGGCAACACCGGCGTGCGAACGCATGCCGACGCCAACGATCGAGACCTTGGCGATCTTGGTGTCGCCGATCACTTCACGGGCACCGATTTCGCGGGCAGTGTTTTCAAGCACGTTTTTCGCGCTCTCGTACTCGTTGCGGTGTACGGTGAAGGTGAAGTCGGTGGTGTTATCGTGAGCAACGTTCTGCACGATCATGTCGACTTCGATGTTCGAAGCGCTGATCGGGCCGAGGATCTTGAAGGCCACGCCCGGGGTGTCCGGCACGCCGCGAATGGTCAGCTTGGCTTCATCACGGTTGAAGGCGATACCGGAAATGATCGGCTGTTCCATGGATTCCTCTTCATCAATGGTAATGAGGGTACCCGGACCCTCCTTGAAGCTGTGCAGCACGCGCAGCGGAACGTTGTACTTGCCGGCGAACTCCACCGAACGGATCTGCAGCACCTTGGAACCAAGGCTGGCCATTTCCAGCATCTCTTCGAAGGTAATCTTCTCCAGGCGGCGGGCCTGTGGCACAACGCGCGGGTCGGTGGTGTAGACGCCATCGACGTCGGTGTAGATCTGGCACTCGTCAGCCTTCAGCGCCGCCGCCAGGGCCACGCCAGTGGTGTCGGAGCCGCCACGGCCCAGGGTGGTGATGCTGCCGTGCTCGTCGACACCCTGGAAGCCTGCTACCACGACCACGCGGCCTTCCTTCAGGTCGGCACGAATCTTCTGGTCGTCGATCTGCAGGATGCGCGCCTTGTTGTGCGAGCTGTCGGTGAGGATGCGCACCTGGTTGCCGGTGTAGGACACCGCTGGCACACCACGCTTGATCAAGGCCATGGTCAGCAGGGCAATGGTGACCTGCTCACCGGTCGACACGATCACGTCCAGTTCACGCGGAACCGGTTGATCGGTGATCTGCTTGGCCAGGTCGATCAGGCGATTGGTTTCACCGCTCATGGCCGACAGCACAACCACCAGGTCGTCGCCCGCTTCACGGTGTTTCTTGACCTTTTCGGCTACCTGCTCGATCCGCTCGATGGAACCGACAGAGGTGCCGCCAAATTTCTGTACGATCAACGCCATTTCAATGGTGCCTCAGCCCATACAGGGCCCCAAAAAACAATCCAACATGAAGAGGCCGGCGACTAGACCGCCGGCCCCTTCATCTCAAAGTCCCTGCTCTGCGAATGGCACGGCCAGCGCCAGGGCCTGGTCCAGTGCAGCGACGTCGACGCCACCACCCTGGGCCATGTCCGGACGGCCACCGCCCTTGCCACCCACCGCCGCAGCGGCTTGTTTCATCAGATCGCCAGCCTTGAGTTGGCTGGAGAGGTCTTTGGTCACGCCGGCCACCAGCACAACCTTGCCCTCATGCTCGCTGCCCAGCAGGATCACTGCGTGGCCGAGCTTGTTCTTCAACTGATCGACCAGGGCCAGCAAGGCCTTGCCGTCCTGCCCATCCAGGCGGGCGGCGAGGACCTTGGCACCCTTGACCTCAACAGCCGCGTTGGAGAGATCGTCCCCGGCGGCGCTGGCGGCTTTGGCCTGCAGCTGTTCCAGCTGCTTCTCCAGCTGACGGTTGCGCTCCAGCACAGCCGACAGCTTGTCGATCAGGTTGTCGCGGTTACCCTTGACCAGTTGCGCGGCTTCCTTGACCTGCTCTTCGGCAGCGTTCAGGTAGGCCAACGCAGCGGCGCCGGTAACTGCTTCGATACGGCGTACACCAGAGGCCACGCCGCCTTCGCTGATGATCTTGAACAGGCTGATATCACCGGTGCGCTTGGCGTGGATACCGCCGCACAGCTCTACCGAGAAATCACCACCCATGCTCAGCACACGCACGGTGTCGCCGTACTTCTCGCCGAACAGCGCCATGGCACCTTTGGCCTTGGCGGTTTCGATGTCGGTCAGTTCGGTTGTCACCGGGGTGTTTTTGCGCACTTCGCGGTTGACGATGTCTTCCAGGGCCTTGATCTGCTCCGGCTTCAGCGCCTCGAAGTGGCTGAAGTCGAAACGCAGGCGCTGGCTGTCAACCAGCGAGCCCTTCTGCTGTACGTGTTCGCCCAGCACCTGGCGCAGCGCTTCGTGCAGCAGGTGGGTGGCGGAGTGGTTCAGCGAAGTAGCGTGCTGCACGTCGGCATCGACCTTGGCCTCGACCGGCGAACCGATTACCAGCGCACCGCTGGCGACCACGCCGTGGTGCAGGAAGGCACCGCCAGTCTTGGTGGTGTCGCGCACGTCGAAGCGCGCAGCGCCGGCCTGCAGGAAGCCGGTATCACCCACCTGGCCACCGGATTCGGCGTAGAACGGCGTGCGGTCGAGCACGACCACGCCCTGCTCGCCTTCACCCAGCTGGTCGACGGCCTGGCCGTCCTTGTACAGGGCGATGATCTTGCCCTGGCCTTCGGTGGCGTCGTAGCCGACGAACTCGGTAGCGCTGTCGACCTTGACCACGCTGTTGTAGTCCATGCCGAAGGCGCTGGCGGAACGCGCGCGCTCACGCTGGGCGTCCATCTCGCGCTCGAAGCCGGCTTCGTCGATGGTCAGCTCGCGCTCACGGGCGATGTCGGCAGTCAGGTCCATCGGGAAGCCGTAGGTGTCATACA
Organism: Pseudomonas sp. SAS7; assembly: GCF_052112345.1. Taxonomy (NCBI): domain Bacteria; kingdom Pseudomonadati; phylum Pseudomonadota; class Gammaproteobacteria; order Pseudomonadales; family Pseudomonadaceae; genus Pseudomonas; species Pseudomonas sp. SAS7. Next base: position 104,056 of record NZ_JBEGGO010000011.1, on the reverse strand, counting down.
GCTTGAACACCACGTCGCCCGGTACCACGTTGCCTTTCAGCTGGGCCAGGTCCTGCTCGAGGATGCGCAGGCCTTGCTCCAGGGTCTTGGCGAACTGCTCTTCTTCAGCCTTCAGCACGCGCTCGATGTGCGCTTGCTGGCTCTTCAGCTCAGGGAAGGCTTCGCCCATTTCGGCGGCCAGTGCGGCAACGATCTGGTAGAAGAAGCTGCCCTTGGCGCCCAGCTTGTTGCCGTGACGGCAGGCACGACGAATGATGCGACGCAGCACATAACCACGGCCTTCGTTGGACGGCAGCACACCGTCGGCGATCAGGAAGCCACACGAGCGAATATGGTCGGCGACCACTTTCAGCGACGCCTGGCCGTCATTGCTGCAACCGATGGCCTTGGCCGCAGCCGACAGCAGGTTCTGGAACAGGTCGATCTCGTAGTTCGAGTGCACGTGCTGCAGCACGGCGCTGACGCGCTCCAGGCCCATGCCGGTGTCCACCGACGGCGCTGGTAGTGGGTGCAGCACGCCGTCGGCGGTGCGGTTGAACTGCATGAAGACGTTGTTCCAGATCTCGATGTAGCGGTCGCCGTCTTCTTCTGGCGAGCCGGGTGGGCCGCCCCAGATGTCCGCGCCGTGGTCGTAGAAGATCTCGGTGCACGGGCCGCACGGGCCGGTGTCACCCATGGTCCAGAAGTTGTCGGAGGCGTATGGGGCGCCTTTGTTGTCGCCGATGCGTACCATGCGCTCGGCCGGCACGCCGACTTCCTTGGTCCAGATGTCGTAGGCTTCGTCGTCAGTGGCGTAGACGGTGACCCAAAGCTTTTCCTTTGGCAGGTTCAGCCATTGCTCCGACGTCAGGAAGGTCCAGGCGAAGGTGATGGCGTCGCGCTTGAAATAGTCGCCGAAGCTGAAGTTGCCCAGCATTTCGAAGAACGTATGGTGACGCGCGGTGTAACCGACGTTTTCCAGGTCGTTATGCTTACCACCGGCGCGCACGCACTTCTGGCTACTTACAGCACGGGTGTAGGCACGCTTCTCCGCGCCGAGGAAGCAGTCCTTGAACTGGTTCATGCCGGCATTGGTGAACAGCAGGGTCGGGTCGTTGTTCGGGATCAACGAACTGGAGGCGACTCGGGTATGTCCCTGCTCTTCGAAGAAGCGAAGGAAGGCTTCACGGATTTCTGCGCTTTTCATAGGTTCTTCCACGGAAACGGCGGCCCTGTTGGGCAAACGCGTCGACGAAACGACGGCAAAGGGCCGCATTATATCGGTCCTGCAATCTCGATGCAGTGTGTTTATACGATAGAAACCATCGATTGGACGGTTTTTCGGGCTATGCAAACGAAAATGACATGACCGGATGCTAAATCCTGTCTTTCGCCACTGGCAAGCCAATTACCGCTGATGGGGAGGGAAAATGGAACAGGCGGTGAATTAAAAGGTTTTCATCATGAATGGGATCCGAAACCGCGAAGCGGGCGACCTGGTCTCAGACCAGCCGCTGCCCCGAATCCGGCACGATCAGGATGCCCGCCCGCAAGCCGTTCCTGACCTTGGGGTTGGGGAAGATGATACGCGCCCCCTCCTCCTCTACCACCCAGCGTGTCTCGGCCAGGTCTTCGGCCAGCAGGTAACCCTTGCTCAGCTCCGAGAAGTTCTCGATGTCCGCCGGCAGGTGCAGGTGGAAGCTGTCGCTGTGCTTGATGATCTCGCGAGAAACGCTGAACAGTTGCAGGCCATCCAGCGAGCCTTCACCCTCTGGTTCGGTGCCTTCGATGATCTGGATCAGGCGTTCTTCCAGCCGGTCGAGGTTGACCTGCTCGTTCTGGCCAAACGGGCGGGCCTTGCCCAGCTCCAGGGTGAAAGCTTCGGCATCCAGCTGTTCGTAGGTAAAGGCACTGAAGGTGATGGAGGATTTGCTTTGCAGCAGCACCGCCTCCATGCCGGCTGCCGCCAGGCGCGCCAGTTCGCGACGGGAGTGCTTGCGCCCCTCTTTATAAGGGTACAAGGCGAATTGCTCGATCTTCGAACCGCGGATGGCGGTATGCAGGTCGTAATGCAGGCGGCTACGTCCCGGCTTGCTGAAGAACACCCGGGCGAACTGTTCCAGCTCGGCGGCACGCAAGGCCTCGAAACCACTGGAAAGCTCATGGCGCCCGTTGAACAGCCGGTTGATGTCCTGCTCGATGAAGCGCTCGCCCTTGCGGATCGCCGCCGGGTTGCCGAACAGGAACAGCAGCCGTGCCTTGGGTTTGATCTTGCCGTTGGCCACGCCGTGCAGCAGCCGTTCGAGCAATTCGATCGGCGCCGTTTCGTTGCCATGAATGCCAGCAGACAACAGCAAGTCCAGCCCGCAATCCTCGCTTTCGGCGGGGCGTACTTCGAGCGCGCCCTCCCCCAGCCAGCGCAAACGCGCGCCCTTGGGTGTCACTTGGGTCTTCTCGGCCGGTTCGTGATCGGTGAGGGTCAGCTCAAGCAATTTGCCAAGGGCGAGCATAGGGGCTTCCTTAGTGGTGGTGGCCGCAGTCGGGGCCATGGACGTGATCGTCGTCTTCGCCAACTTCGGCCGGCTCCATTTCCAGTTGCAGGCTGACCAGGTTGGTGGCCATCGGGCGCAGCAGCAGGTTGGCGTATTCGGTATCGTCTTCGTCGACATCCACACCGATCAGCAGCTGGCCACGGCCGTCCTGCTGAATCCACACTTCCTTGCCTTGCCAGACCACGGCAAAGCGGGTGCAGGAGGTTTCCAGCTGGGTGCCGTCTTCATCTTCGAGGATCAGGCGCAGGGCGTCGGTCATTGCAAAGTCTCTCTTCAAGGTTGGCGTTGGAACGGATATACCGAGCCCAACTTCAGAATCTGGGTCAATTCGTCCAGTGCCGTACGGCATTCCACCAGCAGCTGCGGGTCGGCCAGGTCCGCTTCGCCCAGGCGATCGCGGTAATGCTTGTCGACCCACTGCACCAGGGTGTCGTACAGCGGGGCGGTCATGATAACGCCTTGGTTGACCGCCGCCAGTTCCGATTCCTTCAACGCCACACGCAAACGCAGGCAAGCCGGGCCGCCGCCGTTCTGCATGCTTTGCTTGAGGTCGAATACCTTGACCTCCTTCACCGGGCCACCCTGGCTGGTCAGCTGGCCCAGGTAGGCCCAGACCCGCTCATTGTTGCGGCACTCTTCCGGCACCACCAGCAGCATGGAGCCGTCATCGCGGCTGAGCAGCTGGCTGTTGAACAGGTAGGAGCGCACGGCATCCTCTACCGCCACCGCCGCCCGTGGCACACAGATGGCCTGGAAGTTGCCACCCTTGCTGGCCAGTTTAGCTCGCAGCTGGCCAAGCACCGCGTCGGTCTCGAGGAAGGCGTCCTCGTGGTAGAACAGCACCTCGCCGTTGCCCACCGAAATCACATCGTTGTGGAACACGCCCTGGTCGATCACCGCAGGGTTCTGTTGAGCGTAGACCACGCCGCCATCGCTCAGCCCATGCAGCCGGGCGACGGCCTGCGAGGCCTCCAGGGTTTGCCGGGCCGGGTACTTCTGCGGCGCCGGGTAACGGCTGTCGAAGGCACTGCGGCCATACACGAAAAACTCCACACCCGCGTCGCCATAGGCACGGCAGAAACGCGTGTGGTTGGCCGCGCCCTCGTCACCGAACTGTGCCACGGCCGGCAAAGCTTCGTGGTGGGCAAAGTGTTTCTCGTTGTTGAACATGGCGCCCAGCACACGGCTGGTGGTCGGATGCTCGATGCTGCGGTGGTACTTGCAGTTCAGGTTGGCGGCGGTGAAGTGCACGCGGCCATCCGCCGTGTCGGCACTGGGGCTGACCGTGGCCGCATTGGCCACCCACATGCTCGACGCCGAGCAACTGGCCACCAGCAACGGCATGGCTTCTTTCGCAGCACGCTGGATGACCTCGGCATCGCTGCCGCTAAAGCCCAGGCGGCGCAGCGCGGCCACATCCGGGCGCTCCTGCGGCGCCAGCACGCCTTGCTTGAAGCCCATGTCGGCCAGCGCTTTCATTTTCGCCAGCCCCTGGCGCGCGGCTTCGCGCGGGTTGGAACCCTGCTGGCTGTTGCTCTGCGAAGCCACGTTGCCGTAAGACAGGCCGCCATAGTTGTGGGTAGGCCCCACCAGGCCATCAAAATTCACTTCATAGGATTTCATCGGCTAGGCTCCGTGACCTGTTGTTATAGGGTGACGCCCGGCGTCAGGGTGGCCGGCAAGGCAAGGCTGGCAGTCTCCAGCGAAGCCACGGGATAAGCGCAGTAGTCAGCCGCGTAATAGGCACTGGCGCGATGGTTGCCACTGGCACCCACGCCACCGAACGGCGCGCTGCTGGCAGCGCCGGTCAGTTGCTTGTTCCAGTTGACGATGCCCGCGCGGCTGCGCAACCAGAAGTACTGGTAGCGGGCACGCGAGTCTGAGAGCAAGCCGGCGGCCAGACCGTACTGGGTGTTGTTGGCTTCATCGATGGCGGCATCGAAGTCGGCATAACGAATCACCTGCAGCAGCGGGCCGAAGAACTCTTCGTCCGGGCGCTCGGCCACGCCTGTGACATCGACAATACCCGGGGTCAGTAGCGCGGCATCGGCCTGCGGCTGGGTCATTTCCAGCAGCTTCACGCCACCTTTGGCGGCCAGTTCGACCTGGGCGGCAATCAGCGCCCGCGCCGCCTGCAGCGAAATCACCGAGCCCATGAACGGCGCTGGCTGTTGATCGAACGCACCCACCGTGATGGTCTTGCACACCTCGACCAGGCGCGCGATCAGCGCATCGCCCCAGGCGCCCTGCGGCACCAGCAGGCGACGCGCGCAGGTGCAACGCTGGCCGGCAGAAATGAACGCCGACTGGATAATGGTGTACACCGCGGCGTCCAGGTCTTTGACCTCGTCTACCACGAGCGGGTTGTTGCCGCCCATTTCCAGGGCCAGGATCTTGTCCGGGCGGCCGGCGAACTGCTGGTGCAGCAAGTTGCCGGTGCGGCTGGAGCCAGTGAAGAACAGGCCATCGATCCCCGGGTTGGCGGCCAGCGCCACACCGGTTTCACGCGCGCCCTGCACCAGGCTCAGCACACCCGCTGGCAGGCCGGCGGCGATCCAGCAGTTGACGGTCAGTTCGGCGACTTTGGGCGTCAGCTCGCTGGGCTTGAACACCACGCAGTTACCCGCCAACAGCGCCGGCACGATATGGCCATTGGGCAGATGACCGGGGAAGTTGTAGGGGCCGAACACCGCCACCACGCCATGGGGCTTGTGCCGCAGCACGGCCGTGGCGTCGGCCAGCGGGCCGCTCTTTTCCCCGGTGCGCTCGCGGTAGCTTTGTACCGAGATCGCCACCTTGTTGATCATGCTGGTGACTTCGGTTGCCGATTCCCACAGCGGCTTGCCGGTTTCCTCACCGATGCACTGGGCCAAGGCTTCGGCATGCGTTTTCAGCTGCTCGGCAAACTTCTCCAGCACATCGATGCGCGCTTCCAGGCTCAGTTGCGCCCACGCCGGAAAGGTCTGGCGCGCTGCCTGCACGGCGGCGTCCACCTGGCTGGCGTCAGCGCCCTGCCCTTGCCAGATGACAGCCTGGGTCACCGGGTTCAGCGACTGCAGGGGTTCGCCCTGCCCCGCCAGCCAGTTGCCTGCGATGTAATGTGTGGTCATTTACTGGGCCTCCCGGCTGGCCGACAACGGTACGGCACGCACATTGTCGCCGGCGCCCATGCGCAGGCGCTTGGCGGTCAACGGGTCGACCACCAGGGTACCGGCGGCCAGCCGCGCAGGCGCGGCAGTGATGCGGCAATCGTCGCGTTTGCGGTTGTGGATGATGTAAGGGGTGGCGTCGTCGCCCGGCGTGCCCACCGCCAGCACCAGCGTCTGGCTCTCGCGCACCGCGCGGATCTTGGCGGTATCACACTCGATGGCCGGGCCTGCGTCGAAGATGTCGACATAGCCCTGGTAGTTGAAGCCTTCCTGCTTGAGCATGGCCAGCGCCGGCTCGGTGTCGACGTGCACGCGGCCGATCACGTCGCGCGCCGCCTCGGACAGGAAGCAGGTGTACAGCGGGAACTTGGGCATCAGTTCGGCGATGAACGACTTGTTGCCAACACCGGTCAGGTAATCCGCCTGGCTGAACTCCATCTTGAAAAAATGCCGGCCAAGGCTTTCCCAGAAAGGCGAACGCCCCTGCTCGTCGGACATGCCGCGCATTTCGGCAATGATCTTCTTGCCAAACAGCTCCGGGAACTCGGCAATGAACAGCATCCGCGCACGCGACAGCAGGCGGCCATTGAGCCCGGAGCGGTGATCGCTGCGCAGGAACAGCGAGCACAGCTCGGAGTTGCCGGTCAGGTCGTTGGCAAGGAAAAGTGTGGGGATTTCGCGATAGATCTTCAGCTCCTGCGAGGCGCTGACGGTGAGGCCGACCCGATAGTTGTACCAAGGCTCGCGCAGGCCGACGGCACCGGCGATGGCACTGATGCCGACCACCAGGCCTTCGTCGTTTTCCAGCACGAACAGGTAGTCGGTGTCGCCACGCTCGGCTTCGCCACGGAAGCTCTTTTCCGCCCAGCCAACGCGATGCCCCAGGCGTTCTTCGTTGGCCGGCAGCGTGGTCAGCCCGGTGGTGCCGGTGCTGCGTGCCAATTCGATCAACGCAGGCAAATCGCTGCTGCGTACAGGACGAACGATCATGCTATCTCCTTGTGCGGCGGCGTTGGCCGGCGCAAAACTCTTCTAACGCATCAATCCCGAAACGTCTGTTACCAGACCTCAGACCGCGACCAGGCGCACGCTGCCACCCTCGCCCACACCCAGCGCGTCGGCCGCAGCCACGCTCAGGCACACCGGTTTGCCGGGCACCCAGTCGAGGTCCAGCAGCACCGCGCGGTAATCCTGCAACTGGCTATTGCACACCAGGTACGGGCGCCCGCCCTTGCCCGGGGCGTCCTCGATTTTCACCGGCGCCGACCGGCTCTGGGCAATCGAGCGAATACCCGAGGTGCGCGCATGCAGGGTCGGGCCACCGTCGAAGATGTCGATGTAGTGCTCGGTTTCAAAGCCTTCGCGCATGAGGATGTCGAAGGTGATCTGCGCGCGCGGGTGCACCTGGCCCATGGCTTCCTGCGCCTCATCGGGCAGCAGCGGCACGTAGATCGGGTAGTGCGGCATCAGTTCAGCGAGGAAGGTACGGCTCTTCAGGCCACACAGGCGCTCGGCGTCGGAGTAGTTGAGGTCGAAGAAATTGCGGCCGATGGCATCCCAGAACGGCGATTCACCATTCTCGTCGCTGTAGCCGACGATTTCGGTCACTACCGAGTCGGCGAAACGCTCCGGGTGCGCCGCCATGAACAGCAGGCGACCGCGCGAATTGAGCTCGGCCCAGCCACTGTTCACCAGCTCCGGCAATACATAGAAGCTGGTCAGCAGGCTGTTGCCGGTCAGGTCATGACACAACGACAGCACGTGGATCTTGTTGTGGATCTTCAGCTCGCGCGAGGCGTGCACGAAGGTCTCGTTGCGAAAACTATAGAAAGGCTCGGAATACCCAGCCGAAGCGACAATCGCCGAGCAGCCGGCCAGCTTGCCGGTCTCGCTGTCTTCGAGCACAAAAAAGTAGCTTTCCTCGCCGTTGAAGCTGACCTCGGCGGCGAAGGAAGTCTCGGAAGCGGCGATCTTGTCGCCCAGGCGAGCAGCGTCGTCCGGCAGCGAGGTGACACCAATGGGGCTGTCTGCAGCCATGCGCTGCACTTCGTTCAGATCAGCCATTTGCGCGGGGCGCATCACCAGCATGGTGTCACTCCTTTGGAATACGGGCCGCTCACGGCGGCACGGAAAAACGGCAGGTACACGGGCACCTGCAGTGGAATCGGGTATCGCCGGCCAGGCCCGCCAGGGGCGCGGGCCGGCGACGGGACCGCAGGCGAATCAGCCTTTGGTCAGGGTGGCCACGGCGCGCTCGAAGCGGTCCAGGCCTTCGTCGATGTCGGCGTCTTCAACCACCAGGCTTGGCGCAAAACGCACCACGTCCGGGCCGGCCTGCAACACCATCACGCCTTCTTTCTCGGCGGCGTTGAGCACGTCCTTGGCCTTGCCCTGCCAGGCCTCGGTCAATACGCAGCCGAGCAGCAGGCCGACACCACGCACCTGGGAGAACAGGCTGTACTTCTGGCCGATCTGTTCCAGGCGGGCCTTGAAACGTGCGTGCTTGGCCTTGATGCCGGCCAGGGTTTCAGGGGTATTGACCACATCCAGCACCGCGCAGGCGACCGCGCAGCCCAGCGGGTTGCCGCCGTAAGTGGTGCCGTGGGTGCCGACGGCCAGGTGCTTGGCTAGTTCGGTGGTGGTCAGCATGGCGCCGATAGGGAAGCCACCGCCCAGGCTCTTGGCACTGGTCAGGATGTCGGGCGTCACGCCGTAGTGCTGGTAGGCATACAGCGAACCGGTACGGCCCACGCCGGTCTGCACTTCGTCGAAGATCAGCAGGGCGTTGTGCTCGTCGCACAGCTTGCGTGCGCCTTCCAGGTAGGCCAGGTCGGCCGGTACCACGCCGCTTTCGCCCTGGATCGGTTCAATCACCACGGCGCAGGTCTTGTCGGAAATCTGGGCTTTCAGTGCTTCCAGGTCGTTGTACGGCACGTGGCTGATGCCGGTGATCTTCGGGCCGAAACCGTCGGAGTACTTCGGCTGGCCACCGACGCTGACGGTGAACAGGGTACGGCCGTGGAAGCTGTTCACGGTGGCGATGATTTCGTGCTTTTCCGGGCCAAAGCGGTCATGGGCGACGCGACGGGCCAGCTTGAACGCGGCCTCGTTGGCCTCGGCGCCGGAGTTGCAGAAGAACGCCCGATCGGCAAAGGTGGCGTCCACCAGCTTGTGGGCCAGGCGCAGGGCCGGCTCGTTGGTGAAGACGTTGGATACGTGCCAGAGGGTGTTGGCCTGGTCGGTCAGGGCCTTGACCAGCGCCGGATGGCAGTGGCCCAGGGCGTTTACCGCGATGCCACCGGCAAAGTCGATCAACTCGCGACCCGACTGGTCCCACACACGCGAACCCTCGCCTCGCACAGGAATGAAGGCCGCCGGAGAATAGTTGGGGACCATGACCTGGTCGAAATCGGCACGTTGCACCGGGGCTTGCTCAACGGACATCTGAGTCTCCTGAAGAGGAACGCTGGCCTGGAAGTGGGCGAGCGATGGGGGGATTGTAAGGACTGATCCGCGCCTGTCCTTGCGGCCAAGCGACAACTTGTTACAGCGCAAAACCCAGTTTTGACAAGGCTTTCGGCAATGCGACAAACACTGTCGCAATAGCGCAGTGTACGGGAGAGAGGATGCTGGGTGAACGGGTGTTCACATAGGTTTGTGGGTGACGGGGATGTTCGGCGATGTTGATGTGTTGCCTGTGAGATCGAGCGCCGCCCGCGCGGCGCTTCGCAGCACAAGGCTGCTCCTACATCTGTTTCGGGCCAATTATTCCTGTGGGTATTGCGCGCGAACGCTTTGGTGCATGGCTCGATATCGCGTCAGGCAAACAAAGCGGTCGCGTGCGTTGGTGCAGGCGTGACTGGCCGGAAACAGATGTAGGAGCAGCCTTGTGCTGCGAAGCGCCGCGCGGGCGGCGCTCGATTTCCGCCCCACCATCACCCCCAAGGCATACACCCCAGGCCCCACGCATCATGTCAGCCCTTTTCGGCAGGCGCCGAGCTCAGCTCGAACGGGCTGCTGCTACGCCGCTGATTCCGGTCTTCCCGCGGCGTGGCGCCAAAGAAGTTGCGATAGGCACTGGAAAAATGCGGCCCCGAGGAGAAGCCACAGGACAAGCCGATCTGGATGATCGACTTGCTGGTCTGCATCAGCATCTGGCGCGCCTTGTTCAGCCGCAGCTCCAGGTAGTACTGGCTCGGCACGCGGTTCAGGTACTGCTTGAAGATGCGCTCCAGCTGCCGACGCGACACGCACACATGCTGGGCAATCTCGTCAGTGGTCAGCGGCTCTTCGATGTTGGCTTCCATCAACAGCACCGCCTGGGTCAGTTTGGGATGGCTAGAACCCAGGCGGTTCTGCAGCGGAATGCGCTGACGCTCGCCACCCTCGCGGATGCGCTCCACCACCAGCTCCTCCGACACTGCCCCCGCCAGTTCCGCCCCGTGATCACGGGCCAGCACTGCCAGCAACAGGTCGGCCACGGCGATGCCGCCACAGGCAGTCAGGCGATCACGGTCCCAGTCGAACAAGTGACTGGTGGCAATGACCTTGGGGAAGCGTTCGGCAAAATCGTCCTGCCAGCGCCAGTGCACCGCAGCCCGGTAACCGTCGAGCAGGCCCAGCATCGCCAGCGGATAAACCCCGGCAGCCAGGCCACCGACCATGCAGCCACTGCGCGCCAGTTGCTTGAGCGCAGTCGACAAGGCAGCCCCTACCGCCGCAGGCGGCTCGTCAGCGAGCAGGAACAGTTTGTGGCAACCCTCCAGGCGGCCGGCCCACGGCTCGCCCGGCAGGCGCCACTCCCCCTCTGGCGCGGACTCCGCCTGCAGGAAGGCCAGCTCGTAGACCACATCCGGATGCACCCGCTGCGCCACCTGCAACACTTCCTCGGCCAGCGCCAGGGTCAATGGCCTGGTGCTGGGCCAGATGAGAAAACCGATTCGCTGGGTGGTCATAGGGTGCGGTCCGAAACCTGAGGTCGTTCGAGTCTGTGCGCCGGGTCAGGCTGTGCTCGCAGCGCAGCATGCCCTATTCTGGTGCAAAAATGCAGCTTTTACTTCAGGCTGCCGGAGAGGAACTGCTTCAGGCGCTCCGACTGCGGGTTAGCCAATACTTCGCGTGGGCAGCCCGCCTCTTCCACCAGGCCTTTGTGCAGGAACACCAGCTGGTTGGAGACCTCGCGGGCAAAGCCCATTTCGTGGGTCACCACCACCATGGTCCGGCCTTCCTGAGCCAGCGCCTGCATGACCTTGAGCACATCGCCCACCAGCTCCGGGTCGAGCGCCGAAGTCGGCTCGTCGAACAGCATAACCTCTGGCTCCACGGCGAGGGCCCGGGCAATTGCCACACGCTGTTGCTCGCCACCCGACATATGCCCGGGGAAGGCGTCTTTACGGTGGGCGACCCCCACCTTTGCCAGGTAGTGCTCGGCCTTTTCAAGGGCTTCTTTCTTGTTCATGCCCAGCACGTGTACCGGAGCCTCGATCACGTTCTCCAGCGCCGTCATGTGCGACCACAGGTTGAAGTGCTGGAACACCATCGACAGGCGCGAGCGCATGCGCTGCAGCTGGCGCGGGTCGGAGGCCTTCAGCGCGCCGTCCTTGCCGGCGACCAGCTTGAGCTCTTCGTTGTTGAGCAGGATCTTGCCGGCGTGCGGCTGCTCCAGCAGGTTGATGCAGCGCAGGAAGGTCGACTTGCCCGAACCACTGGAGCCGATGATGCTGATGACGTCGCCAGCCTTGGCCGCCAGGGACACGCCCTTGAGCACTTCATGGCTGCCGTAGCGCTTGTGCAGGTCTTGGACTTCGAGTTTGTACATGCTGTCGATTCTCACAAAGCGGTCAGTGCTTGCGCGGCGCCAGGTAGCCGAGCCAGCGGCGTTCGGCCATCTTGAACAGGCGCACCAGGATGAAGGTCAGGCACAGGTAGAACACGCCCGCCGTGATGTAGGCCTCGAAAGGCAGGTAGTACTGGGCATTGACCGTGCGTGCTGCACCGGTGATGTCGATCAGGGTGACGATCGACGCCAGGCTAGTGGTCTGCAGCATCATGATCACTTCGTTGCTGTACTGCGGCAGCGCCCGGCGCAGGGCCGACGGCAGCAGGATGCGCCGGTACATCTTCATGCGCGACATGCCCATGGCCTTGGCCGCCTCGATCTCGCCATGGGGCGTGGCCTTGAGGCTGCCGGCGATGATTTCTGCGGTGTAGGCACTGGTGTTGACACCGAACGCCAGGCAGGCGCAGAACGTGGCGCTGGACAGCAGCGGCCAGAGGAAGCTTTCACGCACCGCCTCGAACTGCGCCAGGCCGTAGTAGATCAGGAACAGCTGCACCAGCATCGGCGTGCCGCGGATCACGTAGGTGTAGAGCCACGCCACGAGATTGACCACAGGCTGCTTCGACACGCGCATCAGGCCCAGCGGAATGGCCGCCAACAGGCCGAAGAACAGCGAAATCGCCAGCAGCTTGAGGGTGGTCAGCAGGCCGCCGAAGTACAACGGCAATGCCTCCCAGACGACGTTGTAGTCGAAGATCATAGTTCAGCCACCTTGACGCCCACCGAGTAGCGGCGCTCGAGATACTTCAGGGCCAACAGCGAGACGCTGGTCAGCACCAGGTACAGGGCCGCCACCGCCAGGAAGAAGGTGAAAGGCTCGCGGGTGGCATCGGCCGCCTGCTTGGCCTTGAACATCATGTCCTGCAGGCCGACGACCGAAATCAGCGCGGTGGCCTTGGTCAGCACCAGCCAGTTGTTGGTGAAACCCGGGATCGCCAGGCGAATCATTTGCGGCACCTGGATGCGGAAGAACACCTGACGGTTGCTCATGCCATACGCCACGCCCGCTTCGGCCTGGCCCTTGGGAATACCGAGGAAGGCACCGCGGAAGGTTTCCGACAGGTACGCGCCAAAGATGAAGCCCAGCGTGCCGATACCCGCCGCCAGCGGGTTCAGGTCGATGTAGTCTTCGTAGCCGAGCAGCGGTGCCACCCGGTTGATGATGTCTTGCCCGCCGTAGAAAATCAGCAGGATCAGGACCAGGTCCGGAATACCACGGATAACGGTGGAATACAGATCGCCCAGCCAGGCCAGCCAGCGCACCGGCGACAAGCGCAGCGCCACACCGATCAGGCCGAGCACGATGGCCAGGGCCATCGACGACAGGGCGAGCTGCAGCGTCAGCCACGCCCCGTCGAGGATGACTGCCCCGTAGCCTTTCAACATGATGAGGTCCTCGACCTAGAGAATGAAAAATGGTGCAAACCTCAGAGCCTCTGCTGTTTGCACCATTGCACAGGTGAAACCCGACGTCTTAGTTCGAGTCTGGACCGTAGATATCGAAGTTGAAGTACTTCTTCTCGATTTCTTTGTACTTGCCGTTGGCACGGATGGCGTCGATGGCCGCGTTGATGCGCTCGACGTTCGCCTTGTCACCCTTGCGCACGGCAATGCCGATGCCGTCACCGAAGTACTTGGCGTCTGTGAAGGCCGGGCCTACGAAGGCGAAGCCCTTGCCGGCGTCGGTCTTGAGGAAGCCGTCTTCCAGCAGGGTGGCGTCAGCCACGGTACCGTCTAGACGGCCGGCTGCCACGTCCAGGTAGATTTCGTTCTGGGTGCCGTAAGGCACCACGGTGGCACCTTTGGCGCCCAGCACTTCCTTGGCGAAGCGGTCATGGATCGAGCCGCGCTGCACGCCGATCTTCTTGCCTTTGAGCTCATCCAGGCTTTCGCTGACAGCGGTGCCGTCCTTCATCACCAGGCGCGCCGGGGTCAGGTAGTAGCGCTTGGTGAAGTCCACCGACTTCTTGCGGTCTTCAGTGATCGACATGGACGACAGAATGGCGTCGATCTTGCGCACTTTCAGCGCCGGGATCAGGCCGTCGAACTCCTGCTCGACCCAGGTGCACTTGGCTTTCATCTGTTCGCACAGGGCGTTGCCGATGTCGTAGTCGAAACCGGCGATGCTGCCATCGGGCTGCTTGAAGGCGAAGGGTGGGTAGGCAGCTTCAATGCCGATTTTCAGGGGCTTTTCATCGGCCTGCGACACCAGGGAAAACACAGACAGCGCCAGGGCGCCAAACAGTGCGAGCTTCTTCATCAGGTAACTCCATCGGTACGGGGCAATACAAGGCAGGTAACAACTGCCCGATATGCGAATGGGTACAACGCGAGCCGCGCAGGGTTCGACCAAGGTCGCAGACCACGAGCGAGTGAGTGGCATTTTAGCGACAGCCCGGTAGTCGATATTTCTTCAAAGCGACAACTACTTACAGAAGCGCTTGAAACCGCTGCGGGCGATGTTGACAGCCAGTGCAAAATATGCAAAAGCGCAAGAAATAGAACCTATAGACCTAGCAATTCCTGGGCCTATTATTGGCAAAGCCTTGTACTACGGCAAGTGTAGCGTGCTGCGTTGCACAAAATGGCTACGAGAATGCACCGAAACAGGCCTGATTTGTTTCTTCGCGCCCCGAACTTGTGCAGGACCGGTGACAGAACAGTTACCGATGAATGTCGGGTAACAGTAAAGCAAAAACCCCGCCGGTTGCCCGGGCGGGGTTTTCTGACGCATACACACCCCCTGTAGGAGCGGCCCGCGCTCTGCCTCGATATCAGGCCGAAGCCAGGTTCATGGCCTTGTGGGTATCGATCAGGTGTTGCACCACTCCCGGGTCAGCCAGGGTCGATATATCACCCAGCGCATCGTACTCACCGGTGGCAATCTTGCGCAGGATACGGCGCATGATCTTGCCCGAACGGGTCTTCGGCAGCCCCGGCGCCCACTGGATCACGTCCGGCGAGGCAATCGGGCCGATTTCCTTGCGCACCCAGTTTTTCAGTTCCAGGCGCAGTTGCTCACTGGCCTCGATACCGGAATTGAGGGTGACATACACATAGATGCCCTGGCCCTTGATGTCGTGCGGCACACCAACCACTGCAGCCTCGGCAACTTTCGAATGCGCGACCATGGCGCTTTCGATTTCGGCAGTACCCATGCGGTGACCGGAGACGTTGAGCACGTCATCCACACGACCGGTGATCCAGTAGTAGCCATCTTCGTCGCGGCGCGCACCGTCGCCGGTGAAGTACATGCCACGGAAGGTCTTGAAGTAGGTGTCGACAAAGCGGTCGTGGTCGCCGTACAGCGAACGCGACTGGCCTGGCCAGGAGTCGAGGATCACCAGGTTGCCTTCGGCCGCACCCTCGATCAGGTTACCCAGGTTATCCACCAGGGCGGGCACCACACCAAAGAACGGGCGGGTTGCCGAGCCCGGCTTGAGGCCGGTGGCACCCGGCAGCGGGCTGATCAGGATGCCGCCGGTTTCGGTCTGCCACCAGGTGTCGACGATCGGGCAACGCTCCTTGCCTACAGTCTTGTAGTACCAGTTCCAGGCTTCAGGGTTGATCGGCTCGCCCACCGAGCCAAGCAGACGCAGGCTGGAACCATCGGCGCCTTCAACAGCGGCCTGCCCTTCGGCCATCATCGCGCGAATGGCGGTTGGCGCGGTGTAGAGGACGTTGACCTTGTGCTTGTCGACGATCTTCGAGACGCGGGTAATGTCCGGGTAGTTCGGCACGCCTTCGAACAGCAAGGTGGTGGCGCCGTTGGCCAGCGGGCCGTAGACGATGTAGCTGTGGCCAGTGACCCAACCGACGTCGGCGGTGCACCAGTAGACCTCGCCCGGGCGGTAGTCGAACACGCGCTCGTGGGTCAGCGCGGCATACACCAGATAACCGCCGGTGGTGTGCAGCACACCCTTCGGCTTGCCGGTGGAGCCGGAGGTATAAAGGATGAACAGCGGTTCTTCAGCACCCATTTCTTTTGGTGCGCAGTGGCTGGAGGCCACTTTCATCAGGTCTTCGTACCAGATGTCGCGGTGCTGGTGCCAGGCAATATCACCACCGGTGCGCTTGCACACGATGATCTTCTGCACGCTTTTGGTTTCAGGGTTGGTCAGCGCCAGGTCGACGTTGGCCTTGAGCGGGGTACGACGGCCGCCACGCACGCCTTCGTCGGCGGTGATCACCACCTTGGACTCGCAATCGATGATGCGGCCGGCCAGCGCTTCAGGGGAAAAACCACCGAACACCACCGAGTGGATCGCACCAATACGGGCACAGGCCAGCATGGCGACCACGGCCTCGGGGATCATCGGCATGTAGATGGTGACCACGTCACCACGGTGCACGTCCTGGCCACGCAGGGCGTTGGCGAACTTGCAGACCTGCTCGTGCAGTTCACGGTACGTGATGTTGCGGTGTTCGGAAGGGTCGTCGCCTTCCCAGATGATGGCCAGCTGATCACCGCGCTCTTCGAGGTGGCGGTCCAGGCAGTTGGAGGAAACGTTCAGAGTGCCGTCTGCGAACCATTTGATATCGACGTGATGGTCGTCAAAGGAGGTTTGCTTGACCTTGGTGAACGGTTTGATCCAGTCGATACGCTGGGCCTGCTCGCGCCAGAAGCCGTCCGGGTTGATCACCGATTTCTGGTACATGGCCTTGTAAGTGGCCTCGTCGGTCAGGGTAGTGGCCGCAACCTCGGGACGAACGGGATACAGTGGAGCCGCACTCATCTGTGTTACCTCGGTGTAATAGTTGTTTTTGTATGGAACCGTTTGTAACTGTACCAGAGCGACAAAAGCCATTCGACGTTGGTAGTAATTTGGTACGCCCGTTCCGGCAAAGCCCTCTAGCTCGGGCATTACAGCCCATGGGGGAAAAAAAAGATGGGGGTTAACACGGGATTGTTACAGATTCTGTCAAAACACTTTATCAAAAGACCCACTGTTTCGGCCTTGGCCAGCGCCATAAAATTCACCTTGCCAGCAACGGCAAGGCGATTAACAACTGGTAACAGCCCCCACGAAGGCAAGCGTTAATCTCCATCTCATCCCGATAGTTAAAACTAGCAATACTCGCGGCGCCATAAGCGCCGCGTGCCCCCTCACGACCTTAGACAGGTAAATAGAAAATGAAAGCTTTACTGGTATTGGTACTTGGCAGTCTTTGCGGCGCGGCGATGGCCGGCGAAGCCAAAGATGCCGAGCAGATTCCGGTTGAACAGTACAGTTACTCGCAGCACCTGGACATTGCCCGCGTCATTTCCATGAGCGAAGTGCCCAATGTGTGCGAAGTCGTGCCAGCCCGCATGACCTACGAGGACTCCCAGGGCCAGAAGCACATTCTCGAATACCGCGTGATGGGGAACGGCTGCTCCAACGGCTGATACCTTATGAATTGGGGGCCCTGCGGGCCCCTTCGCGGCACAAGGCCGCTCCTGCAGGTATTGCGCAATCCTCAAACCCGCGCCGTACCTGTAGGAGCGGCCTTGCGCCGCGAAAGGACTGCGAAGCAGTCCCAAGTTCTTTGCCTGACAACTAATCCGCAGACTTGCCAAGCGAATAATCTCTTAACTTGTTGGCAATTGTCGTGTGCGAAACACCCAATCTTTTCCCCAAAGCCCGACTACTCGAAAACTCCCCCATCAAACTTTCAAGTACCGCCTTTTCAAAGCGCCCGACAATCTGCGAAAGATCGCCTTCCAGCGAAAACTCACCCAGCGGTTGCCGCGCGCCATAATCCGGCAAGCGAATATGCTCGCTTTTGACCACGCCGCCTTCACATAAAGAAACCGCCTGGAACAATACGTTTTCCAACTGCCTTACATTACCCGGCCAATGGTATTGCCCAAGTTTTTCCATTGCGGCCGGCGCCAGGCGCGGCATGGCGCAGCCAATCTGCCGGCTGGCCTGATCGAGAAAGTGCTGTACCAGCCCTTCCAGCCCATCCATGCACTCACGCAAAGGCGGAATGTGCAGCGACAATACATTGAGGCGGTGATACAGGTCCTGGCGAAACTCGCCACGGGCACACAGCTCGGACAAATCCACCTGGGTCGCGCAAATAACCCTCACATCCAGGTATACCTCTTCATCGCTGCCTACCCGGCGGAAGCAGCCGTCCTGCAGAAAGCGCAGCAGCTTCACTTGCAGGCGCGGGCTCATCTCCCCTACCCCATCAAGAAACAGCGTGCCGCCAGCGGTCAGCTCCAGCAGCCCCAGCTTGCCCTCGGCCCGTGCCCCTTCAAATGCCCCGGGGCCGTAACCGAACAGCTCGGTCTCGGCCATCGACTCTGGCAACCCGGCGCAATTGAGCGCCATCAGCGGCGACTGGCCGCGCGGGCTGGCCAGGTGGCAGGCGCGCGCCAGCAGTTCCTTGCCGGTACCGGTCTCGCCTTCAATCAGCAAGGGAGCATCCAGCGGTGCCATGCGCCGCGCCTCACGCACCACGGCGGCCATCACCCGCGAGCTCTGGAAGATGCTGTCGAAACCGCGCAGTTCCTGCTTGCGCACGTTATAGATACGCTCGCCGATGCGGTCGGCCCGGTGCAGGGTGAGTACCGCGCCCGCCAACGCCTCACTGTCATCGTGCTCGGACTGCAGCGGCGCGATATCGGCCAGGAACACATCGCCCTTGACCTTGATACGCATGCCGTTGATGCGCGACTTGTTGGCCCGCACCAGCTCTGGCAGGTCAAAGTCCTCCACATAGCGCGCCAGCGGCATGCCCGGCACCTCGTCCACTCGCACCCCCAGCAGCTGCGCCGCGGTGCGGTTGGCGGCGACGATACTGCCGCCCATGTCGATCGACAGCACCGGAAAATCCAGCGCGCCCAGCAGTGCGTTCAGCTCCATGTGCCGGCGCTCGCTGGGCATCAGCCCCACGCGCTTGACGCCGAATACCCCGGCAATCGCCTCGAACTTGGGCCGCAATGCCTGGAACTGCAGGTTGATCAGGTTCGGGCAATGCAGGTAGATGGCGTTGCCGTGGTCACCGCCCACCTCGCCGCGCAGCACGTTGATGCCGTACTCCACCAGCAGGTTGAGGATGTCGCGCAGGATGCCAATACGGTTCTGGCAATGCACTTTGATACGCATGAGGGCTCTCGAAGCGCCAATGTTTTTCAACACCGCGCAGAAAAATCGTAAAGATAAGCTGACAAAAACCGCGCAACCATCAGCCAGATGCCCCGGATTTTCCGACACCTACTCGATTTTGTAAAATTATCGTTACGAAAGTGAGGGTGTCGAGCAACGACAAGCCCTGCCATCCATCGTGCAAACCGACCCGGGTGGGGATATTACTTAGGCATGTCCTGCACATAACAAGAAAAGCCCTCACCAGGAGAGCCTCATGAAACAGACGCAATACGTGGCACGCGAGCCCGATGCGCATGGTTTTATCGATTACCCGCAGCAAGAGCATGCGGTATGGAACACCCTGATCACTCGCCAGCTGAAAGTGATCGAAGGCCGCGCGTGCCAGGAATACCTGGACGGCATCGACCAGCTCAAGCTGCCCCATGACCGTATTCCGCAGCTGGGCGAGGTCAACAAGGTGCTGGGCGCCACCACCGGCTGGCAAGTTGCCCGGGTACCGGCACTGATCCCCTTCCAGACCTTCTTCGAACTGCTGGCCAGCAAGCGCTTCCCGGTTGCCACCTTCATCCGTACCCCGGAGGAGCTGGACTACCTGCAAGAGCCCGATATCTTCCACGAAATCTTCGGCCACTGCCCCCTGCTGACCAACCCATGGTTCGCCGAATTCACCCACACCTACGGCAAGCTCGGCCTGGCTGCGACCAAGGAACAACGCGTGTACCTGGCGCGCCTGTACTGGATGACCATCGAGTTTGGCCTGATGGAAACCCCGCAGGGTCGCAAGATCTATGGCGGCGGCATCCTCTCGTCGCCCAAGGAGACCGTCTACAGTCTGTCTGGCGAGCCCGAGCACCAGGCTTTCGACCCGATCGAGGCGATGCGCACGCCGTACCGCATCGACATCCTGCAGCCGCTGTATTTCGTGCTGCCGAACATGAAGCGCCTGTTCGACCTGGCCCACGAAGACATCATGGGCATGGTCCATAAAGCCATGCAGCTGGGCCTGCACGCGCCGAAGTTTCCACCCAAGGTCGCCGCCTGAACGACCTTGCCGATAACAACTCGAACTGGAAAGACACCCCATGAATGCCTTGAACCAAGCCCATTGCGAAGCCTGCCGCGCCGATGCCCCGAAAGTCACCGACGAAGAGCTGGCCGAGCTGATTCGCGAAATCCCGGACTGGAACATCGAAGTACGTGACGGCCACATGGAGCTTGAGCGCGTGTTCCTGTTCAAGAACTTCAAGCACGCCTTGGCGTTCACCAACGCCGTGGGCGAAATCGCCGAAGCCGAAGGCCACCACCCGGGGCTGCTGACCGAGTGGGGCAAGGTCACCGTGACCTGGTGGAGCCACTCGATCAAAGGCCTGCACCGCAACGACTTCATCATGTGCGCGCGCACCGACAAAGTGGCTGAAACGGCAGAAGGCCGTAAGTAACCACTGAAAAATGGGGCCCAGGCGGCCCCATTTTTTATGGGAAAAATGTGCGCTGTTCGCCCGCAAAACCGACAAGCGACCGGTAAAAAATCCAAACTGTCATCCAGACTTGTGTATCCTGCCCCAGCTTTGCGAAGCTTCAACCGCGCCTGGCGCAGACTTTTCACTCACACTTGCGAGGAACGACGAGATGCACGAAATCCCGAATCTTCCCTTCCCAAGCTTGAACCCAGAAGAGCCATCCGTGACCGTTCACGCCGAACCGGCAGCAGCCGTCGAGCAGGATGGTGACGATCAATCCAGCGCTGACCAGGAATAACTGCGCATCCCCGACTGTGTGAAAACGGCTGACCTGCGGGCTACCCCCGTCATCACGTTTTCACACCGTCCTGAACACATGTAGGTCCCCATGCCCGACTCACCGCGCCCCCTTGCGGTCACCCTGCAAGTCATCTCCATCGTCCTCTTCACCTTCATCGGCTACCTGAACATCGGCATTCCACTGGCCGTGTTGCCCGGCTATGTGCATAACGACCTGGGTTTCAGCGCCGTGGTCGCTGGCCTGGTGATCAGCGTGCAGTACCTGGCCACCTTGCTCAGCCGCCCCACCGCCAGCCGCATCATCGACAACCATGGCAGCAAGAAAGCCGTCATGTATGGCTTGGTTGGCTGCGGGCTTAGCGGGGTGTTCATGCTGGCCTGCGCCTTCCTCACCCACCTGCCCTGGCTGAGCCTGACCTGCCTGCTGGTTGGCCGCCTGGTGCTGGGCAGCGCCGAAAGCCTGGTGGGCTCGGGCGCGATTGGCTGGGGCATCGGCAGGGTGGGCGCCGATAACACCGCCAAGGTCATCTCCTGGAATGGCATCGCCAGCTATGGCGCACTGGCCATCGGCGCGCCACTGGGTGTGCTGATGGTCAAGGGCCTGGGGCTGTGGAGCATGGGCGTCAGCATCATCCTGCTGTGCGCCCTCGGCCTGCTGCTGGCGTGGCCCAAACAAGCTGCGCCCATTGTCAGCGGTGTACGCCTGCCGTTCCTGCGGGTGCTGGGCAAGGTGTTCCCGCACGGTTCGGGACTGGCCCTGGGCTCGATCGGCTTTGGCACCATCGCCACCTTCATTACCCTGTACTACGCCAGCCGTGGCTGGGCCGATGCGGCGTTGACCCTGAGCCTGTTCGGCGCCAGCTTCATCAGCGCGCGATTGCTGTTCGGCAACCTGATCAACCGGATTGGCGGGTTCAGGGTGGCGATTGCCTGCCTGTCGGTGGAAACACTCGGGCTGCTGATGCTGTGGCTGGCCCCCAGTGCCGAACTGGCATTGGCGGGTGCAGCACTGAGCGGGTTCGGTTTCTCGCTGGTGTTCCCGGCATTGGGCGTGGAGGCGGTGAACCAGGTGTCGGCGGCCAACCGCGGCGCGGCGGTAGGGGCGTACTCGCTGTTCATCGATTTGTCGCTGGGGGTGACCGGGCCACTGGTGGGCGCGGTGGCGGCGGGGTTCGGGTTTGCTTCGATGTTTCTGTTTGCGGCGGCTGCCGCGGCTTGCGGGCTGGTGTTGAGCCTGTATCTGTACAGGCAGGCGCGGAGTAGCCGCAGCCACTAACAAGCGGGGGCGCTTTGCGCCCCTTTCGCGGCACAAGGCCGCTCCTACAGGGGCACGCTATTCCTTGTAGGAGCGGCCTTGTGCCGCGAATGGGCTGCAAAGCAGCCCCCGAGGCCCTGAAGGTTAACGCTGGGCGTACTGCAACACCACTTCCAGCGGGTGGCGCATCTTGCGCTCGGTCATGCGCTTGACCTGGCTACGGCACGAGTAGCCCGTCGCCAACGGCTCCCCTTCCTTGTCCAGCTTGGTCGCCCAGCTCTGCTCAAAGATGGTGCGCGATGTTTCCTGGTTACGCGCCTCGTGCCCGTAGGTACCGGACATGCCGCAGCACCCCGTCGCCTCAGTCACCAGCTTCAGGCCCAAAAGCTCAAACACCTGCTCCCACTGCCGGGTGCTGGCTGGCACGTTGGTCTTCTCGGTGCAATGCGCCATCAGGCGGAAGTTGCCCGGCGCGGTCGGCGCCTGCTCAGGCAGCACATCCATCAGCCACTCCTGCGGCAACAGTACCTTCGGACAACCCTCCAGCCCCGGCACTTTCTGGTATTCCTGGCGATACACCAGGGTCATCGCCGGGTCCAGGCCCACCAGCGGCACGCCGCAGTCGGCCAGGGCCTTGAGCTGGGTGGCGTTGCGGATCGCCGCCTTGGCGAATGCACCGAGGAAGCCCTGCACATGCAGCGGTTTGCCGTTAGCGCTGTACGGCGCCAGGAACACCCGATGACCCAGGCGGTGGGCCAGGTCGATAAAGGCCGACAGCAGCGGCGTTTCGAAATAGCGGGTAAAGGCGTCCTGCACCAGCACGATGCTGCGCTCGCGCTGGGCCGGGGTCAGCTCACGCAGGGCCGGCACACTGGCCACGCCAACGCGGCAGCGGGTCAGGGTGGCCTGGAAGTTGAAACGGCTGATCAGCGGGCTGTCGACCATGCCGATCTTGTCGGCCAGCAGCCTGGTTACCCACTTCGAGCCCATCACCGCGTTGTAAAGCCCTGGCGCGTGGGCCAGGTACGGAATGCTGAATTCCAGCGAGCCAATCAGGTAGTCACGCAGCGGGCGCTGGTAGCGGCCGTGGTACAACTCGAGGAAGCGTGAACGGAAGTCCGGCACGTTGACCTTGATCGGGCACTGCCCGGCGCACGACTTGCACGCCAGGCAACCGGCCATGGCGTCGTACACTTCATGGGAGAAATCGTCCTGCCCCTGGCTGCGTTCGCGGTTGTTGCGCAGGCGCGCTGGCAGGCCCTTGAGCCACGACACCTTGTTGCGCGCCGCGGCCAGCACGTCGATGTTCGCCTCGCCCTGCAGGCGCAGCCATTCGCGCATCAGCGAAGCACGGCCCTTGGGCGAATGCTGGCGTTCGCGGGTAGCCTTCCACGACGGGCACATGGCGTCGTTGGGGTCGTAGTTGTAGCAGGCGCCGTTGCCGTTGCAGTGCACGGCGCTGGGGAAGTCCTGCCACACGCGCTCGTCGATGGTGCGGTCGAGGTCGCCGCGCAGGGTCACGCCATCGACCGGGGTCAGGCCTTCGGCGCTGCCTGGCGGGGTGCAGATCTTGCCCGGGTTAAGCTGGTTGTGCGGGTCAAAGGCCCCCTTCAGGCGCTGCAGCGCCGGGTACAGCTCGCCGAAGTACTCCGGCACGTATTCGGAGCGCAGGCCTTTGCCGTGCTCGCCCCACAGCAAACCGCCGTAGCTTTTGGTCAGCGCCGCTACCGCATCGGAAATCGGCTTCACCAGCGCCGCCTGGGCCGGGTCTTTCATGTCCAGTGCCGGGCGTACGTGCAGCACGCCGGCATCGACGTGGCCAAACATGCCGTAGGTCAGGCCGTAGCCGTCGAGCAGCGCGCGGAAGTCAGCGATGTAGTCGGCCAACTGCTCCGGCGGTACCGCGGTGTCTTCGACAAACGGCTGCGGGCGCACCTCGCCCTCGACGTTACCCAGCAAGCCCACCGAGCGCTTGCGCATGACGTAGACGCGGGTGACCGCCTCGGCGCCTTCTGCCAGGGTATGCCCCAGGCGCTCGACGCTGGTATCCGCCTGCAAGTGTTCGACAAAAGCCTGCACCCGGGCGTTGACCTCGGCCGGCTCGTCGCCACAGAACTCCACCAGGTTGATGCCCAGAGTGGGGCGCTCGGGGTCGGCCGGGAAGTATTCGGCAACGCTGTGCCAGACGATATCTTTCATCGCCAGCATCAACACCCTGGAGTCGACGGTCTCGATCGACAGCGGCTTGTGTGCCATCAGCGCGTTGGCGTCGCGCAGGGCATCCATGAAGCTGGTGTAGCGCACGTTGACCAGCACCGCGTACTTGGGGATCGGCAGCACGTTGAGCTTGGCTTCGACCACGTAACCCAGCGAGCCTTCGGCGCCACACAGCACGCTGTTGAGGTTGAAACGGCCCTGCTCGTCGCGCAGGTGCGCCAGGTCGTAGCCGGTCAGGCAACGGTTGAGTTTGGGGAAGGTGGTTTCAATCAGTTCAGCCTGTGTTTCCTGAATCTCGCGGGCCATGCGGTACACCTCGCCGACCCGGCCGGGCGCGGCGCAGGCCTGCTCCAGTGCGGCATCGTCGATCGGCAGGCTGTGCAGGCGCTCGCCACCGAGCAGCACGCTGTGCAGCTCCAGTACGTGGTCGCGGGTCTTGCCATAGGTGCAGCTGCCTTGGCCGCTGGCGTCGGTGTTGATCATGCCGCCGACGGTGGCGCGGTTGGAGGTGGACAGTTCGGGGGCGAAGAACAGGCCGTGCGGCTTGAGCGCGGCATTGAGCTGGTCCTTGACCGTACCGGCCTGCACCCGCACCCAGCGCTCCTCGACGTTGATTTCGAGGATCTTGTTCATGTGCCGCGACAGGTCGACGACGATGCCGTCGGTCAACGACTGGCCGTTGGTGCCGGTACCACCACCGCGCGGGGTCAGCTTGACGTCCTGGAAGCGCGGGTCACCCATCAGCGTGGCAACCCGCGCCACGTCGTCGGCGTCCAGCGGGAAGACCGCCGCCTGGGGCAAGCGCTGGTAGATCGAGTTATCGGTGGCCAGCACGGTACGGGTGCCGTAGTCGGCACTGATCTGGCCACGGAAGCCGCTGCTACGCAGGGCTTCGAGGAATTCGGGGTAGTTGGCGCTCGGTGCAACGGTCGGCAGCTGGGCGATCATCGAAGGATGGCCTCTTGATATTGGCTAATTCACGGGATTCCTGTCGCACCGGCATAGGTGTTGCCATGCTGGGGTGACGTATAGGCCAATGTTCCTGTAGTTTCGCCTCAGGGGCAAACGGATAATCCTGCCGCTATCAATGACTTTTATGAATGAATTACCGCCACCTGACACCGTCCATGTCGCTGCTGCTGGCATTCGAGGCCGCCGCCCGGCATGAAAGCTACACCCGCGCCGCTGCCGAACTGTCACTGACCCAAAGCGCGGTCAGCCGCCAGGTGCAGGCGCTGGAACAGCAACTGGGCCTGACCCTGTTCCGCCGCGAGGGCCGCCAGGTGCAGCTGACCGATGTCGGCCGCCTGTACCAGCGCGAGCTCAGCGAGGCACTGGGGCGCATCCGCAGCGCCACCTTGCAGGCACTGGCCTACCAGTCAGGGGTGGGCACCTTGCGCCTGGCTACGCTGCCTACCTTCGGCTCGAAATGGCTGTTGCCGAGGCTGCATGCGTTCTACAGCGCCCACCCGGGCATGCTGGTACACATTCATTCACGTATCGAAGCCATCAACTTCGACACCAGCGAAATCGATGCCGCCATCGGTGTGGCCAGCCATGACCTGCCGGGGCTGATCTGCCATCGCCTGCATGCCGAGGAACTGGTGGTGATCCTGCCGCCGGAGGCCGGCGCAGATAGCCAGGGCTGGAGCCCGGCAAGGATCAGTGAAGAGGTGCTGCTGAATGTGGCCAACAACCCGCATGCGTGGGGCGAGTGGTTTTCGCACCATGGCCTGCCGCACCGGTCGATGCGCCTGGGGCCGAGCTTTGAGCTGACCTCGCATTTGATCCAGGCAGTGCGCGCCGGGATTGGCATCGGCCTTGTGCCGCGCATTCTGGTAGAGGAGGAGCTGGCCAAGGCAGAGCTGTACAGCCCTGGGGTAGCGTTTGCCAGCCAGCGCAGTTACTACCTGATCTATCCGCCCCGGAATGAGGCCTTGCCGTCGTTACGGGCATTCAGGGGCTGGTTGCTGGAACAGATCTGAAGGATAGGTTGCCCGTACCAGCCTCTTCGCAGCGCAAGGCTGCTCCTACACATGGAACGGCGTTCGCCTGTAGGAGCAGCCTTGTGCTGCGAAGAGGCCGGCACAGGCAATAAAAAACCCCAAGCCGGTCACCTGGCTTGGGGTTTCTTCTTACTACGTTGGGTTGCTTACTTGGCTGCGGTACCCGCAACCCCACCCGCATTCATCCGGCGGCGCGGCTTGACCATGTAGACAACGAACATCGCAAACAGCCACACCGGGATCGCATACACCGAAACCTGGATGCCCGGAATCATCAGCATGATGCCCAGAATCAGCACCACGAAGGCCATTACCACGTAGTTGCCATAGGGATACCACAGCGCCTTGAACAGCGGCTTCTGGCCAGTACGGTCCAGGTGCTGACGGAACTTCAGGTGCGAGTAGCTGATCATCGCCCAGTTGATCACCAGGGTAGCCACTACCAGCGACATCAGCAGCTCCAGGGCATTCTGCGGCATCAGGTAGTTGAGCAGCACGGCGACAAAGGTAACGGCTGCCGACACCAGGATCGCACGCACTGGCACGCCACGCTTGTCGACCTTGGCCAGCGACGCCGGGGCATCGCCCTGCTCGGCCATGCCCAGCAGCATGCGGGCGTTGCAGTAGGTGCCGCTGTTGTACACCGACAGCGCGGCGGTCAATACCACGAAGTTCAGCAGGTGGGCGGCCACGTCACTGCCCAGCAGCGAGAACACCTGCACGAACGGGCTGCTGCCGTAGCTGCCACCCGAGGCATCGATGCTGGCAACCAGGTTGTCCCACGGGGTGAGCGACAGCAGCACCACCAAGGCACCGACATAGAAGATCAGGATGCGGTAGATGACCTGGTTGATCGCCTTCGGGATCACGGTCTTGGGCTTGTCGGCCTCGGCAGCGGTGAAGCCAAGCATTTCCAGGCCACCGAAGGAGAACATGATGAACGCCAGGGCCATGACCAGCCCGCTGACACCGTTCGGGAAGAAGCCGCCATGGGACCACAGGTTGGCGATGGTGGCGTCCGGGCCACCGCTGCCGCTGGTGAGCAGGTAGGCACCCAGGCCGATCATGCTGACGATGGCCACGACCTTGATGATGGCAAACCAGAATTCGGCTTCACCGAAGAACTTCACGTTCATCAGGTTGATGGCGTTGATCAGCACGAAGAACGCCGCCGCCGTGACCCAGGTAGGGATCTCCGGCCACCAGTAGTGAACATACTTGCCCACCGCCGAAAGCTCCGACATGCCCACCAGGATGTACAGCACCCAGCAGTTCCAGCCCGACAGGAAGCCGGCGAAACCACCCCAGTAGGTGTGGGCGAAATGGCTGAACGAGCCGGCTACCGGCTCTTCAACAATCATTTCGCCAAGCTGGCGCATGATCATGAAGGCGATGAAGCCGCAAATGGCGTAGCCAAGGATCATGGACGGGCCGGCGGATTTCATCACGCCTGCCGAGCCGAGGAACAGGCCGGTACCAATCGCACCACCAAGGGCGATCAACTGGATGTGGCGGTTCTTCAGGCCCCGCTTGAGCTCGCCTGAATGCATGTTTTGTCCACTCATGAACGAAGTCACCTGCATTGTTTTTATCTGTGACGGAATCGGACCCACCGCGCTCGTGGCGCAGCGGAATGGGCAAGGTGGTTACCTTGGGTTTCTTGACCTCAGGTGCCGCCGAGGCGGGTCAACCAGGCGTGATCAAGAGTGCGCGGTACGCAAGAGGGTCACAGGTAAAACGCGGCGCACTGTATACCCCTGCAAACGCGCAGGCGTCAACGCGTTGCGTCCTTCCATCCGGAAAAAACGCAGCGATCCTGTGGTGTGGGCCTTGAAAGGCGGAGTGATCGGCGTACATGGCGCCTCCATTTGTTGTTTTGTCAGCCCGGCTCTGTGGACGGGCTCTTGCACACGGCAATGGCGGCTATAACACCGTGGGGACGGGGGTTTGGGCAAGGGTGGGTGGGGCCGGGGCGGCGGCTTTGGCACATGGGCGCCGGCAAAGTTTGTTTACACGATTGGGCTTGATCTGAAATGCGGACTGAAAACGGCCATGTTCGTATAGATTTCTTTACAGAGCGGTTCAGGAACTTGCCAGTCGTCCGAAAAATTCTTTTTGTTCAATATCTTGGGGTCGCTTTGCAGCCCCCAATTGCCACAGGCATAAAAAAACCAGCCCGAAGGCTGGTTCCTTGATTACCACACTGGCGTATCAGCCACGCGGCTTGCCGCGACCACGGCCTGCCGGCTTGTCACCCTCAGGCTTGCCCGGGCGCTTGCGCATATCGCTTGGGCGCTCGGCCACCGTGCTGCCACGGTTAGGTTTACGCGGAGCCTCTTCACGCGGCTGACGCGCCGGGCGCTCGCCGGTAGCGGCACCTTCGTGAGCCGGGCGCAGGTTGCGCACGCGCTCGCCACGGCCCAGCGGGCGGGTGGACTTGCGCTGCAGGCGCTCCATCTTGTCCTTGGCCTTGAGCTTCATGGCCGGCAGCGCTACTGGCTGCAGGCCCACTTCGGCGGCCAGGATGTCGATTTCGCCCTGGCTCATTTCACGCCAGCGGCCCATCGGCAGGTCGGAGTTGAGGAACACCGGGCCGAAACGCACGCGCTTCAGGCGGCTGACCACCATGCCCTGGGATTCCCATAGGCGACGTACTTCACGGTTACGGCCTTCCATCACCACGCAGTGGTACCAGTGGTTGAAGCCTTCGCCACCTGGTGCCTTCTGGATGTCGGTGAACTTGGCCGGGCCGTCTTCCAGCATTACGCCGGCTTTCAGGCGCTCGATCATCTCGTCGTCGACTTCACCACGCACACGTACCGCGTACTCACGGTCCATCTCGTAGGACGGGTGCATCAGGCGGTTGGCCAGCTCACCGTCGGTGGTGAACAGCAGCAAGCCGGTGGTGTTGATGTCGAGGCGACCGATGTTGATCCAGCGGCCTTCTTTTGGCCGTGGCAGGCGGTCGAACACGGTCGGACGGCCTTCCGGGTCGTCACGGGTGCAGATTTCGCCATCGGGCTTGTTGTACATGATCACCCGGCGGGTGGCCTCGGCGGCCTCTTCGCGCTTGATCAGCTTGCCGTCTACGGCAATGGCATCGTGCAGGTCGACGCGCTGGCCAAGGGTAGCTACGACGCCGTTGACCTTGATGCGGCCCTGGCTGATCCAGGCCTCGACGTCACGGCGCGAGCCCACGCCAATGCGCGCCAGCACTTTCTGCAGCTTTTCGCCGGATGGCGGGGTGATTTCGGTATCTTGCAGGTCTTGCTCACTCATCTGGGCACCTCCCGGTGTAGGAATGAAAACAGGTTCTTGGCGACGAACGCGCCAAAAGGCCGCGCATCATACGCGGTTCGGCAATGGAACGCACTGGAGGTTAGAGGGTTTTGCAAGTATTGGGAGCGGTTTCAGCCTAGTGGTCTTGTGTTGAGTTCACTGGCCCTATCGCCGGCAAACCAGCTCCCACAAGTGCAACACCACTTTCAAGACCTGCGAAACCCCTGTGGGAGCTGGCTTGCCGGCGATAGGGCCAGCACTGCCAAAAGAAGAATCAGGGCTGTAACTTGCCCTCTTCTTCCACGGAAGCCTCTGGCTCCTCCTCGCGCAAGTCATCAAAATCGATCTTCAGCCCCTCCTCCATGGCATCAAGCTCCACCAGCAAGCTTCGGAAGCTGGTTTCGTCCTTAGGCTCAGCAACCGCTTCGTCCTCAAGGCTGGCATCCGCCAACGCCTGCAGGTGCGCCGGCACGGGCGCGTCATCCGGGTCGAGCAGCGGCTCCGGCTCCATTTCGCGCAACTCGGCCAGGGCCGGCAGCTCATCCAGGCTCTTGAGGTTGAAATGGTCGAGAAAGCCTTTGGTGGTGGCAAACATCGCTGGCCGCCCGGGCACTTCGCGGTAGCCGACCACGCGAATCCACTCGCGCTCGACCAGGGTCCTGATGATGTTGCTGTTCACCGCCACGCCCCGTACGTCCTCAATCTCGCCACGGGTGATTGGCTGGCGGTAGGCGATCAGGGCCAGGGTTTCGAGCAGCGCGCGCGAATAACGCTGCGGGCGCTCTTCCCACAGGCGCCCGACCCAGGGCGCAAAGTCTTCGCGGATTTGCAGGCGGTAGCCGCTGGCCACTTCCTTGAGTTCGAAGGCACGGCCGCTGCACGACTTGCCAAGCACCTCAAGGGCCTGCTTGAACACGTGGGGCTCGGGGCGCTCGGCTTCTTCGAGCAGCTCGTACAGGCGCTCCAGGGATTGCGGCTTGCCCGAAGCCAGCAAAAAAGCTTCGATCAGTGACGCCAGGTCGCGGGGGTCATTCAGGTTCATCAGGTTCTTCAACAAGCGCTGGGCGAAGCCGCACGTGGATGGCGGCGAAGGGTTCATTCTGCACCAGTTCGATCAGCGATTCCTTCACCAGTTCGAGCACCGCCATGAAGGTCACCACCACACCCAGCTTGCCCTCTTCGGCGGCAAACAGCGCGCCGAACGGCACGAAAGCACCGCCCTTGAGGCGCTCCAGCACCTGGCTCATGCGCTCGCGGGTAGACAAGGTCTCACGGCTGATCTGGTGGCTTTCGAACAGGTCGTTGCGGCGCATTACCTCGGCCATGGACACCAGCAGCTCTTCCAGGCTGACCTGCGGCAACAATTTGCGCACCTTGGCCTGCGGTGCTTCCAGGCGCGGCACCACGACATCGCGGCCCACCCGTGGCAGTTCGTCGATGCCTTCGGCTGCGGCCTTGAAACGCTCATACTCCTGCAGGCGGCGGATCAGCTCGGCGCGCGGGTCGCCCTCCTCCTCCTCGACATCGGCTGAACGTGGCAGCAGCATGCGCGACTTGATCTCGGCCAGCATGGCGGCCATCACCAGATACTCGGCGGCCAGCTCCAGGCGCACGCTCTTCATCAGCTCCACATAGCCCATGTACTGGCGGGTGATTTCCGCCACCGGGATGTCGAGGATGTCGATGTTCTGCTTGCGGATCAGGTACAGCAGCAGGTCCAGCGGCCCTTCGAAGGCTTCGAGGATGACTTCCAGGGCATCCGGCGGGATGTACAGGTCCAGCGGCATTTCGGTCAGGGCTTCGCCGTAGACCAGGGCCAGTTGCAGCTGCCGAGGCGACTCGGCCTGCTCAGCCGGTGCCTCGGGCGTTTCCACCTGGCTCACGCGCTGACCAGAAACGGCGTGGGATCGCCGCAGCCTTCGCGGATCAGTTCCGGCTCATCGCCGGACAAGTCGATGATGGTCGACGCCTTGAGGTCGCCGAAACCGCCGTCGATCACCAGGTCGACGTGGTGCTCCAGCCGCTCACGGATTTCGTGAGGGTCGGTCATCGGCTCGGTGTCGCCCGGCAGGATCAGGCTCACGCTCATCAGCGGCTCGCCCAACTCGGCCAGCAAGGCCAGCGTGATGGCGTGGGCCGGTACGCGCAGGCCAATGGTGCGGCGCTTGTCGTGCAACAGCAGCCGCGGCACTTCACGGGTGCCGTTGAGGATGAAGGTATAAGGCCCCGGCACATGCGCCTTGAGCAGGCGGAAGGTGCCGGTGTCGACCTTGGCGTACAACCCCAGCTGAGACATGTCACAGCACATCAAGGTGAAGTTGTGCGTCTTGTCCAGCCCGCGCAGGCGACGCACCCGCTCAATCGCCGCCTTGTCACCCATCTGGCAGCCCAGCGCATAGGCCGAGTCGGTCGGGTACACCACCACGCCACCCTTGCGGATGATCTCGACGGCCTGTTTTATCAGGCGCGCCTGGGGGTTCTCCGGATGAATCTGGAAAAATTGGCTCACGTAGTCATCCTGTTCATAGCGCCAAGGGCTGTTCATGGCTGAATCGACGCCACAGAGGTGGCAGGTCCTCGGGCAAAGGCCGGTAGGCACCGATCTCTCCCCAGGTGCCGGGGCCGTGGAAGTCACTGCCAGCGCTTGCCAGCAGGCCGAACTCACGAGTAAGGATGGACATCGTGCCCACCTGCTCGGCCGGCATCATCCCGTTGACCACCTCAAGTGCCTGCCCGCCTGCCTGAATATAGTCGGCAATCAGCCTTCTGCGCTTGCTGCGGGTCAGGTCGTAATGCATGGGGTGCGCCAGGCTCACCCATGCTTTGGACTGGCGCAGGGTGGCGACAGTTTCGTCGAGGGTCGGCCAGTGCTGCTTGACGTCGCCCAGCTTGCCGGCACCCAGCCACTTGCGAAACGCCTCGCCACGGTCCTTGACGTGCCCGGCACGCACCAGGTACTCGGCAAAATGCGGGCGCGCCGGGGCGTTGCCGCTGTCGCCCAGTTCGTGCTGCACGGCGCGGGCGCCCTCCAGCGTGCCGGGCATGCCTTTGGCCGCCAGCCGTTTGTCGATTTCTTCGGCGCGCAACCAACGCCCCCGGTGCAGTGATTCAATCGCTGCCAGCAAGGGCGGCGCGTCCAGCGGGAAGTCATAACCCAGCACATGGATGGTCGCGCCACCCCAGGTGCACGACAATTCCACCCCGCTGACCCAACGCATGCCCCGTTCAGTGCAGGCCTGGCGTGCTTCGGCCAGGCCTTCGAGGGTGTCATGGTCAGTCAGTGCCAGCGTTTGCACCCCGTGCTCATGGGCCCGGGCAACCAGTACCGAGGGCGACAGCGCGCCGTCGGAGGCCGTACTGTGACAGTGCAGATCAACATTCATGGAGGAGCGCTTTCGCTGGAATCGATGTTTGTTATTATGCCGTCACATCCCGATTCTGGCTGCCATTGTGAAACAATTCATCGATTTCATCCCGCTGCTGCTGTTCTTCATCGTCTACAAGCTCGACCCGCGCCCCATGGAAGTCGCCGGCCACAGCTTCGAATTCGGCGGCATCTACAGTGCCACCGCCATGCTGATCATCAGCTCGCTGGTGGTGTACGGCGCGCTGTTCCTGCGCCAGCGCCGGCTGGAAAAGGGCCAGTGGCTGACCCTGGTGGCCTGCCTGGTGTTCGGTGGCCTGACCCTGACCTTCCACAGCGAAACCTTCCTCAAATGGAAAGCACCGGTGGTGAACTGGCTGTTCGCACTGGGCTTTGCCGGCAGCCACTTCATCGGTGACCGGGTGCTGATCAAGCGCATCATGGGCCATGCCCTGACCCTGCCCGATGCCGTCTGGTCCCGCCTGAACGTTGCCTGGATCGCCTTCTTCCTGTTCTGCGGCGCGGCCAACCTGTTCGTTGCCTTCACCTTCCAGGACTTCTGGGTCGACTTCAAGGTGTTCGGCAGCCTGGGCATGACCGTGATCTTCCTGGTGGCGCAAGGCGTGTACCTGTCGCGCCACCTGCACGACGACCCTTCCATTACCAAACCCAAGGATTGACATGCTCTACGCCATCATCGCCAGCGACGTCGCAAACTCCCTGGAAAAGCGCCTGGCTGCCCGCCCGGCGCACATCGAACGCCTGCAGCAGCTCAAGGCCGAAGGCCGCGTGGTGCTGGCCGGGCCACACCCGGCCATCGACAGCAACGACCCGGGCGAAGCCGGTTTCAGCGGTAGCCTGATCGTTGCCGAATTCGAATCGCTGGCATCGGCGCAGGCCTGGGCCGCTGCCGATCCTTACATTGCTGCAGGCGTGTACGACAAAGTCGTCGTCAAGCCCTTCAAGCAAGTACTTCCTTGACCTGAGACTGAGTCGCCTTCTTCGCGGGCTTGCCCGCGAAGAAGCAGACGCGGTACCCGCAGTTATACGATTGCCATCAGTCTGCGGTATCTTTGCCACTGGCGGGCCGAATAGCCGCCGTCAATGGTTGAATTGAGTGAGTCATGAGCGAGCTGTTACTGATTGATGATGACCAGGAGCTGTGCGAGCTGCTCGGCAGCTGGCTGACCCAGGAAGGGTTCACGGTGCGTGCCTGCCACGATGGCCAGAGCGCACGCCAGGCCCTGGCCGAGTACGCGCCGGCGGCCGTGGTACTGGACGTGATGCTGCCCGATGGCAGCGGCCTGGAGCTGCTCAAGCAATTGCGCAGCGAGCATGCCGAGCTGCCGGTACTGATGCTCTCTGCACGCGGCGAGCCGCTGGACCGCATTCTCGGCCTGGAACTGGGCGCCGACGACTACCTGGCCAAACCTTGCGATCCGCGCGAGCTCACAGCCCGTCTGCGGGCAGTACTGCGCCGCAGCCACCCCACTGCCACCACCAGCCAGGTGGAACTGGGCGACCTGGTGTACAGCCCAGCACGTGGCGTGGCCAGCATCGACGGCCGTGAAATGACCCTGACCCTGTCGGAAAGCCGCATTCTTGAAGCCCTGCTGCGCCAACCCGGCGAACCGCTGGACAAGCAGGAGCTGGCGCAGATCGGCCTGGGCCGCAAACTGACCCTGTACGACCGCAGCCTGGACATGCATGTCAGCAACCTGCGCAAGAAGATTGGCCCACATGCCGATGGCCGTCCACGCATCGTGGCGCTGCGTAGCCGTGGCTATTACTACTGCCTCTGACCATCTTTACCGAGCCTTTACCATCCGCTGACTGCGCTTGACGGTGATCTCCCTAGACTGTGCTCATCCGGTAACCACCGGCCTATGAAAGGAGAGACACCATGCGCAAGACCCTTATCGCCCTGATGTTCGCCGCCGCCCTGCCGACCGTGGCCATGGCCATGCCTGAAGGCGGCCCGCGTCACGACGGCCCGCATCATCGCGGTGATGCGCCTTTCCATCAACTGGACCTGAGCCGCGACCAGCGCCAGCAGATCGGCAAGCTGATGGGCGAGCAGATGCAGCAGCGCCGTGAAATCAACGAGCGCTACCTGGCCAAGCTGCCAGCCGCCGACCAGAAAGCCATGAAGGACGAGCTGCAAGCCAGCCGGGCCAAGACCGACACCGCAGTGCGCAACCTGCTCAAACCTGAGCAGCAGAAGAAGTTCGACGAACTGCAAAAGGAACGCGCCGCAAAGAAAGCCGAGTGGCAGGAGTTCCAGGCCTGGAAAGCTGAAAAAGGCACCAAGGCTCAGTAAGCTGTACGCCCGATGCCCGGCCCGTCTCCCCGCGGGCCGGGCTTTTACCGTTTACAGGAGGTGCACTTGCGTTCACTGTTCTGGCGCATCCTGGCCAGTTTCTGGCTGGCCATCACCCTGGTCGCAGGCCTGTCTATCCTGCTGGGCCACATGCTCAACCAGGATGCCTGGATCCTCAGCCGCCACCCGGGCCTGAACACCCTGGCCAGCAAGTGGGCCAAGCATTACGAGCAGCAAGGCCTGGATGCGGCACAGCACTTTCTGGAACGGCGCAAAGATCGCTACAAGATCGACGTGCAGGTGCTAGACGACAGTGGCGAGGCCGTGGTGCCCGGCACCTTCCCGCGCCGTGCAGCGGCCTTCGAGGCACGCCAGCACAATGACGAGCGGCGCCTGCCGTGGCGTCGGCTGACCGAGGAATACACTAGCCCCGAGACCGGCGAAACCTACCTGCTGATCTATCGCATTCCCCACCCTGCGCTGGACGCCTGGCACCGTGAAAGCCTGCTGTGGCCGCTCAGCGCCCTGGGCATTGCACTGGTGGTACTGACCCTGTTCAGCCTGCTGGTCACCCTGTCCATCACCCGCCCGCTAAGCCGCCTGCGCAGCGCCGTGCATGACCTGGGCCAGACCACCTACCAGCAGAACAGCCTGGCGCAACTGGCCGCACGGCGTGACGAGTTTGGCGTGCTGGCCAAGGACTTCAACAAGATGGGCGCGCGCCTGCAAAGCACCATTGGCAGCCAGCGCCAGTTACTGCGCGATGTATCCCATGAGCTGCGCTCGCCGCTGGCCAGGCTGCGCATTGCCCTCGCCTTGGCCGAGCGCGCCGGGCCCGAGCAGCGCGAGACCTTGTGGCCGCGCCTGACCCGCGAGTGCGACCGCCTGGAAGACCTTATCAGCGAAATCCTTGCCTTGGCCCGGGTCGATGCCGAGCAGGCGCATGCCGAGCCGGTCGACCTCAATGCGCTGCTCGGCAGCGTGCGCAAGGATGCCTTGCTGAGCGCACCAGACCAGGACGTGCGCCTGGAGACGCAGCCGGGGTTGACCCTGCAAGGCTGGCCAACGCTGATCGAACGCGCCGTGGACAACCTGCTGCGCAACGCCCTGCGCTTCAACCCGCCGGGTCAGCCGGTGGAAGTGAGCGCCGTGCGTGAGCAGGACCGTATCGTGATCAGCGTGCGTGACCATGGGCCCGGGGCGGCAGCCGAACACCTGGCGCAGCTGGGTGAGCCGTTCTTCCGCGCACCGGGGCAGGATGCGCCGGGACATGGGCTGGGGCTGGCGATTGCGCGCAAGGCGGCGGAGCGCCATGGCGGGAGACTGGTGCTGGACAACCATCCACAGGGGGGCTTTGTGGCCAGGCTGGAGTTGCCCTTGGCTGAAGCTACTGGCAGTTGACGTGATCTTCGCGGGTGAACCCGCTCCCACAGAGACTGTGCAAGCCTTGAAACTTGCGCCGTACCTGTGGGAGCGGGTTCACCCGCGAAGAGGCCGGAAGCCTCAATAGATCAATCAGCCTGAAACGGATTATTCGCCCCAGGCGCTGACGAACTCGGCAGTGTCCAGCACCGGCGCCGTACGCGGCTCGGTCAGGGGCGTGCCGACATACAGGTAACCGATCAACTCTTCGTTCTCGGCCAACCCCAAGCCCTTGTGCACATGAGCATCAAACGCCATGTCCCCGGTGCGCCACACCGCCCCGACGCCTTGCGCATGCGCGGCAATCAGAATGCCGTGCGCGGCACAGCCCGCAGCCAGGCGCTGCTCGGACTTGGGCACCTTGAAGTGCTCCTGCAACTTGGCAATTACCACGATCAGCAACGGTGCCCGCAGCGGCATGGCGCGGGCCTTGTCCAGCGCTGCCTGGCTGGCATCGCCCTTGTTCTGCACGGCCTCAGCGAACAGCTCGCCCAGCTTTTCACGGCCCTGGCCTTCGATGGTGAGGAAACGCCATGGCCGCAGCTGGCCATGATCCGGGGCGCGCAAGGCAGCCTGGAACAGCGCCTCGCGCTGGGCGGCATTGGGTGCCGGTTCGGTCAGGCGTGGCACGGAAACACGGTTGAGCAATGCGTCGAGAGCCTC
The DNA here is from genome assembly GCF_052112345.1 of Pseudomonas sp. SAS7. NCBI lineage: Bacteria > Pseudomonadati > Pseudomonadota > Gammaproteobacteria > Pseudomonadales > Pseudomonadaceae > Pseudomonas > Pseudomonas sp. SAS7. Next base: position 67,148 of record NZ_JBEGGO010000011.1, on the reverse strand, counting down.
CATCGGCTACCCTCCTGGCAGTTGAATGTGCGGCCATTCTAGCGTTTACATCACCAGACCCATAGGTAGAATGGCGCCCTTCCGTTTCAAGTCAGAGCAGATCACATGGCGTTGCCGACCTTAAGGATCATTGGTTTCATCATCGGCATCTTCCTGATTACCCTCGCCGTCGGCATGGCCGTGCCCATGGCAACCCTGGTGATCTTCGAGCGCACCGGTGACATGCCGTCCTTCCTCTGGTCGAGCCTGATCACCTTCATCGCCGGCCTGGCCCTGGTGGTACCGGGCCGCCCCGAGCATGTGCACCTGCGCCCGCGTGACATGTACCTGCTGACGGTCAGCAGCTGGCTGGTGGTGTGCGTGTTTGCCGCCCTGCCGTTCCTGCTGACCCAGCACATCAGCTATACCGACGCCTTCTTCGAGAGCATGTCGGGCATCACCGCTACCGGCGCTACCGTGCTCAGCGGGCTCGATACCATGTCGCCGGGTATCCTGATGTGGCGCTCGATGCTGCACTGGCTCGGCGGCATCGGTTTCATCGCCATGGCGGTAGCGATCCTGCCATTGCTGCGCATCGGTGGCATGCGCCTGTTCCAGACCGAATCGTCCGACCGCTCGGAAAAGGTCATGCCGCGCTCGCACATGGTCGCCAAGTCGATCGTCGGGGTGTACGTCGGCTTCTCGATCCTCGGCTCGCTCGCATTCTGGTGGGCCGGGATGAGCCCGTTCGATGCGATCAACCACGCCATGTCGGCCATCTCCACCGGTGGCTTCTCCACCTCCGACCAGTCGCTGGCAAAATGGGATATCCCGGCCGTGCACTGGGTCGCGGTGGTGGTCATGATCATGGGCAGCCTGCCGTTCACCCTTTACGTCGCCACCTTGCGCGGCAACCGCAGGGCACTGATCCGTGACCAGCAGGTGCAAGGTTTGCTGGGCATGCTGGTCGTTACCTGGTTGGTACTGGGCACCTGGTACTGGTACAGCACCAACCTGCACTGGCTCGATGCCCTGCGCCACGTGGCGTTGAACGTGACCTCGGTCGTCACCACCACCGGCTTCGCCCTGGGCGACTACAGCCTGTGGGGCAACTTCTCGCTGATGCTGTTCTTCTACCTGGGCTTCGTCGGCGGCTGCTCCGGCTCTACGGCAGGCGGTATCAAGATTTTCCGCTTCCAGGTGGCCTACATCCTGCTCAAGGCCAGCCTCAACCAACTGATCCACCCGCGTGCGGTGATCAAGCAGAAATACAACGGCCACCGCCTCGACGAAGACATCGTGCGTTCGATTCTGACGTTCTCGTTCTTCTTCGCCATCACCATCTGCGTCATGGCCCTGCTGCTGTCATTGCTGGGCGTGGACTGGATGACCGCATTGACCGGTGCTGCCGGCACGGTTTCGGGTGTGGGCCCGGGCCTGGGTGAAGTGATCGGCCCGTCGGGCAACTATGCCACGCTACCGGACGCGGCCAAGTGGATCCTGGCGGCCGGCATGCTGCTTGGCCGTCTGGAAATCATTACGGTGCTGGTGCTGTGTATGCCGGCGTTCTGGCGTCACTGACCCCCTCGGTGTCCGCGCCGAGGCGGGCGCGATACTCGCTTGGCGTGGCATCGAACCAGCGGCGGAACGCCCGGTAGAAATTGCTGGGGTCGGCAAAGCCCAGCAGGTAGGCGGTTTCCAGCAGTGTCATGCCCGGCTGGGCCAGGTATTGCTCGGCCAGCTCGCGGCGGGTGTCGTCGAGCAAGGTCTGGAAACTGGTGCCCTCCTCCTGCAGACGCCGCTGCAAAGTGCGCTGCGACAGGTGCAGGGCCTGGGCCAGGGTTTCGCGCTTGGGCTCACCCTGCGGCAGGATGCGGCACAACACCTGGCGCACACGGTGGGTAACCCGGCTTTCGGAAAAGCGTGCCAGGTACTCCCCGGCAAATCGGTCGTGCAGCACCGCCATGGCCTCGTTGGCAGTCGGCAGCGGCGCCTCCATGTCGGCCCGTTCGAACACCAGTGCATCGTGCGGCGCGCCGAACACCAGGGGCGAATGGAACGCCACCTTGTACGGTTCGACATTTTTTGGCTGTGGCCCCTGCACCAGTACCCGGCGCGGCTGCACCGGCCGACCACTCAGCCATTTGCACAGCGCCAGCGCACAGGCCAGCGATGCTTCGGCGCTGTGCCGGGTCGGTGGCAGGTGGTCACCATGCACCGTCAGGATCAGCGAGTAGCCCTCGGCGCCAAGGACGAAACTGAGATCGGAGCTTTCGGCGATGATGCGCTGGTAACGCACCAGGCGCTGGAAGCCTTCGGCCAAAGTGCGGCTGGACATCAATGCATAGCCCACCACATGGAATGACGCAGGCCGTACCACCCGCGCCATGTTCAGGCCGATGGCTTCATTGCCCGACAGCTCCACCGCCAGCTGCCAGAGCCGGGTCATGGAATCTTGCGGGAACCGTGCATCGGGGTCGTCGAGGGCAGCGAAGTCCAGCCCCAGCTGCTTGAACATGGACGGGCAGTCCAGCCCTTCCAGTTCGAGTGCCTTCACAATCCCTGATGCCCAGCTGGCTGACGTGGTTCTTTCGCTCATGACAGGCTTCTTTTTACCGACCGCTCCTGCGGTGAACCCCAAGGATACTCATTTGGCGCCTATTGTCACTGGTAGGGCCCGTCAGTCACTCTAGACTCGAATCAGGCTCCACGCCGTGCATCTTGTCCAGAAGTATTAATCCCGGAGCACTGCCATGAACCGCACAGCGCAGTATCGCAGTTTTGCCGAGTTCTACCCGTACTACCTGGGGGAGCACAGCAACCCCACCTGCCGCCGCCTGCACTTTGTCGGCACCAGCCTGGTGATAGCCCTGCTGGCCTACACCATTGGCAGTGGCAAGTGGTTGCTTTTGCTGGCCGTGCCGTTGTTCGGCTATGGCTTTGCCTGGGTCGGGCACTTCTTTTTCGAAAAGAACCGGCCGGCGACCTTTACCTATCCGCTATATAGCCTGGCCGGCGATTTTGTAATGTTCCGGGATATCTTGCTGGGCAAGATCAGGCTGTAGGAAGCTGCGGCCGCGTCGCGGCCCCATGGCCCTCAGGCCCTAATCCGGCTCACGCAACGCCGCCACTGCCTGCGCTTGCCGCGCCTGGGCATCGGCCAGCCGATACAGCTCGATACTGCCATCCCAATGCTCGATCAGCGCCGTGCACGACTCCACCCAGTCCCCGCAATTGAGGTACTCCACCTCGCCCACCTTGCGGATCTCGGCATGGTGGATATGCCCGCACACCACCCCATGAAAGCCCCGCCGGGTGCACTCGTGGGCAATGGCATCCTCGAAGTCGCTGATGAAGTTCACCGCGCCCTTGACCTTGTGCTTCAGGTACGCCGACAGCGACCAGTAACCATAGCCATACCGCGCACGCCAGTGATTGAGCCAGCGGTTGAGCACCAGGGTGATTTCGTAGGCACGGTCGCCGAGAAACGCCAGCCAGCGGTGATAGCGGGTAATCACATCGAACTGGTCGCCATGGATCACCAACAGGCGGCGGCCATCTGCAGTCAGGTGCTCGGCCTCGTCCACCAGCTGGATGTTGCCCAGGATCAGCCTGGAGTATCGGCGCAGGAATTCGTCATGGTTGCCGGTGACGTAGATCACCTCGGTACCGCGCTTGCTCATGGTCAGCAGGCGGCGGATCACGTTGGTGTGGGCTTGCGGCCAGTAGATGCCGCCGCGCAGTTTCCAGCCATCGATGATGTCGCCTACCAGGTACACGCGGTCGGCCTGGTAACCCTTGAGGAACTGCGACAGGTGTTCGGCCTGGCAGTCGCGGGTCCCCAGGTGCACATCGGAGATCCACAAGGTACGCACGCGTTGCTTGCGCGAGGGACGGGAGAGTTCGGCATGGGTCATGGACAGGCTCCGGCGCAGTTTGCTGGAGACTGGCAGGCGCGCATGACAGCGCCGTGGCAAAACGGTTACGAGTGATGGCCTGCAGGGAATGAGGCACAATACGCATCTGCCCTGCGAGGACGCCCCCATGACCGCCGGCCCGATCCTCTCGCTGCGCCATTACCGCGACAGCCTGATCGCCCACAGCCACGAACACCCGCAACTGGTGTTCGGCCTGCGCGGCCGCCTGGAGTTCGAGGTACAGGGGCAAGGCGCCGGGATCGACCGGCAGGGGCTGGTGGTGGTACCGGCGGGCGCGCATCACACCTGCGCCAGCGATGCCGGCAGCCACTGCCTGGTGCTTGATGTGCCTGGGGAACAGTGGCTGCACGAGCAGTTGGGCGAGCATGCCGATGCCAGCCGCCGCCTGCTCGACCGCCCCGCCGCGCTGGGCCTGGACAACCGTCAGCAGCAGTTGGTCGACTGGCTGGCGGCCAGCCCCATGGACGACCCGCTGATTGCCCGGCAAGGCGCAGCGCTGTTGCTGGCCAGCCTCAACTCCACGGCAGCAGCCAACGTACGCCCCAGCCAGCGCCTGCCTTATGCAGCTTTCGATGCACATATCGAGCAGCATGCTGCCTACCCGTTGCAGGTCGCCGACCTGGCGCGCATCGCCGGGCTGTCCAGCGCCCGGCTGCACGCGCGCTTTACTGCCGAGTGCGCGATGACACCGATGGACTACATTCGCCAGCGGCGCTTGCTCAAGGCGCGGCGGCTGGTGGTGCAGACCTTGTTGCCGATGGGGGAAATTGCGGCGCAGGTGGGGTATGGCTCGCAGAGTGCGTTTTCAGCGGCGATGTTGCGGGCGTTCGGGTGTACGCCAAGGGCTTTGCGGCGAGAGCCTGGCGACAACTGACAGCAGTCTTGCGACAGAAATCGTTGGCCTGTGGTTTTACACTTTGCCAGTGCCGGCCTCTTCGCAGCACAAGGCTGCTCCTACAGGGCCTGTACGTATTCTGTAGGAGCAGCCTTGTGCTGCGAAGAGGCCGGCTCAGTCGATAAAGATCTTGAGCAAGGACCACCATGAACCACCGTACTGCATTGGGCGCCCTGCACATTGGCGCACTGTTCTTCGGCCTGACCGGCGTCTTCGGCAAACTGGCCGCCAGCGCCAGCCCGGCGATCATCGTCTTCGGCCGCGCCGCCTTCGCCGTACTCGCCCTGGCCCTGTTCGCCAGCCTGACCGGCCCGGGCTGGCAACGCCTGAGCAGCCAGGACATCCGCCGCCTGCTGCTCGGCGGTGTGCTGCTGGCCGGCCACTGGGTCAGTTTCTTCATCGCCGTCAAAGTCGGCGGCGTGGCCATCGCCACCCTCGGCTTTGCCAGCTTCCCGGCCTTCACCGTCATCCTTGAAGGCGTGCTGTTCCGCGAGCGCATCCGCCGCAACGAGGCCGTGCTGGTAGTGTTGGTCAGCATCGGCCTGATACTGGTCACGCCGGCCTTCGACCTGGCCAGCGAGGCCACTGGCGGCCTGCTCTGGGCACTGCTTTCGGGGTTGCTGTTCTCGCTGCTATCCCTCACCAACCGCGCCGGCTCCGGGCGTTTGCCAGCGGTACAGGCTGCACTGTGGCAAAACCTGGTGGTAGGCCTGTGCCTGCTGCCGTTTGCAGCACCCGGCCTGGCAGGCGTGGCCGCCATGGACTGGCTGTGGATCGCCCTGCTCGGCATATTCTGCACCGGCGTGGCGCACAGCCTGTTCGTCGCCAGCCTGGCAGTGATCAAGGCGCGCACCGCCGCCGTGGTATTCGGCATGGAGCCGGTCTACGGCATTGCCGTGGCCTGGGCGGTGTTCGCCGAAACCCCGACCCTGCGCATGCTGCTGGGCGGCGCGCTGATCATCTTCGCCATCGTGCTGTCCAGCCGCATCGCCACCGAGCAACCGCCCAAGCAGCGGCCTCTGGCCGAGGGCGCCTGATCAGCGGTCGTTGTGGCCAAGGTCACGCTGCGGGTCGATCTGGTCACGCACCCGCTGCTTCAGCACCTTGGCTTCAGGGAAGCCGCCGTCGGCCTTGCGCTCCCAGATCTGCACGCCATTGCAAGTGATGCGGAAGACGCCGCCGGTACCCGGCTCCAGCGCCACCCGGCCAAGGTCGTCGGTGAACGTGCTGAGCAGTTCCTGGGCCAGCCAGGCAGCACGCAGCAGCCATTGGCACTGGGTGCAATAAGTAATGACGATTTCGGGCTTGTTGTCGGCCATGCTGAGGCATCTCCAGGTGAGGGGCCGCTTATACTAGCGGTCTTTAGCCCACGGTTTGAGACTCACGATGCGCCGTTTGCTGTTCTGTTTCATCCTCGTTCTCACCTCGCTTACGGCCATCGCCGCCGAAACTGCCAGGCCAAAGGTCGGCCTGGTGTTGTCGGGCGGCGCGGCCCGTGGCCTGGCCCACATTGGTGTGCTCAAGGCCCTGGAAGAACAGGGCGTGCGCATCGACGCCATCGCCGGCACCAGCATGGGCGCAGTGGTCGGCGGGCTTTATGCCTCGGGCTACAGTGTCGAAGAGCTGGAAAAACTCGCCACCACCCTCGACTGGCAACAGGCGCTGTCCGATGCCCCGCCGCGCAAGGACGTGCCGTTCCGGCGCAAGCAGGATGACCGCGACTTCCTGGTCAAGCAAAAGCTCAGCTTTCGTGACGACGGCAGCCTGGGCCTGCCGCTGGGGGTAATCCAGGGCCAGAACCTGTCACTGCTGCTGGAAAGCAAGCTGGCGCACACCGCCGACACCCGCGACTTCGACAAGCTGCCCATCCCCTTTCGCGCAGTGGCCACCGACATTGCCAGTGGCGAAAAAGTGGTATTCCGCCGCGGTCACCTGCCCCAGGTAATCCGTGCCAGCATGTCGATCCCCGCCGTGTTCGCCCCGGTCGAACTGGACGGCCGCCTGCTGGTGGACGGCGGCATGGTCGACAACATCCCGGTGGACGTGGCCCGGGAAATGGGCGTGGACCTGGCCATCGTGGTCGACATTGGTACCCCGCTGCGCGATCGCAAGCAGTTACTGACCGTGGTCGACGTGCTCAATCAATCGATCACTTTGATGACCCGGCGCAATTCGGAAGAACAACTGGCCAGCCTGCACCGCAACGACATCCTCATCCAGCCATCGCTGACTGCCTTCGGCGTGACCGACTTCGGTCGTGCACGGGACATGATCGACGCCGGTTACCGCGCCACCCGGCTGCTCGACCCGCGTCTTGCCGCCCTGCGCCACCCCGAGGGCGACAGCAGCCTGGCCGTGGCCCGCTCGCCGCGCCAGCGCACGCCGGTAATCACTGCGATCCGGATCGAAAACGACTCCAAGGTCAGCGACGACGTGATCCGCTCGTACATCCGTCAGCCGATCGACGCGCCGCTGGAGCTGGACCGCCTGCAGACCGACATGGGCACGCTGTACGGCCTGGACTACTTCGACCGGGTGCAGTACCGCGTGGTGCACAAGGGCAACGACAACACCCTGGTGATCAACGCTCGCGGTAGACGCGGCGGCACCGACTACCTGCGCCTGGGCCTGAACCTGTCGGACGACCTGCGCGGTGACAGCGCCTTCAACCTGGGCGCCAGCTACCGGGTCAACGGCATCAACAGCCTGGGTGCCGAGTGGCTGACCCGGGGCCAGATCGGCGACCAGCAAGAACTGTACAGCGAGTTCTACCAGCCGTTGGACGTGGGCTCGCGCTACTTCATCGCGCCGTACCTGGACTTCAGCTCACAGAATATCGAAGCCACCCTGGACAACGACCCCGTCGCCGAGTACCGCCTGGAGCGCTACGGCTTTGGCCTGAACGTCGGCCGGCAGATTGGCACCAACGGGGAAGTACGCCTGGGCGTGGGCAAGGCCTGGGGCGAGGCCGAGGTACGCATCGGCGACCAGGACCTGCCCAATGTCAGTTTCAACGAGGGCTTCTATGAGCTGAAGTACTCGTTCGACACCCTCGATAACGTGTACTTCCCGCACAGCGGTGAGGACATCAGCCTGACCTTGCGCAAGTACGACAAGTCGCTGGATTCTGACCAGGATTACCGGCAGTGGCTGTTCAACCTGGACAAGGCCATCAGCAGCGGGCCGAACACGTTCGTGCTGGGCGGGCGCTACGGGCGCACGCTGGATGACACCGAAGTGGTGACATCCAGCTTCGTGATGGGCGGGGCGCGGGAGCTGTCAGGCTTCCGCCAGGACTCGGTGTCGGGGCAGAACGTGAGCCTGCTGCGCATGGTCTACTACCGCCGGCTGACGCCGCGGGCCTACGTACCGCTGGACTTCCCGCTGTACATTGGCGGGTCGCTGGAGCGTGGGCGCGCGTGGAACAACGACAACGAGTTCGACAGTGGCTACATCAATGCGGCGAGCATCTTCCTGGGGCTGGAGACGCCGCTGGGGCCGCTGAACTTAAGCTATGGCACCAACAGTGCGCACGAGCAGGCGGTGTACCTGAACCTTGGGCATACTTTCTGAATCGTCGGGGGCTGCTTTGCAGCCCATCGCGACACAAGGCCGCTCCTACAGGAGTACGCGTTCCCCTGTAGGAGCGGCCTTGTGTCGCGATGGGCCGCAAAGCGGCCCCAGGGGCCTCAGGATTTTTCGAGGTTGGCCAGGATCGTGGCATGCACGCGCATGCACACCTGCAACTCTGCCTCGTCCACCCCGGTAAACAGCTCCACGCGCAGTTGATTGGCGATGGTTTCGATCTGGTCGATCAGCGGCTTGGCCGGCGGGCACAGCAAGATCTTCTTGGCTCGCCGGTCTTCTACCACGGCCTGCCGGCGCACCAGCCCTTGGGCTTCCAGGCTGTCGAGCAGGCGCGCCAGGGTCGGGCCTTCGACGCCCACGCTCTGGGCCAGCTCACGCTGGGTGGGGGCTTCTTCAAACCGGGCCAGGTGCAGCAACACCAGCCAGCGCGCCTGGGACAGGTTGAGCCCGGCCAGGCGGCGGTCCAGCTCGGCACGCCAGCCCCGGGACATCTGGGCCAGCTGCATGCCGAAGCGGTGTTGGTTGTCGGTCAGGGGCATAAGCAACTCATTGAACAGATCTAATTGTTAGGCAGCTAACCATGACCTGCCCCACGAGGCAAGGCTCGCGCCCTCCTCATTGTTCGATAATCGTCAAAAAGCATGACAAAGGTCAGCAGATGGCGGTTCTGCCCTCGATCCGCATGCCAGTCACATCTCGAACTCGGCCGCCAGCGCCGCACGCACGCAATACAGCACACCCTCCGGCACACGGCCCGCAAACTGCGGCGCAATAGCCGACACCGGCGGCAGCTCGCCCTCGCCATCCAGGAAGGCATCCTGCACTTCCATCAGCAGGTCTTCCGGCAGGTCGAGCGCCTGGTCGAGGCTCAGCTCCTGGCGGCCCAGCGCCTCGGCCAGCAGGCTATACACGTTCTTCTCGCTGCAGTTGAGCTGCCCGGCGATCTGCGCCGGGGTCATGCCGGCCCGGGCCAGGCTGACCAGTTCGTGGCGCAGGTCGAGCACCACTTTCGGCGCCTCTTCAGTGCCACCGCTGCTGTTCAGCACTTCGAGGAACGCCTGGCCGTAGCGCTCCAGCTTGCGCGCGCCCACACCGCTGACCTGGGCCATGTCGCTGAGGCTGACCGGTTGGCTGCGCAGCATTTCCAGCAGCGTCGAGTCGGGGAAGATGACATAGGGCGGCACACTGTGCTCCTCCGCCAGCTTGCGCCGCAGGGTACGCAGCGCTTCCCACAGCTCGCGCTCTTCGGCACGCACCAACTGGCTGGCAGGGCTGCCGCCACCGGACGACGAGGACTTGGCCGTGGTCTGCGGCTTGAGGTCGCGACGCAGTTGCAAGGTCACCTCGCCGCGCAGCAGCGGCCGGCAGCTGTCGGACAGGCGCAGCCCGCCGTAGCCTTCCAGGTCGATGTCGACCAGGCCGCGCGCCACCAGTTGGCGGAACAGCGAACGCCACTCGACCTCGGCCAGGCCCTTGCCGACGCCGAACACCGACAGCTTCTCGTGGCCGAAATTGCGCACCTTTTCGTTGTCCTTGCCCAGCAGCACATCGACCAGGTGGCCCACGCCATAGCGCTGGCCCGTACGGAACACCGCCGACAGCGCCTGACGGGCCGGCTCGGTGGCGTCCCAGGTCTGGATGTTGTCGACACAGTTGTCGCAGTGCCCGCACGGCTGTTCGAGGGTTTCGTCGAAATAGGCCAGCAGCGACTGGCGACGGCAGCGGGTTTCTTCGCACAGCGCCAGCATGGCGTCGAGCTTGTGCTGCTCGATGCGCTTGTGGCGCTCGTCACCTTCGGAGTTCTGCAGCATCTGCTTGAGCATTACCATGTCCTGCAGGCCGTAGGCCATCCAGGCATCGGATGGCAGGCCGTCACGGCCGGCACGGCCGGTTTCCTGATAATAGGCCTCAAGCGACTTGGGCAGGTCGAGGTGGGCAACGAAGCGCACGTTGGGTTTGTCGATGCCCATGCCGAATGCAATGGTGGCGACCATGATCAGCCCTTCCTCGTTGAGGAAGCGGTGCTGGTTGGACGAACGGGTTTCGGCGGCCAGGCCAGCGTGGTACGGCAATGCCGGGAAGCCCTGTTCACAAAGGAAGGCAGCGGTTTCGTCGACCTTCTTGCGCGACAGGCAGTAGACAATGCCGGCGTTGCCGCGGCGCTCGCCGAGGAAGGCCATCAGCTGCTTGCGCGGCGCTTCCTTGGGTACGATGCGGTAGAAGATGTTCGGCCGGTCGAAGCTCGACAGGAAGCGCTCGGCGCCTTGCAGGTGCAGGCGCTGGACGATCTCTTCGCGGGTGCGCATGTCGGCGGTGGCGGTCAGCGCGATGCGCGGCACATGCGGGAACAGCTCGGCCAGCTGCCCCAGTTGCAGGTATTCGGGGCGGAAATCGTGGCCCCATTGCGACACGCAGTGCGCCTCGTCGATGGCAAACAGCGAGATGTCCAGCTCGCGCAGGAAGTCGAGCATGCGCGGCTGCACCAGGCGCTCGGGCGCCAGGTACAGCATCTTCACTTCGCCACGGCGCAGGCGCCCGGCAAGTTCACGCTGCTGCTCCGCCGTCAGGGTCGAGTTCAGCGCGGCGGCCGATACACCCAGTTCGTCCAGCGTGGCGACCTGGTCATCCATCAGCGCAATCAGCGGCGAGACCACCACCGTAAGGCCTGGGCGCAGCAGCCCCGGCACCTGGAAACACAGCGACTTGCCGCCACCGGTGGGCATCAGCACCAGGGCGTCGCCGCCATTGGCCACGCATTCGATGATTGCTGCCTGGCGCCCACGGAAACTGTCGTAGCCGAAAATGTCCTTGAGAACGCGCTGAGCCTGTTCGAGCATGTGCAACTCCACAAATCGCCGTACCATCCTGGATACAGGCTGGACGAAAAACCCGCTCCGCACACGCCAAATGCGTAAGCGGTTTTTGCCAGGCGCCGATAAAATCTGCCCCTGGATGAAAAATCGCGGAGTATACCGCAGCACTGCACCGCACAGGGCACCACGGCGATAGACGTTCCCTTTACCCCGCTACCCTTGCTTGGTGCTAGAATTCGGTATCGTTTATTCCCCAAGGTAGCCCTGTAATGTCCTTCGCCGAGCAACTGACCCGCCTGCAAGCCTTCCTCGACGCCGACGAGCTGCACGAAGAGGCGCTGGACTACGTCGCCGCCCACGGCTACCTCACCGCCCTGTCGATCAACGCCGAAGACGTGCCCGAGCGCGAATGGATCGATGCCCTGTTCGCCGAAGAGCCGCACTACGCCAGCGAGGCGCAGCGCACCGAAATCGAAGCCACCCTGGTGGCGTTGAAAGCGCACATTGCCCGCCAGCTGGCCAGCGACGAAGAATTCGACCTGCCATGCGACCTCGACCTGACCGACGAGCCGGACGATTCCGACCTGCGCGGCTGGTGCATCGGTTTCATGGAAGGCGTGTTCCTGCGTGAAGAGGCCTGGTTCGAGAACGCCGAAGAAGAAGTCAGCGAGATGCTGCTGCCGATCATGGTTGGCTCGGGCCTGTTCGACGAACAGCCAGAGTTCGCTGACATCGCCAGCAACGCCAACCTGCAGGACGACATGATCGTACAGATCCCCGAGGCGCTGAGCGCACTGTTCCTGCTGCTGCACGCCCCTGACGAGAAACCGGCGCTGCTCAAGCCACGCCACCACTAAGTCGCCTGTGCGCTACCTGCTGCTGGCCATCGGCTGGCTCAGCGTTGCGCTGGGGGTGTTGGGGATTTTCCTTCCGGTATTGCCCACCACCCCGTTCCTGCTATTGGCGGCGGCCTGCTTTGCCCGCAGCTCGCCGCGCTTTCACCACTGGCTGGTCCACCACCCGAAGCTCGGGCCATGGATCCGCGACTACCTCAGTGGTGAAGGCATCCCCCTCAAGGGCAAGGTCTACGCCATCGGCCTGATGTGGGCCAGCATTGGCCTGTCGTGCTATCTGGTGCCCCTGTTCTGGGCACGCGCCTTCATGTTGACCAGCGCCGTGCTGGTAAGCCTGTATATCCTCAGACAGAAAACCCTGCACAAGGCAAAGTGACATTTTTTTGTCGCCAAATATCACTTTCGCCTAACAGGTATTTCTTTTATCTGAAATGGTTCTGGAACCCTGCAAAGGCCCTGTATTCACTGGCTTTATTGGCTTCGCGCCCGTTTCCCAGCAACTTTTCCTTCACCCTCTGTTAGACAATATATGTCTTACATGGCAATCTGATATGAACAAATCTTCTTATTAATCGCGCTGAATGTACTTAGCTGTGTTGTTAAAAACCTGCAACACTATACGCGATAATTTTTCGTCATTTTTTTGGCGAGCAGCAGGATCAATTCCAGGATCAGGGAGATGTACCATGCGCGTTTTGAACCCCATCACCAGTGCATTACTGTTGGCCCTGGCGAGTGCCAACGTACAGGCGATGTCGATCACCGAGGCCGTCCAGAGCGCCGTGGACTACCACCCGCAGGTCAGCTCCAACCGCAATAGCAAGCTGTCGGCGGATGAAGACGTCAAGTTTGCGCGTGGTGGCTACTACCCTTCCGTGGATTTGGTTGCTGGCTATGGTCGCCAGCGTTCGGACAACGCTACCACCCGTGCCGAGGGTAACCACAACAAGGAAACCCTCAACTACACACAGTCCGAGCTGCGCTTGCGGCAGATGATTTTCGACGGTTTCAACACCGCGAACGAAGTGGGCCGCACCGAAGCGGTTTCCACCTCCCGCGCCTACTACACCCAGGCCGTTGCCCAGGATGTTGCCCTGCGCGCGATCGAGGTGTACCTGGAAGTGCTCAAGCGCCGTGAGCTGGTAACCCTGGCCAAGAACAACCTGCAAGCCCACCTGCGCGTCAACGACCAGATCGGCCTGCGTAACGAGCGGGGCGTCGGCAGCACCGCCGACCTTGACCAGTCCCGCGCACGTCGCGCCCTGGCGGAAAACAACCTGGACACCGCCGAAGTCGACCTGGCCGATGCCGAGGCCAACTTCTTCAGCGTGGTCGGCCGTGCCCCGGACGAGCTGGAAAGCCCGGCGACCATCAAGGGCGAGGTGCCTGAGACCCTCGACGGCGCGCGCGACAGCATGCGCCAGAACAACCCTTACATCAAATCTGCCCAGGCTGACGTCAACGCCGCCGAGCAGCAATACGAAGTCGGCAAGTCGACCTTCTACCCGCGCTTCGACGCCATTCTGGCAACCGGTGCCAATAACAACACCGGCGGCGAAAAAGGCCACAACAACAACGACTGGCAGGCCGGCGTAGAAATGAACTACAACCTGTTCCGCGGTGGCAGCGACAAGGCCCGCCTGCAGTCTGACGCGCACAAGATCAACCAGGCCCTGGACATCCGCAACAACGCCCTGCGTGAGCTGACCGAAAACCTGAGCCTGGCGTGGAACGCCATGAACAACGCCAGCAAGCAACTGCCTACCGCGCGTGAATACGCCGAGACCACCAAGCGCGTGCGTGCCGCCTACCAGGACCAGTTCGGTCTGGGCCAGCGTACCCTGCTGGACGTGCTGGACAGTGAGAACGAGCTGTACAACGCCGACCGCCGTTACACCGAAGTACGCTACACCGAGGAATTTTCGCGCTACCGCGTACTGGCGACCATGGGTGAGCTGCTGAGCAAACAGCGTATTTCCCTGCCGCCAGAGGCGCTGGCTACCACCGAGGTGCGTACAGAAGCGCGTCTGCCTGAGATGCGTTGATCGGCTTCGAGATTTTGGGGCCGCTTTGCGGCCCATCGCGACACAAGGCCGCTCCCACAAGCGTTGCGCGCATGCCGCCCTTTGCGGGGTCTTCTGTAGGAGCAGCCTTGTGCTGCGAATGGGCTGCAAAGCAGCCCTCGGCCTTCACTCGACCCCGTGGTTGCGCTGGAACGTCTCCCCCCCCATGGCCCTGATCTGCCCCTCGATCAACGCCTCGAACGGCGCCAACAGTGCGTTAAAGCAGGCGGGTTGCTCCAACGCATTCAAAGCCCCCACCACCGCCTCGATAGTCGACAGCGCCCCCGCCTCCGGCGCCTTGCGCAGCCGATAACGCGAAGGTGCGACTGCCCCCAGCGTCACCCGTGGCAATCCCTCCAGTAGCGGGTTCATGTACAGCAGCTTGCGCGCCTTGCGCCAGGTGCCGTCGGGCACGATCAGCAGCAACGGCGTGTCATCGACCTTGCCATAGGCCATCAGCACCTGAGCGTCATCGCCTGGGAACAGCAGGGCCGGCCGGTAACCAGGGGTTGCCAGCCATTCAGCCAGGTCATCGAATACCTCGCCTACCCGCAGCTCGGCGTTGTTCAGGCCAAGGGCAGCAAGCCGCGCAGTGTTCAGGGCATGGGCGGTTTCACTGGGGTGCTGCAGCAGGATGACGCGGGTGCGGCTGTCGAGCGCGGGAATCAGTGGGCAGAGGCAATGGTCGAGCGGGCGCTGGCAGCGCTCGCAGCGGGGTCTGGGCATGGGGTTCTCCTTGGCGGGAACATTTTGCCACAGAACCGCGGCCCGCTTTGCGGGCCATTCGCAGCACAAGGCTGCTCCTACAGGAGATCGCGCTGGCTGTGTAGGAGCAGCCTTGTGCTGCGAATGGGCCGCAAAGCGGCCCCAGCGATCTCAGCGGTTGAAGCGTTCTGCCAGGCTATGCAGGTACTCCGCCATGCGCTCCAGGTCCTGGCTGATTTCTGCCCCCTGCCTGGCCTGCCCGGCACTCTGGTCACACAGCTGGGCAATTCTCACGATCTGCTGGTTGATGTCCTCGGCCACATGGCTTTGCTGCTCCGACGCCGTCGCCATCTGCTGGCTCATGCCGGTGATGCGGCTGACCGCCTGGGCAATCCCGCTTAGCGCGGCCTGCACCGCCTCGACGCTGTGCACGCTGTCCCGCGACATCTGTTCACCCCGGTTGGCGGTGCTCACGGCCCGCTCTGCCCCTGCGCGCAACGAGGCAATGATGTGGTGAATCTCATCGGTGGATGCGCGGGTACGCTGGGCCAGCGAACGCACTTCATCGGCCACCACGGCAAACCCCCGCCCCTGCTCACCTGCGCGTGCCGCCTCGATGGCAGCGTTGAGCGCCAACAGGTTGGTCTGCTCGGCAATCGAGGTAATCACATCGACCACGCTGCCGATGGACTGGGTTTGCTCGGCCAGGGCATTGACCGCCTGGCCGATGTCGTTCACGGCATCACTCATGCTGCCCATGGCCTTGAGGCTCTGCAACGCCAGTTCGCTGCCATGCTGCGCCAGCTGGTCGGCATCGCCGGCCGCATGCGCCGTGCTCTGCACGTTGTGGGTGACCTGCTGGATGGTCGCCGCCATCTGCGCAATGGCCGTGGCCGAATGGTCGGTCTCGCTGCGCTGGCGGTCGAGCATCTGCGCCTGGGCACCGGACAAGTCGGACGACTGCGCAGCCCGCGACTTAACCCCGACCCCGGCGTCCACCAGGCGGGTCAGGGCCGTTTGCAGGCGCGCTTCCTCGCTGATGATGGCCAGGTCAAGCTGGCCCAGCAGGCCCGGGTTGTCGCTGTAGGTGAGTGCCACCAACGGGCTGGTGAAGGCCTTGGGGTGCTCGGCCAACGTGCGGCGGATAGCCTGGTTCTGCCGGTGCTCGACCAGGTACCAGGCCAACAGCAGGCTGGCCATCAGCACCCCAAGTGCTGCATAGGCCGGCAGCCACAAGTAGCCGGCCGCCGACAGCAGGCCTGCGCCGATCAGCGGCCAGCCATGGGCCAAGCCATGCCCCAACTGCGCCGCCCAGGGCACGGCGGCACGGTCGGCCCGCAGGCGCGCGTACAGCGCCTCGGCGCGGCGAATCTGCTCGCGCGTGGGCACCGAGCGCACCGACTCGTAACCACTGATGCGGCCCTGCTCGTAGATGGCCGTGACGTAGGCGCTGACCCAGTAGTAGTCGCCGTTCTTCGCCCGGTTCTTGACCACCCCCATCCACGGTTTGCCCTGCTTGATCGTCTCCCACATATGCCCGAACACCGACGGCGGCATATCCGGGTGACGCACCAGATTGTGCGTTTGGCCGACCAGCTCGTCATAGGTGAACCCGCTGATCGCCACGAAGGCTTCGTTGCAGTAAGTGATGCGGCTGTTGAGGTCAGTCGTGGAAATCAGGCGTTGATCGCTGGAGAAGGTTCTTTCGTGCTCAGTGACGGGCAAATTCATGCGCATCTGGGCGATCCTTGCAGGATGAAATAAGGGAAAAATCATCAGCGCAAGTTGATATGTAGCAGAGCGCTATCAGGTTAGCGGTCAGCTTTTGCCGGAATTTAACACCGCCCGACGGAATGCATGAATGTGTCGCGTCTCAGCCCACGTTCAGCTGGCTTTTGAGCAGGTCGCGGAAAGTCTGGATCAAGGGTTCACGGCTACGCCCACGGCGAATGATCAGCGAAAACGGTGCCTGGTAGCCAAACGTGGACGGCGACAGCACGCGCAAGTCGCCCTTGTCGACCCAGGCCTGGGCGTAGTGCTCGGGCAGGTAGCCGATGTAGGCCCCGGAAAGGATCAGGATCAACTGCGCTTCCATACTCTCCACCGTCGCCGCGCTGTGCTTGAAGCCATGCCGGGCCAGTTCGGCCTGGCTCCAGTAGCCGCGCCCGACCATGCGCTGCTGCGTCACTACCGGCTCGGGGATGCGCCGCTCGGTATACAACGGGTGGCGGCTGCTGCAGTACAGCCAGTGCTGTTCACGGTACAACGGCTGGTAGAGCAGGCCGCTCATGCGCGAGGAGAACGCACCAATGGCCAGGTCCAGGCGGTTGTCCTGCACGCCCAGTTGCAGCTCGTAAGGGCTGGACACCGAAAGGTGCAGGTGCACCGCCGGGTGCTCCTGGCTATAGGCACCGATGGCTTCGGCCAGCGGCAAGGCCCTGTCACCAACCGTGGAGTCGATGACCCCGAGGTTGAGGGTGCCACGCAACTCGCCCTTGAGGGCAGCGGCATACTGCTCGAAGCCATCCAGTTCAGCCAGAAGCCGCAGGGTCTCCTGATGGAACAGCTCGCCCTTGCTGGTCAGGCTGAAACCGCCACGGCCGCGATGGCACAGCACGATGCCCAGCGCGCCCTCCAACTGGCTCATGTAGGTACTGATGGCCGAGGTCGACAGGTTCAACTCGCGCTGCGCGTTGGCAAAACCCTGGTGGCGCACCACGCTGACAAAGATGCGCAGCAGTTTCAGGTCGGGCAAGGTCGAGGCCATGGTGCAACGGTTCCGCAGGTGTATTTGCGCGCAGTCTAACCGCTCTGCCGGCCTTTAGTTCAGAAATTCCTGAACTAAGTATTTGTCGGTAGCGATTCTTCCGCGGCACTACCTTGAGCAGACTTGGCCGAAATGTCCCTGCCCGCCGGCAAAACCACACTTGAAAGGCGCGCGGCGGCACAGGTTCGAACAAACAAAACAATCGACCGACTGATGAGGCCCACCGTGGACAAGACTCTCCACCAACCACTGGGCGGCAACGAAATGCCGCGTTTCGGCGGCATCGCCACCATGCTCCGTCTCCCCCACCTGCAAAGTGCCCAAGGCCTGGATGCTGCCTTCATCGGCGTGCCCCTGGACATCGGTACCTCGCTGCGCTCCGGCACCCGCTTCGGCCCACGGCAGATCCGCGCTGAATCGGTGATGATCCGCCCGTACAACATGGCCACCGGTGCCGCCCCGTTCGACTCGCTGTCGGTGGCCGACATCGGTGACGTGGCGATCAACACCTTCAACCTGCTGGACGCCGTGCGCATCATCGAAGAAGCGTATGACGAGATCGTCGAGCACAACGTCATCCCGATGACCCTGGGCGGCGACCACACCATCACCCTGCCGATCCTGCGTGCGCTGCACAAGAAGCACGGCAAGATCGGCCTGGTGCACATCGATGCCCACGCCGACGTCAACGACCACATGTTCGGCGAGAAGATCGCCCACGGCACCACCTTCCGTCGCGCCGTGGAAGAAGGCCTGCTTGATTGCGACCGTGTGGTACAGATCGGCCTGCGCGCCCAGGGCTACACCGCCGATGACTTCAACTGGAGCCGCCGCCAAGGCTTCCGCGTGGTTCAGGCCGAAGAGTGCTGGCACAAATCGCTGGAGCCACTGATGGCCGAAGTACGGGAAAAGGTCGGCGGCGGCCCGGTTTACCTGTCGTTCGACATCGACGGCATCGACCCGGCCTGGGCACCCGGTACCGGTACTCCGGAAATCGGCGGCTTGACCACCATCCAGGCGATGGAGATCATTCGCGGCTGCCACGGCCTGGACCTGATCGGCTGTGACCTCGTCGAGGTCTCCCCGCCTTACGACACCACCGGCAACACCTCGCTGCTCGGTGCCAACCTGCTGTTCGAGATGCTCTGCGTGCTACCGGGCGTCGTGCGTCGTTAATACCGCTGTACCCCGGCAGGAGCCATGAGGGAGGGCCACAGAGGCCCGCCAACAACACGACAAGACCGCCGGGCGCTGTAAGCCGCCCGCGTGGTCGATCTCGCCATAATAAAGATAATCGGGAGACCCCCAATGGCCTTGGACATCATTGTTGTAATGATCTATACCGCCGGCATGCTCGGGCTTGGCTGGTATGGCATGCGGCGCGCAAAAACCCATGAAGACTACCTGGTAGCCGGGCGCAACCTCGGCCCTGTGCTGTACATGGGCACCATGGCCACCACCGTGCTCGGTGGCGCTTCCACCGTCGGCACCGTGCGCCTGGGCTACGTTCACGGCATCTCCGGCTTCTGGCTGTGCGCAGCCCTGGGCCTGGGCATCATCGCCATCAACCTGTTCCTGGCCAAACCGTTGCTGCGCCTGCGCATCTTCACCGTGACCCAGGTGCTTGAGCAACGCTACAACCCCACCGCACGCCAGGCCAGCGCCGTGATCATGCTGGCTTACGCGCTGATGATCGGCGTCACCTCGACACTGGCCATGGCCACCGTATTGCAGGTGCTGCTGGACCTGCCGTTCTGGGCTTCGCTGCTGCTCGGCGGCGGTGTGGTGGTGCTGTACTCCACCATTGGCGGCATGTGGTCGCTGACCCTGACCGACATCGTCCAGTTCGTGATCAAGACCGTGGGCCTGATGTTCATCCTGCTGCCGGTGTGCCTGTACAAGGCCGGTGGCTGGGACACCCTGGTGGCCAAACTGCCAGCGGCCAGCTTCCAGCTGACCACCATTGGCTGGGACACCATCATCACCTACTTCCTGATCTACTTCTTCGGCATCCTCATCGGCCAGGATATCTGGCAGCGGGTGTTCACCGCCCGTGATGAAAAGGTCTGCCAGCGTGCCGGTACCGTTGCCGGTGTGTACTGTGTGGTGTACGGCCTGGCCTGCGCCGCCATCGGCATGGCCGCGCATGTGCTGATGCCCGACCTGGCCAACCCGAACAACGCCTTTGCCGAGATGATCAAAAGCACCCTGCCCGATGGCATCCGTGGCCTGCTGATGGCCGCAGCCCTGGCAGCCATGATGTCCACCGCCAGTGCCGGCCTGCTGGCTGCCTCGACCACCGTGACCGAAGACCTGCTGCCCAAGCTGCGTGGCGGCAAGCAGTCGAGCCTGGGCATGAGCCGCCTGTTCACCCTGCTCACCGGCCTGGTGGTGCTGGGCATCGCGCTGATGGTGAACGATGTGATCAACGCACTGACCCTGGCCTACAACCTGCTGGTCGGCGGCATGCTGATCCCGCTGATCGGGGCGATCTTCTGGAAGCGTGCGACCACCGCCGGCGCGATTGCCAGCATGTCGCTGGGCTTTGCCACCGCGCTGCTGTTCATGTTCAAGGACGGGCTGGAGGCCAATACGCCGATCTACTACAGCCTGGCGATCGGCTTGGTGAGCTTTGTGGCGGTTAGCCTGATGTCCCGCAAACCAGTCGGTGCGGTGAATCTGGCCTGACCATTGACCTGAAGCGGCCCTATCGCCGGCAAGCCAGCTCCCACAAAGAATGCATAGGGCCTGAGGCTTGCGCAGTACCTGTAGGAGCTGGCTTGCCGGCGATAGGGCCAGAATAGATAACAATCAACTCTCAGACACAAAAAAGGCCGCAGCACCCACCCAGGTGCTGCGGCCTTTGTCTTTTATCAGCGACGACGCGGTTGGCGTTTGCGCTGCTCTTCATCAGTCGGGATCGGCACCGGCTGCAAGGGTGGTGGAATCAGCCCCAGGGCGACCGCCAGGTCGTGGAGCCAGTTGGACAGTGGTTTATTCATAATGCCCCCTTGACGGGTCAGCCTCACGGCGAATCAATCCTGGGATGTTTCATACAGATCATAGCCTGATGTCCTGTATTACGCATGCCTATGCTCTTACAGATAAGGGCCATTTTGACGCGGATCAAGCCGTAGCGGCGCATTCCGACGACTGGTTAATCGTTTCGCTTTGTTGCAGGTCGATCCACGCCTGCAAATTCGCCCCACGCATGCCCTGACGCCACATCAGCCAGGTGACCGCCTGATCGAACGGCGCCTGCAGCGGGTGCACCCTTACCTGGTTGCGCCCAGGCAGGCTGTCGAGCATCGACTGGGCCATCATCGCCACGCCGGCGCCTGCGATCACGCAGGCCAGCATGCTCTGGTACGACTCGATCTCCATGACCCGGCCCATGGGCGTGTGGGCATGGGCATACCACGCCTCCAGGCGCATGCGGTACGAGCAGCCCTGGCGGAAGGTGAACACCGCATTGCCCGCCACATCCTTGGCAGTGTGCACCGCTGGGTGCTCGGGGCTGGTGATCAGCACCAGCTGCTCTTCGCACAGCGGCACGCCATCCAGCCCGGCCAGGCTCGGCGGGCCATCCACCAAGGCAGCGTCCAGTGTGTGGCCAAGCAGGCCTTCAAGCAGCTCGCCGCTAGGCGCTGCGCGCACCTGGAGGTTCACTGCGGGGTAGGCCTGGTGATAACGCGCCAGCAACGCCGGCAGGTGGGTCGCCGCCGTGCTGTACATGGTCCCCAGCACGAAGTCGCCGGCCGGCTGGCCGCCGCGCACAGCGGCCAGCGCCTCGTCGCGCACGGCCGACAGGCGGTTGGCGTACTCCAGCAGCACCTTGCCGGCCGGCGACAGCTGCAAGCGCTGGCGCTCGCGCAGGAACAACTCGACGCCCAGTTGCTCCTCAAGCTGGCGCAAACGCGTCGACAGGTTCGATGGCACACGGTGCAAGCGTTCGGCGGCACGGGTCACCGAGCCTTCCTCGGCCACGGCCTGGAAGATACGCAGCTGGCTGAATTCCACAGCATTCTCCAAAACAGAACAACTTGATCATCATTATTCAATTTTATTGAAAATGAAACCGCCCTAACCTGCCAGTCATCGCTTACATCCGTGCAGGAGACCCGTCATGTCGCCACTCATTCAACTGCTGGCCAGCGCCGTGGCGCTGATGATGGCCATGGGCATCGGCCGTTTCGCCCTCACCCCGCAACTGCCGCAACTGATTGCCGAAGGCCAGTTCGACCTGACGGTCGCCGGGCTGGTCGCGGCCGCCAACTACCTGGGCTATTTCATTGGCGCGGTGGACGCCATGTTCGCCCGCTCACCCGGCCAGGTCCGCCTGCGCCTGCACGGCGGATTGTGGCTGTGCGTGCTGCTGACCCTGGCCTCATGGGCCGCCGACGGTTTCTGGAGCCACCTGCTGCTGCGCTTTGGCACCGGCGTGGCCAGTGCCTGGGTGCTGGTGATGATCACCAGCCTCAGCCAGCAGGTAGCCAACGCGCACAACCGCCAACGGCTGGGTGCCCTGGTGTTTGCAGGGCCCGGTCTGGGCATTGCCCTGACCGGCCTGTTGGCACTGGTGGCGCATCTGCTGGGGCTGGGCTCGGCAGCACTGTGGCTGATCTACGCCGTGGCTGCGCTGGTGATGCTGCTGGCCGTGCGGCCTTGGGTGCCACGCGCACTGCAAGCGGCGCCAACCTCATCGCCAACGCACCCGGGCCCGACCCGCAGCGTCGGCATTGGCCGCCTGGGGCTGGTATACGCGCTGTACGGCGTGGGTTACATCCTGCCAGCCACCTTCCTGTCGCAGATGGCCAACCAGCAGTTTCGCGGGCAGTGGATGGCCGACCTGTTCTGGCCGGCGTTTGGCCTGGCGGCAGCGCTGGGGGTGGTGCTGGTGAGCTTGCGCCGTGGTGGCCGCACCTCGGCCTGGCTGACCGCCACCCTGTGGTTGCAAGGGCTGGGCGTACTGGCCTGCCTGATGGGCGGCGGGGTCGGGTTGGCGCTGGGTGTGGTGCTGTGTGGCGGGCCGTTTTTGGCGTGCATGCAATTGGTGATGCAACGCTCGCGGGAGCTGGCACCGCATGCTACGCAGCGCAATGCCGGGCTCCTGACCGCGTGCTTTGCCTTGGGGCAGTTGAGCGGGCCGTTGTTGGCTGCGGTCAGTAGCCATTACAGCGGCGGGCTGCAACCGGCGTTGATGCTGGCGACGGTGGGCCTGGGGCTGGCGGGCGTGCTGGTGATCACCAGCGGGCAGAGTATCCAAGGTTGCCAGGCAGCAACCCGCTCAGCCTGATTAACTGGTTTTGCCTGTACCGGCGATAGGGCCGGCACAGGCAACCTTCAACCCACCAGCTTGCGCAATTGTTGCTTCACCCAAGGCTCGGCACTCACCAGAACCACGCCCAGCAACACCAACAGCGCGCCGATCACGAAATTGACGCTTAGCGGCTCATCCAGCAGCAGCACCCCAAAGGTCACCCCAAACAGCGGCGTAATGAACGAAAACACCGCCAGGTTGGACGCCAGGTACTTGCGCAGCAACCAGAACCAGGTCAGGTAACTGATGAACGACACCACAATCCCCTGGAACAGTACACTGCCCATCGCCAGGGGTGTCAGCGACACGGCGCCGATCTGCCCGCTAAGCAGGGCAATCAGCAGCAGGCCGGCAAACCCCACCGCCAGCTGATAGAACAAGGTCAAGGTAGCCGGTGCTTCCGACAGCCGAGAGCAGCGCACCACGACCGTGGTCGCGCCCCACGCCAGGCCCGCAATCACGCCAAAGGCATCGCCCAGCAGCATCCGGCCATCCATCTGCTCGAACGACATGCCGCCAGCAAACGCCATGGCTATGCCACCGAATGCCAACAAAATCCCCAGCCACTGCAAAAACCGCAGGCGCTCGCTGGGTAGCCGAAAATGCAGGCCCAACGCGGTAAACACCGGTGCGGTATAGAGAAACACCGACATGTGCGCCGCCGAAGTCAGCTTCAAGCCTTCGGCGATGAACAGGAACTCCACACCAAACAGCCCACCCGCGAGCAAACCGGCGCGCCAGGTGCTACCGACCTGTTCCCAGCCACCGCGCCAGCACAGCATCAGCGCCACCAGCACAGCGGCGATGCCATTGCGCAGCGCGGCCTGCATCACCGGCGCGATGTCGACGGCGGCGGTCTTGATCAGCACTTGCTGGCAACCCCAGATCAGGCACAGCCCCAGCATCACCTGAAAGGCAAAGGCGTCAGGGTTCTTGCGGACCGCGCTCATAGGCGGGCCTCTAGGGTGTTCGCAGGCATGGGCATAGGCTCGGCAGTATTGAGAAGCTACCGATTATCGGGTTTCCCTACCCGCTCTTGCCAGCCTCAAAACGACCTCAAGCGATCTGCGCCTTCGAAGACACATGTTCGAAGGTGGCTTCATCCAGCGCATCCGCCTGTTCGTCCAGCACCTGGCGCGGGTGTTCGAAGCCCGGGATGCTGCTGTCGATCAGGCTCAACAAGCGCAACCCACGCTCGGTCAGCACAAAGTTTTCACCATTGCCGCCCTCTTCTTCAGGCCGGCTTTCGATGAAGCCACGCTCGAACAGCAGCTTTTCATACTCGCAGGCATGGGTTTTCAGGTGGTCCAGATCCCCCACCGGCTCACCCTTGGCGGCCTGGGCCGCGGCGTGCTGTTCGGCATAGGGGCGTGGCGTAAAGCTATGACCGGCGCCGTTCTGCACTTCGTGCAGCAAACGTTCGATCAGGTCCCAATCGTAGGCGATGCTCATGGCTACGGGCTCCTGCTGTGGACGGAAGGGGTACACAGGTTGGGACCTGCCCGCTCAAGCGGTGTTCCGAAAGATGAAGGCTGGATGGATGCCACGGTCTGAAGTCGCGTAGGCAGCAATAGACAGAAACCATTGGCTGTCTCGTCTTGTGTAGTTTAAAAACTACATTCACTTGATGAAGAAATCCGGATCCAGATTCTGCATTCGTGGAGGATGCAAAATGACTGAAACCTTCTCTGAATTCGATCCTGCCGCGTACCTCACCACTCCTGAAGCAATCGCGCAGTTCATGACCGATGCACTTGAAACCGGCGATGCCAGCTATGTCGCTAAAGCTGTCGGCGTGGTTGCACGCGCCAAGGGCATGAGCGAACTGGCGAAAGAGACTGGGCTGTGCCGAGAGCAGCTTTACAGGTCATTCAGCGAGCATGGCAACCCTACGCTGAAGTCGTTTCTGATCGTGATGAAGGCGTTGGAAATAGACATGACGGCGCGGCCTCACCTCGCTAGGGGATAACGCTTCTGCGCCATCGGTCGCCAAGGCTGAACTTGCTTGCCGCCGCAACGTTCCACCGCGCATAGCCACCGCTAGAGGTAAAAAGGATGAAACCGCTGCTGCCGATTACCTGCGTCATTGCCCTGTCCTGCGCCCTGCCCGCCTGGGCCTGCACACCGGAAGAAGCCACGCAGAAACGTGAAGAGCTGGCCGGGTTGGTTACCCAGTTGACCGAGCAGAACCCGCAGAAGGCCAAGGAGATCAACGACGAGCTTCAGGGGATGGATCTAGGGACGGCGAGCAAGGACTTGCCCGACAAGTGTCAGCTGATAGACCAGCGGATCAAAGAACTGAAAACGGCGGAGAAGAAGGCTGATTGACGGGTTGCCATTGATGGCTCCATCGCTGGCAAGCCAGCTCCCACAGGTCCCGCTGAATTCAGCATCTGGGTTTCCTGTGGGCGCTGGCTTGCCCGCGATAGGGCCTTGATAGCTACTTATTCAGCAGCAGGCTTGCGCTTTTTCAGCGGCGCCAGGCCGTCAGCGCTTGCCAGCGGTGCGTTAGCCCGCGGTTTGGCGGTGGGCTTGCGCTTGGCGGCAGCTTTCTTGTCGCCGGTTTTCTTGTCAACTTTCTTCTTCTTGGCGCCAACCGCCTTGCCCGAAGCCTTGACCTTCTTCGGACCGCTGTAGGTGCCTTTCACTTCCTTGATTACACGACGTTCGAACTGCTGCTTGAGGTAGCGTTCGATGCTCGACATCAGGTTCCAGTCGTTGTGGGTAATCAACGAGATCGCCAGGCCTTCGCCACCGGCACGGCCGGTACGGCCCACGCGGTGCACGTACTCATCACCGCTGCGAGGCATGTCGAAGTTGATCACCAGGTCCAGGCCGTCGATGTCCAGGCCACGAGCCGCCACGTCGGTAGCCACCAGCACCTTGGAGCTGCCTTGCTTGAAGCGCTCGATGGCCAGTTTGCGATCTTTCTGGTCCTTCTCGCCGTGCAACACGAACGCCTTGACATCCTTGGCCACCAGGTGACCGTAGATGCGGTCGGCCATGGCGCGGGTGTTGGTGAAGATGATCGCCTTGTCGAAGGTTTCGTTGGCCAGCAGCCACTGCGCGATGTGCTCTTTGTGCTGGTCGTGGTCGGCGGTGATGATCTGCTGACGGGTGCCTTCGGCCAGCTGCGAGACGCTGTTGAGCATCAGGTGCTCAGGGTCTTTCAGCACCTTGCCGATGATGTCGCGCAGGGCCGCGCCACCGGTGGTGGCGGAGAACAGCAGGGTCTGCTCGCGGTTCTCGCACTCCTTGCACAGGCGCTCCATGTCTTCGGCAAAGCCCATGTCCAGCATGCGGTCGGCTTCGTCGAGGATAAGTACCTGCACGTGGGACAGGTCGAGGTTGCCGGCGTTGAGCTGCTCAAGCAGGCGGCCCGGGGTGCCGATCAGCACGTCCGGCACCTTGCGCAGCATGGCCGCCTGTTCCTTGAAGTCTTCGCCGCCGGTCACCAGGCCCGCCTTGATATAGGTGAACTGCGAGAACAGCTCCACCTGCTTCAAGGTTTGCTGGGCCAGCTCGCGGGTTGGCAGCAGGATCAGCGCACGGATTTCGACGCGCCCGCCTTTCAGGTCAACCAGGCGGTTGAGCAGCGGCAGCACGAAGGCCGCCGTTTTGCCACTGCCGGTCTGCGCGGTCACGCGCAGGTCGCGCCCTTGCAGGGCCAGGGGGATGGCCGCGGCCTGCACCGGGGTCGGCTCGACAAATTTAAGCTCGGCCACGGCTTTAAGCAGGCGTTCATGCAGGGCGAATTGGGAGAACACGGAGGTAACCTCAGGCAAGTGCGGGAAATTCAGTTGCATAGGGTAACGTTTTCTGCCGCCTTAGCCGAATTTCTTTTGGCAACTTTGTTGCCATCCGCGCTCTAATGGCACCTCGTTTCACAACAAGACTGTACCCAAGCCCATGGATATACAACGAATCTGGCGTGACTCCCTCGACCTGTGGGGCACCCTCGACCAACATCCCATGCTGCACGCGGCCATCGGCCTGGCGGTGCTGCTGCTGATTTCCCTGGTGGTCGGCCGCCTGGCGCGCTTCCTGATGCTGCATGGCGCCCGTCTGCTGGCCCGCCAGCCTGCCCTGAAGTGGCTGGACGACCTGCGCCACAACAAGGTGTTCCACCGCCTGGCGCAAACCACGCCCTCGCTGGTGCTGCAGTTTGGCCTGAAGCTGGTGCCGGAGCTGTCCGACACTGCCCAACACTTCCTGGGCAATGTCGCCCTGGCCTTTACCCTGCTGTTCATGACCATGGCGCTGTCGTGCCTGCTGGATGCCCTGCTGGACATCTACGCCCGTACCGAACACGCCCGCACCCGCTCGATCAAGGGCTATGTGCAACTGGCCAAGATGATGCTGTGGATCTTCGCCTCCATCGTCATCGTCGCCACTCTGATCGACCGCTCGCCGCTGTTGCTGCTGTCCGGTCTGGGTGCCATGTCGGCGGTGCTGCTGTTGGTGTACAAGGACACCCTGCTGTCGTTCGTCGCCAGCGTGCAACTCACCAGCAACGACATGCTGCACGTGGGTGACTGGATCGAAATGCCGCAGGTGGGCGCTGATGGCGACGTGGTGGACATCACCCTGCACACGGTGAAGGTGCAGAATTTCGACAAGACCATCGTCTCCATCCCCACCTGGCGCCTGATGAGCGAGTCGTTCCGCAACTACCGCGGCATGCAGCAGTCCGGTGGCCGGCGGATCAAGCGCAGCCTGTTCATCGACGCGGCCGGCGTGCGTTTCCTCACCCGCGAAGAGGAGCAGCGCCTGAGCCAGGTGCAGCTGCTGGGCGACTACCTGGCCGGCAAGCGCCAGGAGCTGCAGAACTGGAACGAAGCCCTGGGGCCTGTCGCCGAGCTGTCGGCCAACCGCCGCAAGCTGACCAACATCGGCACCTTCCGCGCGTTCGCCCTGGCTTACCTGAAGAACCACCCCAACGTGCACCCGAACATGACCTGCATGGTGCGGCAGATGCAGACCACCGCCGAAGGTGTGCCGCTGGAGATCTACTGCTTTACCACCACCACGGTGTGGGCGGATTACGAGCGGATCCAGGGGGATATTTTCGATTATTTGCTGGCGGTGCTGCCGGAGTTTGGCTTGAGCCTGTATCAGCAGCCCAGTGGCAATGACATGCGCGTGGGCTTGGCGGGGCGTACAGCGGCTGAGCCAATGCCGCATCGTCTTGAGGAGATGAGCGAGGCTTGAGATTGCCGGGGCTGCTTTGCAGCCCATTCGCAGCACAAGGCTGCTCCTACAGGATGTACGCGTTCCCTGTAGGAGCAGCCTTGTGCTGCGAATGGGGCGCAAAGCGCCCTCGAATCACCCCGCATAACCCAGCAGATACAACAGCCCGGTCAAGGTCACCAGCGAAGCCACGGTCGACAACAGGATCGTCCGCGAAATCAGCCCCGCCTCGCGGTTGTAATACTCCGCCAGCATGAACGGCCCAGTGCCGGTCGGCAGGGCCGCCAGCAGCACCGCCGAAGCCGCCCACATGCTCGGCAGGCTGAATACCTTGTATGCCAGCACCCAGGTCAACGCCGGCTGCCCCACCAGCTTCAAGGCCACCAGTGGCCACGGGCTGGCTGGCGCACCCGCACGCTTTTCTGCCAGGAATGCACCCAGCGATACCAAGGCGCACGGCGTGGTGGCCAGCGCCAGCATGTCGAGAAAATGCAGCACCGGCTCGGCCAGACCCAACCCGCTCATGGCCCACCCCGCCCCCACCAGCGGCGAAATCACCAGCGGGTTCTTCGCCAACGCCTTGCCAACGACCACCACGGCGCGACCGATATGCCGCTCCTCCTGTAGCCCGACCTCGATCAGCGTCAGCGAAATGGCGAACACCAGGCACACCACGATCAACGATGAGATCAGCGCCGGCTGCAAGCCCGCCTGGCCGAACAGCAGCAGGCACAACGGGATGCCTATATAGCCGGTGTTGGCATACCCCGCACTCAGCCCGTCGATGCTCGACGCTACAAGGCCATGGCCGCTGTTCAAGCGCCACAACAGCGTGACCACGAACATGGCCAGGGCGCCCGTGCCGAAGGCCGCGATGAAACCCGGGTGCCAGATCTCGCTCCAGGTGGCAGTGGCCGTTACCTTGAACAGCAACGCCGGCAGGCACAGCCAGACCACCATCTTGTTGATTTCGGCGGCGGCCTTGTCACCCAGTTTGTTGGTCTTGCGGCACAGATAACCGACCAGGATCAGGGCGAAGATCGGCGCAACAATGACGAATATGGTGTGCATGTCAGGCCTTGTTGGCCAGCGGTGCCTGCGCGTGTGCGCCCAACCGGCTCAGCCACACCGACGCCAGGATGATCGCACCGCCGATGAACAGCCGCCCCAGCGGCTCGTGCTGGTTCCAGATCAGCAGGTTCAGCAGCAACCCCACCGGCACATGCAGGTTGTTCATGACCGCCAGCGTACCGCCAGAAACCATGCACGCGCCCTTGTTCCACCAGTACAGGCCCAGCGCCGTCGGGCACAGGCCCAGGAACAACAGCACCAGCCATTGCACATCGGTACTCGGCAGGTGCTGGGCATTGCCGAACAGCAGGAAGGCCGGCAGCACCACCAGCAAGGCGCCCAGGTAGAAGTAGCCAAAGCGGGCGTAGTGCGGCAGGTCACTGGGGTTGCGCGCGACCAGGTGGCGGTACAGCACCTGGCCGGCGGCGTAGGTGAAGTTGGCCAGTTGCAGCAGCAGGAAACCGATGAAAAACTCGCCGCTGATGCTGTCGAAGCGGATCACCGCAGCCCCGGCTACAGCCACCAGCGCCGCCAGCAGTGCCCATGGGTTGAAACGCCGGTTCATGGCGTCTTCGATCAACGTCACGTGCAACGGCGTGAGGATGGTGAAAAGCAGCACCTCTGGCACCGTGAGTACGCGGAAGCTCAGGTACAGGCAGACGTAGGTGATGCCGTATTGCAGTGCGCCGATCAGCAGCATCGAGCGCATGAAACGCGGTTCGACCTGGCGCCAGCGGGTCAGCGGCAAGAATACCAGGCCGGCCAGCAGCACCCGTGCGAGCACGGCGAAGTAGCTGTCGACGTGCCCGGCCAGGTACTCGCCGATCAGGCTGAAGGAAAACGCCTGGATCAGCGCGACGATTATCAGGTAGCCCATGGTTGCCTCTCGTAATCAAGGCCGCGACCTTAGCGGGTTGCGGTAAATGAGTTCAACCATGAGGAATGTAGGGGTGACGGCGAACGCGGTCTTTGTGGGAGCGGCCTTGTGTCGCGAAAGGGGTGCAAAGCAGCCCCGGCAATATGTGCTGCTGTGCAGAAATCCTGGGGGCGCTTCGCACCCCTTTCGCGGCACAAGGCCGCTCCTACACAGAGCACAAGCAGACCGCATATGCACAAAAAATAAAAAAGCCCGGCCATTGGCCGGGCAGTACACCCAAAGGAGCAAAAACAGGTGTCAGGGTTGGGAATTCGTGAAGCCTCAGGCCACCGCCGCCAGCCTGGCCTTGGCCTGGTTGACGCCCTTCTCGTGGAACTCGCCGCTCATGTTCAGGCCTTCGGCATGGATGAAGTCAACATCGTGAATGCCGATGAAAGCCATCACCTGGCGCAGGTACGGTTCCTGATGGTCGCTGGTAGCGCCAGCGTGGATACCGCCGCGGGCAGTCAGGACGATGGCGCGCTTGCCGGTCAGCAGGCCCTGCGGGCCAGTGGGGGTGTACTTGAAGGTGATGCCGGCACGCAGCACGTGGTCCAGCCAGGCCTTGAGGGTGCTGGGGATGGTGAAGTTGTACATGGGCGCAGCCATCACCAGCACGTCGGCAGCCAGCAATTCATCAGTCAGTTCGTTGGAACGGGCCAGCGCATCCAGTTCGGCGGCGCTGCGCAGTTCTTCGGGCTTCATCCAGCCACCCAGCAGGTTGGCGTCCAGGTGCGGCACCGGGTTTACGGCCAGGTCACGCACAGTAATCTGATCAGCCGGGTGAGCGGCCTGCCATTGCTGAATGAAATCACGGGTCAGCTGACGGGAAACGGAATCCTGCTGGCGGGCGCTGCTTTCGATGATCAGTACGCGGGACATGGGGTGCCTCCATCGGCGAAAAGGGTGCGATTCGATGGAGGTGAGATTAAGGCTTGACCTATCGATAAAAAAGCGTAAAAAGTGGGTTCAATCAATCGATTAATCAGTTTATTCCGGACTGCAGTTCACGGCGATCCGTAGTTTGATGATCTGCCTGTTGAATTTGGCAGTGACATCCACGCTTTTGCCGGCCGGTACATTCACCCGGCGTACCCGCGGTGCTTCCGGGCCGTTGCGGAAGGTGACCTTGCACGCCGCCGGTACTTGCCCATAGTTGTTCAGGGTAATGGCGCCAATGTCGTAGGCCGTGTCATAGGCGGTGTAGTCGAGCTTGACTCCGGTCAGTTCCTTCTCCACATCGATGGGATAGGCCATGGCCCCGAGGGGCAGGCACATCAGTATTGCCGCACAACATTTCTTCATGGGCCGCTCTCCTTGAAAGAGCGCAGCTTAGGACAACAGGAGCGAAAGATGAAAGCGCCGCGCGTAACCCTTGACCAGTGGCGAACCCTGCAAGCAGTGGTCGATCACGGCGGGTTTGCCCAGGCCGCCGAGGCACTGCACCGTTCGCAGTCCTCGGTCAGCTACACCGTGGCCCGCATGCAGGAACAACTGGGCGTGCCACTGTTGCGCATCGACGGCCGCAAGGCGGTGCTCACCGAGGCGGGCAACGTGCTGCTGCGCCGCTCACGCCACCTGGTCAAGCAAGCCAGCCAGCTCGAAGACCTTGCCCACCACATGGAACAAGGCTGGGAAGCCGAGGTGCGGCTGGTGGTCGATGCCGCCTACCCCAGCGCCCGCCTGGTACGTGCCCTGGCCGCGTTCATGCCGCAAAGCCGCGGCTGCCGGGTGCGCCTGCGTGAAGAAGTGTTGTCTGGCGTAGAAGAAGTGATGCACGAAGGTATCGCCGACCTGGCCATCAGCAGCTACAGCATTGGCGGCTACCTGGGCGCCGAGCTGAGCGCGGTGGAGTTCGTCGCCGTCGCCCACCCTGAACACAGCCTGCACCGCCTGGGCCGGGAACTCACCTTCCAGGACCTGGAAAGCCAGCTGCAGGTAGTTATCCGCGACTCCGGCCGCGCGCAGCCACGCGACGTCGGCTGGCTGGGTGCCGAGCAGCGCTGGACCGTCGGCAGCCTGGGCACCGCCGCCACCTTCGTCAGCAGCGGCCTGGGCTTTGCCTGGCTGCCCCGGCACATGATCGAGCGCGAGCTGGCTGAAGGCGTGCTCAAACCGCTGCAACTGGATCAGGGTGGCAGCCGTCACCCACTGTTCTACCTTTATTCGAGCAAAGAGAAGACCCTGGGCCCGGCCACGCAGATTCTCATCGACCTGCTGCGCAACTTCGACACCGCGCCACTGGACGTGCCCTTCGCAGCCCCCCCGCAAGCCTGAGAGGACCGCGCCCATGGCCTATTTCGAACACGAAGGATGCACACTGCATTACGAGGAATATGGCCAGGGCGAACCCTTGGTGTTGCTGCACGGCCTGGGCTCCAGCTGCCAGGACTGGGAGTTGCAGGTGCCGGTGCTCAGCCGTCATTACCGGGTGATCCTCATGGACATCCGCGGCCACGGTCGCTCCGACAAGCCGCGCGACGGTTACCAGATCGCCACCTTCAGTGCCGACCTGCTGGCCCTGCTCGAACACCTGCACACGGGCCCCGTGCACTTCGTGGGCCTGTCCATGGGCGGCATGGTGGGTTTTCAGTTCGCTGTCGACCACCCGCAGTGGCTGCGCAGCCTGTGCATCGTCAACAGCGCCCCCGAGGTCAAGCGCCGTACCCGCAGTGACTGGGCCTGGTGGCTCAAGCGCTGGGGCCTGGCGCGCCTGCTCAGTGTCGAAACCGTCGGCAAGGGCCTGGCCGAGCGCCTGTTCCCCAAGCCCCATCAAGCAGACTTGCGGCAGAAGATGGCCCAGCGTTGGGCGCGCAATGACAAACGCGCCTACCTCAAGAGCTTCGACGCCATCGTCGACTGGGGCGTGCAGGAACGCATCGGGCAAATCTACTGTCCTACCCTGGTGATCGCCGCCGACCACGATTACACCCCGATACAACTGAAAGAGCGTTACGTCGCCCTGATGCCCAACGCCAGGCTGGTCGTTGTCGACGATTCCCGGCACGCTACGCCACTCGATCAACCCGAGGTCTTCAACCAGACCCTGCTGCAGTTCCTCGCAGCCGCTTCCACCTCTCAAGGATCTTTGAGCCCATGCTGAAAAAACTTCTGCTCACCGCCTGCTCGGTCGCCTTCGCCACCAGCGTCATGGCCTCCGACAAGACCCCGCACGTCATGCTGGACACCAGCTTCGGCCAGGTCGAAATCGAGCTGAACGCCGAGAAGGCGCCGATCAGTACCAAGAACTTCCTCGAGTACGTCGACAGCGGCTTCTACAACAACACCATCTTCCACCGCGTGATCCCGGGCTTCATGGTGCAGGGCGGTGGTTTCACCGAGCAGATGAATCAGAAGCCAACGAATGACCCGATCCGCAACGAAGCCGGCAACGGCCTGCTGAACACCCGCGGCACCCTGTCGATGGCGCGCACCTCTGACCCGAACTCGGCGACCAGCCAGTTCTTCATCAACGTGGCCGACAACGACTTCCTCAACCCGGGCCGAGACCGTGGCTACGCCGTGTTCGGCAAGGTGACCAAGGGCATGGAAGTGGTCGACCAGATCGTCAACTCGCCCACCACCATCAAAAAAGGCATGCGTGATGTACCGACCGACCCGGTCTACATCAAGTCGGCCAAACGCATCGACTGACCGCAGGCTGCACAGGGACGTGCAACCGCCTGAGGGCCGGATGGAACAGGAGTGTCGTTACCCATGCTGTACCGTCGTTTTGAACAGCTGATCGATATCTTTCGCGAAGCACCCAGTGAATCGCCCCCCACCACCGTGTGGCCGTTCTACCTGTATTACCTGCGCCAGGTCTGGCCCAGCTTCCTCGCCCTGCTGGTGGTCGGCCTGTTCGCCTCGCTGATCGAGGTGGCGATGTTCAGCTACCTCAGCCGCATCATCGACCTGGCCCAGGGCACGCCAAATGCCAGCTTCTTCAGCGAGCACAGCGGTGAACTGATCTGGATGCTGGTGGTGATCCTGCTGCTGCGGCCGTTGTTTTTCGGCCTGCACGACCTGCTGGTACACCAGACCATCAACCCCGGCATGACCAGCCTGATCCGCTGGCAAAACCACACCTATGTGCTCAAGCAGAGCCTGAATTTCTTCCAGAGCGACTTCGCCGGGCGCATTGCCCAGCGCATCATGCAGACCGGCAACTCGCTGCGTGATTCTGCCGTGCAGGCGGTGGACGCGTTGTGGCATGTGCTGATCTATGCGATCACCTCGCTGGTGCTGTTTGCAGAAGCCGATTGGCGCCTGATGCTGCCGCTGCTGGTCTGGATCGCCGGCTACATCGCCGCGCTGTTCTACTTCGTGCCACGGGTCAAGGAGCGCTCGGTGATCTCGTCCGATGCCCGCTCCAAGCTCATGGGGCGTATCGTCGACGGCTACACCAATATCGCGACGCTGAAGCTGTTCGCCCACACCGACTACGAGCAGCAATACGCACGTGAAGCGATCCGCGAGCAAACCGAGAAAACCCAGCTGGCCTCGCGGGTGATCACCAGCATGGACGTGGTCATCACCACCCTCAACGGCCTGCTGGTGGTCGCCACCACAGGCCTGGCGCTGTGGCTGTGGAGCCAGTCGCTGATCACCGTTGGCGCCATCGCCCTGGCCACCGGCCTGGTGATCCGCATCGTCAACATGTCGGGCTGGATCATGTGGGTGGTCAACGGCATCTTCGAGAACATCGGCATGGTCCAGGACGGCCTGCAAACCATCGCCCAGCCGGTTACCGTCACCGACCAGCCCAACGCGCCGGCGCTCAAGGTCAGCCGCGGCGCGGTGCATTTCGATGATGTCGACTTCCACTATGGCAAGGCTGCCAATGTGATCGAAGGGCTCGACCTGAACATTCGCCCGGGCGAGAAAATCGGCCTGATCGGCCCGTCCGGGGCAGGCAAGTCGACCTTGGTCAACCTGCTGCTACGCCTGTATGACGTGCAGGGCGGGCGCATCCTAATCGATGGCCAGAACATTGCCGAAGTCAGCCAGGCCAGCCTGCGCGCACAGATCGGCATGATCACCCAGGACACCTCGTTGCTGCACCGCTCGATCCGCGACAACCTGCTGTACGGCCGCCCCGATGC
This sequence comes from Pseudomonas sp. SAS7, assembly GCF_052112345.1. Classification (NCBI taxonomy): domain Bacteria; kingdom Pseudomonadati; phylum Pseudomonadota; class Gammaproteobacteria; order Pseudomonadales; family Pseudomonadaceae; genus Pseudomonas; species Pseudomonas sp. SAS7. Next base: position 31,944 of record NZ_JBEGGO010000011.1, on the reverse strand, counting down.
CAGCGAGGCGGAGTTGCACGAAGCCGTTCGCCGCGCCCGCGCCGACGAGTTCATCCCGCAGCTGTCGGACGCCCAAGGGCGCACCGGCTTCGATGCCCATGTGGGTGAGCGCGGGGTCAAGTTGTCGGGCGGCCAGCGCCAGCGCATCGCCATTGCCCGGGTGCTGTTGAAGAATGCGCCGATCCTGATCATGGACGAAGCCACTTCAGCGCTGGACTCGGAGGTGGAGGCAGCCATCCAGGAAAGCCTGGAGACGCTGATGCAAGGCAAGACCGTGATCGCCATTGCCCACCGGCTGTCGACCATTGCGCGGATGGACCGGCTGGTGGTGCTGGACAAAGGGCGGATTGTCGAGAGCGGCAGCCATGCTGAGTTGCTGGAGCAGCAGGGGTTGTATGCCAGATTGTGGCATCACCAGACTGGGGGCTTTGTCGGGGTCGACTGATCTGCGCTACGGCGCGCTTCTTGTAGGAGCGGCCTTGTGTCGCGAAAGGGCTGCGCAGCAGCCCCAGGCTTTCAGCTTCGCAGCAATAATTGCCGGGGCCGCTTTGCGGCCCTTTCGCGACACAAGGCCGCTCCTACAGGGATCGCGCTGCAGCCGAAGACGCATCAGGCCCGGCGGTAAGGCAACATTCCCCGCGCCTCCTCGGCATACCCCCTCACCCCTTCCCGCTCCTGCAGCAGAAAATCCTCCACCGCCCGCCGCAACCCCGGGTGCAGCAGGTAATGCCAGGACCGCGTCAACACAGGCTCAAACCCGCGTATCAGCTTGTGCTCGCCCTGCGCCCCGGCATCGAAACGCTGGTAACCCTCGGCAATGGCAAAGTCCATGCCCTGGTAAAAACACGTTTCGAAATGCAGCCGGTCGAATTCATCCAGGCACCCCCAGTAGCGGCCAAACAGGCTGTCGCCCCCCACCAGGCTCAAGGCCATTGCCACATCGCGCCCACCCTGACGGGCCATGACCACACGCAGCGCCTCGGGCATGCGTTCGGCCAGCAGGCTGAAAAACTCGCGGGTCAGGTAAGGCGCGCGTCGGCGCACCGCATAGGTGTTGGCATAACACTGAAAGACGAAATCCCACTGTGCCTCGTCCAGTTCATCACCGCGGTACCACCGGAATTCGATGCCCTGCCCTGCCACCTGCTCACGCTCCTTGCGCATCTGCTTGCGCTTGCGCGAGCTCAGGCTGTCGAGAAAATCCTGGAAGTCGCGGTACCCCCGGTTTTGCCAGTGAAACTGGCAACCCAGGCGCTCCATCCACCCGGGCAGGCCCGCCAACTGCGCGTCCAGCGCCGGGTCGGTGAAGTTGATGTGTGCACTGGAAAGGCCGCCCTTGCCCAGATACTCCGGCAGGGCCTGCAGCATCAGTAAACCGTCAGCCGGGTCGGCCGTCAGCAGGCGTGGGCCGCTGACCGGGCTGAACGGCACGGCGCCGAGCAGCTTGGGGTAGTAGGCAATACCGGCCCGCTCACAAGCATCGGCCCAGCCATGATCGAACACATACTCGCCAAACGAGTGCCACTTGCGGTACGCCGGCAACAGTGCCCGCACCTGCCCGTCACGCTCCAGCACCAGGTGCTCGGCGGCCCAGCCGGTGTTGCGCTGCACGCTACCGCTGTCTTCCATCGCGCTGAGGAAGGCATGGCGCAGGAACGGTTGGCCCGCCGGCACCAGGGCATCCCAGGTGGCCGCCGGAAGATCACGCAAATGGGCAAGGCTATACAGGCTGGTCACGGTTTCGGCTCGCTGTCTGAAGGCGTTCAGTATCCCCAAGGAACGCTCGACACTCAAATGACGAACGCCGGGCTGATCCTTTTATTCTCAATTACTTAACAGCAGTGCCACTAATTAGACATTAATCTGTCATTGGCCCCCGCAATACTTGCGCCTGTTTTCCGGAACCCCAGAACCTGTCTATTCAGGCCCTTTCCGAAGACATGCCAACGCAGGGGCAGGCGCTTGAGCCTCCCCCATTTTTTTCAGTAGGGAGAACCTTATGCGTCTTGTTTCTACACTTACCGGAGTAAGCCTCACCGGCATGATGCTGGCTCTGAGCGCCCCGGCCAGTGCTGCTGTCGACGCCAAGCTGCTCGAAATGCTCCGCGCCAACGGCTCGATCAATCAGGCGCAGTACAACGAACTGCAGGGCGACCTGGCAAAAGAAACCAAGGAAAAGGCCGACCAGAAAGCTCAGTCCGAACGTATGAGCTCCTTTGAACAAAAAGTGGCATGGGCCGCCAAGACCCAGATCAAGGGTGATGTGCGCCTGCGTTACGAAGACGTCAACGTCGACAACCCGATCTCCCGCAGTGGCAACCAGGACCGTGAGCGCGTGCGTGCCCGTGTCGGTTTCTACAGCGAGATCAACCCACAGGTCGACGCCGGCGTGCGTGTGGCCACCGGTAGCAGCGCCGATGCCCGCTCGACCAACCAGAGCCTGGACAACTACTTCGAGAAGAAATCGCTGTGGGTCGACCTGGCCTACCTCGACTGGCACCCGACTGCCGTGCCTAACCTGCACCTGATCGGCGGCAAGATGATGCAGCCATGGGTGAGCATGGGCGACATCATCTGGGACAGCGACATCAACCCGGAAGGCGTGGCCGCAACCTACAAGACCAACCTCGGCCCGGCCGAAGTGTTCGGCAGCATCGGCCACTACAACCTGAAGGACAACGTAGACGGCGACGGCGTGCAGTACAAGCACGACGCGCAGCTGTATGCGGCCCAGCTGGGTACCAAGTTCAACGCGGCTGACACCGTCAAGGTGACCGTGGGCGGCAGCATCTACGGCTACGACAACGACAAGGCCTCGGCTGCCCTGGCCTCGCTGGGCAACACCACCAACGAGTTCCAGCTGGTGGAAGGTTTCGGCCAGGTCGACTTCACCGGCTTCGCCATCCCGCTGTCGGCTTACGGTCAGTTCGTCAAGAACACCGAAAGCACCGATGGCAAGGACAAGGCCTGGCTGGCTGGCCTGAAGAGCAAGATCGGCGCCTGGAGCCTGGACTACAACTACCGCGACGTACAGCGTAACGGTGTAGTGAGCCTGTTCACCGACTCCGACTTCGGTAACGGCTTCACCGGTTCCCGTGGCCACAAGTTCAAAGTGGGTTACGAAATCGACAAGAACTTCGCCCTGGGCGCGGCCTACATGATGGCCAAGACCGACTACTCCAACCTGCCGAACAGCGATGCTGACGTAGACACCCTGCAGGTGGACCTGGAAGCCAAGTTCTAAGCGTCACCCTCTCTGCTTCAAGCTGAAGCGGGAAACGCCGACCCCATCCGGCGTTTCCCGCTTTTTTTTGCCTGTGAAATTCGCAGCACAAGGCTGCTCCTACAGGGGGACGCGATCCTTGTAGGAGCAGCCTTGTGCTGCGAATGGGCCGCAAAGCGGCCCCGGCTATCTCGGATCTGACCAGGCAATCAGCGCTTGCGCAGAATCACGCTACCAATCGAATACCCCGCACCAAACGAGCTCAACACGCCCAGCGAGCCCTTGGCCAGGTCATCCTGGTACAGGTGGAAGGCAATCACCGACCCCGCCGAACTGGTGTTGGCATAACGGTCGAGAATCACCGGTGCATCTTCCTCGGCCACTTCACGCCCCAGCAGCTTCTTGACGATCAGGTGGTTCATGCTGAGGTTCGCCTGGTGCAGCCAGAAGCGCTTCACATCGCTCGGCTGCAGGCCGTTTTCCTGCAGGTGCTCACCGATCAGCTCGGCCACTTTCGGGCACACCTCGCGGAACACCTTGCGGCCTTCCTGGATGAACAGTTTGTCTGCCGCACCCTCACCCTCTTCCGCTGCACGGTTGAGGAAGCCGAAGTTGTTGCGGATGTTGTTGGAAAACTCGGTCCACAACTTGCTGCTGACGATGTCGAACTGATGCGCCGAGGTGGCCTGGTCGGCACGCTCGATCAGTACCGCGGTGGCGGCATCACCGAAAATGAAGTGGCTGTCACGGTCGCGGAAGTTCAAGTGGCCGGTGCACACCTCCGGGTTGACCATCAGCACCGCGCGCGCCTGGCCCAGGGCCACGCTGTTGGCGGCGGTCTGGATGCCAAAGGTGGCGGACGAGCAGGCCACGTTCATGTCGAAGGCAAAGCCCTGGATGCCCAGCGCCTGCTGCACTTCGATGGCAATGGCCGGGTACGGGCGCTGCAAGTTGGAGCAGGCGACGATTACCCCGTCGACATCGGCAGCGGTGCGGCCGGCGCGCTCCAGGGCCTGGCGGGCAGCGGCCACGGCCATTTCGCAGAGCACCGACGGTTCGTCATTGGAACGCTCTGGCAGGCGTGGCTTCATGCGCTGGGGGTCGAGGATGCCGGCCTTGTCCATGACGAAGCGGCTCTTGATGCCCGAGGCCTTTTCGATGAATGCCGCGTCGGACAACGGCGCCGCTTCGACTTCACCGCGCTCGATGGCGGCGGCGTTGTCCTGGTTGAACTGCTGCGACCAGGCGTTGAAAGAGGCCACCAGTTCTTCGTTGGAAATGCTCTGGGCCGGGGTGTACAGGCCGGTGCCGCTGATCACGACGTTATACACGGTCGTTCCTCTGGTCAAAGGCCATCGCCACGGGGCGCTGGCTGGAAATATGGCAAGTTAATGGCACTTTAGTGCCAATTCAGGGGCGTACGCTCATCCCTGTGGGAGCGGGCGTGCCCGCGAAGGGCCGCAAGGCGGCCCCAAATTGCATCAATATTGCCACAACTGTAGAAGTTTAGCCTTCCACCTGACTCCACTGTTTGCTCAATCGCTTGTCGGAAATCGGCACCTTGGTCCCCAACTGCTGGGCAAACAACGACACCCGATATTCCTCCAGCCACCAACGGTACAAAGCCAGTTGCTCATCACGCTTGCCCTCTTGGGCATGCTTGTCGGCACGGGCCTTGTACTGCGCCCACAGGTTGGCCAGCTCGCCGGACCAGACCCGGTCCTTCTGCACTTGCGAACCCAGCTTCTCAAGGCGCAGTTCCACCGCCTTGAGGTAGCGTGGCAGCTCCTTGAGCCAGGCCCCAGGCGTTTCGCGCACAAAGCCCGGGTACACCAGGTTACCCAGCTGCTGCTTGATGTCGTTCAGCGCCACCGCCTGGCTCAGATCGATCTTGCCCTTGAAGCGCTTCTGCAGGCCATGCCAGAGTTTCAGCACCTCCAACGTCAGGCGTGCCAGGCGCTCGGCATGCTCGGCCCAGCTGCCGCGCTTGCGCTCAGCCAGCCCGGCCAGGGCCGCGCCATCACGAGGCAGTGGTTGTTCGCCCTCGAGAATGCAGCTGTCCAGGCTGGCCAGCAGAATGTCTTCGACCAGCGCCTCGACCCGGCCCATGTCACGGTACAGCAGGCCCAGTTCGGTCAGCCCCGGCAGCTTGCCGCGCAGGAACTTGGCCGGCTCGGCCAGTTGCTGCAGCAACAGCCGTTGCAACGCGCGGCGGTGCTGGAACTCGGCTTCGGCCTGGGTCGAGAAGCGCCCTTCGCGCACGGTGCCGTTGTCTTCGACCAGCGCCGGGTACACGGTCATCGACAGCCCTGCAATCTTCTGCTGGGCGGTCTGTTTCACTTCGCTGAAGGCTTTGGCCTGCACCGGTTGTTCGCTTTTGGCATCACGTGGCACCGCCAGCGCTGCCTGGCTGGCAGCGGCAAAGCGTGCGGTCAGCTCGGCCAGATCGCGGCCTTCTCCAAGGAACTTGCCTTGGCCGTCGACCACTTCGATGTTCATCCGCAGGTGGCCTTCGACCAGTTTGACCGATTCTTCCCAGGCCTCATCGGACACCCGCGCACCGGTCATGCGCAACAGCTCCTGGCCCAAGGCCTGTGGTAGCGCCCCTTGACCAAAGGTCATGCGCGCCAGGGAGGCCTTGACGAAGTCCGGCACCGGCACGAAGTTCTTGCGCAGGGCCTTGGGCAGGTTGCGCACCAGCGCCACGCACTTGGCTTCCAGCAGGCCTGGCACCAGCCATTCCAGGCGCTCGCCGGGCAGGCTTGGCAACAGCGGTGCCGGCACCCGCACAGTCACGCCGTCACGCGGGTGGCCGGGCTCGAAGTGGTAGCTCAGCGGCAGGCGCAGCTCGCCCACCTGCATGCTGTCGGGGTACTGCGCTGCGGTTACCTCGCTGGCCTCGCGGGCCAGCACGTCTTCCTCGCGCATGATCAGCAGGTTGGCGTCCTTCTGGCTGCCCATGCGGTACCAGCTGTCGAAGGTCGCGGTCTGGTGAATCTCCGCCGGCAGGCGCGCTTCGTAGAAGGCGTACAGCGTTTCTTCGTCGGCCAGGATGTCGCGCCGGCGGGCCTTGGCCTCCAGCTCGTCAAGTTCCTCAAGCAGGCGTTTGTTGGCCGTCAGGCACTTGGCCCGCGACTGGATTTCACCCCCCACCAGGCCTTCGCGGATAAACAGCTCGCGCGAGGTAACCGGGTCGATCGGGCCGTAGTGCACCGGGCGGCGGCCAACCAGAATCAGGCCGTACAAGGTGATCTGCTCATAGGCCACCACCTGCCCGCGCTTTTTCTCCCAGTGCGGTTCGAAGTGGTTCTTCTTGACCAGGTGGCCGGCCAGCGGCTCGATCCAGTCCGGCTCGATCTTGGCGACCATGCGCGCATACAGCTTGGTGGTCTCGACCAGTTCGGCGGCCATTACCCACTGCGGGCGCTTGCGCCCCAGGCCCGACGACGGGTGTACCCAGAAGCGCCGTTGACGGGCACCCTGGTAGTCGCCCTCTTCGGTCTTCTGGCCGATCTGGCTGAGCAGGCCACTGAGGATGGCCTTGTGCATCTTCTGGTAGTCGGCCGGTTCCTTGTTCACCGTCAACTGCAGGTCACGGCAGATCAGTGCCAGCTGGCGGTGAGCATCGCGCCATTCACGCAGGCGCAGGTAGTTCAGGAAGTTCTTGCGGCACCAGTTGCGCAGCGGGTTGGCCGTCAGTGCCTGGCGCTGCTCTTCGAACCCACGCCACAGGTTGACCAACGCGGCGAAGTCGGAGTCCACGTCCTTCCACTGTGCGTGGGCCTGGTCGGCGGCCTGTTGGCGCTCCGGCGGGCGTTCGCGCGGGTCCTGCACCGACAGCGCACTGGTGACGATCAGCACTTCCTGCAAGCTGCCCAGGCGTGCGCCTTCGAGCAGCATGCGGCCCAGCCGCGGGTCGACCGGCAAACGTGCCAGCTGGCGGCCGATCGGGGTGAGCTGGTTCTCGCGGTTGACCGCCGACAGCTCTTGCAACAGGTTGAAGCCATCGCTGATGGCCTTGCCATCCGGCGGCTCGATGAACGGGAAGGCATCGATCGCGCCCAGGCGCAGGTGCAGCATCTGCAGGATCACCGCCGCCAGGTTGGTGCGCAGGATCTCCGGGTCGGTGAACGCAGGCCGGCTGTTGAAATCTTCTTCGCTGTACAGGCGTACGCAGATGCCGGGTTCGACCCGGCCGCAGCGGCCTTTGCGCTGGTTGGCACTGGCTTGCGACACTGCCTCGATGGGCAGGCGCTGTACCTTGGCGCGGTAGCTGTAACGGCTGATGCGCGCGGTACCGGTGTCGATCACATAGCGGATGCCAGGCACGGTCAGCGAGGTTTCGGCAACGTTGGTGGCCAGCACCACGCGGCGCCCGGTGTGCGGCTGGAAGATACGCTGCTGCTCGGCCGGCGACAGGCGCGCGTACAACGGCAAAATCTCGGTGTGGCGCAGCTGCGCCTTGCGCAGGATCTCGGCGGCATCGCGGATTTCCCGCTCGCCCGGCAAAAAGATCAGCACATCGCCCGGGCCCTTGCCCTCACTGCGCTCATGGTGCGCCAGCTCATCCAGGGTGGCGAGGATGGCCTGGTCGACGGTGAGGTCGTCCTCGATCTGGTTGCCTTCCTCGTCTTGCTCGCTGGTCAGCGGGCGGTACCAGGTTTCTACCGGGAAGGTGCGCCCGGACACCTCGATGATTGGCGCGTTATCGAAGTGCCTGGAGAAGCGCTCCAGGTCGATGGTCGCCGAGGTGATGATCAGCTTCAGGTCTGGCCGGCGATGCAGCAGGGTCTTCAGGTAGCCGAGCAGGAAGTCGATGTTCAGGCTGCGCTCGTGTGCTTCGTCGACAATGATGGTGTCGTAGCGCTCCAGCAGGCGGTCGTGCTGGGTTTCGGCCAGCAGGATGCCGTCGGTCATCAGCTTGACCAGGGTGTTGGAATCGCTCTGGTCTTCGAAACGCACCTGGTAGCCGACCAGCCCGCCCAGGGGCGTGCCCAGCTCCTCGGCAACCCGCGCCGCCACGCTGCGCGCGGCGATCCGGCGCGGCTGGGTGTGGGCGATCAGGCCATGGCTGCCACGGCCCAGCTCCAGGCAGATTTTCGGCAACTGGGTGGTCTTGCCCGAGCCGGTTTCGCCGGCGATCACCAGCACCTGGTTTTCGGCCAGGGCCTTCTTGATCTCATCACGCTTGGCGGCGATCGGCAGGTTGTCGTCGTAGCGCACGGTCGGCACGCTCTGCTGGCGCGCGGTGACCTGGGCGCAGGAGGCCTGGACCTTTTCCACCCACTGCGCCAGCTTCGCCTCGTCGGGGCGCTTGCGCAGTTCGTGCAGTTGCCGGCGCAGGCGATGGCGGTCGGCAATCATGGCGTGGTCGAGGTTTTGCAGCAGTTTGTCGATGGCGTGGTCAGTCATGGGGCTTTTTAGTGATGCAGGTGAGCCTGCTTTTTCATGATCGGCATTCGAAGGATGCGCGATTGTCGCAGATTTGGGCCTACTTTGCTGTCCAGGCTGGCACGGTCCCTGTAGGAGCGGCCTTGTGCCGCGAATGGTCCGCAAAGCGGACCCAGCAATTTCAGCAGCACCACTGAAAACCTGGGGCCGCTTTGCGGCCCATTCGCGGCACAAGGCCGCTCCTACAGGGATTGTATAGCGGGTGAAAGTTTAGCAAGGGCATATGTAAAGGTTGCCATTCACTGCTTTAATCAACCTTACGCCGCATGTGAGTATCAAAGGCATGACTCCCGTCCAGCCCATCGCCCCACCGCCGTCCCGCCCTTCGCTCCCGAAGGCCCGGAGCCGTGCCGGGGAAAATCCGCTGGTTCACATCATCCTCGCCTTCTGGGCTTTGTGGCACTGCCGCCACGCGCGCCCACCGGACACCTCGCTCACGCCGTTGTGACCAAACCCGGCCTCCTCTGGCCGTTTGACTCAACTGGGCCGCCTGCTTGTGCGGTGGCCCTGTGCGCCCGTGAGCGAATCTATCATGCACTTTGCACCCGTAGAGCAGGCTTCCCGTTTCCTGGCCGAAAACCCCGATATCGAGCTGTTCGAGCTATTTATCCTCGACGCCAACGGCGTACCGCGCGGCAAGCTGTTGCACCGCGAGGAACTGCTGGCCGTTTACCAGACCGGCCGGCCGCTGCCCAGCACCATCCTCGGCCTGACCCTGAACGGTGACGACGTGGAAAACTCGGGCCTGGTGTGGGACGTGGGCGACATCGACTGCCGCGCCTACCCGCTTGAAGGCAGCCTGGTGCGCTTGCCCTGGCGGCGGGTGCCAACCGCTGCCGTGCAGGTCAGCATGCACCCGAGCGAAGGCCTGCCGGCCAGCATCGCCGACCCGCGTCATGTGCTGCTGCGCACCATCGAAGCGCTGAAAGCCGACGGCTACCACCCGGTAATGGCCTGCGAGCTGGAATTCTTCCTGCTCGACCAGCAACGCGATGCCCAGGGCCGCCCCCAGCCGGCGCTGGACAACGATGGTGGCCGCCCGCGCGCCACTCAGGTCTATGGCCTGCGTGAGCTGGAGCAGATCGAACCGTTTCTTGCCGACCTGTACGCCGCCTGCAAGGCCCAAGGCATTCCGGCGCGTACCGCCATTTCGGAATACGCCCCAGGCCAGGTGGAAATCACCCTGGAGCACGGCGATGCGCTGCAGGCAATGGACCAGGCCGTGCGCTACAAGCGGCTGGTGAAAGGCGTGGCCCATGCCCACGGCATGCAGGCCTGCTTCATGGCCAAGCCGTTTGCCAACCTGGCCGGTACCGGCATGCACATGCACCTGAGCCTGGCCGACAGCGCGGGCAACAACCTGTTCGCCAGTGAAGACAAAGCCGGCACCCCGCTGCTGCGCCAGGCTGTGGCCGGCATGCTGCGCCACCTGCGCGACTCGCTGCTGCTGTTCTGCCCCAACGCCAACTCGTTCCGCCGCTTTCAGGCCAACAGCTATGCGCCGCTGGCACCGACCTGGGGCGTGGACAACCGCACCGTGAGCCTGCGCGTGCCAGGCGGCCCGGCCAACAGTCGGCATGTGGAACACCGCATCTGCGGCGCCGACGCCAACCCGTACCTGGCTGCAGCGGCGATTCTCGCCGCCAGCCACCGGGGCATCCGCGAACAGCTGGACCCGGGCGCACCGGTGGAAGGCAACGGCTATGCCCAGGCCACCGAACACCTGCCCACCGACTGGCTGACTGCCCTCGATGCCCTGCAACATTCCCATTGGGCCCGCGAAGCATTGGGCGAAGACTTCCTTGGCGTGTACCTGAAGGTCAAACGCGCCGAGTACCGCCAGTTCATGGCCGAAGTCAGCGAGCAGGACTGGCGCTGGTACCTGCACCAGGCCTGAGCCCCTACATAACAAGGAACACCCATGAACGCAGTATTGAACAAGGGCCCGGCGCAGCGTGCGCCGTCCTACTACAGCGCCACCCTCAACGACCACACCGAGTACCCGCAGCTCAAGGGCACGGTGCAGGTGGATGTGGCCATCATCGGCGGCGGCTTCACCGGCGTCGCCACGGCGGTGGAGCTGGCCGAACGTGGCCTGAAGGTGGCCATCGTCGAAACCAACCGCATCGGCTGGGGCGCCAGCGGGCGCAATGGCGGCCAGGTCACCGGCAGCCTGTCGGGCGACGAGGCCATGCGCACGCAGATGCGCAACCACCTGGGCGCCGACGTCGACGATTTCATCTGGCACCTGCGCTGGCGCGGGCACCAGGTGATCGAACAGCGCGTGGCGCGCTATGGCATCGACTGCGACCTCAAGCACGGCCACCTGCATGCGGCGATGAAGCCCTCGCACATGGACGAGCTGCGTGCCTTCGAGGCCGAGGCCCGCCGCCGCGGCATGGGCGAGCAGGTGCAATTGCTCGACCGCGCGGCAGTGGCCGAGCACCTGCAGAGCCCGCTGTACCTGGGCGCGTTGAAGAACCTGCGCAACCTGCACCTGCACCCGCTTAACCTGTGCCTGGGTGAGGCCCGCGCTGCCCACAGCCTGGGTGCGCTTATCTTCGAGAACTCCGAGGTGCTGGACATCGTCCACGGCCCGCGCCCGGCGGTGGTCACCGCTCACGGCCGGGTCGAGGCACGCCAGGTGATGCTGGCCGGCGATGTGTACCACAAACTGGAAAAGCGCCAGCTCAAGGGCAAGATCTTCCCCGCCATGGGCGGCATCGTCACCACCGCGCCGCTGGGTGAGCTGGCCGAGCAGATCAACCCGCAGGACCTGGCGGTGTACGACTGCCGCTTCGTGCTCGACTATTACCGCCTGACCGCCGACAAGCGCCTGCTGTTCGGGGGTGGCGCCAACTACTCGGGGAAGGATTCACGCGACATCGAAGGCGAACTGCGCCCGTGCATCGAACGCACCTTCCCGGCCCTCAAAGGCGTGCCCATCGAGTTCCAGTGGAGCTGCGCCATGGGCATCGTGGTCAACCGCATCCCACAGCTGGGCAAGCTGTCGGACAACGTGTGGTACTGCCAGGGTTATTCGGGGCACGGCATTGCCACCAGCCACATCATGGGCGAGATCATGGCCGAGGCGTTGACCGGGACACTGGAGAAGTTCGACACCTTTGCCCAGTGCAAGCATGTGCGGGTGCCGATGGGGGATTTGCTGGGCAACCCGCTGCTGGCGGCGGGGATGTGGTACTACCAGATGCTGGAAAAACTGCGCTGAGCCTGAAAGCGGTGCAACCTCTGTAGGAGCGGCCTTGTGCCGCGAAAGGGCCGCAAAGCGGCCCCAGGTTTTCAGTGGTGTTGCTGAAATTGCTGGGGCCGCTTTGCGGCCCTTTCGCAGCACAAGGCTGCTCCTACAGGGACCGCGCTGGCGGGGCGTCAGGCGATCTTCTTCAAGCCTTGCTTCTTGAGCTCTTCATCGCGCAGCTCGCGGCGCAGGATCTTGCCCACGTTGGTGGTCGGCAGCGAATCGCGGAACTCGATAAGACGCGGCACCTTGTAGCCGGTAACGTTGGCACGCATGTGCTCCATCACCTGCTCCTTGGTCACGGTCATGCCCGGCTTGACCACGATGAACACCTTGATCACTTCACCCGACTTCTCGTCCGGCACACCAATGGCTGCACACTGCAGCACGCCTGGCAAGGCCGCCAACACGTCTTCCAGCTCGTTGGGGTACACGTTGAAGCCCGAGACCAGGATCATGTCCTTCTTGCGGTCGACGATGCGCATGTAACCGTCGGCCTGGATCAGGGCGATATCACCGGTCTTCAGCCAGCCTTCGCTGTCGAGGATCTCGGCGGTGGCATCTTCGCGCTGCCAGTAGCCCTTCATCACCTGCGGGCCCTTGACGCACAGCTCGCCCACCTCGCCCAACGGTAGCTCGTTGCCAGCGTCATCGATGATCTTGCACAAGGTCGACGGCACCGGAATGCCAATGGTACCCACCTGGTTGGCTTCTGCCGGGTTCACCGCCGCCACCGGGCTGGTTTCGGTCATGCCGTAGCCTTCGCAGATGGCACAGCCGGTAACGGCCTTCCAGCGCTCTGCCACGCTCAGTTGCAAGGCCATGCCGCCCGACAGGGTGATTTTCAGCGCCGAGAAGTCCAAGGCACGGAACGCCTCGTTGTTGCACAGGGCAACGAACAGGGTGTTGAGGCCGACAAAGCCGCTGAACTTCCACTTGCCCAGTTCCTTGACCATGGCCGGCAGGTCACGCGGGTTGCTGATCAGCACGTTGTGGTTGCCGATCAGCATCATCGCCATGCAATGGAAGGTAAAGGCGTAGATATGGTACAGCGGCAGCGGGGTGATGAGGATTTCGCAGCCTTCGTGCAGGTTAGCGCCCATCAGCGCCCGGCACTGCAGCATGTTGGCCACCAGGTTGCGGTGGGTCAGCATGGCACCCTTGGCCACGCCGGTGGTGCCACCGGTGTACTGCAGCACGGCCACGTCGTTGGCCTGCGGGTTGGCCTCGGTCACCGGCTGGCCCTTGCCCAAGGCCAGGGCATCGTTGAAGCGCACGGCCTGCGGCAGGCTGTAGGCCGGCACCATCTTTTTCACGTACTTGATCACGCTGTTGATCAGCAGGCGCTTGAGCGGCGGCAGCAGGTCGGCCACTTCGGTGACGATGACATGTTTGACCTGGGTCTTGGGTACCACCTTTTCGGCCAGGTGGGCCATGTTGGCCAGGCACACCAGGGCCTTGGCGCCGGAGTCGTTGAACTGGTGTTCCATCTCCCGCGCGGTATACAGCGGGTTGGTGTTGACCACGATCAGCCCGGCACGCATGGCGCCGAAGACCGCGACCGGGTATTGCAGGACATTGGGCAGTTGCACGGCAATGCGGTCACCGGGCTTGAGGTCGGTATGCTGCTGCAGCCAGGCGGCAAACGCCCCCGACAGCGCATACAGCTCGCCATAAGTGATAGTCTTGCCCAGGTTGCTAAAGGCCGGTTTGTCGGCAAAGCGTTGGCAGGATTGCTTGAGTACTGCCTGGATATTGGGGAATTCGTCAGGATTGATTTCCGCCGTAACCCCGGCTGGGTACTTATCCTTCCAAAAATTTTCGATCATGGAAGCCCACTCCTTCAGCAACAGCGAAGTTCGATTGGCGCGTCGATGCGCTTATTATTGATATGAGACGGCGGTTCGTTGCAAACCGGATCGTCTGAAAGCGGGCCGAGAGTAACAGCTTTGCCTGGGGTCGCCTAGAGGCCAAAACAGGCCTTGCAGTCACAAAAATGACTCAATGAACAATACAGGTCATTTTTAGAGTTTTTAACCAAAATGTCGCAGATCAGGCTGTAATCCTCCTGTTAGAGCGGTTTTGAAGCATTCGCGGGCAAGCCCGCGAAGCCATCCCGGTATCACGCTATATCGCGCAGCTCCCGCCGCAGGATCTTGCCCACCGGCGTCATCGGCAACGAATCACGCAGCACGATGTGTTTGGGTACCTTGTAGCCGGTGAAGTTGGCTTTGCAATAGGCCTTGAGCTCATCCACGCTAACCCCGCCCTCGCGCGGCACCACGAACAGCTTCACGGCCTCGCCGGAGCGCTCGTCCGGCACGCCGATAGCGGCACAGTTGGCAACCTTGGGGTGGCCCATCACCACGTCCTCGATCTCGTTGGGGTACACGTTGAAGCCCGAGACGATGATCATGTCCTTCTTGCGGTCGACAATGCGGGTGAAGCCGTCCGGGTCGATCACCGCGATATCCCCGGTCTTGAACCAGCCGTCCGCATCCAGTGCTTGAGCAGTGGCCTCAGGCTGCTGCCAGTAACCCTTCATCACCTGCGGGCCCTTGATGCACAACTCGCCCCGCTCGCCCAGCGGCAATTCGTTGCCGTCATCGTCGATCACCTTGAACGCGGTACCCGCCACCGGGATGCCCACCGTACCCAGGCGCGCCAGCTGGCCATAGGGGTTGGTGCTGGCCACCGGCGAAGTTTCTGTCAGGCCGTAGCCTTCGACAATGCGGCACCCGGTAAGGGCCTCCCAGCGTTCGGCAGTGGCCTTGACCAGCGCCGTGCCGCCGGAGTTGGTGACCTTCAGCGCCGAGAAATCCAGCTGGCGGAAACCGGGATGGTCCATCAGCGCGACAAACAGTGTGTTCAGCCCTAACAGCGCGGAGAAACGCCACTTGCCCAGCTCCTTGATGAAGCCAGGGATGTCCCGTGGGTTGGTGATCAGCACGTTGTGGTTACCGGTGACCATCATGCACATGCAGTTCGCGGTAAAGGCATAGATGTGGTACAGCGGCAGGGGCGCGATCATCACCTCCTGGCCGTCCTTGAGCAGCTTCTGCCCGTCGGGGCCGTGCTGCGAGAAGCAGGCGAGCACCTGCAACATGTTGGCCACCAGGTTGCCGTGGGTGAGCATGGCGCCCTTGGCCAGGCCGGTGGTGCCGCCGGTGTACTGCAGCACGGCAATGTCGTCCAGGCTCAACGGCACCGGTTTGGGCGACTGCTCGCGGCCCTGGCGCAGCACCTGCTTGAACGCTATCGCCTGAGGCAGCTGGTAGGCCGGTACCATCTTCTTCAGCTTGTCGACCACGGTGTTGATCAGCCAGCCCTTGGCGGCGGGCAACAGGTCGCCCATCTTCGCCTCGATCAGGTACTCGATGCCGGTATCGGGCAGCACCTCCTGCACACGCTTGCCGAACATGTTCAGGTACACCAGCGCACGTGCGCCACTGTCCTTGAACTGGTGGCGCATTTCGCGCTCGGTGTACAGCGGGTTGGTGTTGACCACGATCAAGCCGGCGCGCATGGCTCCAAAGACGGCGATCGGGTATTGCAGCACGTTGGGCATCTGCACCGCGATGCGGTCGCCCGGCTTGAGGTCGGTGTGCTGCTGCAACCAGGCAGCAAAGGCTGCCGAATGGCGCTCCAGCTCCGCGTAGGTCAGGGTCACGCCCAGGTTGCTGAACGCCGGGCGGTCGGCGAAGCGCTTGCAGGAGCGCTCGAACACCTCGACGACCGAGGTGTAGGCATTGATGTCGATGGTGGAAGGCACGCCCGCCGGGCGCTTGTCATTCCAGAAGTCGGCTTGCATTTATTATTGTTCCTCTGCCTGGACCTGCACTGCGTCCTTTAGTCCTTTACCTGATCGCCTGCTGGCGAAAAGGCGTTGATCCGACGTTAGCAGGTAAGCCCAAGGCGGCATATACGCCAAGTGCCGCCATTAACATTGTGAATCTTATTTGTGCCCTTCCTGCAATCCGGCCGGTTGTGCATACACTGTTCGGGTACCCGCGCGCACAAGGACCCGCCATGCCCCACGACGCCTTCTGGCTACCCGCCAGCGAGCACTGCAGCCTGCACGTGCACCAATGGCTGCCGGCCACACCGGTAAAGGCCGTGGTGCTGCTGGCCCATGGCATGGCCGAGCATGCCGGGCGCTACCAGCGCCTGGGCCATGCCCTTAGCGAGGCGGGCTTTGCCCTGTTCGCTGCCGACCAGCGCGGCCACGGGCGCACCGCCGAGCTGGGCAGCCTCGGCCTGTTCGCCCGCCATCATGGCTGGAATGCCGTAGTCAACGACCTTGGGCTGCTGGCCCAGCACATCGGCCAGCAGTACCCGGGCACACCGTTGTTTCTGTTCGGCCACAGCATGGGCAGCTACATCGCCCAGGCGTACCTGCTGCACCACAGCGCCAGCCTGCACGGGGCGATTCTCAGTGGCTCCAACTACCAACCGGCGGCGCTGTACCGCGTGGCGCGGCTGATTGCCAGGCTGGAGGCCTGGCGCCAGGGGCCGCAAGGCAAGAGTGCGCTGATAGAATGGTTGTCGTTCGGTTCATTCAACAAAGCGTTCAAGCCCAACCGCACGGCGTTCGACTGGCTTAGCCGCGACCCAGCCGAGGTCGACTTGTACGTCAACGACCCGTTGTGCGGCTTTCGCTGCAGCAACCAGCTGTGGCTCGACCTGCTGCAAGGCTTGGCGCAAATCAGCCAGCCGGGTAACCTCGCGCAAATCGATCCGAACCTGCCCATGCTGGTAATCGGTGGTGAATGTGATCCGGTCAGTGCCGGCAAGCGTCTCACCCATCTGGCCGACGCTCTGCGCGCGACCGGCAATCGACATGTACAGCTGCGCGTCTATCCTGAGGCGCGGCACGAAGTACTCAACGAAACCAACCGTGACGAGGTCACCGCCGATATTCTCGGCTGGCTTGAACAGGCGCTGGCCCTTGGCCGCCCCGTGCGCAGTGAATGATAGCCGCCCTCGCCCAACGCTTAAGGAAGCACCGATGTCCCAGGTCACCAACACGCCTTACGAAGCCCTCGAAGTTGGCCAGACGGCCGAGTACAAGAAGTCCGTTGAAGAACGCGACATCCAGCTGTTCGCTGCGATGTCCGGTGACCACAACCCGGTTCACCTGGATGCCGAGTTTGCCGCCAAGAGCATGTTCCGCGAGCGTATTGCCCATGGCATGTTCAGCGGCGCGCTGATCAGTGCTGCAGTGGCCTGCACTTTGCCAGGCCCTGGCACCATCTACCTGGGCCAGCAGATGAGCTTCCAGAAACCGGTAAAAATTGGCGACACCCTGACCGTGCGCCTGGAGATTCTCGAGAAGCTGCCCAAGTTCAAGGTGCGCATCGCCACCAATGTGTACAACCAGAACGATGAGCTGGTGGTGCAGGGTGAGGCCGAGATCCTGGCGCCGCGCAAGCAGCAGACAGTCGAGCTGGTGTCGCCGCCGAATTTCGTCGCCAGCTGAAGATTGATGTAGATCGCACCGGCCTCTTCGCGGGTAAACCCGCTCCCACAGGTACAGCACAATGCTCAATCTGTGCTGATCATGTGGGAGCGGGTTTACCCGCGAAGAGGCCAGCGCAGCCAACATCACTCGATGACTTTCAGCCGCTGCTCGATATGCCGCCGCTCCGGCGCCTGCCTGGTCAGCGCCAGCGCCTGTCGCCACGCCGCACGCGCCTCCTCCACCTGCCCCAGCTGATAATGCAGCTCGGCCCGCGCCGCATGCGCCAGGTGATAGTCCAGCAGTTCACCCCGCGCCAGAATCCCTTCGACCTCCCGCAGGCCAACTTCCGGCCCGTCCCGCTTCGCCAGTGCCACAGCCCGGTTCAGTTCCACCACCGCTGAGGGCCAATGCCGCTGCAACACGTCATACAGCCCGACGATCTCCGCCCAGTCCGTCTCTTCTGCCGTTGCCGCTCCTGCGTGCACCGCGGCAATCGCCGCCTGCACCGTATAGGCACCGAACGCCCGGCTTTGCAGGGCCAGGCGCACCAGCTCGCAGCCCTCGTCAATACGTTGCCGGTCCCACAGGCTGCGGTCCTGCTGTTCCAGCACCACCAGGTTGCCCTGGGCATCGGTTCGCGCCTGCTGCCGGGACGCCTGCAGCAGCATCAAGGCCAGCAGGCCGATCGCCTCCGCATCAGGCAACAATTGCACCAGCAGCCGCGCCAGGCGAATGGCTTCATCGCTCAGTTCCTGCTGCAGCAGTGACTCGCCCGATGACGCCGAATAGCCTTCGTTGAACACCAGGTAGATCACCCGTAACACGCTCTCCAGGCGCTCGGGCAGTTCGCCCAACTCTGGTACCTGGTACGGGATGCCGGCATCGCGGATCTTGGCTTTGGCGCGCACGATGCGCTGGGCGATGGTGGCCGGGCTTTGCAGGAAGGCGCGGGCGATCTGCTCGGTGGTCAGGTCGCAGACTGCGCGCAGGGTCAGCGGCACCTGGGCATCGGCCGACAGCGCCGGGTGGCAGCAGGTGAAGATCAGCCGCAAGCGGTCATCCGCCAACAACTCTTCTTCACTGGGGTCGTGTGCCTGGCCGTCGAGCAGCATGCTCAGGTCTGCCTGAGAGCGGTCGAAACGGGCGCGTCGGCGCCGCGCATCGATGGCCTTGAAGCGCCCGGTGGAAACCAGCCAGGCCCGTGGGCTATCGGGGATACCATCGCGCTGCCAACGCTCGACGGCGATGAAGAAGGCATCATGCATGGCCTCCTCGGCCAGGTCGAAATCACCCAGCAGGCGGATCAACGTCGCCAGGATGCGTCGCGACTCCCGCCGGTACACCGCCTCGACTTCGGCACGCACCTGCGCCAGTGCCGTCATCAGTCGGGCATCCGCTGGGTCACCACCTCCACCAGGCGGTCCAGGCTTTCGCCCCAGCCCTGATAGAAGCCCATTTCTTCATGGGCCCGGCTGTCAGCGGCATTCCAGTGCCAGGCGCGGGCGGTGTAGCGGGTTTTGCCCTGTTCCTCGTCAAAGCTGATGACGGCGGTCATGAAGGCCTTGTCCGACGGCACCCAACCGGGGCCAAAGGCATCGGTGAACACTAGCCGGCGCGGCGCGGCAATTTCCAGAAACACGCCCTGGGTGGGGTATTCACTACCATCCGGCGCCCGCATCAGGGTGCGGAATACACCCCCAGCCCACAACTGCATCTCGCACTCCGGGGTGGTCATGCCGTGCGGCCCCCACCACTGCATCAGCCACCGGGGTTCGGTCCAGGCGCGAAACACCTTGGCCGGAGGTGCGTCGATCAGGCGGCTGATGGACAACTCGTGTTGTGCTTGCGCGGGGTGTGCAAGGCTCATGCTGATGGTTCTCCGTAGCTGTCAGGGTTGCAGTTCGCGCACTGGTCGCACCTCGACACTGCCGACCCGTGCCGCCGGGATGCCCTTGGCGATGTTCAGCGCTTCGTTCAGGTCGCGGGCTTCCACCAGATAGAAGCCGGCGAGTTGCTCCTTGGTTTCGGCAAACGGGCCGTCGGTCAGGCTCATGTGCCCGTTACGCACCCGCACCGTGGTGGCGGTTTGCACAGGCTTGAGCGCCTCGGCCGCCAGCATTCGCCCCGAGCCATGCACGGCTTCGGCGTAGGCCATGCATTCGGCGTCTTCCGGGCTGTCGGGCAGGCTGTGCAACAGCCCCTCGTCACAATAGACCAGGCACAGGTATTTCATGGTGGCCTCCAGGGCATCGGCAAAGTGCGTTTGGCGATAACGGCTCAGGGCTTGAGATCGAACAGGGCTTTTTGCGTTTCCATGTCGAAAGGCGCCGACCAGTGCTCGTGGATCACCTGCCACTGGTCTCCTTTCCGACGATAGCCCACGGTGGCGCGCATGAAGCCGCACTGGCTTTCGTCGTCACCCGGGCCGCAGCGGTTCAGCCAGTGGGCCAGGGCCAAATCGCCATCGGCATGTACGGTGAGTTCGGCCAGTTCGAAGACCATGGGGCCGGTGCACATGCCCATGCACATTTCCCAGTGCGCCGTGTAGGCGGCCTTGCCTTTGAATTGCAGGGCCTGGATGGCATCGAAGGCGACGATGTCATCGGCATAGGGGGCGGTGATGTTGGGGATGTCGCGATCGCGCACGGCCTGCATCCAGCGCTCGACCAGTTGGCGAATCTCGGTTTCGGCTGCGGTGCTCATCGAGGGTTTCTCCGACAGTACATAGGTTTTGACACGCAGTGCGGCGTGCCTTCACCTATGGTCGAACGGAGAACGGAGGAATCGACAGGCCTTGGAAACTATTCTGTTCAGTGACGGCGGGATATTACCTATGCGCTGCGTTAGAGCAGCGTGGCTCAGGCCATCGCGGCTTGTTCAAATACCTCATCAGCCCACTGATTCAGGCTTTTACCGGCAGCACGGGCAGCGACACTCGCCGCAGCATGAACCTCAGGCCGAATTCTCAGCATGACCTTACCCGAAGCAGGCTTCTCCGGAGTAATGCCCTGCTCTGCACAATCGGCCAGGTAATCCTCCAGTGCATCGCGGAACGCTTCATGCAATTCGGGCACCGACCTTGCGTGAAAACTGATGATGTCTCGCATACCGAGCACACGGCCGACGAAGATGTCATCACGCTCGTCGTACTCGATACGAGCGGCGTAGCCTTTGTAGCGCATGCAACTCATGTCCTGACTCTCGCGAGTATTCACAAGAATGCTATCAAACCGCGATAGCACATCTGTCTCGACATTCATTCAGAATATTTCATTGCTTGAGTAGCGATATTTCTGATGACCCTATCGCCGGCAAGGCAGCTCCCACAGTGATTACACAAAGCCCGAGGCCTGTGCAGTACCTGTGGGAGCTGGCTTGCCGGCGATGGGGCCATCAGTCATTGCCCCGATCAACCCTGCTGACAACCTTCACCCATGGCCCGGTACTGGATGGTATGCACCTGGCCCTGGTGGTCTTCGTAGGTCATGGTCGCAGGTACCACTTCGCAGACATTGGGGATGGTCGAGAGGTTGATCACCCGTTTGATGTCCAGGTTCATGGTGTAGTCGTACTGCTGGGCCACAGGCTGGCTGGAGACAGGTTGGGCCTCGTCGGCAAGGGCGAACGAGGACATACCGACCAATGCAAGAATCAGTAATGGTTTCATGTGAGTGTGCCTTTTGAGCATTCAAGCTGATCGATTGACTTCTAATGCCGTCAATGGCGCGGAGAAGTTGCCATCTACGGTGAAGATGGCACGAAGTACCGATCCCGCTTCGTACTGCCAGGGGGGATGAGTAAAATTCTACTCCCGGTTCGCAATAGTTGAACCCTGAAGTCGGATATTCACCCTTGCCGGATTTGCAACAATCTGCGTCAAATCGGCCGCAACATCTCAGGCCAGAGCCTTTGGCCAGCTTTCAGGGCAGGACCCGCCATCTCATTAAAAAATATTCACTGCTCGACACTCTCGGCCACAGAACGCCGGCTGCTGGACCACTTTTACCGCCACCACGGCTCGCGTATGCGTGCTGCAAGCGACGCTGAACTGTGGGTGGCGCGCGCCCCAGGCATCGTTGCGGGTTTGAGCCTGAGCGCGGTGGGCGAAGGCTTATGGCTGACGGGGCTGTTTGTCGACCCGCAGCAGCGCGGCCAAGGGGTGGCTGGGCAATTGATCGAGGCGGCGCTGAAACAGGCAAGGGGGCCGACCTGGCTGTTCTGCCACCCGGACCTGGTGCCGTTCTATGAGCATCTGGGTTTCCACATGGCCGGGCAACTGCCCGAAACCCTGGCCAGCCGCCTGCAGCGCTACCAGCGCAGCAAACGCCTGGTGGCCCTGCAGCGGGGTCAGTCGTCGCTGACCTCAAGCCCGGGGAACAGCACCTCGGTGTAGCCGAACTTGGCAAAGTCCTGGATACGCGACGGGTACAGCCGGCCGATCAGGTGGTCGCACTCGTGCTGCACCACCCGGGCATGGAAGCCGTCGGCAAAGCGGTTGATCGGGTTGCCCTGGGGGTCGACCCCTTCGTAGCAGATATGCTTGAAGCGTGGCACCACACCCCGCAGGCCCGGTACCGACAGGCAACCTTCCCAGCCGTCCTCCAGTTCAGTGGACGTGGGCGTGATGACCGGGTTGATCAAAATGGTCTGCGGCACCGCTTCGGCATCCGGGTAGCGCTCGCTGCGCTCGAAACCGAAAATAACCAACTGCAGGTCGATACCAATCTGTGGCGCGGCCAGGCCCACGCCGCCCACATGGCGCATGGTTTCGAACATGTCGTCGATCAGTTGCTGCAGTTCGGCAGTGCCGAGCATGTGCTCGGGCACTGGCGGGGCGATGCGCAGCAGGCGTTCGTCGCCCATCTTGAGAATGTCACGGATCATCTGGGGTTCGGCTCGGAAGGTTGGTGCTGGCTCGGTTGCGGGTGTTCATGGCCCAGCACGGTGATGGTTTCCGGGGCCTTGTGCCCTTCGAAATCCTTCTCGCCAGGGTTCTTGCCCTCGCTCGACATGTGCTCGATCACCGCATTCATCTCCGCGCCCAGCAGCAACACGGCAGCGGAAATATAGAAATACAGCAACAGCACGATGATTGCACCAATGCTGCCGTACATGGCGTTGTAGTCGGCAAAGGTTTTCACGTAGTAGGCAAAGCCCAGTGACGCCACGATCCACACCACCACTGCCAGTACCGAGCCGGGCGTGATGAAGCGAAACTTCTGTTTCACGTCAGGCATCACGTAGTAGATCAGGGCCACCGCCACCATCAGCAATATGATGATCACCGGCCAGCGCAGAATGGTCCAAAGCGTGACGATGAACTCCTGCATGCCGATCTGGGCGGCGATCCATTCCATCACCTGCGGGCCCAGCACCATCAGTGCTGCAGCCGCCAGCAGCATGCCAGCCAGGCCGATAGTGTAGAAAATGGAAAGCGGGATACGCTTCCATACCGGGCGGCCTTCGGGCACATCGTAAGCAGCGTTCATCGCGCTCATCATCAGGCGCACGCCAGCCGACGCGGTCCACAAGGCGATCACGATACCCACCGACAACAGCCCGCCCTTGGACTGCTGCAATTGGTCAATCACCGGGTTGACCTGCTCCAGCGCCTGAGGTGGCAGCACCAGTTCCGATTGCAGGCGCAGCCACGAAAAGAAGTCCGGCAAATGCAGGAAACCAATCAGGGCAATCAGGAACAGCAGAAAAGGGAATAGCGAAAACAGCGCCTGGTAGGCCAGCGCGGAGGCGTAGGTGGACATCTCGTCATCAAGAAATTCCTTGATGGTACGAACCAGCACGCGGTGCAAGGGCAGGCCCTGCAGGGCGGAAAAAATCATAGCGTCTCCTTTCGCCGCTCGATCGATTCAACAGACAAGTCTAATAGACCATACCGCTGCTGTGCTGCTCCCGGCCAATGCATCAAAAATTGTGTAAGCCTGTATCGGCCTCTTCGCGAGCGTGCCCGCGAAGAGGCCGATACAGGTTGCCTCAAATCAAGGCTTCTTCACTGCATCCTTTACATCGCCCTTGACCTGCTGCGCCTCGCCTTTCAACTCCTGCGCCTTGCCTTCTGCGCGCAGCTTGTCGTTGTCGGTCACCTTGCCAACACCCTGTTTCACGTTGCCGATTGCTTCGTTGGCCAGACCTTTCGCTTTGTCTTTAGTACCGCTCATGGCAAAACTCCTGCAAATGGAGACACGTGAACCGTGTCGACAGAAGGTGGACCCACCACCCTCGCCGGGAGTTTCAACGGATTTTCCAGCCACAAGCCGAGCGGTAAAACTGCGGGCGAATACCGCACCAAATCACCCCGGCGCACCTACGCAGTTCACGCAGCTGCCCTAGAATCCCCGCAAACGTCCGCCCAGAGCAGGCTGACACTCGATAAAAACAATGTTTTCCGGATACCCGCACCCATGCGTCTGATGCCTGCGCTGGTGGCCTTGCTGCCACTGCTCCCCCTGCCCGCCCTGGCCGCCGCACCGGCCAACCCCGAAACCCTGCGTGTCGAGCACTACGCCGACGACGACCAGCCCGGCTCGCTGCGCTGGGCCATCGAAACCAGTAACCAGAACCCTGGCCACTACAGCATCGACATTGCCGCCGTCGGCCAGCCGCCCTACGTGATCCGCCCCAGCCGTGCGCTGCCGGAAATCAAGGGCCCGGTGCGCATCACCGGCCTGCCTTGGGCACGCGATGGCCAATACATCGCCATCGACGGTTCGGCCTACATCAAGGACCAGGGCGTACGCACCTGCCCCGGCGCCCTGCCCGGCCAGTTCGGCACCAACGTGCGCACTACCACCAACCCCGGGCTGGTGCTACGCGACACCCAGGGCGTGCACCTGAGCGGCCTGGAAGTGCGCAACTTCTGCATCGGCATCCTGGTCAACCGCGCCAGTGGCAACGTGATCGAAGACAACCGCATCATCGCCAACAAAGGTGGCGCGGGCATCATGCTGACCGGTGACGACGGCGCAGGTAACCCCACCGCCACCACCACGAACAACAACAAGGTGCTGCGCAACCAGCTGATCGACAATGGCGACGGCCTGGAGCTGACCCGCGGCGCGGCATTCAACCTGGTGGCCGACAACCTGTTCCGCTCTACTGCGGCCAACCCTGAGCCCTCTCAGGGTATCGAGATTCTGTTGGGCAATGACAACAGCGTGGTGCGCAACCGCTTCGAAAACTACTCCGACGGTTTGCAGATCAACTGGGGCAAGCGCAACTACCTGGCGGCCAACACGTTCAGCGGCAACTCGATCGGCGTCAGCGTCACCGGCGAGGGCAACATCCTCGACGGCAACCTGATCCACGGCAACCGCATCGGCGTGGCCCTGCGCCCGGAACCGGATGCTAACGCCACGCGCCTGAGCGGCAACCGCATCTGGGGTAACAGCCAGGATATCCGCCGCTGCGAAGCCGGCGGTTCGTGCGTGCCGGGCCAGCGCACCGGTGCCATCGTGTTTGGCGTGCCGGCGCAGGCCCATGCGCTGTATGTGGGTTCGCGCGGGGTGGGCGCCGACTTGCCGAAGAAAGACCAGGCGATCATCTGCGATGCCAACGGCGAGCCCAAGCCTTGCCAGCCGCTGCCCAATCATAACCAGCAGGCACCACGGCTGATTGCGCTGCAAGGCAATGTGTTGCGCGGTGAAGTGCAGGGGCCGGTGTCGAGCCTGCTGCGGGTGGAGTTCTTTGGCAATGCCGAGGCCGATGGCAGCGAGGCGGAGCAGTACCTCGGGGAGGTGCTGGTGAACAGTGACAAGCAGGGGCAAGCGCGGTTTGCACAAGTGCTGGAGAACATCGGCGGGTTGCGCAGCTTTACCGCGACCGTAACCACTGCCGATGGGGCAACCTCCGAGTTGAGCCAACCCGTACGGCGCTAACAACACCGACCCTCACCGGTTAATACGG
Source organism: Pseudomonas sp. SAS7 (assembly GCF_052112345.1). Lineage (NCBI taxonomy): Bacteria > Pseudomonadati > Pseudomonadota > Gammaproteobacteria > Pseudomonadales > Pseudomonadaceae > Pseudomonas > Pseudomonas sp. SAS7. Next base: position 6,633 of record NZ_JBEGGO010000011.1, on the reverse strand, counting down.
CCGTTGTAGGAGCGGCCTTGTGCCGCGAAAGGGCTGCAAAGCAGCCCCAAGGTTCTAGCAACAAAGCCGATATTGCCGGGGCCGCTCCGCGGCCCTTTCGCGGCACAAGGCCGCTCCTACACTGACCGCGTCAGCCCCAACGCAAAGGTCTTCATCAAACCTTGCCCCGCCCCGTGCCACCCCTCACAATGCAGGCCTTCATAGCGTCAACCCGCAGGAACCTGCATGAAACTCGACAAACCCGCCGCCATCGCCCGGCGCAACGAAGCATTGGCCAAGCCGGTGCTGAACAGCAGCAACACCCTGTTCGCCATCCTGGACAACAAACGCAACCTGTGGTGGTTCGAAGTGCCCGTGAAGCTGCTGGGCAAGGGCCAGGCCGACTGGGTCAACCTGCTGTTGCACACGCCAGAAAGCGATGAGCTGCAGCACCTGAAGGTGCCCACCAACTTCCTCAAGGCTCACCTGGAGCAGATGGAAGTGCGCAAGCCCGGCAAGCGCCGCTCCACCATCAGCCTGGCCCTCAGCGCCGACCGCGACTCGCTGCTGCGCGACACCCGTCCGGGTGGCGAGCAGCTGGACTTCCGCAACTTCGTACAGCCGTAAGGCCGTCAGGCCTTTTCGATACGGTCGTCATGGATGACGATCAGGCCCTGCTTGAACAATGCGCCAATTGCCTTCTTGAAGTTGCCCTTGCTCACGTTGAACAGCTTGCTGATCAGCGCCGGGTCGCTCTTGTCGCACACGGCCAACACCCCACCTTCAGCCTCCAGGCGCGCCATGATCTGCTCCTGCAGGCTGTCGGCCAGGGCCGCACCCACCGGTTGCAGGCTCAGGGCGATCTTGCCGTCGTGGCGCACTTCCTTGATGAAGCCCTTCTCGTGCATGCCCGAACGCAGGAACTTGAACACCTCGTTCTTGTGGATCAGGCCCCAGTGGCGGTTGTTGATGATGGCCTTGAAGCCCATCGGCGTTTCGCCGGCCACCAGCAGCTCAACCGGTTGCCCGACTTTGTAGTCGGCCGGGGTGACGTCCAGGTAACGGTCCAGGCGTGATGTGGCGGTGATGCGGCGGGTGCGCTTGTCGAGGTAGACGTGCACCACGCAGTAATCGCCGATCTTCAGCTGCCGTGCCTCTTCCGAGTACGGCATCAGCAGGTCCTTGGGCAGGCCCCAGTCCAGGAAGATACCGGCACCGTTGATGTCCTTGACCTTGAGGCTGGCAAACTCACCCACCTGCACCTTGGGCTTTTCGGTGGTGGCGATCAGCTGATCTTCGCTGTCCAGGTAGATGAATACGTTCAGCCAGTCATCCACCTCGGTTTCGGCGTTTTTCGGGATGTAGCGCCCGGGCAGCAGGATCTCGCCATCGGCGCCGCCGTCCAGGTACAGGCCGAAGTCCACGTGCTTCACGATTTGCAAACTGTTGTAACGCCCAAGCAGAGCCATTTCTGATGATCCTCAAGACAAGGGGGCTATTTTCCAGACAGACACGGGGTGGTGTCAAAGCTTCCGGACGGTTGCCCCTTTGTGCTTGAGCTTTTGGGGCGATGGATCAGAAATCGTAGCGCAGGTTCAGCATGGTGTTACGCGGTGCGCCGTAGTGGCCATAGTTGCCGGCAAAGCCTGCATAGTACTTTTCGTCAAACAGGTTATTGATATTGAGGGTGGTACTCAGGTGATCAGTGACCTGGTAGCGTGCCATCAGACTGGCGACATAGTAGTCATCCTGTTTTGCCCGAGTCTGGTAGCGTGTGAAGTACAGTGACGTCCCCGAATTCCAGTTGACCCCACCGCCGACGGTGAGCTTGTCCCCTACGCCAGGCAGGCGGTAGGTAGTCCAGAAACGCAAGGTGTCTGTGGGCAACTGGGTCAGCTGGCGGTTGCCGTCGGAGTCCTCTGTACGGGACCAGCTATAGCTAGACTGTACGTTCCAGCCTGGCAGGACCTCACCGGAAAGCTCCAGGTCGACGCCTTTGGTTTCTGCGCCGCTGACCGCTTTATAGGCGATGTCGCCGTTGGTACCTGGAATCGTCTCGCTCGTGGCAACACCTAGGTTGTCGCGTTTGATGTAGTAGATCGCAGCATTGGCATTGAGGCGGCGGTCGAAGAACTCACCTTTCCAGCCGGCCTCGTAGTTGGTGCCTTCCACGGGATCCAGTGGCTTGTTGTCGATATCCCGGTTCGATTGCGGTTTGAAAATGTCAGTGTAGCTGACATAAACCGACTGCTCAGGCGTCAAGTCGTAAACGATGCCGGCATAGGGGGTGACCACGCCGCTTTCGCGCATGCCATAGATGGTGGGGTTCAGAGCAGCGTTATTGAGCACTTTCGAGTAGTAGTTGTATTCGTAGTTACTAGCGCGTGCGCCCAGGATCAGGTGGACATCATCGGTGAAGTTAAGACGTGTTGCGGCGAAGTAGCCGCTTTGCCGTGAGTTGATGTTGAAGTCCAGTAGTGGCGTGTAGCTGGCCGGTTTCAGCAGTTCGTTATCCCATGTATCGAAGTCGAAGCTCTGGGTGCCACCTGTGTAGGAGAAATGCGTATTGTCGTATTGCTGATAGTTGTAGCCGAATATCAGTTCGTGGGTCTGGCCAAACGCTTGGAATGGACCTTGCAGCGTCACATCCACGCCTTTTTGCGTCTGGTCTGCCCACGATTTACCGCGCTCGGCGTTAGCACGGTTGGTTGCCGGATCCAGGCTGGAGGTCAGGCTGTTGGTTGCGTAGTACGCGACGCCGACGTCGCGGTCCACATCCATGTAGTTAGCGGCCACTTTCAACTGCCAATCGTTGGCAAGCTGCTGTTCGACGTTGATGGTGTAGTTGAAGGTTTCATAGTCATCATAGGCCCAGCGTGCCCCTGCGCTGGTCGAGCGCGAGAAGTTGGTTTGCTGGCCATTGTTGTACATCAAAGGCACGCCAGGGGCGCCGTTGGCTTTGTAGGTCTGATAATCGACTCCGAAACGCACCAGAGTGGTATCGGTGACATCGGCTTCGATGACGCCATAGGCAATGTTCTTGTCCTGGCTGTACCAGTCCATGAAGGTGTTGTTGTTCTGCTTGGCCGCCACTAAGCGGCCACGGAGCTTGCCGCTATCGATCAGCGGACCGGAGACATCTGCTTCCAGGCGGTTGTAGTCCCAGGAGCCGATTGTGCCCTGCACGTAGGATTGAAAATGCGCCGTCGGGCGTTTGTGAATGACGTTGACTACGCCGCTTGGATCGCCTGCACCAGTCATCAGGCCGGTAGCGCCACGCACGACTTCCACGTGGTCGTACAGGGCCATGTCCAGCAAGGTTCCGGGTGTGGTGCGCGTCTGGTTTTCCTGGGTCGTGGTCACCCCATCAATCTGGTAGGTGCTGATCACGTTGCCACGTGAATAGATGTTGAAGCGCTCGCCACCGTCTTGGGACATGGTGATGCCAGGGGCCTGTGTCAGCACTTCACTCATAGTATGCAGTTGCTGGTCATCCATGCGCTGACGAGTGACAACGCTAATGCTCTGCGGCGTTTCACGAATGGACAAATTCATCTTTGTTGCCGTGCTGGTCAACCCGGTCGTATAAGACCCTGTCGCCTCCGTCGTAGCCCCCAAGCCCGAGGCATTGATACTGGTCGCACCCAGTTCAAGCGCACCATCCTTCGAGCGAGGCAGCAGCACGTAGTTGCCATTGCTCGCGGCCATCATCTGCAGGTCAGTGCCCGCCAGCAACCGGGCAAAACCTTGCTCGACGCTGTATGTCCCCAGCAACCCCGGGCTGTGCTTGCCTTGAGTCAGTTCGGCCTCGAACGACAACACCACCCCGGCATCGCTGGCAAAGCGGCTGAGCACCGCGCCGAGGGGCCCGGCTGCGATGGCATAGCTGCGAGCGGCTTCGGCGGCACTGGCCTGCCCGGCGCTGGTCAGTGGATGAACTACCCCAGCCTGCAGCAGCAAGGCGGCACTGAACATGGCAACGACAAGGGGTTTTCTGGGGTAGCTGTGGCGGGTAACACGGGGGTGCATGGGGGGCTCCTTCAAATGCCTGTGGTGGCGGTTTGCAGGAGGGGTCGTGTGAAACCGGAAAACCGACAATGCAAACGAGAAATATTTTAAAAATCCCCCGCTGCCATATTGGGGCCGCTGCGCAGCCCCAATCCCAGATTCAGGCTAAAGGCCGCACCCTCACCCAGAACCGCGTGCGGGTTTCGATCCGCACCGGCAGCGCCTGTGCAATCGCCTCCAGCGCTCGCGCGGTATCGTCCAGCGGGAAGGCCCCCGAAAGGCGCAGGTGCGCAACCTCCTTGGCACACTCGATAAAGCCCGGGCGATAACGCTGCAATTCGTCCAACACCCTGCCCAGCGGCCAGTTGTCGATCACCAGCCGGCCATTCACCCACTCGTCCCTGTTGGGGTCGAGCGCCTGTGGCGCGGGCAATGGCCCGGCCCCGAAGCGCAGGCTCAGGCCCGCCTCCACCCGCAGCGGCTCGGCGTCTGCCCGGTTGCGCACGGCAACAGCGTGTTCCAGCACATCCAGTTCGGTCTGCCCGTCCAGTTGGCGCACGACAAAACGCGTACCCAACGCGCGCATCTCGCCCTGCTGGCTGCGCACGCTGAGTGGTCGTGCATCCTTGCCTGTGGTCACCATGATTTCCCCGGCGCGCAGGATGATCAGGCGCTGCTGGTGGTCATAGCGGATGTCCACGGCACTGGCCGTGTTCAGGGTGAGCTGGGTGCCATCTTCCAGCCGCAGCTGACGCCGCTCGCCCGTGGCCGTGCGCACATCGGCCAGCCACAGCGGCGTCTGCCGGTAGCCAGTCCAGGCCAGGCCCGACACGCCAAGGCCCAGCACCAGGCCCTTGAGCACGGTACGCCTGCCTGCCAGTGGTTGTTCCATCGCCAAGGTTCGCTGTGCCATGGTCGCCGGCACGCTGCTCAGCTCGGCGTGAAACGCCTCCAGCCGCTGCCAGGCCCACTGATGAACAGGGTCGCCCTGGTGCCACGCCTGCCAACGCTGATACAGCGCCGGGTAGTCCGCCCCGGCACTCAAGCGGGCATGCCACTGCGCCGCATCGCGCAGCGCCTGGCGTTGCTGCGCCGGGCTCACAGCTCGGCATCCAGCGCGAACAGCAGGCACTGTTCGGTGGCCTTGGCGATGTATTTGGTCACCGAACTTACAGACACCCCCAGGCGCTTGCCGATTTCGGCATAGCTCAGGCCTTCGAGGTGCGACAGAAACAGCGCCTGGCGCACTTTGTGGTTCAGGCCGTCCAGCATGGCATCGAGCTGCAACAAGGTTTCCAGCAGGATCACCCGCTGCTCGGCAGACACCTCCAGCAACTCCGGCTCCAGTGCTAACGCCTCCTGGTAGGCCTGTTCCAGCGAGCGCCTGCGCAAATGGTCGACCATCACCCGCTTGGCCACCGTCGCCAGAAAATTGCGTGGCTCACGCAACGGGTGGGCCACCGTGCTGGCGATCAGGCGCACGAAGGTGTCCTGGGTCAGGTCTGCCGCCTGCTCCCGGTCGCCCAGGCGCCGGCGCAGCCAGCCTTGCAGCCAGCCGCTGTGGTCGCGGTACAGGCAGTGCATGTCATCGTGCGGTGCAGGCGGGACCTTGTACACGCAATCATCCTTGTAACGATGCGGATAAGAATTAGTCGCAATAATAGTGAGATTGCCGATGGAAGGGAATCGCCATTGCTGCGATGCAATGGAACCCTGCGGCTACCCTTACCTCTACCGATTGGCCGCCACTGCAAGGAACAGCAAATGCCTGCACGCCTGTCCAAAGCCCTGCTTATCACCCTCGGCTTCGCCCTGGCCCTGGCCTCCTGCAGCCGTATCGACCTGGCCTACCGCAACCTGGACCGCCTGGTGCCGTGGTCGCTGGGCGATTACCTGGACATGAACAGCGAGCAGAAGGCCTTGCTCGACGACCGCTTGCGCGAACACCTGGCCTGGCATTGCAAGACCCAGCTGCCCGGCTACATCGACTGGCTGGACCGGGTACGCGGAATGGTCGCCGATGGCCAAGTGACCGACCAGGCGCTGGAGCAACGTACCCGCGAGGCCCGTGAGGCGATTGGCCGGGTGGCAGAGGAGATCACCCCGTCGGCCACCGAACTGTTGCGCGGCATGAGCGACAGCCAGGTGGCGGAAATGCGCGAGGCGTTCCGCGAGGACATCAGCGAACGGCAGAAAAAATACGTGGATACCCCGCTGCCCAAGCAGATCGCCCGGCGTAGCGAGCGCATGGAGAAACGCCTGACCCCGTGGTTTGGCGAGTTGACGGTAGCGCAGAAGCAGCGGGTGCAGGCCTGGTCCGCAGCGCTGGGCGACCAGAACCGCGAATGGATCGCCAACCGCGCCCACTGGCAGCAGCAATTGTTGCTGGCGATGAACCAGCGCAACGACGCAAGCTTCGAGCCACGCCTGGCGACACTGCTGCAGCGCAAGGAAAGTTTGTGGACGCCTGAATACCGCTCAGCGTTTCAAATTACCGAACAACAGGCGCGCAGTTTGCTGGTGGACCTGGTGCAGCAGAGTACGCAGCAGCAGCGGCGGTTCTTGCAAGAAAAGCTGGGCAAGGTGCGCACGGACTTCAGTGAGTTGAAGTGTTTGAAGGGGTAATTGCGAACACCAGGTCCGGCC